>JBAPRL010000091.1:0-149367 GCA_049281095.1 Candidatus Acidiferrales bacterium
GCCGTAACCATGGTGATTGGCAACGATCCAAAGATATCTGCATCTCTCCTAGCTCCCGGTTACACCATTGCGGCCGTGATCGCCAACGAGTTCACGGAAGCGACCGGCGCGCTTTACCTTCAGGCGCTGATTGAGCTGGGGCTAGTGCTCTTCTTGGTGACCTTTGTTCTCAACGGTTTGGCTCGCATACTCATCATCACGACCGAACAGCGCGGAGGCGCCACCCCCACATGAGCCTTCGCACCGTTTGGCGCAAAACTTTAAACGTTGTCATGCTGAGTCTCACGGGTGCTTGCACCCTCCTCACCGTTTCGGTTCTCTTCTTCATCCTGGGCTACCTCGTCTGGCACGGGGGCAAAGACTTGAGCTGGAATTTCTTCACAAAGCTTCCTGCTCCCGTTGGCGAGACTGGCGGCGGCATGGCCAACGCTATTGTGGGAAGCGGAAAACTCCTTCTATTGGCTATGCTTTTTGGCGTTCCGGTGGGCGTCATGGCGGGTGTCTATTTGGCGGAGTTCGGCGGCAAAACATTTAACTTCCTGGTGCGCTACACCACCGATCTTCTGAACGGCGTGCCATCCATCGTCATCGGGATCTTCGCGTATAGCGTCGTTGTTGTTCCCATGCGCCACTTTTCCACTCTGGCTGGCGGCTTTGCTCTCGGCGTTATGACCATACCCATCACCGTTCGCAGCACGGAGCAGTTCCTTCGCGCCGTTCCCAACACCCTGCGAGAGGCCGCGCTGGCGCTGGGTGCAAGCAAATGGAAAACGATTCTGACGGTAATCGTGCCTGCGGCCGCTTCCGGCATCATCACGGGCATTATGCTCGCGCTCGCCCGCGTAGCCGGCGAGACGGCCCCGTTGCTCTTCACCGCCTTTGGTAATCAGTACTGGAGTCCCGGCTGGAACCAGCCGATCTCTTCTTTGCCGATGTTAATTTACACCTACGCGCTTGGCCCTTACCAGGAGTGGCACGAGCAGGCCTGGGCTGCAGGATTGGTCTTGCTGGGACTCGTTCTGGTCGTTAACATTGGCACGCGCTTGGTCCTTGCGCGCAAGACATCTGTTGCGAGGTAAAGGCGATGGCCAGCGTGAGCCCCGTGAGAAGCGTGGAAAGGGATAACATGAGCGGGAAGCCTGATAACCAGCTCGACTTGCCGCCAAGCGTGTCGAAGCCGCCGGAAGCCCAAGCGGTAGCGAGTGGTTCTCTCCGCTTCAAGGTTTCCAACCTCAAAGTTTTCTACGGCCCCAAGGAAGTGCTGCACGGTATCGATCTGGAGATTCCTGCGAACGTTGTCACCGCTTTGATCGGACCTTCCGGTTGTGGCAAGTCCACGTTCTTGCGCAGCTTGAATCGCATGAACGAGACCGTCCGTCACGCCCGGCTGGAGGGCAGCATCCTTCTCGACGGCGAAAACGTTCTCGGGATGGATGTAGTCGGCCTGCGCCGCCGCGTTGGAATGGTGTTTCAGCGGCCGAACCCCTTCCCGAAGTCCATCTTTGACAATGTCGCCTACGGCCTTCGCATCAACGGTTGCAAAGGGAAGATCTCGGACGCCGTCGAACACAGCCTCCGCCGCGCGGCTCTTTGGGAAGAGGTCAAAGATCAGCTTCATAAGTCCGCCTATGCCCTGTCGGGCGGCCAGCAGCAGCGGCTCTGTATCGCGCGTGCCTTGGCGGTCGACCCAGAAGTCTTGCTGCTCGACGAGCCGTGTTCCGCGCTCGATCCGGTGACGACCGCCAAGATTGAAGAGCTGCTTTTCCAGTTGAAGCCGACCTGCACCATCGTCATCGTCACCCACAACATGCAGCAGGCCGCTCGCGCCAGTGACTTTTCCGCATTCCTCTTGGAAGGTCATATCATCGAATTTCAGAAGACGCCCAAGCTATTCACCACGCCTACTGACCCGCGTACTGAGGCGTACATCACCGGCCGTTTCGGTTAAGAGAAATCGCTGGTTCGAAGGGTCAGGAGTAAAGCGGAGTTGCTGCATAATAGGAATCTGGAGCACCAGGAGCATTCATGGAAAGGCATTTCGAACACGATCTCGACGAGCTGAAGGAGCGGCTGCTGTGGATGGCCAGCCTTTCCGAACACGCGGTTCACCGCGCTGTTCAGGCGGTCTTCGAGAAAAACGAATCCTTTGCTACGGAAGTTCTCGAAGGCGAAAAAGCGATCAACGATATGCAGATCGAAATCGACGATCGCGTGATGCAGCTCGTTGCCCTGCAAGCTCCCATGGCCGTCGATTTGCGCTTCATTCTGGCCACTTCGCGCATCAACAACGACCTGGAACGCATTGGCGATCAGGCCGTCAACATCGCCCAGTCCGCTCTGCGCATCCTCCGCCATCCGCAGGTAAAACCCTACGTCGATTTGCCGCGTATGAGCAATCTCGCTGAAGCGATGGTTCGCGACAGCATCAGTGCGCTCGTCCGCCGCGATGACGAACTTGCCAAAACCGTTCTTGTCCGCGATGATGAAGTCGATCACCTTCGCGACCAGATCTTTCGCGAGTTGCTCACCTACATGATGGAGAATTCCGCGGTTGTCTTTCCGGCATTCGAGCTGATTCTGGTTACCAAAAATCTCGAACGCATCGGTGACCACGCCACGAACATCGCCGAAGATGTTATTTACATGGTTGCTGGCCGCGACGTCCGCCATCTCGCTGCCGACCGTCGCTGATCGCGCAAGGGAACCCTTTCTCGTCAAAAGCAGATCTCTTTCATAAGAAACTCCTCGCTTGCCCGGTGCGTAGTAACATTGTGGACGGGCATGACGCCTTCTGAAAACAACGGCTTCGCAATTCGCGCGGAGAAAGTTTCCCGTCACTATCAAATGGGCGATGTGCTCATTCGCGCCGTGGACGATGTCACCCTCTCTGTCGCCGCAGGAGAATTCGTAGCTTTGTTGGGCAGCTCCGGCTCGGGAAAATCCACTCTATTGAACTTGCTGGCCGGCCTCGACCGCCCCACCGTCGGCACGATTCTTGTACAGAAGCGTAATCTCGCTGAGATGGACACCCACGAGCTCGCCCATTACCGCAGCGGCACGGTCGGCATGGTCTTTCAAGCCTTCAACCTCTTGCCGCGCATGACCCTCGAAGAAAACGTCGAGCTTCCGCTGCGTTTAGCGGAAGTGCAGCGTAGCGAACGCGGAGCGCGGGTGCGCGAAGCCCTTGAGCGCGTCCGTTTGGGGAACCGCCTCACGCACCGGCCCAGCGAACTCTCCGGCGGCGAGCAGCAGCGCGCGGCCTTGGCTCGCGCCTTGGTCAACCGTCCGAGCATTCTGCTGGCTGATGAGCCGACCGGTAATCTCGACAGCGCCACCGGCGAAGAGGTGATGCTCCTTCTTAAAGCCTTCAATCAGGAACTCGGCATGACGGTCGTGATGGTGACTCACGAGCATCCCTTGGCCAACCGTTTCGCTCGCCGCATTCTGACTCTGGCGGACGGCAAACTCGTTTCCGAAACGCAGACGCGCGAATCGGGAACCCGCGAAGCAGGAGTGCGCCAATGAAAATCGGCGATTTGACCGAACTCGCCTTTCGCAACTTGCGCGAAGCGATGCTGCGCAATTCCCTCACCACCCTCGGAGTGGCCGTTGGCGTCGCTTCGCTCGTCGCCATGCTTTCTCTTGGCGTCGGTTTGCAGCAGTTTGCTTCCAAGCGCCTTGCGAACAGCGGCTTGTTCAACGCCGTCTTCGTCTATTCGCAGACTGACATGCAGGAGTTCCGCGGTCCGCGCCGCGCGGGCCCGGCTTCTTCTCCTGCTGCATCACGTCCACTCGACGAATCAACTCGCCACGACTTGGCGCGTCTTCCCAATGTGACGGAAGTCTATCCGCAGATTCGCTTCATGACCGAAGTCCGCTACGCTAACAATCCTTATCCCACCAGCGTCGCCGGCGTACCCGATTCCGCCCGCAGCGACGGTGCGTTTGATGGCATGCAGGGTCGTTTCTTTTCCGACCCAAATGCGGACGAAACGATTCTTCAGTCCGAATTCGCGAAGGAATTGTCCGACAAGCCCTCCACACTGATTGGCAAGGAGCTGGTGCTGCGGTATGCGGAACGCCAGGCGCTCAGCTCCGCCGATGCGCCTGACGACTCTTCCGCTACGAAGAACGACTCCATGAATTCTGGCTTTTCCGTCGTCCCGCACGAAAAGCAATTGCGCATCATCGGCATCGTTGACACCCAGCCCGAAGGCGGTTTTGGTGGATTCGGCCGCAGCCACGTCTTCATTCCGCTTCAGCTTGCCCAGCAGCTCAGCGCCACCGATGTCACCGATCTTCGTCAGCTCGTGAACGGCTCAAGCTCGGATCGCACCTATTCGAGCCTCACTGTCCGCGTCAAGGGCCCCGCCGACGTTCAAGGTGCCGAGGACGCAATCAAAGGCCTGGGCCTCGCCACGTTTTCTCTTCTCGACACCTCAAAAAATCTACGTCTATTCTTTACAGTTATTGATCTCCTACTCGGAATTTTTGGCAGCCTCGCTCTCGCCGTGGCCACTCTTGGCATCGTGAACACTCTCGTCATGGCCATTCTCGAACGCCGCCGCGAAATCGGAGTCTTCAAGGCCCTCGGCGCCGACGATCGCGACGTCAAGCAGCTTTTCTTCGCTGAGGCCGGCGTGATGGGCCTCGTCGGCGGAATCGG
The DNA here is from genome assembly GCA_049281095.1 of Candidatus Acidiferrales bacterium. Classification (GTDB taxonomy): domain Bacteria; phylum Acidobacteriota; class Terriglobia; order Acidiferrales; family UBA7541; genus DAHUXN01. The sequence continues at coordinate 4,667 of JBAPRL010000091.1, forward strand.
CGGCGTGTTCCTTGGCTGGCTGATTGGCCGCGCTCTCACGTTTGGCACGAATGTCTATTTGGCCCGCCAGGGTCTTCCCTCTGTTGATATTTCTGCGGTGCCGCTCTGGCTCGCATTGGGAGCCATCGCTTTCGCCGTTGTCGTCAGCCTCATCGCTGGCCTTTACCCCGCCTCCCGCGCCGCCCGCCTCAATCCCGTCGAAGCCCTCCGCTATGAATAGCGGAGTCGCGGCATGAGAAACCGCCGTTGCTTTCGGCTTGTCTCGGCGCTGGTGCTTTCTCTTTTCACGTTTGCGGTACCCGCGCGCGCCGCCCTCGGCCGCATCGAATGCCGCTCCACGCAGAGCGAAATTCTTCATCGCGCCGTGCGCTACTGCGCCATCCTTCCGCCGAGCTACGATTCCAGCAAGTTGCGCCGCTATCCGGTCCTTTATTTCCTCCATGGCCTCGGTGGCGACGAGCAAATGCTGGTCACGTCCGGTGGCTGGAACATCATCGAAGATCTCTGGCAGCAGCACAAAATCGGCGAATTTCTCATCGTCACGCCCGACGCCGACACCAGTTTCTACATCAACTCTCACGACGACCGCGACCGTTATGAAGATTTCTTCCTCCGCGAATTCATTCCCTTCATCGACCACGCGTACCGAACCTCGCCCCTCCGTCGCTCGCGCGGCATCGCTGGAATTTCCATGGGCGGATACGGCGCGCTCCACGTCGCTTTTCACCATCCGGAACTCTTTGCATCCGTCAGCGCCAATAGTGCCGCGCTTCTCGACAAGTTTCCCGACGTGAGGTTCGCCAATCCGCAGCAAAGTCTTCTCCTGCGCGTTCTTCGTGCCTTTGGCACACCTCCCGACCCAGCTTTCTGGCGCGGCAACGACCCACTCACTCTCGCTCGCACTGCCGATCTCGCTGGCCTCAAGATTTACTTCGATTGCGGTACGGAAGACGATTATGGCTTCGAGCCCGGCGCACTAGCGCTTCACAACGTTCTCGCCGCCCGCAAGATTCCTCACGAATTCCGTCTCTATCCCGGCGCGCACGCCTGGCAATATTTCGCCGCGCGCCTGCCCGCTGTTTTCGAATTTCACTCCCAATCCTTCCGCCTCAGCCCGTCGGCGCCCTAACAGCTTGCCCCACGCAAGAAAATGAACTTTCTTGCGCGCAGCAGCGTATCTAATCGGTGGTTTCGGAGGGAGTCGTGCGTCCGGGCGTTGAGGCAGGGGAACGCATACTTGCTGCACTTTGCGGGGCAACAATCCGCTCACTCTATGACAAACCAATCCACCACTCGTGCGTCCAACCAGTGATGCAGTCGGCTGCGCTAATCTCGCAAGTGAAAAGGTGACTCAATGAAAGAGCAGAATTTCTCCAATCATAATCGCATCGTACCCGCATTCCATCTTGTCGCGCTTCCCATTTTGCTTCTGAACTTTGCGGACCAGATCTACCGCCTCATCCGTCTCGGATTCTCTTTCGACACCGTTGTCTCGCTCTTGCTTTCCATCGCCCTCATTTTGGTCGCTCTTTACGCCCGCATGTTCGCCCTGACCGTGCAAGACCGCGTCATTCGTCTCGAGATGCGCTTGCGCCTCGAAGGCGTGCTTCCTCCCGATCTCAAGCCTCTCATTCCGAAATTCTCCGTCGACCAGTTGGTGGCTCTGCGCTTCGCCAGTGACGCGGAGCTTCCTGCACTGTGCCGTCGCGTTCTCGACGAAAAGCTAATCACACGCAAGTCCATCAAGCAGCTCGTCAAAACCTGGAAGGCCGATTATCTCCGCGCCTGACTCGCGCGCGACCTCGGCTTTATCTTGTCATTCCGAGCCTGCCTGCCGCTCGGCCACCGTGGCGTGCAGGCGGGCGAGAGTGCGACCAGCATCCGACGAGGAATTTGCATTTTCCGTTACGCCGACGCGGCGCCCTTCCTCGTGTTTACTGATCATTGACCACTGCAGTTAAGTTCTGCGCAATCACCTCCAAAACGCCCCCCAGTTTCGTACGCTCCTCCGTGTACTATCATTTCCGTGGCTCACAGCATCAACCGCAAAATCGTTCAATCCACTGGCATCGTCATGGCCAGCATTTTGCTCAGCCGCGTCCTCGGTTTTTTGCGCGACTGGACCGTCGCGCATCAAATCGGCGCCAGCGCCGTCACCGACGCCTACTACGCCGCCTTTACTCTCCCCGATTTCCTGAATTATCTCGTCGCCGGAGGTTCGCTTAGCATCACTTTCATTCCGGTCTTCGCCAAATTCGCTGCCGAAGACCGCGAAGATGAAGCCTGGCGCGTTTTTTCGACCGTGATGACCTTCATGGGCCTCTTGGTCATCGCTCTCGTCTGCGTGGCGGAAATCTTCGCCCCTCAACTCGTCTCCGCCATCGCTCCCGGATTCAATCCGGCGGAAAAACAGCGCGTCGTTTTTCTGACCCGCCTCATGCTTCCCGCGCAGTTCTTCTTTGTGCAAGGCGGCATCTTGAGCGCCGTGCAATACGCCAAAGGCCGCTTCGTCGTTCCTTCGCTCGCCCCGCTCGTCTACAACCTCTTCATCATTCTCGGCGGCGTGCTTCTCGCCACGCGCTATGGCATCACCGGATTCGCCATCGGAGTCCTCGTCGGCGCGCTCCTCGGAAATTTCCTTCTTCAGGCTTACGGCGCGCGTCTCGTCGGAGCGAAATTCTCCTTCGCACTCGATCTGGGCCATCCTGGCTTCCGCCTCTTCATCAAACTCGCCATTCCCATCATGCTCGCGCTTTCGCTTTCTTTCACCGACGACTGGATCATCCGCTGGTTCGGCTCGTATCTTGTGCACGCGTCTATCACGTGGCTCCAAGATGCCAAGACGCTTATGCGCGTTCCTCTCGGAGCCGTTGGCCAGGCCATCGGCATCGCCTCATTTCCAGTTCTCGCGCGGCTTTATTCCGAGGGGAAATTCGACGACCTGAACCGCGTCTTGAACGACACGCTTAAGGGCCTGATTCTTTTCCTCATCCCTATTTCTGCATTCACTATCGCCGAAAGCCCTTACGTCGTGCATCTCGTCTATTCGCATACCCGCCTGCACGAGTTCGATTTGCACGCCATCGCATCCACCCTTGCTCTTTTTTCCTTGGGGTTGTTCGCTTGGGGCGCGCAAAACTTGCTCGCGCGCGGCTTCTACGCCACTCGCGATACGTGGACTCCCGCGATCGTCGGCACCGCGCTCACTTTTGCCGACATCCCTCTTTACTGGTGGCTCGCCAAGCGCGCCCAGCACCTCGGTCTGGCGCTTGCCAGCTCCATCGGCATCACCGTGCTCACCATCGTCCTGTTCGTCCTGCTCATCCGTCGCACCCGTAGCCACAACACTGGCGCGCTTCTGCTGTTTTTCACGAAAGTAACCCTCGCATCCACACTCGCAGCCGGTGCCGTTTTCGAATTCGCGCGCTGGCTCTCGCAGCGCGTTTCTTGGCACCGCGCCCTCGGCTCCTTCGAAATCCTCGTCGTTGCGACATTTGCCGGAACGCTGCTCATTCTCGCCTTGCTGAAACTGTTCCGCATCCGCGAGCTCGACTCCCTTCTCTCTCGCCTCCGCGCCCGTTTCTAATCTCGCAGCCCCGTGTATAGTGACCCCGCCGTGGCTCGGCCTTCCCAAATCACTGACTGTTACCCTCTCGCCACACGTCACACTCCGCTTCGGCTCTTACCGCTCTTTGGCGTGCTAAATTAAGAATCGCCGGTGACAACAATTTTTCCTGCCGGCCTAACGCGGCGGCAAACCCCTTCCTCCGTCTGCTCGCCCGAGCGGATTTTCATCGATTCGGGCCAAAAGGAAATCTCCAGTGTCCAGGCATTTCTCTGCATACACATGCAAGCGCATGCGAACCACTCTGCTCCACGCCGTCGCTATCGGCATCTTTCTTTACGCCGCTGGCTGCAGCCGTTTCCACACTGCCGGACTTCAGACCGCCGCCGTTCCCGTCGCGCCCCTCGTTCACTCGGATACAAATCCTGTACACGCATTCCCCGAAGCCTTCCCGATGCAAGTTGCTGTTTATCTCACCACGCCGAAGCAGGGCATTCTTGGCTTGCTTCATTCTCTGCGTGAAATGGGCATTCCGTTTTTCGTTACCACGGATCTCGATCGCGCACTTCGGCATCCGCTGCTCATCATTTATCCCACCGCCGAAGGCTCTACGTTCACTGCCGCACAAATTCGCAAGCTGACGCAATATGTCTCGAGCGGGGGAAGCATTTTTGCCGTGGACGTTTTCGCCGGAGGGCTTCGTGATCTCTTTGGCTTCCGCGCCTACACGGCTTCGCAGCGCCGCTACTTTGTCAATTTCGTGCCTGGCGCCGACCCCGCTGTGCGCTACATCAATCGTCCCGAGGAGTTGCAAACACGCCTCGGCGATCCCCATGCCGGCAATATTTATTGGACCAATGCCTATGCCTCGGACGGAACATCTCAAGTCCTGGCGCATTTCGACGACGGCTCCGCCGCTGTCTTGCGCAAAACCACTGGCAAGGGCGTCGCCTATCTTTGCGGAGTCAGTTTTTGGGATGCCGTTCTCAGGAGCCAAGTGGGCCGCGACTACGATGCCCAGCGCCATTACGTCAACGCGTTCGAGCCCGGCGCCGACGTCTGGATGCTCCTTCTGCGCGCCTGGTACGAGTCACGCGAGCCTGGCGCTGTTCGCCTCAGCGGAATTCCCAACGGCCAAAGCTCCGTCCTGTTGCTTTCTCATGATGTTGACTGGGAAAATTCCTTCGATCCCATGCTCGACTACGCGCGCATGGAGATGAAGCACCACACTCGCAGCAGCTTCATGATTCAGACCAACTACGTCACCGACTACAGCAGCCGCGCATTCTTTTACGGGAAAAATGTGGCCGATTTAAAAAAACTCTACGACTGGGGATTTTCCATCGGCGCGCATTCCGTGATTCATTCGGAAGGCTTCAATCATTTTTCTCTTGGCACCGGCAATGAAACTTTCGCGAACTATCGTCCCGCCAACACGGGAAAAGAAACCGCTACCGGCGCCGACGTGTTTGGCGAAGTTCGCGTCTGCAAGGAACTGATCGACGGCCAACTGCCTGGCCACCACACCATTCTTTTTCGTTCGCCCGGTCTGCGCATCCCGCGAGGTTTGCCCGAAGCCCTCCAGCGCTGCGGCTACCTGTACGATTCATCCTTCACCGCCGACGATGTCCTCTCGAATTTTCCCTACGCGCTGCCTCTTGGTCTTGATTTCGAGGAAGACAGCGGCATCGACGAATTCCCCATCGCCATTGAAGACACGGAGCCTCCTCCAGCGCTGCCCTTGCCACAACGTGTTCCGCAAGCACTCGAAGTGATTCGCGCGAACGCAGAAAACGAGGCCATAAATGTTGTATTGATTCACAGCAACGAAGCAGGCGCGAAACTTCATGCGGAAGAGCAAATGATCGAGCAGTTGCCGCCAACCGTCACCGCAACCGATCTTCTCAGCTACGCCGAATTTTGGCGCGCGCGCAATCTCCTGCGCTGGAGCGTCACGCCCGCCAAGGACTCATCCGCGGTCATTCTCACATTACAGGCAGACGAACAGACAGATACGCCGGTCTCGGGAATCACGTTCGAATTTCAGCGCGCCATCGCCTCGGTCGCCACCGATTCGGCTGCCCGCGGTGTCGCTCCCACCGCGGCCACGCTGCTCCCCGACCATCACCGCATCGTCCTACCCGCCCTCAACGCCGGTGCAACCCTCCGTCTCCGCATTCTCTATTCCCCGTGACGAAGTGACGATGCGCCGCCCAGTCGATTTCTTCGCCTCGCGGCGATGACCAAGCATTATTTATGCGTTCCAGAATCAAAGGCATCCGCGCCCGCTAAGCGGCCATCGACTGTGCCGGGGATCAGCGGCACACTGGCATCGAAATCGATGGAGCGGCTTCTATTGTTGGCGATAGTGATGTTGTTCGCCGTCAGCGTGCGGCCGAGGGCCATGTTGAAATTGGCCAGGGCGATTTCATAACTTGCTTTAGCGTTCAGTTCGCTCAGCTTCGCCCCGTTCAGTTGTGAGGCATAAATAACAACCTGGAACGTGCTGGACTGTCCGAGATCGAACTTCTTCACTTCGTAGTCGTAAGCTTGCTGATAAAGTTGCGTTGCCTTTACTGCTGCCTCGACCTGGGCTGCATCGATCTTCACTGCGGTGAGCTCCTCGTTGACGCTCGAGAAAACCGTGCTCTTGTTGCGCTGGTGGATCACTTTTTCCTGGCGGTCATTCAGTTTTGCTTGGGCAACCGCGGCCTGAGCCGAACGGTTGCGCAGCGGGAGATTCAGCGTCAAGGTGCCAGCATACGTTGGGGAAGTATTATGAAAGATCTGGGAGTAAGCGCTGTTAATTCCTCCCGGTATTGTGGGTCCGGTGATGCCGTTCGGAACGCCTATGAAAATAGGCAGCCCTGTGGTGCTGGACACCGCCTGAGCGCCCTGCGAATCGACAATGGGCTCCGCGAGGTCCGGCGAGAATGTTCCATTGGCGGTAAAGGCGCCCGCCGCGTTTCCGCTCAGGCCGATACTTTCGTAAGTTCCCGTCACGTCGAGAGTGGGCAGAAGCGCATTCCTCGTGGCGCGGATGATAACGTCATCGTTTTTCAACGTGAGGTTGTCGACTTGTAATTCCGGTCGATTGGCCCATGCCTCTTTGGCGGCGTCCTCCAGCGAGATACTGGGGACCTGGGGCGTTTCTTCGGGCGCAGTTGTGGGAACCAGTTCGACGCCCTTGAGCCTGGGGTCCGAGGGGTCCTTCGTGATGAGCTGGAGTACCGTGGCCGCCTGCACGGCCTCAGAAGCTTGATCGCCGAGCAAGGATTCATTGCCCTCGACAATGAACGATTGTGCGAAGACGACGTCGCTGGGAGGCATGCTGCCGATCTTGAGCAGGCGCTCGTCATCGTCATAGAGTTTCTGGTAAGCCACCAGGCTTTGTTTGGCGACTTCGACGGCCTGCCGATCGGCGACCAGAATCCAATACTGGGTCTCGAGATTCGTAATCTCAGAGATGACCGTCTCTTCGAATTGCAGCACGCCGATCTTGTCGTTGTTTTTGGCCTCGATAATAAATTGGGTGTGAGGCAAAAACCCCCAGCCGTTCAGCAGGGGCTGCTCGATTTGGACAGCCAGGGTTGAAGTGACCGATGGGTTAAAAATATCTTCCGAAGGTGAGCTTGAACCTCTGGTGTTATCGAGAACAACGGTGAAGTTCGTGCCGCTGTGAAGCTCCTGCGTGTAGCTTAGGTTGAACTGGCTGGTGTGCGTGGCTGCGGTCCCGCTGGTGCCGGTGCCGCTCGTTAGAGGGTTGCTAATGCTCTCTACCGAATCGGTGATGCTGGTGCTCGCGTCGATGACCGGATCAAACGTGCCGCCTCCGACCTCGCCAATTTGCGCCACGGATCCGGAAGCGGGAGTTCCGCCGCCTTCGGCGTTCAGAAGATTTGTCTCGTCGACCCATGGAACGTATTCCTCAACGGCGATGTTCAGGTCGTTCTGCAGCGCCAGGGTGATGGCGTCCTGAAGGCTGATCTCGAGTTTGCCGTCGTGAATCATGCTGTAAATGTTCGAACTGTTGATGAGATTCGGCGAAGGCACATACTCGCCGGTATAGGGTGCGAAAATATCGGGAAATGACCGCTTGCCCTTGCTGTAGTCGCGACTGAAAAGAAAACTGGTATACGGAATGGCCGCGTTCTGCCTTGCAGCCTCCTGCGTCTGAGACGAGCTCTGCTGCGGCTGTGGCGCTGGCGCTTGGGCGAATGCGGGAGCGCCGATAGCCAGTGAAGCAACAAGATAAAGAATAACAACCGTCCGAATCAGCCTTCCTGTCATCGTCTTATCCCCTTTCACCTGCCTTAGAATATGGCTGTCTATATCTTTTTTATATCTCAAGCCAGACAAGGAGCTACTTAAGTCGAATCGTGGTTCGGCAATCTCGAATGCAAGACGGAAGCCAATCGTATCTCATTGTAACAAAAAGACTAAGCGGAGATTCGGGTGCGATTATTGTCCGTAAACGGACGCTGTAAACCAGGAATGAACACAACCGCATAATGCTCTTTGCTAAATATTGGTGCCTCGCCTAGGTTGAATGAGGCCGGCGAACAGGGTAAGAAACCACATGTGGATCATCTTCGGAAGGCATTGCAGGTCGTTCAGGAAGACATCCAGACCCACTTCTAGGAGTCTGCTGAATCGAGGCGAAGCCAATTAGCCAAGGAGTCCAGGAACGAAAAGCGCGGGTCGCTGGGTATAGGTACGAGGGCTGGGCTGTGTGAATGCGGTGCTCTATGCTCTAGCGGTGGTGCCCGCCGCCGTGGCTGCCGCCACCATGACTGCTGCCGCCGTGACTGCTGCTGCCGTGGCTACTGCCTCCGCCACTTCCCCCGCGATACTCATGGCCACTGGGTCTGCTGTAGGAGCCGCCGCGAGATGAGTAGCCTCCGGAGCCTCTATTTCCGCCATAAGAACGCTGGCTGACAACGGGCTGATGCATATTCAGCTGCGGTCGTGAGGAATAGTTCCCGTAGCTACTGCCACGGGAACCTTCCCAAGCCGATTGTCCGCGCCCCGAACTGCTGCGCGGAGAGGTGTTGCGGGACGGCTGCTGCCCTCGGCCGTTGTTGCTGGGCGGTGTGAACTGATGCCAAGGGTTATTGCCACCGCGCGAGGAGTTACCTTGCTGGCCGCCGCGTGACTGCTGCATTGCTGGGCGATTTGACGTGTTGCCTTGCCCTTGGCCGCGACCGCTGCCATTCTCACTAAAGCTGTGCCAGCCTGCGCCAGCTCCCGCCCGGCCGTCGCGGGCGCCGCCGTTCGCCGGGGCGAAGGAACGGTTGTTGCCGACGCCGTTCTGCCCGCGAGAGCTATCGACCATGCGCTGTTGCGCAGAGGCTTCCTGACCGAATGATCGCTGGGTGGACGATCCACGGCTCTGCGAGAAGAAATGCTGATTGTTCGCGCTGGCCGTTCGGGCGATTCCAGGTGACACGTGATCCTCCACTCGTCCGAGGCTTTGACGATTGGGAACTGCGGGCAACCGTCCGGTCATGAAGTTCGCCTGATGGAACTGTTGCGTGCTCAATCCGTGCTGGAAGTTCCCGACGCCGTGGCCGAACTGGTCACCGCGGATCGAGGAGACTCCAGCCCGGACGCGAGCATCGTTGTCAAAGCGCCCCATGTTCGAGAAGCCGTTGCGTCCTCGGAACAGAGGATCGAAGCCTCGGCCGAAACCGCCGCCGAAACCGAAGCGGTCGAAGCCGACAAAACCCACGCGCGTCGCTCCAAAGCCCCACCACGGATGGAAAAAATCACCGGGGCCGATAGCCAGCCAGCCGATGTTGCCGAACCCAAAGCCGAACCCGAAACCTGCTCCAAAGCCGAAGAACGATACATAGGCAGGCGCCCAAACGGGATAGTAGCCAAAGCCGCCATAGACGCCGACGGGTCCCGGCCACCACGCCCAATTACCTCCATAAACGAACCAGCGGCCATAGTGGTAAGGAGCCCATCCCCACGGCTCGTAGGAAACCCACGTCCAACCGTAGTATGGCTCCCATTCCCAAGTACCAGCCTGGTAAGGCGCCCAACCAGAATCCTGGTCGGGAACCCAAACCTGCCCATAATCCGGAACGTTTTCCCAGTGGCCGTAAGCATCAAGGTCTTGCGAGCCGGTGTAATAGCGATCGGTGTGCTGCCAGCTCTTGGCATCCGCAATGGCGTGATCGCGACTGTCATTCCAGCGGTCAAAGTCGTCCGGCCCCGCGGCGTTGCTGGTTTGGTACTGCGGATTGTCCGTGCCCTGGATGGTTATGAGCTGGCCGCTTTCGACGCGCGTGCTGCCCTGCGGCTCGGCAACTTCCGCTTGGCCGTCGCGTACGGTGACCTGCGTCTGAGAATCGTTGACGATTTCAACGCGGTATTCGCCCTGGCGCAAAGGGTGAACGGCGGAGTTCGGCGTGTCGATCTCTGCGTCCGCCTGGCTATTCGGCAAGACGCTATAGCTCACCAAGCCTTGGCCAACCTGGACCTGAATTTGGCCTCGGGTGAGATTGGTGATCTTCGCCGTGGAATTCTGATCCAGGCGAATAATGTTGGCGTAGTCGAGCTGCACTTCGGCGCGCGAGTTGTCGCCTGTGGAAACGCGATCGCCAGACTCTATCGGGGTGTTCAGCGTCGCCGCAATCCAGTCTCCTGAATCGCCGCGCTGAATGGAGACATTCCCTTTGATGAAACTCACGCGCGCGACGGCAGGCTGTGTTTGCGGATTCTGTTCGCCTTCATTAGCCGGCGCGTTTTGATCCGGTGCCTGCCCGTTCTGATCGGGCGCTGCTTGACCTGGAGGGGGAGCGGTTTGCTCTTGGCCGCTCTGGGCCGGCGGAGGCGGAGGATTTTGATCCTGCGCCCGCAGCGCCGGACTGACCATCGTCATCGCGAAGAGAACAATCACTGCGAGTCCCAGATATCTTTTCATCGGTCACCTCCCGCCATGTGCCCGGCGGACGAGAATCTAGTAATACCGCGAACGGAAATAGCAAGACGCATGCCAAGCCGCCGGCCTCCGGCCCGTATTCCTTAAGTCATTTATTTATATATATTTAAATCTGAGTTCGAAAAGCTCACCGCGTCGCCTGAATGGGCGCTCGGTGGTGGTTTTCAAGCAGTCTTGGTGGATTTCAGCCAGCGTGGGGAGGCCGCAAGGGAAGTCGGGAACCCAGCATACGGTTCCGTATTCAAACGGGTGCATCGCAATCCGAAAGCCGCTAGTTGTCGGTGTCGGAGGAATCGCCCAGGCCTACCTGCGACAGGCGGTAACGGAGGGCGTTGCGGGAAAGGCCGAGGGAGCGGGCGGCTTGGCTTTTATTGCCATTGGCTCGGCGCAGGGCCTCGCGGATGATCTCCTGCTCCCATTGATCGAGAGTCTTGCCCTCCGGGAGGACTGCCGCAGCGGCAGAGGCGGCGGACGGTCTGGCTTCGTCTAGGTGGATATCAGCGACCCCGAGGATCGGGCTCTTTGCGAAAGTGATGGCGCGTTCGAGGACGTTCTCGAGTTCGCGGACATTTCCGGGCCAGTGAAATTGCATGAGGAGCTCCACGGCGCCAGGCGCAATGGCGGTGATGTTTTTTCCGGAAGCCTGAGCAAAACGCTGGAGGAAAAAGTTCACCAGGCCGGGGATATCCTCTTTGTGGTCGCGGAGGGGGGGAATGTCGATGGCGACGACGTTGAGGCGATAATAAAGGTCCTGGCGAAACGTGCCATCCTCGAGGGCGGCGCGAAGGTCGCGGTTGGTGGCGGCGATCAAGCGGACGTCGACTTTCAGGGTTTTCGTGCCGCCCAGGCGCTCGAATTCCCGTTCCTGGATGACGCGCAGCAACTTCACTTGAATGGCGGGCGGAACATCGCCGATTTCGTCCAGGAAAAGCGTGCCCTTGTCGGCGAGCTCGAATTTCCCAGGCTTAGCGGAAGTGGCGCCGGAAAACGCCCCCTTCTCATAGCCGAAAAGCTCGCTTTCGAGAAGATTTTCAGGGATCGCGGTGCTGTTGATTTTCAAGAATGGCCCGGAAGAGCGGCTGGAATGCTCGTGGATGGCGCGCGCGATCAGATCTTTGCCAACGCCGCTTTCGCCGCCAAGGAGCACGGTGGAGTTTGTGGGAGCAACGCGCTCGACCAGAGCCAGAACGTTCTGCATTTTTTCGCTCTTGGCGATGACGTTGCCATATTCGTAGCGCCGTCCTAGGGCTTCACGAAGCGAGCGATTTTCTTCACGCAAATTGCGGGCATCCAGCTCCTTGCGAATGACGAGCACCATTTCTGCGAGGGAAAATGGCTTCAGAACGTAATCGCTGGCGCCGAACTTCATGGCTTCGACGGCGGATTCGACCGAACCATAGGCCGTCATGATCACCACGGGAAGCGCGGCGTTGACGCGCTTGATGGCTTGCAGGAATTCGAGGCCGTTCATTCCGGGGAGCTTGAAATCGGTGACCACCAGGTCGATTTTCTCCACATTCAGGAGCTTCAAGCCGGATTCGGCGTCACCCGCGGCGTGCGTGGTGAATCCCTGATCGGCGAGATTCATCTCCAGCAGCCGGCGCATCTTGGGTTCATCTTCGACGATCAGAATGGAGGGCATAAGCTCCGTTTATCCGTAGCGCATTCCATTATGCCGCAGCTTCGGGAAGAAAGACGCGGAAGCAAGCTCCCCTGCCGGGGCGCGACGTCAGCTGAATCGAGCCTCGATGATCGTCCACGATTTTGGCAACAATGGAAAGCCCCAGCCCCACGCCGGTTTTCTTGGAACTGACGAAGGGATTGAAGATTTGCTCGCGAAGCTCTTCGGGAACGCCGGGGCCGGAGTCTTGGATTTCCGCGGCGACGCCGGAGAGCCCGTTGCTCACTTCACGCGAAAGGGAAACGGTTATTTTCGGTTCGTTCGTGGCGGCGCTTTGCCCGCCATTTTCTTCGCCCATGGCTTCATAGGCGTTGAGGATCAGATTGACGAAAACCTGCTCGCACATTTGCTCGTCGGCGAGGATATCTGGCAAATCCTTAGCGACATGGCGCTCGATCGAAACGCGCGACTCCGGATAACGATGATGAGCGATCTCGATGGCGCGATCGACAACCTGACAGATGTCCACAGGTTTCAATTCGAGCCGCGAAGGCCGCGCAAAATCCAGGAAGCGCGAAACCAGGCCGTTCAGGCGATTCACTTCCGTGGAAATGTAGGCGGAAAGTTCGGCCGCGGCCGGCTGGGATGCACCGAACTTCTGATTGAGCATTTCGGCCGCGCCCTTGATGATGCCGAGAGGATTGCGGATCTCGTGGGCGAGGCCGGCGGAGAGTTGGCCAAGAGCGGCGAGGCGCTCGGCGCGCCTGGCTTCGGCCTGGGCGCGCTGAAGCTGGCGATTTGATTCGGCGAGCGTCTCGGAGAGGCTCTGATAACGGGCGACCTGGCGGCGATTTTCGGTGACGAATCGGTTGACGAGAATGGCGGCCAGAAGAAAGAAGAGGATACGAATTCCCAGAAGCTCGTAGCCCTCCGGAGCGATATCGAATTCAGCGCGAGCGGGAATCAGATAGGAGCAATAGGTAAGGGAAGCGAGCAGAGTCCAGCCAAGCGTAGCGACAGAGCCAAAATAAGTAGCGGCCGTGACGATGGGCAGGAAATAGATCGGCCAGTAGGCGCTGTTGATAGCGATTTCGCCGGTGTGATCGAGTAGAAGCGTGGCGAAGAAGATTTTGATCAAAACGCTAAAAATGGGAGCGCGTTCCGGACGCCAGGCAATGAGTCGCCGCTCGAAGATCTGAAAAATTCCAATGGCGACCAGAATGAGCTGTTTATGAATTTCGGTGAAGGGCGGCAGGACAGCGAGTCCGGCGAGGAAAAGCAGGCCGAGAACGTCGAGCCAGCCAAATTTTTCGTAGCGTGCGGGTTCGCTGTGCTCGGACATGGCGTAAATATCCTGTTGAATGTAGCACGATTCTAAAATCTAGAGCGGGCGCAGAAAAACCAAGGGCCAAAGGGGAAGACGCGTCAGCCATTGGCCTGCACGTTAGGGGAGCGGTCGAAATTATTCGTAACGCAGCGCCACCATCGGATCGACGCGCATGGCGCGCCTCGCGGGAATGTAACAGGCGGCGAGTGCGACGAAGATGAGCAGGATCGCGACGCCTGCGAACGTCAGCGGATCGGTTGCGCTGACGCCATAGAGCAGGCTCGAAAGCAAACGCGTCGCCGCAAAGGCCGCCACGAGACCGATCGCCACACCGATGAGTGTCAGCCTAAGGCCCTGTCCGACAACGAGCCGCAACACATTCTGCCGTTCCGCACCGAGCGCGATGCGGATGCCGATCTCGTGCGTGCGTTGGGCAACCGAATAGGCGATCACGCCATACAGACCAACCATCGCCAGGACCAATCCCAACCCGCCAAATGTACCGAGCAAAACGCCAGTGATGTGCGCCGGGAAAAGCGGCACGCTCATGTAGCTTTGCATGGTTTGCTCCTCGAGAATCGGAAGCGTCGGGTCGACGGCCTGCACTGTGCGCCGAATAACAGGAAGCATCGCCGCTGGATCCTTCGATGTATGGACGACGAGCGTGGCGTGCTGGTCAAACGCTCGAAGGAATGGGTGGTACACGAACGGCATGTCCGTCTCTCGCAGGCTCCGGTATTTCCCGGTCGGAACAACGCCGATGATTTCACTCCAGATGCGTTGATCCTTCGCGTCTCTGCCGGTGGATATCCGCTGGCCAAGAGGACTCTCGCCGCGCCAGTAATGTTCCGCCAGCGCTTTGTTCACGATCACGACGCTGGACGCTGTTTCGTTGTCCTCGGCGCGGAACTCGCGTCCTTCAAGCAACGGTATGCCCATGGTCGCGAAATAGCCAGGACCGACCGACATGGAGCCGACGGTGACATTTTTCGTGTCGGAAGCAGGCCGGCCTTCGATCGTGAGTCCTTGCGCTGTGGATGCGAAGCCGAGGGGCAGGTAATCCGTAATGCTGACGGAGGGCACGCCCGGCAGGGCCTCGAGGCGATCGATGGTCTGAGAATAGAACGCTTTGGCTTGCATGTCACTGTAGCCAAGGATCCGTGGATTGAGTTCCAGAGCTACGCGGTCCTTGATCTGGAATCCGGGATCGATGGATTGAGCATTCATCAGGCTGCGAAGGCACAGGCTGGCACTGATGAGCAGGACCAGACACACAGCAACCTGCACCACCACCAGGACACTGCGAAAACGAGATTTGACATGGCTGCCGCGGCTTTCGTTTTTGAGGCGCGTGGCCAAGTCGATCTTCGAACTTTGGAGCGCGGGCGCGAAACCGAAAATCACACCCGTAACAACCGAAACCAAAACAGTGAATGCGATCATGTGCCAATCCAGGGGCAGATCGAGTTGAATGAAGGAAAGCATGGCGGGTTTTAACGCAATGATGAGCGGCCCGGCCCACACGCAAAACAAAATGCCAACGCCTCCGGCCATCAAAGAAAGCAGCGTGCTTTTGGTCAGTACTTGGCGAAAAATCCGGCTTCGCTCCGCGCCCAAGGCCGCGCGAATGGTCATTTCGCGCCGCCGTCGGGAAGCTTGAGCCAAAAGAAGATTCGCGACGTTCGCACAGGCAATGAGAAGCACCAAGCCGGCGACAACCATGATAAGAGCTGCAAAAGCGACAACATAACCACGAGTGTCTGGATCAAGGCCGGTCATCGAAGAAACCGTCGCACCCCAGCCCTTGTTCGTATCCGGATGTGCTTGCGCGAGTTGCTGCGCGATGACGCTGAGATCTGCCTGCGCCTGCGCGTTTGTGACTCCGGACTTGAGGCGCCCGACGACAAAAATCCAGTACCCGGTGCGCTCGTTGATCAAATCCATGCCGGGATCGAGATCGCTCTGCATGGTGATGGGCGCCCAGAAGTCCGTCTCGAATCCACGTTCGAGATCCGCAAAATTTGCCGGTGCCACGCCGACGACAACAAAACTACGGCCATTGAGCATGACCATCCGGCCGAGGACGGCCCGGTCCGAGCCGAGGCGCTCCTCCCAGAATCGATGGCTGACGACAACGACGTTAGCCGACCCAGGATTCGCGTCTTCGTTCGGGAAAAAACCGCGCCCCACAATTGCCTTGACGCCGAGCGTCGAGAAATAGTTCGCCGAAACAAGGCGCACGCCGACCAGACTGCTGTGGCCCGCCTGCGTCCAGCTCGCCTGTGTCGGATCGCTGCTGTAGGCGATAAAACTAGAGAAGACCTGGTTATGATCCCGAAAGTAAAGGTAATCCGGATACGAGAATTGCATTGCTGGACCATTGGGCAGGCGGTTCCAAACAGAGACGAGCTGTCTCGGAGCCGCGATGCCTGAAGGCGTGTGCAGAAGCAGCGCATTCACAAAGCTGAAAATGGTCGCGTTTGCACCAATGCCGAGTGCCAGCGTGAGCGCCGCAACGATGGTGAATCCGGGGGATTTGCGCAGGATGCGCACGCCGTAGCGAAGGTCCTGTGCGAAATCGTGAATGTAGTTTGTGTGGCGCATGTCGCGGCACTCCTCTTTGAGTTGTTCAATCCCGCCGAATTCGCGCAGGGCAGTCCGGCGTGCTTCCACAGCCGACATTCCGGCGGAGATGTTTGCCGCAATTTGCTGCTCCAGATGGAAGCGCATTTCACTGTCAAGCTCGCCATCCGCGCCGCTCCGGTGAAATAACGACCGGAACCGCAGCGAAAGTCTCGTCAGCCAGCGCATAATTTCACTCATATCTCAACGCCACCATGGGATCGACCCTCATCGCCCGCCGCGCGGGAATGTAGCAGGCAGCGAGAGTCACAACGGTCAGCAAAAAGGCGACGGCGATGAACGTCAGCGGATCGGTCGCGGTGACGCCGTAAAGCAGGCTCGACATCGCGCGAGTCGCCGCGAACGCTCCGGCGATGCCGGCGGCCACACCCACAAGTGCAAGCCGGGTGCCATGGCCCATCACGAGCCGCATCACATCGCGGCGTTGCGCGCCGAGTGCCATGCGCACGCCGATCTCGGACGTACGCTGTGCCACGGAATAAGAAACCACGCCGTAAATTCCCACAGCGCCCAGCAGAAGCGCCAGCGTGGCGAAAATCGTGAAGAGCGACATCGTTGAGCGCGGCGCGGAAGTTGACTCTGTAACGATCGCGCGCAATGTTTGTACCTCGCTCACGGGGGCTGCGGGATTCAAACCTGCCACAGTGCGTTGCAGCAGAGCGCCATAGTTAGCCTGCGCGTTTGAAACCCGCATCACCAGGGTCATTTCAATCGGAAAATATCCTCCTCCGGAACCAATGTTGTTTCCGTAGGGATCGTAGACCGCACCATCGAAATAGCTAGGCAGTTTCGACGCTAAATTGTGTTCATAAACGTCCCCAACGACGCCGACAACGGTAATCCAATCATTCGTCCATGAACGCTTCACGTGCTTTCCGATCGGGTCCTGGTTTGGCCAGAATTTTTTTGCGGTCGCAGCAGTAACCAGAGTCACTGCCGGCGCTCCAGAAGCAGAATCTGCGAGCGTGAATGCGCGCCCGCGCAGCAATGGAACGCCCATCACGCGAAGGTAATCCGGCGTGATGACGCTTTCCCAAAGCACAGGAGCCGGATCGCTCGGATTCCGTGGACGGCCTTCCACATCTGCCGCGAACCCATCGAACCGGCCATTTAAAGGCAGGACATTGACAAGCGCAGCGTCTTGCACGCCGGGCAGCGCTTGCACGCGTGCAGTTAGTTGCTGATAGAAGTTTTCACAGCGCGCAATGGATTTGCAGAAGGATTCGTTCGGGGTAATGCGTGCGGTCACGATCGATCCTGGAGAGAAGCCTGGGTTCACACGTGACAGTTTCCACAGGCTTTTGATCATCAGCCCTGCACCGATTACGAGGACTACGGCGACGGCAATCTCCGCGATCGCGAGAATGCTGCGAAGGCGCCTGCTCTGCGCGGCCGCGGAGAGGCGGCCGCCGTGTTTGAGCGATTCGCTCAGGTCGATGCGCGAGGCGTGGAGCGCGGGCGCGAAACCGAAAATTAATCCGGTGAGAAGCGCGACCGCGGCGGTGAAAGCGAGGACGCGCCAATCGATGGACACAGCAGCGAGACGCGGCGTGTTGGCAGGGAGAAGCACTTTGAGCCACGCAACACCATTGACCGCGAGCAAAAAGCCTAACGCACCGCCGCAAATCGCGAGG
Source organism: Candidatus Acidiferrales bacterium (assembly GCA_049281095.1). Taxonomy (GTDB): domain Bacteria; phylum Acidobacteriota; class Terriglobia; order Acidiferrales; family UBA7541; genus DAHUXN01. Next base: position 22,406 of record JBAPRL010000091.1, read on the forward strand.
ATTACGCTTTCGGCGAGAAGCTGGCGGCAAATTCTCCAGCGGCCCGCGCCAAGCGCTGCACGCACGGCCATTTCGCGCTGACGGGTGGCGCCGCGCGAAAGAAGCAAGTTTGCGACGTTGGCGCAGGCGATCAAAAGGACCAGGAAAATCGCGCCGAGCAGAATGAGAAGTGTGGCGCGCGTGTCGCCAACGTCGCTCTGCTGCAGGGAAATCACGCCGGATCCTGCCCAGAGCGCGTCGGGCATCTTCCACGGAAACGTTCCGCGGATGCGGGGAAGAGTGGTGCGAATTTCGGCGCGCGCTTGTTCAAGCGTTGCGCCATCGTGCAGCCTGCCGATGACCGGCATGAACCCGCCGCCCCAATAGGCTCCGATGTTACGCGGATCAAGGTCGAGAGGAATCCAAAGCTGCGTCTTTGCCGACGGAAAACGAAAACCGGACGGCATGACGCCGACGATCCGGCGATTGATGCCTTCGAGAGTGACAGACCGGCCGATTATGTTCGAGTCGCTGGCAAATTCGCTCTGCCACAGCGCGTAGCTGAGAATCACGACGCTGTCTCTGCCAGGCCGGTCTTCTCCTGATTGGAAAATTCTCCCCATCGCGGCCTTGGCGCCGAGGATGGAAAACAATTCTGACGACACGGAAGCGCCATAGAGGCGAATTGGCTCGCCGCGACCGGTCAAATTCAATTCCGTCCAATCCGCATATCCCGCCACTTCCATGGTCTTGAGGCTCGCGCGCATCGCAACAAACGCGCCTTCCGGATAAGAATCAGTAACGCTCACGAGGCGCTGCGGCTCTGCGTAAGGCAGCGGCCGTAAAACGATGCCATTGACCAGGCTGAAGATGGCGGTGTTGGCCCCGATGCCGAGGGCAACAGTGAGCACGGCGACAGCCGTGAAGCCGGGAGACTTGCGCAGCATGCGCAAGCCGTAGCGAAGATCCTGCGCGAGGTCGTGAATGTAATTCGTTTTGCGCATGTCGCGGCACTCCTCTTTGAGTTCCTCGACGCCGCCGAATTCGCGGAGCGCAGCACGGCGTGCTTCTGCCGGCGGCATCCCTGCAGAAACATTCGCCACTATTTGGCGTTCGAGATGGAAACGCAACTCAGCGTCCAGTTCGCCGTCGGCAGCGCCCCTGTGAAACAAGGAACGCAAACGTAACGAAAATTTCGTTAGCCACCGCATAATTTCACTCATATCTCAACGCAACCATCGGATCGACTCTCATCGCACGCCGCGCAGGTATGTAGCATGCGGCCAGCGCGACGAGTGTCAGCAGGATCGCAACACCGGCAAACGTGAGCGGATCGGACGCGCTGATATTGAAGAGAAGGTTTTGCAGGAAGCGCGTCAGGGCAAGTCCGCCTGCGACACCGATCGCGACGCCCAAAAGCGCCAGCCTTACGCCCCGCCCAAGGACGAGCCGCAGAATATCTCCCCGCTGAGCCCCGAGCGCCATGCGTATGCCGATTTCGTTCCTGCGCTGCGCGGTCGCATAAGCCATCACGCCGTAAATTCCGATGCACGCCAGGATCATGGCTAGTGCCGCAAAAACGGCCAGGAGCACAGCGGTGAATCGCGAACGAGCGACCGAATCGGAAATGAGCTGATCCATGGTCGCGATATTCGAGATCGGTTCGTCTTTATCCATGCTCCCGACGGTCTGCCGCGCGGCAGAAACCAGAGCGAGAGGATCCGTTTCCGTGCGTACCACGACAGTCATTTGCGAATAGGCCAATTCCGGATAGGGCCAATAGATGGTGGGCCACGGCGCGGCGCTCAAGTCCGCCCCATGTACGTCGCCAACCACGCCGACAATTTCGCTGGGAACATTCGTATCCTTCATGTCGATGGTGATCTTCTGCCCAATGGGATTCGTCTCCGGAAAATACCGCCGCACAAACGTATCGTTGACGATGACGACGTGTTTTTCCGTAGCGAGTTCCGCGAGAAAAAAGTCACGCCCCTGCTTAAGTGGAATCCCCATGGTGGGGAAGTAATCGAGTCCGACGACGCGAACGGCGGTGTCGGGCCTCTTGGCCTCGGGCAAGCCTTCCTGGCCAGGCAGAATCACGTCGGTCGCGACGCCCTCGTTCTGCAGCCCATTGAACGGCGCGAGGCTCTCCATGCTGACGGAGCGAACGCCAGGAAGATGGCTGAGCTTGTCCAGAAGCTCATGATAGAAAGCGATATGCGCGGGATCATTCTTATATTTTTTGTCTGGAAGCGAAAGCTTGAAGGTCAGGAGACGATCCGCGTTGAATCCGGGATTGACGTGAGTAAGCCGAGAGAAGCTTTCGATGAGCAGTCCAGAACCAGCAAGCAATACGAGTGCGAGTGCAATTTCCGTGACCACCAACGCGCCGTGAATCGCGCGATTTCGGCGGTTCAACGAAGATCCGCGGCCGCCCTCCTGAAGCGAAGCGGATATTTCCGAATGCGCGGCGGCATACGAAGGCAAGAGCCCAAAAAGGATTCCGGAGAGCAACGTCGCTCCAACGGCGAAGGCCAGCACGCGCAAATCGACAGGAACCGCCGAAAGACCGAGAAGTTTTTGCGGAATCGAATGGAGCAATGCGTCAGTGCCGCAAATGGCCAGAAAGACGCCCAACGCTCCGCCCAAGAAGGCGAGCAGGACACTTTCCGCCAGCAACTGGCGCGCAATTCGCCATCGGCCCGCGCCCAGCGCCGCGCGCACAGCCATTTCTCTCTTGCGGCCTGCCGCGCGGGAAAGAAACAAGCTCGCAACATTCGCGCAGGCGATGAGAAGAACAAATCCAACCGCGCCGAGCAGAATCAGAAGTGCGGGACGAACGGCACCGGAAACCTCTTCTCGTATCGGAACTACGTCCACGCCCCAGCCCCCATTGTATTCGGGATACTTCGCGGCGAGACGCGCGGCTATCACGCTCATTTGAGTTTGCGCCTGCGCGAGAGAGACACCAATCTTGAGGCGCGCGACAACGGTCAAGAAACGCCCGACCTTGGTCCGGTCGCTATACTTAGGCATGAAAACAAATGGGACCCAGAGCTGCGCGTGTTCGCCTGTGAGCGAACCTTCTGCTGTAAAAGGGTCAAAATTTGGCGGCGCAACGCCGATCACAGTATAAGCAGCGCCGTCCAATACGATAGGGCTCCCGACTATGGCGGGGCTTGCGGCGTAGCGCTCCTTCCAGAAGCCGTAGTCGAGCACGACGACGTGATCGTTTCCGACTGTCCCGTTTGCGGGCAAAAATGCGTGGCCCAGGATCGGCTTTACGCCGAGAAGATCAAAGAAATCTGCCGAAGTGTACTGGACGGTGACCACTTGAGGGCCGCTGCCGCCGGTTAGATTTGCGCGGTCATCGGCGAAATAAGCCATGCTGTCGAAGGCGTGATTTTGCGCCTGCCAATCGAGGAAATTGGCCGGCGAAACGACGTTGTGTCTGTCTCCCAATGGCAAATCGTCTTCCCAAACCATCACCAGCTGATTTGAGTTGCGGTAGGGCAAAGGCCTGAGCAAGAGTGCGTCCACAACGGAAAAGATCGCAGTGTTCGCACCGATGCCAAGCGCGAGCGTGAGCACGGCGACAGCCGTGAAGCCCGGCGATTTGCGCAGCATGCGCAGGCCGTGCCGAACATCTTGCGCCAGATCTTGCAGCCAATTTACTTTGCGCATGTCGCGGCACTCCTCTTTGAGCTCTTCCACGCCGCCGAATTCGCTCAGCGCAGCATGGCGCGCGTCGGCAGGGGTCATGCCCGCAGAAATGTTTGCGGCGGTTTGGCGTTCGATGTGGAAACGCAATTCCGCGTCCAGCTCGCCGTCCGCGGCGCGCCGGTGAAACAAAAAACGCGCACGCAGCAAAATTTTCGTCAGCCAGCGCATGATGCTCTCCCTAGCTTTGCGCCGCGTCTAAGACCAGACCAATGGCCGAGGACAGGCGCTCCCAGTTTGCCTGTTCCTTTTCGAGATATTTCCGGCCAGCACGCGTCAGCGAATAAAACTTTGCGCGCCGATTATTTTCCGAGTCGCCCCATTCGGCGCGAATCCAGCCTTGCTGTTCTAGGCGGTGGAGCGCCGGATACAGCGCGCCTTGGCGCACCTGCAGCGCGTTTTTCGAAACGAATTGGATGCGTTGGGCGATGCCCCATCCGTGCATGGCCTCGAGCGCGATCGTTCTCAGGATGAGCAGGTCAAGCGTGCCTTGAACAAGATCAGTTGGTTTGCCCACAAGTCCTCCCCTCAATAATCGACAAGAATGCACCCTCTTCCTGTCAATAGTCAAGGGGAAAGAGCAATTTGGCTTTTGCGCGCCTGCGCCCTACGGAATCGGCGCGGCGGCGCTGCGGTCCGGGAAGTGTTTTTCGTACCATGCGATGGAGCGATCCATGTCGTCGATCTGATGCTTGACTTCGCGGATGCCGTGTCCTTCGCGCGGGTACATCACGAACTCCGTTTCGACGCCAACGTCCTTGAGCGCGACGTACATCTGCTCAGCATCGGGAATCGGCACATCCGGATCATTCGCGCCGTGCATGATCAGTGTTGGCGTGGCCACTTGCGCCACGTAGCGCAGAGCAGAGCGCTTCCACATGATGTCCATCAAATCGTCCTGATGCGGCAGCTCGCCGAATTCCATTTGCTCGTATTGATTGTAGTAAGTCAGGTAGTTGTAGCTGATCAGGTTGGTGATTCCGGCCGTGGGAATCGCAGCCTTGAATTCACGCGTTTGTGTGATCAGCCAATACGTGAGCTGCCCTCCGTAGCTGACGCCCTCGATTCCCATTTGTTCGGGATCGATCCACGGGTAACGCCGGATCGCCGCGCTGACTCCGTAGAGCACATCCTGTCCTTCATCGCCGTCCTGATCGCCGAACACCGCATCCGCAAACGCCTGCCCGTAGCCAGTCGACCCGCGATAGTTCACATGCAACACCGCCCATCCGCGCGCGGCGAAGACTTGATCGCGGAAGCTAAACGCCGGTCCGTTCTGTCCATGCGGCCCGCCGTGAATGTTGACGATCAGCGGATGCTTTGAGCCGGGAGTCAGACCGGCGGGCTCAACCAAGAAAGCCTCCACATGGTACTTGTTGTCGTTGCTTACGAAATAGAAGGAGTCAACCTCACCAAGCGCCTTGCCTCGCAGAACGTCGGCGTTGAGTTCCGTGAGCTGCTTCGGCGAATTGTCTCTCTCGATGAAAAGCTCGCCCATGTCCTCCGGACTTGTGAACGAATAGGCAATTGCGCCGGACTTGCTGACAGAAAACGAGCCCACCGATCCGCGCTCGCCTAAAATCACTTCCGGTTCGCCGCCTCGAGCGGCCAACTTTTCCAGGTGATTGCTGCCGTGATCCTGGACCGTGAAAAAGAGCGACTGACTGTCCCCGGACCACACCGGCGCTCCTTGCCGGTCATCAACCATGGAAGCAAGCTCGCGGCGACTGCTGCCGTCGGCGTCCATGATCCAAACATGCGTGTCTTCCATCGTCGTTTCGCGATCCGTCAGTCCGCGCGTCGTCGAAAGGAACGCGATCTTCCTTCCGTCGGGCGACCACACCGGACGATATTGCGTGGTCTCGATGGTGGTGAGCCGGCGAATCGAGCCATCCGACGGATTCACGGCGTAGATGTTGTAATGAAAGAACTGATCCGCGTAAGCCGAGCGGTCCGAACAAAACAGAATCTCCGACCCATCCGGCGACCAGTCAATGGAATGCTCATAGTAATCGCCGCTGGTCAGCTGTCGAACCTGCTTGCTTGCCACGTCAACGATGAAAATGTGCAGCCGCCGATTGTCATTCCACGGCTTGATGCCTTCACCTGCCGTCGGACGCCACAAATAGCGCGTGAAAACCATGGGATCACCGCTCGCGTCGGCTGTTTCCGGGCCGGGCGTCGCAGAAACAAACGCGATCTGTTTGCCATCGGGCGACCACGAAACATCATTTCCTTGGCCGGGAATCGGCGCGTTGGTGCCTTCCGCCTCGGCCAGAAAAGTTGCGTCGGACCCATCCGGATGCACGACGCACAATCCATCCTTGCCCTGCGCTTGGCCTGAGTATGCGATCCAGCGGTCATCGGGAGACCACACGGGATTGCCGTTCACCGAATCGCCGTCGCCGATGCGTACAGGGCTGCCGCCCGCGGCATTGACAACCCAAAGCTGCGGATACGGTCGTCCCGGCTTGTCGTAATTAAGCACCGTGTATGCGATTTTCGAGCCGTCCGGGGAAATGGCCGCCTGCCCGACGTCGCGGAAACGCGTCAGATCGCTGCTTTGCAGGCGATCCTGCTGAGCCCGCACCGGAGCGGCGGCGCAGAGCAATGCAAACGGGAGAAAGAAAATCGCAGTTTTCGCGATGCGGAATCGTGTCAAGACTTGCCACAGTGTTTGCGTCAAGTTCAGCCTCCTGAAAATCACGCAGCCGTTGCCATGCGGCGGCGGTGCCATCTGCTGTTCTGATGGAATGCTTCGAACAGGGATCAACCGCGCGCGATTCTATCCAACTCGGAGCGCCTTGCGGACGATTTTCTTGAGTGGGCACACGCGGCAAGCCTTAGCAATTGAAATTCGCCTCGCTATAGACTATCAACAGCGTGGTCGTAAGGGAGAAAACCAAGGTGCGGAATGCTTGAAAAACGATATGGCGGAGTCCTCCGTATGGCTCTGGCTTTGCTTTTCGCCGCGTCTCCTTGCGCGCTTGCACAGACTCGTCCGAGTCCGGATCAGCAGTTGCCCCTGCGAACTGGCTGGCAATTGCAGTCGTCATGTCAGACGCAGATAACAGGCGACCAAGTCTCAACACCCGGCTTTCAATCCGCGGGCTGGCACTCCACGACCGTCCCTTCGACGGTCGTAGCTGCGCTCGTTGCCGACGGCACTTATCCCGATCCCGACTTCGGCATGAATTTGCGCAAAATTCCCGGCACCACCTATCCGATTGGCGCAAATTTCGCGAATCTGCCGATGCCGAAATCCAGCCCCTTCGCCTGCTCCTGGTGGTACCGCACGGAACTGGCTCTTCCGCAGGATTTTCAGGGCCGCATCGTTTGGTTGCATTTCGAGGGCGTCAATTACCGCGCCAATATCTGGATCAACGGAAAAAAATTTGCCGACGCCGCGGACGTCGCCGGCTCCTATCGCATTTACGATTTTGACGTCACGCAATTCGTGATGCCCGGCGCCGCGAACGCCATCGCGGTGGAGACGTTTGCGCCCACGGAAAAAGACTTGGCCATGAACTGGGTGGATTGGAATCCGGCACCGCCCGATAAAGACATGGGCTTGTGGGGCGACGTGTATCTCACCGCTAGCGGACCGGTCGCCCTCCGGTACCCGGAAGTAGTCACGCATTTCCGCGATGCCTCACTCGACGAAGCCGATTTGACGGTCACCGCGCAAGTAAGCAACGCGGCGACCACCCTAGTGACCGCCATTGTCGAAGGAACAATCGAAAACCTGCATTTTGAGCAGCCGGTTCAGCTCAATGCAGGAGAAACGCGCAGCGTGACCTTCTCGCCCGAGCAGTTTCCGCAATTGCGCGTTGGGCATCCCAAAATTTGGTGGCCCTACAGGTTCGGTCCGCAAAATCTGGAAACGCTCACGATGCGAGCGCGCGTCGGCAGCGTAATCTCCGATCAGCAAAACGTCCGCTTCGGAATCCGCGAAATCACTTCCGAAATGCAGACGCACAACTATCTGTTATTCCGCGTCAACGGAAAAAGAATCCTGATTCGCGGCGGGGGCTGGTCTCCGGACATGCTCATGCGCGAATCGCCGCAGAAGCTCGAGGCGCAATTCGATTACGTCCGCGAAATAGGTTTGAACACCATTCGCCTGGAAGGGAAGCTCGAGCCCGATCATTTCTTTGATCTGGCGGATGAGCGCGGCGTGTTGATAATGGCCGGCTGGTGCTGCTGCAGTTTTTGGGAGCAGTGGCAAAAATGGGGCCCGGCGGACTTGCAGAACGCCACGGAACAACTCCGTTCGCAGATTCTGCGCCTGCGCGCCCATCCGAGTCTCCTCGTTTGGCTCAACGGCAGCGACATGCCGCCACCCGCAGATGTCGAGCGCGCCTATTTGCATGTCGAAAAGGATTTGCACTGGCCGAATCCGGTGATTTCTTCGGCCTCCGGGCGTGCCACTTCGGTCTCCGGCCCATCCGGCGTGAAGATGACCGGACCCTATGATTATGTTTCACCTGTGTATTGGCTGGAGGACAAAGAAAACGGCGGCGCGTACGGCCTGAATACGGAGACCAGCGCCGGTCCGGCTCCGGTTGTTATCGGCAGCCTGAAAAAGATGATGCCCGCGGACCAGATTTGGCCGCCGAATGAATACTGGCATTTCCATTCTGGCTCCGGCGCTTTTCAGCATCTTTCCGCATTCGATAACGCCATGAAGCAAATCTATGGGCCCGCGAAAGATTTGCAAGATTACGAACGCAAGGCCCAGGCCATGGCCTATGAAAACGAGCGCGCCATGTTCGAGGCCTACGCTCGTAACAAGTACGTTTCCACCGGCGTGATTCAGTGGATGCTGAACAACGCGTGGCCCTCGCTCATCTGGCATCTCTACGACTATTATTTGCAGCCGGCCGGCGGTTATTTCGGCGCGAAAAAAGCCAACGAACTCCTGCACGTTCAGTATTCTTACGACGACCGCAGCGTTGTCGTCGTGAACAGCTATTACCATCCGTTTCCAGGGCTCACGGTTTCCACCGATGTCTATGATTTCGATTTGAAGCCGATTTTCTCCCGGCGCTCCGCTGTGGATGTAGCAGCGGATGCCAGCCAGCGCGTCCTCACTATCCCCGCTTTTCCGAAAACAACAAGCCCGAGGACCTATTTCGCCAAGCTCGATTTGCGCGATCGCGCCGGCAAATCTCTCAGCTCGAATTTTTATTGGCTGTCGAGCAAAGCTCCGGTTTTTGAATGGGTGAAGACCACTTATGTGCGCACCGAGCAAACTTCCTACGAAGACATGACCATGCTCGACGAGTTGCCGCGCGTGAAGCTGGAAGTCACCGCGAATCGCGAGAACGCAAGCGGCGACAAAGTCACGGCTCATTTGCGCAATCCGAGTGCGCATTTGGCGTTCCAGGTGACGCTGGCAATCAATGACGCCAACGGAAACGAACTGCTGCCCGTTTTCTGGAGCGACAATTACACCGAGCTGATGCCCGGCGAATCGAAAACCATCACCGTGCGCTACCCTTCGTGGATCAAATTGGAGAGTGGCGCGAAACTCGAAGTCGGCGGCTGGAACATCGAGCCGGCAACCATCGAGCTCTCTTCGCGGCGCAACCAAGCCAAGAAAAACGTCGTAACTGCAGCGAAGGCCAGCCGCTGATGGCGTCCAAAAATTCCGCCGCACCGCAAAGAGGCAATTGATGCCCGGGGAGCCTTCGCAGCCTGTCTTGCGTGGTGTCGGCCTGCGCCGCACCCTTGGCCTGTGGGACCTGATTCTCTACGGCATCATTATTATCCAGCCCGTCGCGCCCATGCCTTCCTTCGGAGTCGTCAGCACCGCCGCACACGGCCACGTTGTCACCGCCATCCTCATCGCCATGGTCGCCATGCTTTTCACGGCCATCAGCTACGGTCGGATGGCGCGCGCCTATCCGAGCGCAGGCTCGGCCTTCACGTATGTTGGCCGCGAACTTCATCCGGCCCTCGGCTACATCACCGGATGGAGCATGGCCATGGACTACATTCTGAACCCGTTGATCTGCACCATCTGGTGCAGCAAGGCTGCGCAAAATTTCTTCCCGCAGATGCCCTATTTCCTCTGGGCCATCTTCTTCGCGTTGCTGTTCACCTGGCTGAATCTTCGCGGAGTCGAAACCTCGGCACGCATCAACACATTTCTCGCCGCGGGCATGGGAATCGTCATCGTCATCTTTGTCTTCGAAGCAATTCGCTACATTTATCATCTCCAATATTTCGGTCCAGGATTCTTCACCCATCCGTTTTACAACCCGCAAACATTTTCCTCTTCCGCCTTGTTCCGTGGAACTTCCATTGCCGTGCTCACTTATATCGGCTTCGACGGCATCTCCACTCTTTCCGAAGAAGTAAAAAATCCCCGCCGCAATGTTCTGCTGGCCACAGTTCTTGTCTGTTTGGTCACCGGTGTCCTGGCCTCGGTGGAAGTGTATCTAGCACAGCTCGTCTGGCCCGCATCGCAGCCCTTTCCCGACGTGGACACGGCCTTCGTTCACATCTCCGGCCGCGTGGGAGGCATTTTTCTTTTTGGCCTGGTGAACCTCACTCTGCTCGTTGCGAACATGGGCTCGGGCATGAGCTCGCAGCTTGGCGCGGCGCGCCTGCTTTACGGCATGGGGCGCAGCAACGCGCTGCCTCGTTCATTTTTCGGCGCGATCGAGCCCAAGAATCATGTTCCGCGCAACAACGTGCTGCTGGTCGGCGCGCTCGCCCTCGCCGGAGCGTTTGCCATGAGCTACACCCTCGGTGCCGAAATGCTCAACTTCGGCGCGCTCATCGCCTTCATGGGCGTCAACGCCGCGGCCTTCGTTCGCTATTACCTGCGCGAAGAAAAGAAGCGTTGGACAAATTTCCTTCCTCCCGTGCTCGGCTTTTTCATTTGCCTCTTCATTTGGCTGCATCTTGGCTGGCAAGCCAAACTCGCCGGCGGCATCTGGATGGTCGCCGGGATCGTTTACGGCGCGGTGGAGACCAAAGGCTTCCGAGGCAACCTCGTCCAATTCGATTTTCCCATCGACGAAGCGTAAGGCATTGTCCGGGCTTTTTTGCAAATAGCCGCAACCAGTGCGCCGTTCCGTCCGTCTACTACCGGCTACGTATTTAATTCTGAAAACTTTCAACCGCGCTGGTAATCTCTGTGCGCAAGCGGTGGGATAAGTTCGGCAGTATGCTCAGTGGTCATTCTTCTCGGCGCTTCGACTCCCTTTCTGCATACGGCATTTCTGTAATCATTCAAAGGAGATCATCGATGATGGCGAATTCTCGCATGATTTGCGCCGGACTCTTGGCGCTGACGTTCTCATTTTTTCCCGCTGCTGTTGCAGCGCAAGATCAACCTGCTCCGGAGTCAAAAACGCCGGACGTTTTGGCGAACTTGAAATTCCGTGATCTCGGTCCTGCATCCGCCGGCGGCCGCGTGGCCGCGGTCGCGGGTGTTCCCGGAGATCCGAATGTGTACTACGTCGGCGCGGGCGGCGGCGGGGTCTGGAAGACAATCGATGGAGGTTTGACTTGGAAAGCAATCTTCGAGCACGCGAAAACCGCTTCGATCGGCGCGATCACGATTGCTCCATCGAATCCCAGCGACGTTTGGGTGGGAACGGGCGAAGGCAATATTCGCAACGACGTTCTCGATGGCAACGGTGTGTATTTCTCCTCGGACGCGGGCAATTCCTGGAAGTTCATGGGGCTTGAGGAGACCCAGCAAATCACTTCCATCCTCGTTGATCCCAACGATCCGAACACCGTCTTCGTCGGCGCGCTCGGCCACGCCTGGGGACCCAATGCCGACCGCGGCGTTTTCAAAACCACCGACGGCGGCAGGACCTGGAAGAAAGTGCTTTACGTAAACGATTCCACCGGAGTCGCCGATCTCGCAATGGCCGGAAACAACGCCAATGTACTGTTTGCGTGCATGTGGGAGTTTCGCCGCTATCCCTGGACGCTCATGGATGGCGGTCCGGACAGCGCCATTTATCGTTCCACTGATGGCGGAGACACGTGGCAAAAGCTCACCAAGGGATTGCCAGAAGGCCCGTGGGGCCGCAGCGCAATTGCCGTCGCGCCCTCGAATCCCAATCACGTCTACGCGCTGATCGGAGCCAAGCGCGGAATGCTTTGGCAATCGGAGGACATGGGCGATTCGTGGTCCGCTGTCAGTGACAATCACGCGCTCGATGTCCGCGCGTTCTATTTCTCCAAGTTGCTGGTTTCCCCCGATAACGAGAACAAAGTCTTCTTCATGTCCTTTAACTTGATGGAGTCCACCGACGGCGGCAAGAGCGCCGCGGATGCCGATCGCGGCGTCCATTCCGATCATCACGCTTTGTGGATCGATCCGAAAAATCCTCAGCGCATCATTCAGGGGAACGACGGCGGCGTTTTCCTCTCCACCGACGGCGCGAAAACGTGGAACTTCCTTGACAGCTTGCCGATCGAGCAGTTCTACATGGTTTCTGCCAGCAGCAGCGAGCCGTATTCCGTTTGCGGTGGATTGCAGGACAACGACTCGTGGTGCGGTCCGTCCTCCGATCTTAGCCACCCTCGCGTTGGTGGCGCGGCATGGTACACCGTGGTTGGGGGCGACGGAGAATACGCCGTTTTCGCGCCCAGCGATCCGGACATTGTTTACTCCGATTCGCAAAATGGCTCCATCGAGCGCGTCGATTTGAAAACTCACCTGAGCCAGTCGATTCGTCCCTATTTGGAAGGCGTGGAAGAAGAAAAGCCCGCGGATCTGAAATACCGCTTCAATTGGACTTCGCCCATCGCCGTTTCTCCCACCGATCCCAACGAAGTCTACATTGGCGGAAACGTGGTCTTTAAATCGACCGATGGCGGAAAGACCTGGTCTCCCATCAGCGGCGATTTGACGCGCAACGACAAGAGCAAACAGGAAATCGCCGGCGGGCCCATTCAGCACGATATCAGCGGCGCCGAAAGTTACGACACCATTCTCTCCATCACTCTTGCGCCCACCGATCCGAAAGTCATTTGGGTGGGCACCGATGATGGCAACGTGCAAGTCACCCGCGACGGCGGCAAGTCATGGAAAAATGTCGCCCCGAATATTTCCGGAGCGCCGGAATGGGCGCGCGTCTACCAGGTCGGCGTTTCGCCTTTCGCCGCGGGAACCGCATACGTAACTTACGACGCGCACGAGCTGGACAATCGTGGCGTGTATGTCTATCGCACTGACGATTACGGCGCCACTTGGCAGAAAATCACCGATGGCCTTCCGGACGGCTCGCCCGCGCATGTTGTCCGCGAAGACCCCAATAAGCGCGGCTTCCTGGTCGCCGGCACCGATACCGGTCTCTACGATTCAGACGATCGCGGCGATCATTGGCAGCCGCTGAAAGCGGATTTCCCCACAGCGGCTGTCTTCGACGTGCAATTCGTGAAGAAATCGCACGATCTGCTCGTCGCCACGCACGGACGCGGCATTTTTGTGCTTGACGACATTCGCCCGCTTGAAGAGCTCACGCCGGAAATCCAATCGAGCGCGTTCCATCTGTTCACCTCCGCGCCCGGAACGATGTTCCACACCTGGCGCACCGGTGAAGGCCAAGGCGGTTATTCCGCGCCCAACGCGCCGAATGGCGTAGTCATTGACTATTATCTGAAGTCGGAAATCAAAACGCCTCCCGAACAACGCCGCGAGCGTCAGGGACAGGGCCCCGTGAAAATCGTCATCACCGACGACCACGGCAACACCGTCGTGACGGATTACGGCCCAGCGAACGCCGGCATAAATCGTTTTGTCTGGGGCATGCAGAACGACGGCCCAGTAATGCTCAAGCTTGAGCGCACTCCCACTCCGAACGAATTTTTCAACGCCAATCGCGGGCCGCGCGTCGCGCCGGGCGCCTACAAAGTATCGGTTACCGTGAACGGCCAGACCGAGTCCCAGGATGTCACCGTCGACCCCGACCCCAACCTTCACATCGATCCGGCCATTTTCCGCGCCGAAGCCGAGGCTGGGTTGCAAGCGCGCAATCAAATGAGCGCACTCAACGAAGTGATCAACAGCATCGACGGGATCAATAAGGAGCTCGACGATTTCCGCTCGATGGTGCAGGGCACCGACGACAAACAAGAGCAGACTAAGTATCAGGCAATTCTTGGGCGCGGCAGGGAACTCACGAAAAAGCTAAACGCCATCAAGGATGCCGTCTACAATCCGAATATTCAGCACGAAGTCTCCGAGGACGATATCCACGACCTCACCGACTTCCACACGCAGCTCAACCAGATGGTCTTCGAGTCCGGTGGGACCTACGGTGAGGCTCCCAATGCCCTGATGCGTGCTCACATGGACGAGCTCTACAGCAAGAACGCGGATGTCATCAAGCAGTTCAACGACGCGCTCCGAACCGACGTCGCCGAATACAATCGCGCCGCCGAATCTGCCGGCGCGCCCACGGTCTTTGGTGGCTCGCCCATCACCGTCAAGCCGGTCAAATAGCAACTGGCGCGCTACACTGAACATTTTCCGGTCCTGCGCGGCCCATCGGGTCCCGCGGGACCGCACTCAAATTCGTCGTATATTCAGCTCGCGCGTGACAGCACAACAATTGCCAATATCAGCATCGCCACGCCGCCGTACATGATTTGCACCGGCCGCCGGCCCGCGCCTCGCCATTCTCCGGTCAGCACGCCCCAAATGCTCGCGGTGATCACGATCAACGACATAAACAGCGGCCAGCCCACCGCTGTGCCCAGCGAACCCATTTTTCCTGCGGCAATGCCGTAGAGCAGCGTGCTGCCAAACCAGAAAACTCCCATGATTCCCGCCAGGATGTAATAGCTGCTTGTTCCGGGCCTCGAAAAATGATTCCCCGTGCGGTTTTTCCGCAGCAAGTAAACGCAGTAAACCAGGTTCGGAATCCCGCCCGCCATCATCAGCGGAAGCCACACGGCATTCGGCGCCCACTGTGTGGCCGCGCCCGATTGCTCGGCTGCACCGATTAATTGCGGTCCCGACGTGAATCCGATGTTCACCAGCGCTGAGCCCACGCCGCTGATAATGCAATAAATCAGTCCGCGCATCAGTGATGCTTTGTTCGGGTCAACCGCCTGTCCCAGCGCAACTTCGCGCTTATGCCCCGCCTTCGCGCAAATCCCCACGCCAAGAATCACCAGCGCAACGCCGACAACCACGTCCAGCCCAGCACCCGTAAAAATCTGGGCCGGGTGATAACGGATCAACGGAAACAACCCGCCGACCGCCGCCGAAATCCCCAGAATGATTGAAAACGCCAGAGCAATCCCTACCGAATGAACCGCCAATCCAAAAAACACCTGCGAGATTCCCCAGCCCGCGCCGCACGCCGCCACAATCACGATCACCATCGCCGGCACTCCGCCATAGACGGTGCGCAGATGCGGCACCGTGAGAAAAGTCATCGCCGGAGGAAAAATCACCAGCGCCCAAATCGTCCACACCAGCCACGTATTTTCCCAGGCCCACTGCCGCGTGAATTTCATCGGCAGCGTGAAGCTTCCGTTCATGATTCCGGCGATCACCAGCAGGAATATTCCCGCAACGGCGCTGTTCATGGATTTTCCCCTCCGCTCCAGCGGTGGAAGCTTTCGCTTGCGCGAGCGCCGAAACTATACACGTTCCGCAAACCTCGCGCTATCATGTGCCGCGCACGGGGAGGCACAGCCTAAATGCCAGTAAAGCAGCCGATTTACCTCGGTGTGGACATTGGCGGAACGAAGGTGGCCGCAGGCCTCGTCGACGCTCGTGGAAAGATTTTATCCAAAACGCGCGTGTCCATGCCCAGCCGCGGCGCGGAAGCGGAGGGTCTTGCCGCAGTCGAGCAGGCCATCGCAGCCGCGCTCGAAACCAAGCCGCGCCTTCGCAGCGCCGTTGCCGCCATTGGCATCAGCAGTCCCGGGCCTCTCGATCCTCGCAAGGGCGTAATTATCAATCCGCCCAATCTTCCTTGCTGGCGCAATCTTCACATCACAAAAAAATTGAAAACTCCCGGCCATCTCCCCGTCAAGCTCGACAATGACGCCAACGCCGCGGGCCTCGCCGAAGCCATCTGGGGCGCGGGCAAAGGTTACGAATCTGTCTTTTACGCGACTCTCGGCACCGGCATCGGCACCGGAATTGTTTTCGGCCAGCGCATTTATCACGGACGAACCGGCTCCGCCGCCGAAGGCGGCCATGTTTCCGTCGACTACCGCGGCCCGCAATGCGCTTGCGGCAAGATGGGCTGCATCGAGGCGCTCGCCGCCGGTCCCGCAGTCGCAAAGCGCGCGCGCGAAAAACTATCAACCAGCGCAAAGGGAACCGAAGCGCTGCTCGCTCTCGCCGGCGGAGACGCCAGCGCCGTCACTGCGGAGATGGTCGGTGCCGCTTGGCACGCCAGCGACAAATTGGCCGCGTCGATCTTGCAGGAAACCGCGGACCTTCTCGCCATTTGGCTCGGCAACATCGTCGACCTCCTCGAGCCCGACGTAATTGTTTTTGGCGGCGGCATGGGCGCGCTGATGTCCGAGTGGTTCCCGCATATCCGCAAACAGTTGCCGCACTGGAGCATCAATTCGCGTTGTGCGGAGATTCCGCTGCTTCGTGCGCGCTATGGCGAGGATTCCGGTATCGCCGGCGGTGCCGCGTTGTGTCTCGCCGTTCGCGAGCCAAGCTCACCAACACGTTCTTCGCCCCGCAAAAAACGCTAGACGCACATTTTCACCTACTGTGCGCGTCTTACGTTGTTAACACGTTGCCCCAAGCTCGCCCACTTCTGACGCCCAGTTGTCTTCCCGCTTGTGTTATAAGAGTGCCCGCGTTGGAATTACTTCCGCGCTTTCCAGTGCCATTATGAAACAAATGAGCCGCGTGCGTCCGCGCTGAGGGTGAGGCGATGAATCGAAACAGCGAAATCTATTTGGTCAGCGGTGGGCGTGACAATCAGAATCATTCGCGCCGAAGTCCTTCGCGTCGTCCTTTGTTCGCTTCTGTTGCCTGCTCCCTTGTTCTGTTTGCCCTTCTGTCGGCGCCCTTCGCGAGCGCGCAGACCGCGCTTCAGTTCAGAATTTCCTTTCCTGCTTCCATTCAGTCGCAGCCGATCACCGGACGCGTCTTCGTCATCGTCACCAAAACTGATCGGCCCGAGCCGCGCATTCAGCTTTTGTCCGAGGGCGCCCCGCCTTTTTTCGGCAAAGACGTCGCCGCGCTCCAGCCCGGTCAGGACGCTACCATTAGCGCCAACACACCTGGCTATCCGCTGAAAAGCCTCAAAGACCTTCCCGCCGGCGATTATTACGTCGAAGCTTTTTTGAACGTCTACACCGAGCTGCACCGCGCCGACGGTCACACCGTCTGGGCGCATCTCGACTGGATCGGCGAATTGCCCACTCTTGCGCCCGGCAATCCGCACAGCGACATTCAGAAAATTCATCTCGATCCGGCGCAAGGCTTCGATGTTCACCTCACCATGGACAAAATGATTTCCGAAGACGAATTCACCAAGAGCCCCATCCTCGCGCAGCTCGCTCCGCCCAAAGAAACGCAGTGGATCAAAATAATCAGATTTCAAAGCCCCACATTGACGAAATTCTGGGGCCATCCCATGTATCTCGGCGCTACAATTCTTCTGCCCAAGGACTACGATTCGCATCTCAACTCCTACTATCCCGTCGTCTACAATCAGGGCCATTTTTATCAGCCCATTCCCTGGGAGTTCGACACCGACGCTTCGCACGAAACTCCGGAAGCCGCCGCCGAAGGCAAGGCCTCGGGCCTCGGCACTGGATACGAATTTTATCAATCCTGGATCTCGCGGAATTTCCCGCGCTTCATCATGGTCACCTGGCAGCATCCTTGTCCTTATTTTGATGATTCCTACGCGGTCAATTCCGCCGCCTGTGGGCCTTACGGCGACGCCATCATGAACGAGCTGATCCCCTACATCGAATCTCATTTCCGCATCATCCGCCAATCCTACGCACGCATTGTCGAAGGCGGCTCGACCGGCGGATGGGAATCTCTCGCCCTGCAGCTTTATTATCCGAAATTTTTCGGCGGCGCATGGGTCTTCGATCCCGATCCCATCGATTTTCGCAGTTTCCAGCAAACGGACGTCTACAACGAAAATAACGCCTTCGATTATCAATCCCCGAGCGCCTGGTTCACTTTGAAAAAGCCCTGGAGCCGCACGCCTCGCGGATTGGTCCGTTCCACCGTCGAGGAAACCAGCCACTACGAGGATATGCTCGGCCCGAACGGCCGTTCCGATTATCAGCTCGATGGCTGGTGGGGCATTTTCTGTCCCCTCGGAGACGACGGCTATCCCGTTCCGCTGTGGAATATGCAGACCGGCGAAATCAACCATGACGTTGCGAATTACGCGCGCGATCACGGCTATGACCTGAGCAACTACGCGCAAATGCACTGGCGCGACCTCGGCCCCGATCTCGTCGGCAAGCTCCACTTTTTTGTCGGCGACATGGACAGCTACTACCTAAATCTCGCCGTTTACCGTATGGAGGATTTTCTCAAGTCCACAACCAATCCTTATTATGCTGGCTCGTTCGCGTATGGCCGACCAATGAAGGGCCACGGCTGGCATCCGATGACTTGGTCCGATTTGCTGCGCGACATGGCCGCGCAAGTGAAAAAAGGCGCGCCCGCGGACGCCAACATCGCCGCCTGGAATTACTAGGTTGCTTCCAGCATGCGCTCCAAGCCAGCCTGCCGCAGGCGGGCGAGGATGCGCCGAGCATCCGACGAGGAATCTGCAGTTGTTTGAACTTGGGAGCGCGGCGTCACGCCGCCACAGAGGAAACCTTCTCCGGAACGCGTAAGGTACTGCCCACAAAAGGAGCGCAACATGGAAAAAGAATTGCGTCTTTGGAAAGCCTACGCCACCTTCACTACGCTTCTCATCGTTGTGCTGGTCGGCTCGGCGTTTGCCCTCGAGGAGCAAAAAACAAAATTCACGGAGATCGACGTTCAGCGCATCAACGTCGTCGAGCCCGACGGCACTCTCCGCATGGTCATCTCCGACAAGACCAAGTTCCCGGGCATCATCATCAAGGGCAAGGAGTCTCCGCATCCGGACCGCTCCACCGCAGGCATGCTTTTCTTCAACGATGAAGGTACCGAAAATGGCGGCCTGATTTTCGGCGGCATGAAAGATAAAAACGGCGCCGTCTCCAGCTACGGCCATCTCAGTTTCGACCGCTACCTTCAGGATCAGGTCTTCACCATCGACGCCGAGGAAGAAGGGAAACAAAAGCGCTCGGGCCTGAGCATCGTCGACGATCCCGATTGGCCCATCACCGATTTGCTCAACACGCCTCGCGACGACTGGCAGAATTTCTTCAAGACCCATGCGCCGCCGCGCCAGCGCATTTATCTCGGTCGCAGTCCCGACGACTCCGCGTCCTTGACGCTCAGGGACAAAGACGGCAACAGCCGCATCGTCATCAAAGTGAATCCCGACGGCTCGCCCGTGATTCAGTTTCTCGACGCCGCCGGCACAGTCATCAGCCAATTGCCCGAAGCGCCCAAATAGGTGCGCCTGCGCGATATGATAAAGTTCGAAAAAATTCTCTGACAAAGGATGCTACCAAAATGCGATTCATTTCGAGCCCGCGGTTTCTGGTAATTTATTCCGGCGTTCTGACTATTGCCTTCACGGCCACCCTTCTCACCGGATTCGCCGAGAACGAGCGCAAAGCCAGCTTCGACCAAATCGACGTCCAGCGCATTAACATTGTCGGACCCGACGGCAAAAACCAGCTGGTCATTTCCAATCGCCAGTTGATCCCCGAAGCGATTCTTGACGGCAAAACTTTTCAGAGTCAAGGACGCCACGAAGGTGCCGGCTTGATTTTCTATAACAGCGAAGGCGACGAAGACGGCGGCCTTGCGTTTGGCAGCGTGAAAACCGCGGACGGTTACTCCGCTTCCGGTGAGCTCATGTTCGATCAGCATAAGCAGGATCAAACCGTCGGCATCCAGTACAGCGACAACAACGGAAAGCGCACCGCCGGCCTCCACGTATGGGATCGCGGCGAAACCAATCTGTCGGAGGAAGTCGAGCGCATGAATTCCATGCAGGCCATGCCCGCGGGTCCGGACAAAGACGCGGCCATGAAGAAGTTTCAGGACGCAGCGAAGAATGGCGACTTCGGCGCCACTCGCCTTTTCGCTGGCAAAACCCCCGACAAGAACGCCACCGTCTATCTATGCGATGCGAAAGGCCATCCGCGCCTGCGCTTGAGCGTTTCCGCCGCCGGCGAAGCCAAAATCGACTTCCTCGACCAGGATGGAAAGGTCACCTACTCGCTGCCTCAACCGGCCGCCAAATAGCAGGCAGTTTATTCTCGAGGCATGCTCAGCGGCCGCTGGAACGCAGCGGACGCACGGATAAGCTTCTTCGCGGCCGCTATGTTAGTCTCCCAATGTTCCATGGAAATTCTCAAAGGAAATACGCTTCTCGACCGCAGCTTCCAGGCCGGCATCACGCTGAAAGGCATCGACGGCCTGCTAGAAATCATCGGCGCTCTTCTTTTTCTTACCGCGACCCCCACGCGCATCAATTGGCTCATCGACATCCTCACGTTCCATGAGCTCTCGCGCAATCCCAACGCCTTCCTGGCGTCGCACCTGCTGCATGCTTCGCAGACCATGGTGGCCCACGCGCACTATTTCGTTTTCTTCTATTTGCTCTCGCACGGACTAGCCAAAGTCACCCTGGTTGTGGCCTTGTGGTGCAACCGCATGTGGGCGTATCCCGCGCTGATCATTCTGCTGGCGTGCTTCATCGTTTATCAGTTGTACCGCATGACTTTCGCGTTCTCTGTGTTTCTGCTGGGGCTCACGATTTTCGACGCCGTCGTGATTTGGCTGACCGCGGAGGAATATAAAAAGCAAAAAATAACGCGAAGCACAAAGGCGGAAGCCCGCGCCTAAGTTTGCCGGACCTCCACGTGGCTGCTTGCTGAGGGAAACTCCTACCAGATGCGGCAAACCTCGCCGGGCGGACGCACCATATGGTCGCCCGGCTTGCAATCGAAAGCCTTGGCAAACCCTTCCATATTGGACGGAGCCGCGATAGCCCGGAAACGATTGAGAGGATGCGGATTGGTCTTCACAAGCATCAATTCCAATTGCGGCCGCTCGGTGCCTGTCCAGGTCCGCGCCCACGCGAGGAAAAATCTTTGATCGGGAGTGAAGCCGTCGATTTTCCGGCCGGATTTTGCTTCCGGCGTTGTTTGGAATGCTTTGTAGGCGATGGTTAATCCGCCCAGATCGGCGATGCTTTCGCCGAGGACGAGCTTGCCGTTCTCGTGCACGCCAGCCTGCACTTCATAATTATCGAATTGATGTTCGACGCACGCGGCGCGCGCTTCGAAGTTTTTCGCGTCCTCCGCGGTCCACCAATCACGCAAATTTCCCTGTGCGTCGAATTTTCTGCCTTCGTCGTCGAAGCCGTGGGTCATCTCATGGCCAATCACGGCGCCGATGCCTCCGTAATTCAACGCGTCGTCCGCTTTCGCGTCAAAGAAGGGCCACTGCAAAATTCCTGCAGGGAACACGATTTCGTTTATCGACGGATTGTAATAGGCGTTTACGGTTGGCGGTGTCATGGTCCATTCGCTGCGATCTACGGGCTTGCCAATTTTGGCCATCTCGTAATGAAACTGGAATTCGCGCCCGTGCAAAAAATTCTCCACGTACGGGCCGCGATTGACGTGAAAAGCCGCGTAGCTGCGCCAATGATCGGGGTATCCGACCTTGAGCATAATGTGGTTGAGCTTGTCGATCGCCTGTTTTTTGGTTTCCGGACCCATCCACGGAAGCGTTTCGATGTCGTCATGAAGCGCGGTGACAAGGTTGTGAACCATTTTCAGCGCGGCGGCCTTGTCCTGCGGGCTGAACGCGCGCGCGACGTATTTTTGTCCTAGCGCTTCGCCGAGCTGGCGGTCAGTCGATTGCACGCAACGCTTCCAGCGCGGCTGCATTTCTTTCGCGCCGGTCATCGTCTTGCCGGTGAAGTTGAAGTCCTCATCGACGAACTTCGAGGAGAGCGCTGGCGCGGCCGCATTGATCAAGTGCCAGCGCAAATACGTTTTCCAGCCGTCGATGGGCGTCGAGCTGAGCTGCACATTGAGCGCCTTGAAAAAGTCCGGCTGAGCCACGTTCACATCGTTTACGCGGGGATAGCCGATATCCTGCAGGTATCCCTTCCAGGAAAACGCAGGAGTGATCTCCTGAAATGCGGCCATGTCCATTTTGTGATAGTGCGATTCCGGATTGCGCATTTCGACGCGGCTCATGGACGCTTTGGCGAGCTCCGTTTCAATGTTCATCACGGCTTGCGCTTCTTGCGCCGCGGTGGCGCCAGCGTCGCCCATCAGCTTGAACGTGTTGGTTATGTGTTCGACGTAGGCCGCGCGGATTTTCTGCGAACGCTCGTCGGGGTTCAGGTAGTAGTCGCGATCGGGCAGACCCAGCCCGCCTTGGCCGGCGATGGCAATTTCCTGCGTGCTGTTCTTGTAGTCCTGCGTCGCGCCGAATCGAAAGAGAACGCCGACGCCGATGCTTTGCAGCCGCGCCACTTCCTCTTGCAACTGCGCGGGAGAAGAAATGGCGTTGATTCGCGCGAGTTCCGGCTGCAGCGGCGCGATTCCTTCCTTCTCGATTTCCGCCTCATTCATGCAACTGGCGTAATAATCGCCGATCTTTTGCTCATTGGAGCCGGGCGCGGCGTTCTTGCTATCTTTCGCCGTTTCGAGAACCTGGTGGAGAACGTCCTGGTTATGATCGAGAAGCGTGTTGAAAGTTCCCCAGCTCGATTCCGTGGGAGGAATGGGATGCGATGCAACCCATCCGCCGTCAGCGAACTGGAAAAAATTGACGCAGGCATTCGCGGAGCGGTCCAGGTCGGCGGGATTCAAGCCGTGGCTGGCCGGTGGGGTTTCCGAGCCTTGTGCCGAAGCAGTATTTCCCGCCACAAAACCCGCGCGGCAATAGGCCCCTGTTTGAGCCAACGCCGGCAGCGGCAGAATCAACAGAAACGCGGCAAACAACAGCCTACGCAAAGTGGCCATCCGGAATTCCTCCATGCCCTGAGTCTCGCGCGAAGTGCATATGTTGGCGTTATTCGTCACGCCAAGAGCGCACTCACTGAGACGGCGAGGATGGCGAAAGAGTTTCGCGCCGTGCCGGCAGAAAAGCCCGTTTCTCAGCAGCCCTTCGCGCCTTCAGGAGAGAACAGCATTTGCCAAGCTTGCAATCTGCGCGAGCGGAATGATCCGGCGCTGGCCAATAGATAGAACTTCCACATGCGGAAAAATCTCTCGTCGTAATGCGCGCGCAGCTCGTTCCAGTGCTCTTTGAAATTTTCGAACCAGGCCATCAACGTGCGGTCATAGTGCAAGCCCCAATTCTGCAAATCCTCCATCACAAAGAGTCCCTCCGTCGCTGCGCCGATTTGCTTGATGGATGGCAGCATGGAGTTGGGGAAGATATATTTCTCGACCCACGGATCGGTAAAACGAACGGAGACGCTTTTTCCGATGCACGACAGATAAAAGCGGCCGCAGCCGGCGAGCGCGCCGCGCACGGTTTCCATGAACGTGCGGTAGTTCTTGCAGCCCACGTGCTCGAACATTCCGAGCGACACGACGCCATCAAACTGGCCCCGCAAGTCGCGATAATCCTGCAGCCGGATTTCAACCGGCAGCCCGGAACATCCTTCTTCGGCAAGTTTCGCCTGTTCGCGCGAGACCGTAATTCCCGTAACTTGCGCGCAATACTTCTCTGCGGCATACTTCGCGAAGCTTCCCCAGCCGCAGCCAATATCCAAAATCTTCATGCCAGGACGCGCTCCTATGGCGCGGCAGACGAATTCCAGTTTCGCTTCTTGTGCGGCCTCGAGATCAGCGGCCGCGTCCCAACGGGCGCAGGTGTAGACCATGCGCTTGTCGAGCATCGCTTGGAAGAGATCATTGCCACGGTCGTAGTGGTCCTCGCCCACTTTCAGTGACCTGGATTTTGTCTGCGGATTCAGCAGCACGGATTGCAAGTACAGTCGAATCGCCCCCCACGCAGGAAACGCCGGACGGTCCAAGTGAGCGTGGAAGAGATGTTCAAAAAGCTGATCGAGGGCCGCGGAATCCCACCATCCATCCATGTAGGACTCGCCCAAACCGAGCGAACCCTCGCGAAAGACACGAGGATAGAATTCTTGGCGGTGAACGAGTATGTCCCAGGGACGATCGCCGCCGATTCGGATGTCGGCGGGTGCGAGGAGTGCTTCTGCACGGCGCTTCAAAGTATTCGCGAACACTTGCATGGCCCTGCTAGCAGCGCTATGAATTCGGCCAACAAATTGTCGCCCCAGATTCGCGTGGAGTCAATCGGTGTCCCGCTGTACGGGCCGTTCCCAGACGCTGCGGGTGCCTGCCGCGCACCGGACTCGCTGCTGCGGTTTCACGGCGCGCGGCTTTCGTATAGTATTCTTTGATTGCATGCCGTGGGTGGGGCACACCGGACGGCTTGGCGAGGCAACTTCATGCTCCTGGATACAACCGAGATTCAGAAAATACTGCCGCATCGCTATCCATTCTTGATGGTGGACGCCATCATCGAAATGGAGCGGCTCAAGCGCATTGTCGGCCTGAAAAACGTCACCATCAATGAAGGTTTTTTCGCCGGCCATTTTCCCGGCAAGCCCGTGATGCCGGGCGTACTCATCGTGGAGTCGATGGCCCAGGCGGGCGGATTTCTGCTGCTGCAAGAGGTGAAGGAGCGCGATAGCAAGCTGCTCTATTTTGTGGCTATCGATGAGGCGCGATTTCGCCGTCCGGTGGTGCCGGGGGACCAACTGCGCGTCGAGGTGGACGTGCTGTCCTGGCGGCATACCTTTTGCAAGCTTGCAGGCAAGGCGCTCGTCGGCAATGAATTGGCGGCTGAGGCCACGCTGATGTGCAAGATGATTGATCGTGACCCATGAGCGAAATCGATCCGCGAGCGAGCGTTTCGCAAACCGCCATCATCGGCGATGGCGCGCGCATCGGAGCCTTCGCCGTGGTCGGCGACGAAGTCGAGCTCGGCGACGAATGCGTCGTCGAACCACATGCTGTGATTTACGGCCCCGCGCACATCGGGCGGGGAAATCATTTCTATCCGTTTTCGGCCGTCGGCGGCGAACCGCAGGACCTCACGTATTCCGGCGAGCGCGTGTCGCTTGAAATTGGCGACGTCAACCAATTTCGCGAATTCGTCACCATCAGCCGCGGCACGAAAAAAGGCGGCGGAACTACGCACATCGGCAGCCACAACATGTTCATGGCCTACGCGCACGTGGCCCACGATTGCCACGTCGGGAACCACACCATTTTTGTAAACGGCGGAACGCTGGCCGGGCACGTCAGCGTCGAGGACCACGCCACCGTCGGCGCGTTTTGCACCATTCACCAATTCTGCCGCGTGGGGCGCTACGCGTACATTGCCGCGCTCACCGCCATCACGCAGGATGTGCCGCCATTTTCCAAGGTGGTGCAGGCGCGCGACGTTCGCTCCTTTGGAGTGAATACGGTAGGACTCGAAAGGCACGGTTTCACGCCGGAACGCATCAAAACCATAGAGCGCGCTTATCGGCTGCTTTTGCGATCCAAGCTGAACACCACGCAAGCCATTGAACAGATGCGCGCCACTCTGAACGGTTCAGAGGATGTGTCCGAGTTGATTCATTTCATCGAAGCCGCCGAGCGCGGCCTGATTAAGTAGACGAATCAAGTAAACCACATGACCCAGACAAACACCGCCCCGACCACAGGATGGGGCCTGATTGCCGGCAACGGGAAGTTTCCGTTTCTTGTGCTGGAAGGCGCGCGCAGCCGCGGCATCGATATGGCCGTGATTGCGATTCGCGAAGAAGCGTCTCCGGAGCTCGAGCGTATCGCGCGTCGGTTTCATTGGGTGAGCCTTGGCGAGTTGACGCGCACCATCGATCTGCTGCGCGCCGAAGGCGTAAAGCAGGCGGTGATGGCGGGCCAAGTGAAGCACAACAAAATTTTCAGCGCCATCCGCCCGGACTGGAAACTCGCGAAGCTTCTGCTCTCGCTCTCGAAGAAAAATACCGACTCGCTGATCGGCGCGGTGGCGCGTTTGCTGGAAGAAGAGGGAATTCATCTGGTCGATTCGACCACCTTCCTCGCTGCGCTGCTGCCGGAGAAAGGCGTGCTCACGCGCCGCGCGCCCGATGAAGAAGAATCAGCCGACATCGCCTATGGCCGCGAAATTGCCCAGCGTCTTGCGGAAGTCGATTTGGGCCAAACGGTGGTGATTTCCGGCTGCGCTTGCGTGGCCGTGGAAGCGATGGAAGGGACGGACGAAACCATAGAACGCGCTGCGCGTCTTACAAATGGGAAGCGCCTGGTTGTGGTGAAGGTCAGCAAACCCTCGCAAGACATGCGTTTCGACGTGCCCGTGGTCGGCCTGGACACTATCGCGGTAATGCGCCGCTCCAACGCAACCGCTCTGGCCATCGATGCGCGGCGGACGCTGCTCTTTGATCGCGAGAAGCTGCTCGCCGAGGCAGATCAGGCGGGCATGGCCATCGAGGCGTTTGAAGTTACAGCTACCGCCATGGATACGACCAAAGAAGCAGCCAGCGCATCAGAGAAAGACGCGCAAATTGCATCTGATAAGGTTCTGGGGAAGGTTCAGCTTTGACTGACAACAAAATTCGTGTCGGCGTAGTCGGCGTGGGCGATTTTGGGCGCAACCATGTGCGCGTGTTCCATGACTTGCCGGGCGCGGAGCTCGTCGGCATTCATGACGCGGATCCCGAGCGCGCGCGGCAGATCGCGGCGGAATTTGACACCCAGGCGTTCTCCAGCGTCGCGCAGCTCGCCGAACAGATCGACGCGGCTTGTGTCGCCGTTCCGACGAATCTGCATGCGCGCATTAGCTCCGAACTGTTCCAGCACGGCGTCGACGTGCTGGTGGAAAAACCCATCGCGGCGTCCGTGGCCGAAGCCGGCCGCCTGATCGCGGATGCGAAGAAGACCGGACGCATTTTGCAGGTGGGACATCTCGAGAGGTTCAATCCCGCGGTCGTTGCCTTGCAGAAAATCGTGTCGCGTCCGCTTTTTTTCGAAATTCACCGGCTGGGTGTTTTTTCGCCGCGCAGTTTGGACGTGGACGTGGTCTTTGACGTGATGATTCACGACCTGGACGTGCTTCTTTCGCTGCTGAATTCTCCCGCGAGGGATATTCAAGCCGTGGGCATTCCCGTGCTGACGGACAAAGTCGACATCGCGCATGCGCGCATCGAATTCGAGTCCGGCGCCGTGGCCAACGTGACCGCCAGCCGCGTCTCCACTGAGCGCGTGCGCAAGCTGCGATTTTTCCAGGCGCGTGAATATATCTCCGTGGATTACACGCGGCAGGACGTCACCCGCATTCGCGTCGCCGGAGAAGGGTCCCAGCCCGCTATCGATTTTGAAAAAGTGCCCACTGAGCGCGAGGAGCCGCTCCAGGCGGAACTGCGCTCTTTTCTCGCCGCCGTGCGCGAGCGAAAACAGCCGCTCGTTGACGGCGAGGCCGGGCGCCGCGCTCTCGATCTGGCCGAACGCGTCATGGCCGGAATCATCGAGCATGCCAATCGCGTGACGCCGGAACTTGCCGCCGCGCTGACGACAAAATGATTCCACGCACACTGGTTCCGATAAAGATTTCGCCCGTTGAGAAGCAGGCGCCTGGCCAGAATGGGCATCGGCGGACTTCTGCGCTTGACTCGCGCATCGTCGTGCCGTCAGAGCTTCCGGCCGGCGAAATCGACGCCCGCACTTCCATCCCCGTCCATTTGCCTCTCGACGTGCTGGCCAGCCGCATGCTGATTCCGCGCGATATGCCCGTGAAGCGCATGGCTGGGTCCACTCCGGCCATTCCGACGCACGTTCCGCTGGAGGTTCTGGGGACGCGCACTGTGGTGCCGGCCGAGGCGAGGCTCGAAGAATCGTTTAAGCCCGCCCCGCCGCTGCCGGTCGGCATTTTCGCCGACGTTCTTGAGCCGGACCTGTTCACCACCGGAGAAGTGAACTTACTCGCGAGCCCCGAGGATCCAAACAAGCGTGACTGGCACTGGGTGGCGCGTTCGTTTTCTTTGATCGTTCACGTCGCCGTTATCTTTCTGATTCTTTTTGCGCCCAAGTTGTTTACGGCGAATCAGCCCGCGCAAGAGGCGGAACTCGCGCGGCAGCAGCTTTCCACCGTGTTTCTTCCGCCGTCGGTAAAGGAAGTTCCCAGAGTGCGCCCTCCGCAGGAACGGCCCAGCGACCGCATTCGCCTTGACCCGCGCATCCTCAAGAAACTCGCAACCCCTGTACCGCCAGCTCCTGAACCCTTGGCTGGCCCCAAGACTCCTACGCCTCCGCAACCGGCGCCAGCGCAGCCTGCGGCGCCCGCGCCACAGCCCGCCAAGCCTGCATTCCAGGCGCTGCAGGCCACGCCGCCGCCCGATAATCACCATATCAATTTGGATTTGCCGGATCTCTCTCCCGGCAAGGCGCTGCAACAGTCGGCGCAGCAAGCATTGCGCAACCAGAGTAGCGGCGGCACCACCGCAGGGTTTTCCGAACTGATGCCTCAGGGGCCAGGGGCAGCTCCGCCAAGCGGCGCCGGCGGCCAGGGAATGCTTGGAGCCGGCGTGCAAATTCTTACGCCGACGGACGGAGTGGATTTCTCGAACTATTTGACGCGGTTGCTGGCGCGTGTGAAGCAAAACTGGGAATCGGTGATGCCGATCTCCGCGCGCATGGGCGATAAAGGCGTGGTAATGATGCGCTTCCGCATTCTGCGCGACGGCACCATGCCCGGCCCCGACCCCGTGCTCGAACGCACCTCCGGCAAGGAACCTCTGGACCGCGCGGCTGGCGCTGCCTTGACGGAATCCAATCCCTTCGAGCCGTTGCCTTCCGCCTACACGCGGCCTTACTTCGAGCTCCGCATTATTTTTCTCTATAACTTGCCGCTCGATTATAACTTCAATCAGTGAAGCTCAATCGCACCCAACTCCTCGGCGCGTTTCTGCTGGCGCTCGCCATCCTGATTTATCTGCTCGTTCGCTTTCGCGTCTTTCACCGATGAACCCGCTCCACCGCCTCATGGTGATTCTGGGCCCGACCGCCTCGGGCAAATCGGCGCTGGCCCTCGACCTCGCCCAGAAGCTCGATGGCGAAGTGGTCTGCTGCGACTCGACCCAGGTCTTCCGGCATTTCGACATCGGCACCGGCAAAGTGCCGTTGGCGGAACAGAAGGGAATTCGCCATCACCTTGCGGACTTGGCGGAGCCGGAGAATGTGTTCACTGCTGGTGACTACCGGCGCCACGCTCTGCAAACTCTGGAAGAAATCTGCAATCGCGGCAAGCTGCCTATTCTGACGGTTGGCACGGGCCTCTATTTACGGGCGCTGCTCGAAGGCCTGGACGACCTTCCCGGCCGCTCGGAAGCGCTGCGCGATCGCCTGCGGCAAAGGGCTGCCAGCCGTGGGCCGGAATACCTGCACCGTATCCTGGTTAAATGCGATCCCGTTGGGGCGTCGGAGATCGCCAAGCGCGATGCGCAAAAGCTCATCCGCGCCATCGAATTGTGCCTCCTCACCGGCAAACCGGCGAGCCAGCTTCGCGGGAATCGGGCTGCTCTGAAGGGGTTCGCCGTCGTCAAGATCGGCTTGATGCCCGAGCGCGAGAAGCTCTATGCGCAAATCGACCGGCGCGTCGAAGCCATGCTCGCGTCTGGCTGGATGGAGGAAGTTCGCAACCTGGTTCGTCGGCAAGTTCCGGCCACGGCGAAGCCGTTCACGTTCCTTGGCTACGCGCAGATCCGGGAACACGTTCTGCACGCAGCGCCGCTTCCGCCAATTGTGCGCGAAATCCAACAAGCCACGCGCCGCTACGCCAAGCGGCAAATCACCTGGTTCCGGCGCGAGCCGGATGTGCATTGGCTCGCGGGTTTCGGCCACGAAGCCGAGATCCAACGCCAAGCATTGCAGTTTGCCAGCGAGCGTTGAGTTCAAACTGTACGGTGCCGTACTGGACAGGAAGCGCGCCATTTGCACCGTACCTGTCCGTATTGTAAAATGCCCCAGAGGAGACAAATGGCTGTCCGCCGCCATAACGCCACCCGACTCGATCGCCGCGACTGGATACGCGCCGGGATTGAGATCCTGTCATCGAAGGGCATGGACGCGGTTCGCGTAGAAGCCCTGGCCAGGCAACTCAACATCAGCAAGGGCAGCTTTTACTGGCATTTCAAGGACCGCTCCGACTTGCTGCAGGCCATTCTCGAGGAATGGGAAACCCGGCAAAGCGACTGGGATACCGAAGGAGAAGGCGTGTCCAACCCGGTGGAGCGCTGGGCGAGACTCTTCGAGCTTTTCGCGCGGCCCGCCTACGCTCGTTTGGAAATGGCAATCTCGTCTTGGGCCAGGCAGGATGAGAAAGTCGCGCTGCGTGTCGCCGGTGCCGATCGAAAACGCATCGCTTACCTGTCTCGGGTTTTCCGCGAAATCGGCTTTACCGCAAACCAGGCGGCGGAATGGGCCAACGCCGCGATGTTTCTCTATCTCGGCTGGATGGATCGCATGACGCGTGACATCAGTCAGAAGGAATCCCAGCCGGCGCTCGCTGAATTGCTCTCCCGTTTCGTCCTCGCCGCATCGGCCCTGGCCAGCCAGGAAGCGCTGCAGTCCAGCTAGGAACAAGGTATAATTACCAGCGAATGCAGAGCCCGTCCCGTGAAACCGCTGGCCCCTTTTCCCCACACGAATGAAATCGCCCTCATCCTTGGATAACGCCGAGCGCACCCTGCTTGTCGGAGTCGGCCTCAAGCAGCCGAAAAGCAGGGGTGGCGGCAGCGGCGCGCTCGAACGGCAATCTCTGGCCGAACTCGACGAACTGGCGCGAAGCGCTGGCGCCCGCATTGTCGGCACGCGTCTGCAGATGCGCGACTCGCTCGATCCGGCGACGCTCCTTGGCCGCGGCGCGCTTGCCGAATTGCAAGGCGAAGCGGAGCGCGTTGACGCCGGACTGGTTATCTTCGACCGCAATCTCTCGCCATCGCAGCACCGAAATTTGGAGCGCGGCATGGGCTGCCGCGTCGTCGACCGCACCCAGCTCATCCTGGACATTTTTGCGCGCCATGCGCAGAGTCGCGAGGGCCAGCTTCAAGTGGAACTCGCCCAGCTCAATTACTTGCTGCCTCGCCTCGCCGGCACATCGCGCGAACTCTCTCGGCTGGGCGGCGGCATCGGAACGCGAGGCCCTGGCGAGCAGAAACTCGAAACCGACCGCCGCCGCATTCGCGACCGCATCGGCAAAATCGCGCAAGCCATCGAAGTGGTGCGCCGTCAACGTGCGCTGCGCCGCCGCGCGCGCCAGGGAGTCCCGCTCGGCACCGTCGCGCTGGTCGGCTACACCAACGCCGGCAAATCCACATTGTTCAACGCGCTCACGCACGCGGAAGTGCTCACCTCGTCGAAAATGTTTGCCACCCTCGACCCTACGGTTCGTTCGCTGCGCTTGCCTTCGCGTCGCCGCGTGCTGCTTTCCGACACGGTCGGTTTTATTCGCGATTTGCCGCCGGGATTGATCGCCGCGTTTCGCGCAACGCTCGAGGAGGTGCAAGAGGCCGCGGTGATTCTGCAAGTCACCGACGTTTCCCATCCGCTCCACGCCGAGCAAGACGCGGAAGTCGAAAAAGTGCTGGCGGACCTCGGCGTGGCGGACCGCCGTCGCTTGCGCGTGTTCAACAAAATTGATCGCCTCGATCCTGTGGAACTCGATGCTTTGCGCGAAGCGTGCGGGCACGGCGCTTTTTCTGCCGAAAATCCGCGCAACAGAATCCTGGTCTCGGCTCAGACGGGCGCGGGCCTGGAAGAACTCATCGGCCACATCGACCAGGCGATGCCGGTTGACCCGATCGTGGAGCGCCGTTTGATCGTGCCGATGGCCAACGGCCGCGAACTCGCCATGATTTACGCCTGCGGCCGTGTGCTGAATTCAGAAGTCCTCGATGGCCAGATGCGTCTGCGCGCGGAAATGCCCGCGTCCCTCGCCGCTCGTTTGGAGCCGTTCGCTTCCTGGCAAGAAAGCTGATTTCCCGCGGAAACGGAACGCTTTTTACGCTTAGCAACAGTCTATTTCACCGCGACCGCTATTTACCGTTTGGTTTTTATGGGCTCTGGGCTTGTGCAAATTGCGATTGGCCGCGCATTTGCAATGCAGGACCACGCCGAAGGTCCTGCATGGAACTATGGCCGATGTATGCGGCTTGTTTTGTTGGGCATACAGGCCGTTGTCGTTGAGAGCCGATGCCCACGCATCGTGTAATCTCCCTTATTTGCCGCTTCTTAAACATCCTGATTTCCACAGCGATTTCCACAGTTGGTCAGTGTGCGGTGAGGCGAGTTGGAACTAGGGCTGTAATGTACCCATCAGTACACTGCAAACTTTTCGCACGAATCACTTGAATTCAAAGGGTTCTTGTGGGAATGGCGTAGCCACCGCCCGCCGCATTGACTCCTTCGCACCGGAGCACTATAGTGGCGCTATCTCCCGTCCCTCAGCGGCGAAGGAGTCGCACGGCCGAGGCCGAACATGAATCTTCCAAACAGCCTGACCATCCTCCGCATCTTCTTCGTGCCGCTCCTCGTGGTGGTTCTCTTAACCCAGCAACCCAACTGGGATTTCTGGGGCCTATCCGTGCATTTCGAGGTTTGGGGAGTATTGATTTTGCTGGCGGCGGCGGCCACCGATGCCGCGGATGGCTACTTCGCGCGCAAACGCTCGGAGATTACCACCCTCGGAATTCTGCTCGACCCGATTGCTGACAAGCTTTTGATTTCCGCCGCGTTTATTTCTCTGGTGGCGATGGGCTTGGTTCACGCGTGGATGGTGGTCATCATCATCGGGCGCGAATTCGTCGTGGACGGACTGAGGACCATTGCGTCTGCCGAAGGCTTGGTGATTCCCGCGTCGACGTTGGGCAAGACCAAGATGGTGCTTCAAGTCCTGGCCGGATGCATGGTGATTTATTCGGCGCGGCACGCGGGCATAAGACTGCTCGCGCTCGTTCTGCTTTGGCTGGTGGTCATCAGCGCGGTCGTATCCGCGGTCCATTACTTCCTGATGTTTTGGAGCCAGGTGGACGACCGGTTCAAGCGGCGCCAGAGTCTCCCCCGGGTTCTCGAGCAGAAGAAAAATCCTCAAGATGTTCCCACTCCGTAACGACGAGAAGCACTCACTTCTGCAAATCGCGAGAAGGGCCATCGAGTCTGCGCTGACGCACGGTGCGGCGCCCGACGTTTCTGCTCCCACGGGAAATCTGGCGGCGCTTCGCGGGGCGTTTGTTACCTTGCGCCGCCGCGGACGCCTGTGCGGATGCATCGGCCGCGTAGCGTCTGTCGATCCGCTTGCCATTGTCGTTGCCGAATGCGCCGTGGCGGCGGCAACCGGCGATCCTCGATTTCCTCGGCTGGAGGCCGGGGATCTGCGCGAGCTGCAAATTGAGTTGTCGGTTCTTTCTTGCGCTCGACGAGCCACGCCCGAAGAGGTGCAGCCGGGAATTCACGGCTTGGTTATTTCACAGGGAGACCAGTCGCGAGCAGACCGGCGCGGCATCCTTCTGCCGCAGGTCGCTGCGGAGCATCGCTGGTCGCGGGACCGTTTCCTGGAGGAAACGTGTCAGAAGGCTGGACTTGCTGCCGATGCATGGCAAAGCCCGGACACGCGCATCGAGATTTTCACTGCCGAGGTTTTTTCCGAGGCGGATAGCGCGGCGTTGTCGGACGGCAATGACCCGGCCGCGAGCGCAGACTCCTATTCCAGCTCGCAATAGTCGCCGTCGTAGATTTCGCGCAGGCTCAGCGTAATCAACACCGTCGATGCATTTGGCGTGGCGCGCAGAACGATTCCCTCGCCAAGAATCTCGCGCGGGAGATCTTTCCACGAGTAATGATTCGGAGCTGCGCCGAAACCCCATACTTCGGTGCCGATATTCGGCGTCGCGTACACATTATTATCGCCGTTGCTCTGGTAGCGAAAGATCCGGAAATAATCTCCCACCTTCACGCCTTGATTGCTTCCCAGATTGACGTACACCACGTCGTTTGTCCCCGAGGTACTCCGGTAGCCCTTGCCCGTCACAATCATTGCCTTCTTCTTGCCGCTCGCCGGAGCGAATCGATCGAAATTGGCTTCCGGCTTTAGCTCCGGTACCGGACGCTCGGCAAACGGCTCAACAACGTCCCCTCGCTGCATGAAGTCGCACGAATTCGTTATTTGAGCAGTCGCGCTATTCTGGTTCACCACAACCACTTTTATCCGCCCCTCGTCTTCCCACATCTGCCCCATAGCCTTCAACAACTTGGGCTGCGCCTCAAACCACGGGTTTTCCTCGTAGTCGGATATCGGGCGCATTACCGTAAACACGTCACCGACCTTTACCCCCTTGTTCGATCCTTGGTTCAGATAGACGATGTCCCCTTCGTCGAAGGTGATCCTATACAGCGACTGTTCGCCGGAGACGATTGCCGTGCTTCGAGACACGGCGGCGGTCGTCACCATTCCGGAGCAGTAGACGTCTCGCTGGGTTGTCGGAGGCAGTGACCCGTTTTGCTGTTGCTGCCCCCAGGCGGCAATCGGTAACAGTGCAAATGACAATGCCACGATCAGCGTATTCCTGCGCATTTCGATCACTCCTTAGTCTGGAAATC
Source organism: Candidatus Acidiferrales bacterium (assembly GCA_049281095.1). Lineage (GTDB taxonomy): Bacteria > Acidobacteriota > Terriglobia > Acidiferrales > UBA7541 > DAHUXN01. Next base: position 56,873 of record JBAPRL010000091.1, read on the forward strand.
GTGTCGTAATCTCCGCCGTTGCCCGGCGAGCGGAACTAATCATTCCACCCACTTCACTCCACCCAATGTTTCGACCGTAACAAAGCGCTACCAGACGGTCAAGGCACTGTCCCATTGCGTTTAACGTATCGGGTAACGCATCCTAACCCTGTACGGAAGAACAGGATGGCAAGAGCGCTTATCTTCGAGAAAAACCGTGTCTGCGGCGTGGTCGCCGCGCGCACCGCTGGTGATGCTCGGGGTCAGCTCCGCCGCGCGCTGCGCTATACGCATACGGTTGAGGTGCGTTTCGACTGGCTCGCGAACGCCGCAGAGATCCAGCGGTTCCTCGCGCTGCTGAAAAAAACGCGCATCCCGCGCCGCGCGACGATGATCGCCACCTGCCGACGTCGCGAAGCGGGCGGCCGGTTCTCCGGCGCCGTCGCGGCGCAGCTTTCTCTGCTGCGCTCCGCGATTTCTGTCGGCTGCAACTGGGTTGATTTGGAAATGGAAAGCGTTGGCGCGATTCCCGCCTTTACTCTCGATCTATACACCGCGCGCGCCAAGCGCATCCTCTCCTATCACGATTTTCGCGGCACGCCGAATCCGGCCCGTTTGGCTCGCGTTATGCGCCACATGGAACAAATCCGCCAAAGTGCGGGTTTCGATCTGATCAAAATTGCCATGCAGTGCGATTCTCTCCGCGCGAGCCTCGGCCTCCTCGCCCTCGCGCGCCAGTCCCCGACTGTCATCGCTATACCCATGGGTGATATGGCCACGCCCGTGCGCATCCTCGCTCCCCGCCTGGGCAGCGCCCTTTCCTACGCGCCCGTCGACCAGGCGACCGCGCCGGGACAAATTCCGCTCGCGGAATTGCATCAGCTTTATCGCGGCGACAACGGGACCCGTCACACGCGCGTTTACGGAGTGATTGGCAACCCCATCGCGCACTCGCTTTCTCCCGTCCTTCACAATGCCGGCTTCCGCGCGCGAAAAATCGACGCCCTGTACCTTCCTTTTCGCGTCATCGATTTGAACGACTTCTTGCACGCCGTCCAGCCTCTGGGAATCGCCGGCTTCAGCATCACCCTTCCGCACAAAGAGCGAATCCTCGCCCATCTGGATCACATCGACCCGCTCGCTCGCTCGATTGGCGCGGTCAACACCGTCGCGGTCAGCGCGAATGGAAAACTCTTCGGATACAATACGGATTCCATCGGCGTGCTTCGCGCTCTCGAGGGGCGATTGCCGCCGCGCGGCAGCCGCATCTTGATTCTCGGCGCGGGAGGCGTCGCGCGAGCCGCGGCATTCGCGCTCGCTGGAGCAGGTGCCTCGGTTGCGATTTGCTCGCGGCGCCCGGAACGCGCGCGCCAGCTGGCAAAAGCAGTGCAAGGCGAGCCGGTTCCGCGTGCCGCGCTTCGAAAGATGTCTTTTGACGCCATCATCAACGCAACACCTGTGGGCATGCATCCACGCGAAGCTGAGTCTCCCATCGCGCCGCAGGAGCTGAACTGCCGCCTCGCGTTCGACACAATCTATCGCCCGCAAAAAACAAAATTTCTGCAGCTCTCGGCAAATCGTGGCATCGAAACAGTATCGGGCTTGGAAATGTTCTTGGCGCAGGGCATCGCACAGTGGGAGATTTGGACCGGCCAAGCCGCGCCGGTGGCGGCGATGCGCCGCGCTGTGCTCGCAGCCGTGCGCCGCGACGAGCGAGAAACGACAAAATGATCGAACCCGACTTCAACGCATTTCGCAAGCTTGCGCGCAAGGGCAACTTCGTCCCGGTCTACGAAACCATGACCGCCGATTTGCTCACGCCAGTGGCCGCCTATCTCAAGCTCGCGCGCACCGCCAGCTACTCCTGCCTCCTCGAAAGCGTCGAGGGCGGCGAAAACATTGCGCGCTACACATTCCTCGGCGTTGACCCTGCCGAAGTATTTCGCTCGCGCGGACGCTCCTGCGTCATCGAAACGCCCGACGGCCGCGAAACCATCGACGGCAATCCCATCGAAATCCTTCGCCGGCGCATCAAGCGCTACCGCCCCGTGCGCATCCCGGGCCTTCCGCCGCTGGTCGGCGGCGCCATCGGCTATTTCGCGTACGACATGGTCCGCCTCATCGAGCGCATTCCCTCCACTGGCGTCGACGAACTCAAGCTCGACGACGCCGTGCTCATGTTTTTTCACGGCCTCGTCGCCTTCGATCACGTCCAACACCGCGTGTGGATCGTCCGCAATGTTTTTGCCGACGAGCCCGGAAGTTTGCGCGCCAAATACGACGCCGCCTCCCGCGAAATCGCGCGCATTCGCCGCCGGCTCGAGCAGCCCCTCCCGAAATTGTCGAAGAACGGCAACCGCGCCCCGCTGCGCTTCACCTCGAACTTCACCAAATCGAAATACATGGCCGCCGTCAGCCGCGCCAAGGAATACATCCGCGCCGGCGACATTTTCCAAGTCGTCCCCAGCCAGAGATTTTCCGCGCGCACTTCCGCCGATCCCTTCGAAATCTATCGCGCCCTGCGCGTCGTCAATCCGTCTCCGTATCTTTATTTCTTGCGCCTCGGCGACGTTTCCGTCGTGGGCAGCTCTCCCGAGATGCTCGTTAAAGTCCAGGGTCGCGACGCCTTCTATCGCCCCATCGCCGGCACTCTTCCTCGCGGCCGCGACGCCCACGAAGATCAAGCCCTCGAAAAAAAGCTCCTCGCCGACCCCAAGGAGCGCGCCGAACACATCATGCTCGTCGACCTCGGCCGCAACGACCTCGGCCGCGTCTGCGAATACGGCACCGTGAAAGTCGAGCGCCTCATGTTCGTCGAGCGCTACTCGCACGTGATGCATCTCGTCTCCAGCCTCCGCGGCACGCTCCGCGAAAACGTCGACTGCCTCGACGCGCTGATGGCCTGCTTTCCCGCCGGCACACTCAGCGGCGCGCCGAAAATTCGTGCCATGGAAATCATCGACGAGCTCGAACCCACGCGGCGCGGAATTTACGCTGGCGCGATTCTCTATCTCGATTTTTCCGGCAATCTCGATTCCTGCATCGGCCTGCGCACCCTCGTCGCCAAGGACGGAAAAGTTCACATCCAGGCCGGCGGCGGCGTGGTCGCCGATTCCGTTCCCGCCAAGGAATATCAGGAGACACTCAACAAAGCGCGCGCCGTGATGGTTGCCGCCGAGATCGCCCATAGCGGAAAGCAGCGTCCGCGATGAGATGCATCGCAGCGCAACCGAAGTTCTCTCCTTGGCATTTGCAGCCCGCACCATCCACCGTCACGTTCTGACAATCCTCCACTTGTCATTCCGAGTGAGGATGCGACGAGCATCCGACGAGGAATCTGCAGTTGTTTTTACGTTGTCATCCTGAGCCTGCCTGCCGCAGCCGGGCGTCGCTAAGAACCTCGCCTCGGTTTCTGTAGCGCCGGCCTTCAGGCCGGCACATCTGCGAACTCATCGTGGAAATGGTTTTGTCAGGGCACGGCTTTAGCCGTGCCGAAAAGCGCTGTGAAATAAAGGGGCTTTAGCCCCTGAGGTTCGCCAGATGGATTGGTCGCGCCGTTTGTGATCCCGCCTCCTCGGCGGTATGGCGCAATCCGGCGCTTTTAGGGGGTCGCGGCTTCAGCCGCGACGATAAAGCAGTTGATGCTTTTTCCCCCTTTCGCGCGTTTCATCCGCGCGATGTAGTTGTAGCCGCACGCAAGCGCGATGTATTCAAAGTTGATAGAATCAAAAGGTCGCGCGACTTGCGCGACGGGTTTCAGTTACAGAGGTTCTTGCGAATGATTCTGCTGCTCGACAACTACGACTCCTTCACCTACAACCTGGCGCAGTATCTCGGCCAACTCGGTCAAACGCTCGCCGTCCGCCGCAACGACGAAATCACCCTCGACGAAATCGAAAAGATGCGCCCCGAGCGCGTCATCATTTCTCCCGGTCCCTGCACGCCGCGCGAAGCCGGTCTCAGCGTCCCCATCGTCCAGCGCTTCGCCGGGAAGATTCCCATTCTCGGCGTTTGCCTCGGCCATCAAGCCATCGGCGACGCGTTTGGCGGCAAAATCGTCCGCGCCAAAAAAATCATGCACGGCAAAACCAGCAAGATTCACCACGACGGCAAAACCGTTTTTCACGATCTGCCGCAGGATTTCGAAGCCACGCGCTACCACTCGCTCATCGTCGAACGCCGCTCGCTCCCGCGCTGCCTCGAAATCTCCGCCGAAACCTCCGACGGCGTCATCATGGGCCTGCGCCATCGCAAATTCCCCGTCGAAGGCGTTCAGTTCCATCCCGAATCCGTCCTCACCGGCGCGGGCTTTTCCCTCCTCCGTAACTTCCTCTCGCTTTGACTCGCTCCGCTCCGCTACAGCCTGTCTACGACTGCGCGGACTTCTCGCGTTATGTTCCTTACTTCACCCTGCTCCAAAACTTCGTCATTCAATTCAAACCGCCAGCCGCCTTTCAACCCCTTCTTCCATGTTGCCTTGTTGCGCACAATCTTCATCGGAACAACCCCAGCACGCAGAATCTCGAAATCTTCCGTGAAAACAATTCCAATCAGATGAGTAAAGCTCGCGTCTTCCAACTCATGACCTAAACTGAACGAGGCTGACTGGCTCGCTCGTGTCACTCGCCGTCCTCGAATCTGGTATCGCTCCCCTTCGGCATCAAGAAATTTGGGCTCCATCGGCAAGTCCCGAGAGACTTTTAGTTCGAGAGCACGCGCTGCCAAACACCTTGCAAGCTCGCCCACAGGATTCGTGCCACTTCTCACGATTTTGCGGCGTCGCAGTTCCTGAAGAATGTCGTCGTACATGTAGAGAAGCTCCCTCGCAGATTTATCGACAAACATGACAACCTCCTGCGCAAGCCCATTGCAGGCCACTGTTGAAGTACGTACTATATCGATACATATTAAATGTCAATGCTTGAGCATATGGGAGGGACGTGATGACTTTCACTTTTCGTTGTCATCCTGAGCCTGCCTGCCGTAGGCAGGCGAGGATGCGACCAGCATCCGACGAGGAATCTGCAGTTCGCATTTCTTTTCACTTCCACTCCGCGTTTGCCAAAATGTTCGCGTAAATCTCCATCCCCCGCCACAGATTCCCAATCCGCAAATTCTCATTCGGGCTGTGCTGATTGTCGTCAAAATTCGCAATGGGCACGCCAATCACCGGCAACTTCAAGTCCGCGAAGATGTACATCGGCACGCTCCCGCCCAGCAGCGGCAGTTTCACTGCCGGCTCGCCCGCGCCTTCATCCACCGCGCGCATCAACGCCTGCGAAACCGGCAAAGCCATCGACGTGCGCGTCGACGGATACCCGTGGTCGTGCGTCACCTCCGCGATGCGCGCATACTTCAGCCGCTCGCTCATCGTGGGGTCGTGGTCGATGACGTGATAACCCTGCTTGCGAATGTGCGCCACCAATCGCTCAAACTCCTGCTCCGGCCCCGCGTTTTTCACCAACCGCATGTCCAGCGAAGCCGTCGCTTCGTCGGGAATAATCGTCTTCGCCTGCGCGCCCGTCCATCCACTCTCCATGCCGTCGATATTTAGCGAGGGTTCATTCAACAATTCGAGCAGCTTTTTCCCTCCGCCATCCGGCGCAGCCAACCCAAAAGTCCGCAACAGCTTCGCGTCATTGTCCGGAGCCTCGGCAATCGCTTTGCGCTCCGCCGGCCCCAGCGGCACCACATTGTCGTAAAATCCCGCCACCAACACCCGCCCCTGCCCATCCTTCATGCTCGCCAGCAATTGCGCCAGACGCATCGCCGGATTCGGCGCCCAATTGCCATAATGTCCGCTGTGCAGCGGATGCAGCGGCCCGAAAACCGTGATGCGCACGGAAATGACACCGCGATCGCCGAAGAAAATCAGCGGCCGCCCGCTTTGATCGATCGGCCCATCGGCGGTGATCAGCACGTCGCCGGTAAAAAGCTTCTTGTGCGCATCCACCGTCGCTTCCAGGTGCGGCGAACTGTCCTCTTCCTCGCCTTCGAAAATCACCTTCAGGTTCACCGCTATGGGAATGTTGTTCGCGTGCAGCGCATCCACGGCGGCTAGCACGCCGATGATCGGAGCCTTATCATCTCCGCTCGCCCGCGCGTAAATCCGCCAATCATCTTTGTAGCTATCCGCCTTGTCGGGGAAGGGAATCAGTTTTCCGCCCGCGTCGATGGAATCCGTGCGCAGCGCCGGCACAAACGGCTTGGTATCAATCCATTTCGACGCATCAACCGGCTGGCCATCGTAGTGCGCGTAAAAAAGAATCGTGTGCTTCGCGCCCGGCGAATCAAGCTCGCCGAAAACGACAGGCCCGCGTCCTTCGGCGGTAGGCAGCTCCTGCACCTGAAAGCCGCGCGACTTCAGCATCGTTTCGATCTGCACGGCGTTGCGCTCAATATTGGGCGCGTCCGACGCCACGTCGGGAATCGACAGCAGGTCCACGAATTCGTCCATGATTTGCGGCTCATGCGCCACGCGATACTCCCGCACCGCCGCCACCACCCGCTTCGCCGCGCCCGCGGAATTTTCCTGCGCCCCCGCGGATGTGCGCTTTGCAGCAGCGGGTTCTTTCTGCGCCACCGGCCCCGCCTTCGTCACGTCGGCAGGAGTCGGTCCCTCTGCGGCGAAAACCAGTCCCGCCTCGGCAGCAGCGACCGCCGCCAAGAATGCGAGGATGATCGCGGTGCGTTTCATGGGTTATCGCTCCTTGCTTTTGTCCGTCGTTTTTGCTTTTGCGTCGCGCCGATTATATGCGTTTCACGGCCGCCCGCGCACCAAACGCCTTTTTGCAGTGGGTCCGTTCTTGTTGCTCCCTTCCTCTTTGGTTCTTTGCCTCCGTTCTCACCTTCGTCAAAAGGGCCACTTTTGGCCCCTGATGAATGTCTATACGAATGGCTCAAAACTTCCCCTGTTTTTTCCCGTTTTTTGAGAATTGGCCTGCTCGCCCTATGCGGCCGCGATCCCGGTCCGCCGGCATGGTATGTACCAAAAACCTCGTTTTGTGGGCGTTTTTTGAAAAACGAAAAATTCGGCTCCTCGCAAAACGTCAAAAAAGGCAATTTTCAATGGCCTGCTTCACCAGGCCAATTTCGGCCGATTTTGACCGTGGAAAGAGACAATTTGGCCGGATTGGCCTGTTCTAGTACCGTGGCCCTTATGACCATCGCAATTTCGCTTTTCATTCTCTCGTTGACTTTGCACCGTCTCATCGCTAGATTACTTCCGCACGCCGTACGAAAGGCAGTCGCCCTATGAGAATCATCAAGCCTCTCCTTTAAGTCCCGGCCGGAAGCGCAGCGGCTTTCGCGCGCCGGCGTTCTGTTCTGTTTTCTTCCGATTCGTTTTTTCAATTCAATCCTTCTGAATATTTTTTTCAGCGCCGCGAGTGCGGCAGAGCCAGCGGAGAAATCGCACATGAGCAACTTTGCTTTGGAAGTTGAAAACTTGGCGAAGGTCTACGAACGCCGCGGTCAGAAACCGGTGCGCGCAGTCGACGGAATTTCTTTTTCCGTGCCGCGCGGAGAAATTTTCGGATTGCTCGGGCCGAACGGCGCGGGAAAAACAACGCTGCTTAAAGTGCTGACCACGCTGCTGCGCCCCACCAGCGGCGGGGCGCGCATCGAGGGATTCGACGTGGTTGCAAAGCCGCTCGAAGTGCGCAAACGCATTTCCATGGTGCTGCAGGAGACCGCCGCGGAATTGTTTCTGAGCGTGCGCGACAATTTGCTGACGTTCGCGCGATTTCACGGCCTGGATTCGAAAACGGCGCGGCAGCGCGCGGACACGGTGATGGAAAAATTCCAGATCGCTTCGTACGCGGAGCAAAAAGTGCAGGACTTGAGCGGCGGCTCGCGGCGGCGCGTGCAGGTTTCGAAAATGTTCATGGTGGATACGCCGCTGATTTTTCTGGATGAATTTTCGACCGGCATGGATCCCATTCTGAAGCGCGCGGTGATGGGATATTTGCGCGAGGAGTCGGCGAAGGGGCGCACCATTGTGCTGACCACGCAAATCCTGGGCGAGGCGGAAGAATTGTGCGACGACATTCTGATCATGAATCGCGGCAAGCAAGTGGCGCGCGGCGACTTGAACGCGCTGAAGCTGCTCTCGGCGGGCGTGTATGAAATTTCGCTGACGTTTGCGGAGCTGCCCGCGACGATTGAGGCTGACGTAGCACTGCTGAAACCGCTGCGTTCGCACGTGGATGGGAACACGATCGAGGTCTCGTTGAAAGTGGAAGAGGCCAACGTGCTCGATATCGTGAGCAGTCTTTCGAAAAAAGGGCGCGTGCTGCGCGTGGAAGTGAGCGGCGCGAGCCTGGAAGATATTTTCGTCGAGCTGACAAAGGAAGCGTGACGCGCGGACGGGGCGGAGTAATAAACGCCGGCGCTCCGTGGCGACGTGACTACCTTGCGCGGATAAAGCGCGCAAAAGGAAGAATACACACAACGGCAGTTTTCTGACTCATTCGCGAGGCCGACGAAAGGGACGTGACGCGCGGGCGGGGCGGAGTAATAAACGCCGGCGCTCCGTGGCGACGTGACTACCTTGCGCGGATAAAGCGCGCAAAAGGAAGAAGACGCGCAAAGACGTGTCCTTAAATTCAACAACTGCAAAACGAACAATACCTTGCGCGCACAACAGCGCAAACGGAAGAAGGCATATTGGAATCACTGAATGAGAAGTCTAGGCGAACTTGAACCAGTGCCTGACAGTAATGCGTGGAGCTGGCGGAACAAATGCGTTTGCGCGCAGAGCGGCGCAAAGTGGAAGGAAAAAGTACAACAGGGTTTTCTCTTGGTGCATTCGTGAGGCTGACGAAGGAGGCGTGACATGGGTCCGCTGGCAGCGGTGGTTTATCGGGAGATCAAAATTCGCTCGACCAACATGACATTTATGTTTTTCGATTTGTTCTACCCATTGCTCTATTTACTTATGTTCGGCGTGGGCGTGAACGCGGCGCTGGGCACACCTGCGCTCGGCGCGGGAATCGATTACAACTCGTTCTTTCTCGCCGGAGTTCTGGGCATGGCCAGTTTCGGCATTGCCACAACGAGTTCATGGTCGTTCTTCCTCGACCGTGACAACGGCATTTTTTACGAGATGCTGACCTACCCGATGCGGCGTTCGGAATATTTGCTGGGGAAAGTGCTGTTCAACATCTGCATCGGAATCGTGCAGGCGGTGATCACGATTGCGCTCGGCTGCCTGCTGCTGAGAATTCATTTGCAATGGCGGCTGCTGCCGATTCTGGCCGTGGGCGTGATCGGCGGGACGGCGGGGTGGTTTTTCTTCTATTCGATTTTCGCGCTGCGGATCCGGCGAAACGACGTGTTCAACAGCGTGGTGAACGTGTCGTATTTCGTTTTCCTTTTTGCGAGCTCGATGTTTTATCCGCTGGCGCCGCTGCCGCGCTGGTTTCGCATCACGGCGCTGGCGAATCCGATTACCTGGGAAGTGGATTTATTCCGCTACAGCTCGATTGGCGTCGGCGTGCCGCACGCGGTACTGCTCGAGAGTGCGGGGTTCGTGCTGTTTGGCCTCGCAAGTTTTGCGTATGCGGTGCGGAGCTTGCGCGAGCAAGGCTAGAGACAGCGACAGGGATATGCATGAGTGACAAGTAATCACAGCAGAAGCGTTAGGTCGCTTGACCAACGTGCAAGCGGTGAGTAGTGTGAGGTGACAGGTTCTGACTTCTAGGGCTGCTTCCGTGAGTGTAGGTCTGCGATGCGTTTGATTGAATCGATCTACGAAGATATTCGGTATGCGCTGCGGATGATGCGGAGTAGCGCAGGGCTGACGGCGGTTGCAGTTCTGTCGCTCGCGTTGGGAATCGGCACGACGGTCGCGATTTTTTCGGTGATGTACGCGCTGATTTTGAAGCCGCTGCCGGTAATGCATCCGGAGCAATTGGTGGACGTCCTGGAGCGATCAGACGGTTTCGACGGGCACTCGTACCCAGAGTGGAAAGAGTTGCAGAAGCGGCAGGACATTTTTTCGGGCGTGTTCGCTTACAACTACCTTGATACCGACTTCAAACTGATGGAAGGACAGGAAGAGCAAAGGGTCGATGGAGCGTACGTCACCGGGGATTATTTCACCACGCTGGGCGTGCCGGCGATTTTGGGAAGGACGCTGGTGGCGGCGGATGATCAGCCCGGCGCGGCGCCAGTTTGCGTGATTGGCTATGGATTGTGGAAACGAATGTACGGCGGATCGCGAAGCGTGATTGGAAGGATGCTCGTGATCGATGGACACGGGTTTCAGGTGGTGGGAGTTGCGCCACGATGGTTTTTCGGCGTGGACGTGGGCGACGCAATCGAAGAGGTGTTCGCGCCGCTCGAGGCGGAGAGAACGTTTAAGGACTATCAGATGCAATGGGGGCGGCATACGCCGCCGCTGGATTCGCCCGCTACGCTCTCGTTCATTGTCGGCCGGCTGAAACCCGGAGTGAGCGTGAGCCAAGCCGATGCGCGGCTACGAATCTTGGGGCGGGAAGTTTATAACGCGCTTCCACCGCACATTGACGATAGAACGGGCCGGCCGTTTCCGATGGCGTTAAGCGGCCGCGCAGTGCCGAATGGATTGTCCATTGCGCGAGAGACGTGGAGCGAAACTGTGGTGTTGCTGCTGACGATGGCCGCAGCGCTGCTGCTGATCGCGTGTACGAATCTGGGAAATCTGCTGCTGGCGCGCGCGACGCGGCGACAGGGCGAGATTGCGACGCGGCTGGCGCTGGGGGCGACGCGGTGGCGTTTGATCCGGCAATTGCTGACGGAGAGCGTGGCGCTCGCGGCGGCGGGCGCGGTGGCGGGACTGATCGCGGCGCACTGGGGAAGCGAAATGCTGCTCTCGGCGATTTCGTGGCCGGATGAGCCTACTGTTCTGGATCTGTCGTGGGACTGGAAGCTCGTGGCGTTTGCGGTGGGAACGACTTTGCTGTGCGCATTGCTGTTTGGGCTGGCGCCGGCGGTGCGCGCGACACGGATTTCGCTTTATTCGGCGATGCACAACAGCTCAAGCGGCTCGGCGACAGGAAAAATTCGGAACCGGTTTTCGAACCGCGTGCTGATCGTGGCGCAGGTAACTCTGTCGATGGCGCTGCTGGCGAGCGCAGGATTGCTGGTGCGAACGCTCGAAGCGCTGATGGCGAAGGACCCGGGATACGACGCGAAGAACGTTTTGACAGTGGGGCCGGGAACGGCGGTCAGTTCCGAAAACGCGGCGCGGCAGGAGTTGGTCGGCGAAGAGCTGTTGGAAAATTTTCGGGCGCTGCCGGGAGTAATTTCGGCGTCGCGCAGTGCTGTCGACAGCAACGCGATGGACACGACCGCGATTATTCCGCAGCCGGGTGGATCTGAGTTTCGGCTTCACATATATCAAATCATTGTTTCGCCGGGATTTTTCCAGACGAGACGCACGCCGATATTAATGGGAAGAGATTTCGGTGCGGGGGATAACAAAGGGTCGATTTCGGTGGTGATTCTGAGCGAGGAGGCGGCGAAAGAATTTTTTGCGGGGAAAAATCCGGTCGGATTGAGGTTCCAGGAAAAGAATGTGGGAGTTGACGGGCAGGAACACTTTGTCGAGGTTGTGGGAGTCGTGAAGGATATCGATTATCAGCGGCCGAGTGATGTACCGCTGCGGATCGTGTACGAGCCTGTGGCGCAATGCTCGTCGTGCGGAGTGGGGAGTTATGAGTTGCGATACGCGGGTGCGTTGCCGGACCTGATGAAACGCGCGAAAAGCGCGGCGGCAGGCGTCGATACTCATCTGGCGCTGAATTTTCATTTGCTGAGCGATCAAATCAACGGCGTCGTAAAGCGAAACCGCGTGACGGCGCTGCTGGCGATGTTTTTTGGCTTGTTGACGGCGGCACTGGCGATGATTGGCGTGTATGGAGTGACGTCGTATGCGACTTCGCAGAGGACGCGCGAGATTGGGATTCGAATGACGCTGGGCGCGCAGCCGGGCGATGTGTTTCGGATGATTCTCGGTGAAACCATTACGGTGGTTTTTGTGGGAGTGGCGCTGGGCGTGGCTGCGGGACTTGGCGCGGCGCAGACGATTCGCGGGATGCTGTGGGGAGTGACGGCGAGCGATCCGCTGACGTTCGTGTCGGCAGGCTGCGTGATGCTGCTGGTTGCGGGGGTCGCCGCGTTCCTGCCGGCACGCCGCGCGTCGAAGGCGGATCCTATGATTGCGCTGCGATTTGAATAGGCTCCGTCGAAGCGGTTCTATTTATCGTCGCGATGCGTTCCCTGGGACTTGGATGGCGCGGGCTGACTACCTTGCGCGAGTAAAGCGCGCAACAGGAAGAGAAGCACGACGGCATTTTTCCCACTCCTCAAAACAAGACGGCCCGACAAAGGTGGTCGGCACTGCAAGGACAAAGGCTCCACGCTCACAAAGCGAGCATGGGGCACCCGCAAGAGCACACAGGCTAAGAGCCTGTCCCGGTGAACCAACTGCAGATTCCTCGATGTTCCTCAGGATGGCAGCGCAGGACAAAGCGTTTGCGCACAAGACAGCGCAAAGCGGAAGAAAGGCACAACAGCATTTCTTCCATTCAAAGCAAAACGGGCCGACAAAGCCCGTCGGCCCCTGCAAAGGCGAAGACCCACCCTTCGCAGGGGCGTCCGGAGCACACAAACGCGCTTCGCACAGGCAGCGAAGGACGAGGCAGCCGCAGCGACGGAGCGCTGTGCCTTCCGCTAGGAAGTTTGCCGCTTGGAAACGCTGACGCGGATGGCGCGACGGGACTACCTTGCGCCCTTCGCGACTACACTCAGAACAAGCGGGTGAGGCGCGCAAAAGGAAAAAGGCACAGCGGCATTTCTGTCAAAGCAGAACACCTGAGGAAGAAGGGCACAGCGGCATTTCTTCCGTTCAAAGCAAAACGGGCCGACAAAGCCGGTCGGCCGCTACAAAGCAAAGACCCCACCCTTCGCACAGACGCCCGGAGCGCAATGGTTAGCGCGGAGACGAAGACGCAACGAGGCAAGGAAAAAGCGGGGATGGGCGCGCGTATTCAGGAGGCCGCGGTGGCGGACAATTCCGCAGTGCTCAAGCAGACTTCAGCGCAGTGCAGCACGCAGGTGTCGGTGGGCTCATGCGCGTCGCGGCGCACGGATTTCAGCTTGAGCAGCCCGCCGGTGTTCAGAGCTTTCAGCATCAAGGGTTCGAGCGCGGGATCGCGAAGGCTGCCGCCGGAAAATATCGCGAGCGCCGTAACCATTTCGGCGGAGTAGCCGCCGCGCTCGCGCACGATCTTGGTCATAACGCCCTGGCCGATCTTGGCGTTCATCGCCATGGTGAAGGGGACGACCAGGCGTCCGCCGTCGCGCAGGCGTTCGAGCCAAATCGTTTGCGGATGGGTGACGCCGCAGTTAACGAGAATGGCGTCGCAGGGGCCGGGATCGAATCCGTCGCCGTCGCCTTCGTTGACCGTCACGTTGGCGTAGCTCGCGAGATTTTCTTTGGCGCGACTCGCGAGATCGGACTGCAGCTCGAGGCCGACGACGCTGCCGGTTGGTCCAACCACTTCCGCGATGATCGCCGTGTAATAACCCACGCCGCAGCCGAGATGAAAAACGCGTTCGCCCGGATGCAGCGCGAGGGCGTCGATCCAGCGGGCAAGAGCGCTGGGCTGGCCATTGTTGATGTCCTTCGCGCGATCGAGCGAGACGAGAACATTGTGATAAACGTCGCGGGGATCGTTGACGGTGACGTAGGAGAGCTGGAGTATTCCGGCGACAGAGAGCGCGCGGGCATCGGGTGAAGCGATGTGCCATGGCGCCGGGCCGAGGAATTTCTCGCGCGGGACACGCGAGTAGGCTTCGACCAGTCCTGGGGTGGTGACGCTGGCGCTGAATCGCACTTCCTGCGCGTAGAAGGCGCGGCAGTCTTCCAGAGTTAGCAAGTGAGTGTGCTCCTGCTCTTTGCTCGAGCAGGATTGTACTACTTGCGAGAAGCCTGCGTCACAGGCAAGAAGCAAAGAGGCAAGGAGCGAGGAAGCACGAAGCGGATTGCCAGCCGGTGGCGAGGGAGCGGATCGTTTGCTGCGCGGGGCCTGGACTACTTTGCGCCCTTCGCGACTACACTCAGGACAAGCGGGTGAGGTGCGCCCTTCGCTGTCGCTCAGGGTAAACAAAAGGAAGAAAAGCGCAACCGCATTTTATTTTTGGAAACGCCGCGCGTAACGCGACGGTTGTTAGTCGACAGCGGGTTTAGCGGCGGCGGACTGGGTGAAACGGACGAGGGCGTCGAGCTTTTGGCGGGCGGCGCCGGAGTCGATGGATTCGGCGGCGAGATTGACGCCGTCGCGGAAATTTCCGGCGCGACCTGCGGCGACGAGAGCGGCGGAGGCGTTGGCGAGAACGATGTCGCGGTGCGCGCCGTGTTCGCGATAGAGGAGCGAGCGGCCGAGAACTTTGTGGATGATTTCGGCGTTGTGCTTGGCGTCGCCGCCGGCGATGGCTTCGCGGGGCGCGCGGCGGAGGTCGAAGTCTTCGGGCGCGACTTTGTAACGGCGAATGACGCCGGCGCTGAGTTCGGCGACGTGCGTCTCGCCGCTGAGAGAAATTTCGTCGAGGCCATCGGCGCCGTGAACGACGAAGGCGCGCTTGACGCCAAGTTGAGCAAGCGCGCGGGCGAGAAGTTCGGTGAGATGCGGCGCGGAGACGCCAACGACTTGCGCGGCGGCTCCGGCGGGATTGGTGAGCGGGCCGAGGAGATTGAAAACGGTGCGCACGCCGAGAGCGCGGCGCACGGGCATGGCGTATTTCATCGCGGCGTGAATCGCCGGCGCGAAGAGAAAACCGATGCCGATCTGTTCGATGGCCTGGCGGACGCGTTCCGGCGTTTGGTCGAGCGAGACGCCGAGCTGTTCGAGAACGTCGGCGGAGCCGCAGCGCGAACTCGCGGCGCGATTGCCATGCTTGGCGACGCGCACGCCTGCGCCAGCGACGACGAACGCGGCGGCGGTGGAGACGTTGAAGGTGTCGCAGCCGTCGCCGCCGGTGCCGGAGGTGTCGACAAGGATTTCTTCGGCGTGGCTGTGGCCGGCGGGAAAAATCGGAGTGGCGTGGCCACGCATGGCGGTGGCGAAGCCGACGAGCTCGTCGACGGTTTCGCCCTTCATACGCAGGCCGATGAGCAGCGCGGCGATTAGCGCGTCGTTGGCGTTGCCGGAGAGGATTTGCTCCATGGCGGCTTCGGCTTCGGCGCGGGGAAGATTTTCGCCGGCGATGATTTTCTTAAGGGCGTCGAGGATCATGGGCGAGAGTTCCTTACTCCGCTCTCTGGCTCCGAAGAAAGATTGTGAGCTTTTGGCACAGCGATTTTAGCACCATTGGGAGGCGAGTGAAGGTACGCGGGTGATGCGGGTTCTAGGCCCGCGTTGCTGAATTCATAGACAAATTTGCCGGGACGGCTTTGCGCAGGCTCGGTCGTTGGTGCAATGATTCGCATCTAAGATTTGATACATCGGAGAGAAGGAAAGCGGTGCTGCGAATAGGAGGAGGATGCCTAGGGGGGAAGGCTTCTTGACAGGCAAGCGGGGGTGTTCTATATGTGGGGTTGAAGAAAACGTTTTCACGGATTTGCGGAAAAGGGTTCGTTTAGCCTTCGTACTCCAAGCTACAGCAGGCTTTCGGTGCGGCCTGGAGCAGGGAACACAGTGAGGTGGTCATTCCTATGAAATCACGGAATCGAATTTCGCGGCGGCAGTTTGTTTCTGGCGCGCTTTCTTCGGCGGCAATCGCGTGCATGCCAAAGATTGTCTCGGCGGCGGCGCCAAGTCGTGCGGCAGGCGCTCTGCAGGCATCGCAACGGCCACGGATGGGCCAGAACCAGATTCCCATGCTGGTCACGCCGTTTCCGCTAGAACAGGTGCGGCTGCTCGACGGACCGTTTCTGGAAGCGGCGCGAACGAATCAGCAGTTTCTCAATTCGATGCCGGAAGATCGCCTGGTGCACAATTTTCGCGTAACCGCGGGATTGCCGAGTTCGGCGGAGCCTTTGGGAGGGTGGGAGGATCCGAAGTGCGAGCTTCGCGGGCACTTCACGGGGCATTTTCTGTCGGCGACCGCGCTCACCTACGCGGCTACCGGAGACGATGCCGTGAAGGCCAAGGGCGATGCGATTGTCGCGGACCTGGCGCAATGCCAGGAGAAGTTTGGCAACGGATATCTGAGCGCGTTTCCGGATGAGTTCTTCGACCGGTTGAGCGAGGGACGAGGAGTCTGGGCTCCGTTTTATACCTTGCACAAAATCATGGCCGGGAACCTGGATATGTACACGTATTGCCAGAACCAGCAGGCGCTGGCGGTCGCGGAAGGCATGGCCCGGTGGATCGGCCATTGGACGACAGGCATTAGCGATGCGCATATGCAGCGCATCCTGCAGACAGAGTTTGGCGGCATGAATGAGTCGTTGCTGAATCTGTTTGCGATTACCGGCCGAGGCGAGTATTTCGGAATCGCGCGCCGCTTCGAGAAGACTGCTTTTCTCGATCCGCTGGCTGGGCATCGCGATGAACTGAAGGGACTGCACGTCAACACGCACATACCGCAGGTAATCGGCGCCGCGCGGCGGTATGAGCTGACGGACGAACCTTACTATCACGAAGTTGCCAAGTATTTCTGGGACGAGGTTGTTGAGGAACGTTCGTATGCCACCGGCGGCACAAGCAACGGCGAGGGCTGGCGCACTGATCCGGGCAACCTGTCGACGGAACTGAGTGTGTCGTCGGAAGAGTGCTGCTGCGGGTACAACATGCTGAAACTCACGCGGCATTTGCACCAGTGGACGGGCGATCCGCGCTACATGGATTATTACGAGCGGACGCTTTTCAATTCCAGGCTGGGCACGCAGCATCCTGAAAATGGCTTCAAGATGTATTATCTCCCGCTCGAAACAGGATATTGGAAGTACTTCAATTCGCGTTTCAATTCGTTCTGGTGCTGCACGGGAACCGGCGCGGAGGAATTTTCGAAGTTCGGAGATTCGATTTACTTCCGCAACGAGCACGAGGCGTTTGTGAACCTGTTCATCGCGTCGGAAGTGCGCTGGCCGGAAAAGGGCTTGACCATCCGGCAAGAGACGCGTTTCCCCGAGCAGGAAGGCACGAGTCTGACGATCAAGGCGAGCGCGCCGGTGGAGGCCGGGATCAATATAAGGATTCCCACGTGGGCGGTGGACGGAGGTTCGGTGGCGCTCAACGGACAAACGTTGCAGGCGTTCGCAAGCCCGGGGAGCTATCTGAAGATCGACCGTACGTGGGCCGACGGCGACCGGCTGGAAGTGAAACTGCCGATGCGTTTGCATGGCGAAGGATTGCTGGGCGATCCGACGCAGCAAGCGGTGTTGTACGGGCCGATTGTATTGGCCGGACGCTTAGGGCAAGCCGGTCTTACCGAGCAAATGCAATATGATCTTGATCACGGCCCCACGGAGCTTGGACCGCGCGGCGCGCCGGAAGGGACGATGACCGCAAACGTCAAGTCGGAGTCCGAAATTCGTTCCGCGGCGTGGGTGGAACCGGTCGATGGACAGCCGTTGACGTTCCGCACGGTGGGGCAACCGAGCGCGATGAATTTGATTCCGTTGCATCGCGTCTTCGGTGAAAGATACGGCGTCTACTGGAAGGTCAGCCGGCCCAATTGGTGGCAGAGCCAATCCGGTGCTTAATTGAGAAAGCAATGAAAGCTCAGCACAATTCCGTGGAGAGAATCGTTGAGTATTCATGAAGTTGCGAGGCGCGCCAAGGTTTCCATCGCTACCGTTTCGCGCACGATCAATGGCGTGCCGACGGTAACTCCGCAGCTTTCCCGCCGCGTTTGGAAAGTGGTGGAAGAACTCGGCTATTATCCCAACACGCAGGCGCGGTCGCTGGTGTCCGGCCGGAGCCGCATCTTCGGCCTGATCGTCTCCGAAATTACCAATCCTTTTTTCCCGGAAATTGTGCAGGGCTTCGAAGATATCGCGGTGCAGCACAACTACGAGATTTTGACGACGTCCACGGTGCACGATCCGAAACGAATGGCGCTGGCGGTGCGGCGGATGATCGAGCGGCGGGTGGAAGGAGTGGCCATTGTCACGTTCGGGATGGAAGAGGAACTTTTCGATGACCTGAAGTCGCGGCAGGTCCCCTTGGTTTTCATCGACGTGGCACCGCCGCTGCCGCGGATGAGCAATATCCGCATCGATTACGTGCATGGAATCCGGCAAGCCGTGCAGCACCTGGCGGCGCTGCGCCACGAGCGGATCGCATTTATTTCCGGTCCACTGGCGCTGAAGACGGCGGTCGCGCGGCAACGCGCCTTTCTGCAAGCCATGGGGGAAATTGGGCTGCCCGTCGAATCGATGTGTCAGATTGAAGGGAATCACACCATGGATGGCGGGATTGAGGCGCTGAAAAAAATCCTGATGCTGCCGAAGCCTCCCACGGCGATCATTTGTTCGAATGACATGACCGCAATCGGGGTGATGCGGCAAAGCTACGAAGAAGGAATCGAAGTGCCGCGCGATTTGTCGGTGATCGGGTTCGATGACATCCGCTTGGCGCAGTTCACGATTCCTCCGCTGACTACCGTCAAGATGTCGCAGACCGAAATTGCCCGCTTGGCCTTCCACGCGCTGCTTTCCGAAGTGCAGCGCAAGACGCCGGCTCCGAGCGGCAGCGATTACATTCTGCGAACGAGTTTGGTGTTGCGCGATTCCACGGCGATGGCCCCCAAGTCGCCGCCGCAGCGGGGCCGCCGCAATAGTGCAAGCGTCCGTGGAAACAGCGGGGCGCTCCGCGAGTAGGACAAGACACGCGCCGGTGCGCCATTGACAGACGTGAGGTAAGCCGGTAATTTCTGAACTCCAAGTAAACGTTTGCTTCAAATTGAGCCTAGGTGCGGTCAGGTCCTGAATGCTACTCGAACGCCTGCGACGCGAAGTTTTTGAAGCCAATCTCGAGCTGGTTCGCCGGGGCCTGGTTCTTTATACCTTTGGAAACGGCAGCGGCATCGCCCGCAACGAAGGCCTGGTGGTGATCAAGCCGAGCGGCGTGCCTTACGAGAAGCTCAAGCCGGAAGACCTGGTGGTTACAGACTTGGCGGGGAAAATTGTCGAGGGGACTTTTCGCCCGTCATCGGATTTGCCAACGCATCTTGTCCTTTACCGGAACTTTGCGGGTATCGGCGGCGTCGCGCATACGCATTCGGAATTCGCCACGGCATGGGCGCAAGCGGGGCGCGCAATCCCTTGTTTGGGGACCACGCACGCGGATTATTTTCACGGCGCGGTTCCGGTGACGTCCGAGCTGACGGCGCAAGAGATTGCCGAGGACTACGAGAAAAACACGGGAACGGCCATTTGCCGCGCGTTTCAGGGACTCGATCCCGAGAAGATTCCGGCTGTTCTGGTGCGCGGGCATGCGCCGTTTTGCTGGGGAGCGGATGTGACCGAGGCGGCGCATAATTCCGTGATTCTGGAGGCCGTGGCGCGGATGGCTTACTACACGACGACGCTGGCGAAGGATATCGAACCTCTGGCGACGGCGCTGCACGACAAACATTTTCTGCGCAAGCATGGGAGCAAGGCGTATTACGGACAGGCGTCGGGGCGAAAACAAAGTTGAGAGCATCGGCGGGACCTGTTTTGGCGAGGAATTGAATGTCCACTCGTAAGAAAATGAGGATGGGCTTGATTGTCGGCAATCGGGGCTTTTTCCCGGGGCATTTGGCGGAGTCCGGCCGGCAAGAAATGATGCAGGTGTTAGAAGAAGCGGGCATGGAGGTTGTTGCGCTTAACGCAGAGCAAAGCCGATATGGAGCGGTGGAAACGCACGAAGAGGCGAAGCGCTGCGCGGAGCTGTTTCGCGCGCATAGCGAGCAGATCGATGGAGTGATCGTCACGCTGCCGAATTTTGGCGACGAGCGGGCCATTGCGGACACGCTGCGGCTGTCGAGGTTGCGCGTTCCGGTGCTGGTGCAGGCCACCCCGGACACTCCGTCGAAGATGTCCATCTCCCATCGGCGCGACAGTTTCTGCGGCAAGATGTCCGCGTGCAACAATTTGACGCAGTACGGCATTCCCTATTCGCTCACGACGTCGCATACGGTCACTCCTGCCTCCGCTGAATTCAAGAAGGACCTGGAATGGTTTGCCGGGGTTTGCCGCGTGGTGAAGGGCTTGCGAGACCTGCGCATTGGCAGCATCGGCGCGCGCCCGGCGGCGTTCAATACAGTGCGCTACAGCGAAAAGATTTTGGAAGGGCAGGGAATTTCGGTGGAGACGCTGGACCTGTCGGAAGTGATTGGGCGCATTCAGCGAATGAAGGATTCCGACGCTGCCGCGGTAGCGAAGCTGCAATCCATTGAAAAATACGTGTCCACGAACGACGTGCCGAAGGCGGCGCTGCTCAAGATGGCGAAGCTCGGAGCGGTGATTGACCAATGGATGAAGCAGACGGACGTGACGATTAGCGCGATCCAGTGCTGGACGTCCATCGAAGAAAATCTGGGCGTGGTGCCGTGCACGGTGATGAGCATGATGAGCGACGACCTGATGTCGAGCGCGTGCGAAGTGGATATTTGCGGGGTGCTGAGCATGCATGCGCTGCGGCTTGCTTCGCAGACGCCTAGCGCGCTGCTCGATTGGAACAACAATTACGGCGATAATCCGGACAAGGCGGTCTGCTTTCACTGCAGCAATTTGCCGAAGCAATTTCTGAGGAACGTCAAAATGGACTATCAGGCGATCATCGCCGGAACGGTGGGGAAAGAAAACACGTTCGGCACGTGCGTTGGATTGGTGAAGGCCGGTGCGATGTCCTACGCGCGTTTCTCGACCGACGATCGCGCGGGGCGGGTGCGCGGGTACGTCGGCGGCGGGAAGTTCACCGATGATCCGCTGGAAACATTCGGTGGCGCGGGCGTGGTGGAGATCCCCGCGATGCAAAAGCTTTTGCGCTACATCTGCGAGAATGGATTCGAGCACCACGTCGCCGCGAATTTCTCCACCGTCGCTGGCGCCGTCCACGAAGCGGCCACTCGCTATCTGGGGTGGGATACGTACTGGCACGCAAATTAGGAAACAGGGCGGCAGCCTATGGCCATCGTAGCGGGCGTTGATTTTGGAACGCTGAGCGTCCGCGTGTCGATCGTGGACAGCGAGAAGGGCATGCTGGCCTCGGCCGTCTCTGAATATCCGTTGCATCGCAAGCGCGAGGACCCCGAACTAGCCACGCAATCTCATGAAGACCACATGCGCGCGCTGGCAGCGGCGACGCGCGAAGCTCTGAAGCAGGCCGCCATTCCGGGTGAAAAAATCGAAGCGATCGCCCTGGACACGACGGGATCGTCCGTCATCCCCGTGGGCGCGGGAATGGCTCCGCTGGGCGAATACTATTTGTGGTGCGACCATCGCGCGAAATCCGAAGCGGCTGAAATCACGGAGATGGCTCAGCGGGAAAAGCTCGAGGCGATTCGCTGGTGCGGCGGCGTGTATTCGTCGGAATGGGGCTTCGCGAAGCTGCTGCACTGGCTGCGGCACAATCCGGGGGAGCGCGGCAAGTTCGCCAGCGCCTTTGAGCATTGCGACATGGTAGCGGCCACGCTGTGCGGCGTCACGCATCCGGCGCAAGCCAAGCGCAGCGTCTGCGCGATGGGCCACAAATGGCTGTGGCATCCGGATTTCGGCGGCCTGCCCTCGGAGGAATTTCTGGTCAAGGTTGATCCGCTGCTGGCGGGTGTGCGGCAGAAACTGCAGGGGTCGTACGAGACTTCGGACAAAATCGCGGGGAAACTGTCGGCGTTCTGGGCGGAAAAGCTCGGACTGCGCGCGGGAATTCCGATTCCCGTGGGCGCTTTCGACGCGCATTGGGACGCGATTGGCGCGGGCGCGCAGGAAAAGGACATCGTCAACGTGGTGGGCACGTCCACGTGCATCATCGGGATCACGCGCGAGACGCAGCTTGTCCCCGGCGTCTGCGGCGTGGTGAAGGGAAGCGTTCATCCAGCGTACACCGGCATTGAGGCGGGCCTTTCGGCGACGGGCGATATTTTCGACGCCATCGCGAGGCGCGCAAATACCACGATTTCGCAATTGAGCGCCGGGCTGGAGAAATACGCGGCCGGGCAAACGGGTTTATTGCGCATGACGTGGGACAATGGCGACCGCACGGTGTTGGTGAACGCCAATCTGCGCGGCATGACGCTCGGATGGAACCTGCAGCACACGGCGCAGGACGAACTTTTTGCGGCGATCGAGGGCACCGCGTTTCACACGCGCGTGATCTTGGACCGCATGGCCGAGCACGGCGCACGCATCGAGCGAGTGATCAACGCGGGAGGCATACCGCAGAACAATGCGGTCCTCAATCAGGTGTACGCCAATGTTTTGCGGCGGCCGGTTCTAGTGCCGAGCCGCAAAGTCACGAGTCTCGGCTCGGCGATTTTTGCGTTCCTGGCGGCGGGCACGTTCAAAACAATTGAAGAGGCGCAGGAAAAAGTTTGCCCACCGCACATCGTTTATCATCCCCAGGCCCATGCTCAAAAGGTTTACGACCAGCTGTATGCGATGTACCGGCGTTTGTATTTCGATTTTGGAAGTCCCGGTGCCGGAACCGCGTTCGGAGATGTCTTGCCGCAACTGATCGGCATCGCGAAGGAGCAGATGATGGCCGTCGCAGAGCAATCTCACGAACCCAAATCGCAAGAGCCACGGTCGCAAGTGCTGCGAGCCTGACGAATTCTCGCGCCGAAAAATCACGGTACACATCCCGCCGCAGGAATCGTGCACGGAATCAAAAACAGCCTGAAAATCAGTCGCAAACTTGCGGACGGGTGTGGAACACTGTATGCGAGAGACAAACTATTCGCGGGAAGGGGAACGTTGAAGCAAATCGAGGTGCAGATTTCGTGCAGCGGAATCCTGTTTGATATGGACGGCGTGCTGCTGGATTCGACTCCGGCCGTGGCGCGCGTGTGGCACGAATGGGCCATCGAGCACGGATTTAGCCCGGAAGAAGTTGTGCGCGCCGCGCATGGCCGTCCGAGCCTGACGACGATCCGCGATTATCTCCCGGGCTCGGATTACGAGGCCGAGAATCGCGAAGTGGAGCGGCGCGAAATAGCCGATTTGGATGGAGTGGTGCCTTTGCCGGGCGCAGTGGAGTTGCTGCGGGCGCTTCCGCCGGAGCGATGGGCGGTCGTGACTTCGTGCACGCGCCCGCTGGCGGAGGTGCGCATTCGCGCGGGAGGGTTGCCGCGGCCGAAATTTTTCATCACTTCAGACGACATCGAGAATGGAAAGCCGGCGCCTGAGCCATATCTGAAAGCGGCTGAATTATTGGGCTTCGATCCAGGGGATTGTGTGGTGATCGAGGATGCGCCCGCCGGCGTGCGCTCCGGAAAAGCGGCGGGCTGCCGAGTGATTGCCCTGTGCACCACGATGCCAGAAGCCGACCTGCGAAGCGCGGGCGCTGATTGGCTGGCGGAGGATTGCAGCGCGATCACGCTGCTTTTGGGCGAGGATGGCGCAGACAAGCTGGCGCTTGCGCTGCGAGTCAAAGAACCCGCGTTGAAATAAGTTGAATCATACGCGCATGGTCATGACGCTGACGGAGTGCGCCGCAAACGCCTGGCGAAACGCAGGGCCGGCGCCGGAGTAGGTTTTGCGTTTTGCGGTCACCTGATTTGGATCGGCGAAGGTGTTGGTTGCGTCCAGGCTTGTGCCGTTGATTTCATACAGGTCGCCCGAAGATTGCGGCTTGAATCCCTCGATGGCAATGTCCGCGGTGATGTCGGCGGTGGGATGACGATTCACGACCGCCAGAGTGAGCGATTGATTTCCGTCGCCGGTGGTCGCGGAAACGTCCAGATAAGGAACTTCGGGCAACGCGGGAAAAGCGTCCGAGCGCACCAGTGCATCGAGGGCCACGTTTCCGCAATGTTCGGTGTAGAGCTTCAAGGGGTAGTAAGTGGTTTGAAGAACGATGCCGGTGGGGCTGCTCATGATCGGGGCGATGACGTTCACCATCTGCGCGACGTCCGCCAGTTTCACGGTCTGGCAGTTGCGATGAAACGTGTTGAGGCCCGAGGCGACCCACAGCGCGTCTCGCAGGTTGTAGACTTCTTCGAGCATGTGATTGTCTCCGCGATGAAACCAGGAGCGGAACCAGATGTTCCATTCATCGACGGCGATGGCCACGCGCTCCTTCTTGTCGGTGCGCGACATGACCGCGGTGATCACAGCGTCCAGAGTGCGAATCTGATTTTCGAATTCGTGCGCGTCGTTGAATTCCTTGGAGGTGTCCAGGCTGCCGCCGTAATGGTGTAGGGAAATGTAATCGACGAGGTATACGAGCTTCTCGAGGACGGGAAGATTCCAGTCGACGCCGGGGCCTCCGCAAGCGACAAGCTTGATGGACGGGTCCACCCAACGCATCATTTTTCCGAATTCCAGCGCGTCGGCGGCGTAACCGGCGGCGTCTTTGTGTCCGGCCTGCCAGCTTCCGTAGACTTCGTTTCCGAGGGCCCAATACTTGACGTTGTAGGGCTCGGGATGGCCGTTCTTTTTGCGCAGATTCGCCCAATAGGTGTCCGTGGTGGCGTTGCAGTATTCCACCCAGTCGGCGGCGTCCTGCATCGTGCCGGTGCCCATGTTCACGCAGATATATGGCTCCGCGCCTAGCTTGCGGCAATATTCGATGAACTCATCGGTCCCGAAACGATTGGATTCTTCTTCCTGCCACGCGGTGTCCCAGCGGCGAGGGCGCGAGTCTTTCGGACCGATGCCGTCCTTCCAGCTGTATCCGGAGGAAAAATTTCCGCCCGGCCAGCGCAGCACGGAGACGTGCATGCCGCGCGCGGCGTCGAGGACGTCCTTGCGGAAGCCGTCGCTGTCGGAGAGGGGCGAGCCTTCATCGTAAATCCCGCCGTAGATGCAGCGGCCGAGGTGCTCGGTGAAGTTGCCGTAAATGTTGCGATCGATGGCGCCAATTTTTCGGTCGAAGTCGATTTTGATTTTGGCGGTCGCGGGAGTTGGCGCGCCGACGGCTGCGTCCTGCAGAGTTGGCGTGGTCCAGCCAAGCAGCGGCGAGCGGAAAGGAAGCGCCGCGGCGAACATGGCGACCGCTCCGTTTTTCAGCAAGTCACGCCTACGAATCTCTTTGCGCTTCATGTGCATTTCTCCGATCGAGCAAAACAAAATGAGGGGCGCGAGCGCGGGCAGAATTTTGCGTCCTGTTGCACACGGCGTCGATTGTATTACGCTGGAAACGTTTACTCGTCAATAGCTGTATTGCGCGTGCTCTCGGAATGGCCCTGGCGCGTGGCGAAAAAGTCCTTGCCTGACCAGTTGAATTGCCAGTATAAAGTGGCGAACGAGCCTATGGGTCAAGCGGCGTGAAGCTCATCCCAAGAAAACGTTTTCTCTATAGAGAAATGGAGGCTTTGCATGTGGAAGCCAGCTATCACTTGCGGTTTATTCGCTGCGGTTGCGTTCCTGGCCGCAGAGGGGTCTGTGCGCCACAATTCTAAGCCCGACACTGCCGCGCCGCACGGAACGCTGGCGACGGATTCGTCCGCGACGATCGGCGGAGAGCCAGCGGTAACGCTGTCGCGGCCGCAGCCGGTCGACCGCAGCAAACCGCAGTTCCTGGAAGCAATCGTTCTTCCAGGCAACGGCATGAATTTGCTGCAAGTGAAGGCGTATTTGCCGGGCAAGGGCGACATCGACCTGCTCAATGCCCCCGATTTGCAGGGCGCCAAAGACCTGCTCGAAGACCAGAATGACGCTTTCGGCAACAAGAGCTTCTCGATGGGGGGCGCGATTCTTTTGCCCTATCCCAACCGCATTCGCGGAAAACTCTCCGCCGACGGCAAGACGCTGGAAACGATGATTGACGGCAAGATGATGTCGCTGCCCGCGAATTGGAAAGGGAAGAAACCCGACGCGGAAGTGCACGCGATGCACGGGTTGATCATGTCCGCGCATTTCATGGACGTGCATGAGCACAACGGGCCGGCGGAATCGACGGTGTCGGCGATTTTGCACGGAGGGAATTTCGACGGGCATTGGCCTTCGAAGACGGACGTGGGCGTGCGGATGATCTTGAAGAATGATGCGCTGGACGTGATCGTCACGGCGAAGAATGTGGGCGCGGAACGGCTGCCGATGGCCATCAGCTTCCATCCGTATTTCCAGTTTCCCAGCGGCGAGCGGGCGCAGGCGAGATTACACTTGCCCGCCGACATGCGCACGATGGTCAACAACTACGACGACGTGTTCCCGACGGGCAAGATTGTTGCGGTGAAGGGCACGCCGTATGACTTCACTGCGCCGGGCGGCTCCGCCTTCGGGCCAACTTTGTATATGGACGATTGTTTTACGGATTTGAAACGCAATTCTGCCGGGAACGCGGTGATCGAAATCACCGATCCCGCGGCGAAGTACGGGCTGCGGCTGACGGCGCTCTCACCGCAGATCAAGGCGATTCAGGTGTACGCGCCGCCGGACAAAAATTATGTGGTCGTCGAGCCGCAGTTCAATTTGGCCGATCCCTTCAACGCCGGGATTTGGGGCAAGAGAAATACGGGGATGGTGTTTCTGCAGCCGGGGCAGTCGGTTTCGTGGCACGTGAGGCTGGAGATGTTCATTCCTGCGAAATAGGCGCTGAGAGAGCCGCCCCGGAGCAGTTCACTCGCTGAGTCTGAACTGTTATCGCCTGCCTTGGAGAGCTACGCTTCCTTGCTACGTTTTGCGATTCCGAAGTAAACTTGTCAGCTTTTGGCGCGAATAAATTCGCGCTCCTGAAGGAATAATCTTAGCACTACGGGAAGGCGAATGAAGATACACGAATATCAGGCCAAATCGATTCTGGCGAAGTTCGGCGTGCCGATTCCGCGGGGCGAAGTGGTGTTCAAGAAAGAGGATGCGAAAGCGGCGGCGCAGAAAATTGGCACGCCGGTGGTGGTGGTGAAGGCGCAGATTCACGCGGGCGGGCGCGGCAAAGGCGGCGGCGTGAAGCTGGCGCGTTCGGTGGAGCAGGCGAGCGAGCTGGCCGGGCAGATTCTGGGGATGAAGCTGGTGACGCCGCAGACGGGCGCGGAAGGAAGAATCGTGCGGCGGCTGCTGATCGAGCAGGGACTCGACATCAAACGCGAATTGTATTTGAGTATTCTGGTGGATCGCGCGGCGGAAGCGCCGGTGTTTTTGGCGAGCGCGAGCGGAGGAATGGAAATTGAAGAGGTGGCGAAGGAGCATCCGGAAGCGATTTTGCAGGAAGTGATTCATCCGGCGACGGGCTTGCAGAGCTATCAGGTGCGGAAAATTGTTTTTGGATTGGGGCTGCCGGCGGAGATGGTCAAGGTCGCGGAGCCGTTTTTTCAGTCGCTCTACCGGGCGTTTCTGGCGACAGATGCGTCGCTGCTGGAGATCAATCCGCTGGTGGTGACCGGAGATGAGCGGCTGGTGGCGCTGGACGCGAAGATGAATTTCGACGACAACGCGCTGGGGCGGCATCCGGAAATTGCGGAGATGCGCGATTTGGATGAAGAGACGCCGCTCGAAGTGGAAGCCTCGAAGTACAAATTGAATTACATCCAGCTCGACGGCAACGTGGCGTGCATGGTGAATGGCGCGGGGCTGGCGATGGCCACGATGGACATCATCAAGCTGGCGGGCGGGAATCCAGCGAACTTTTTGGACGTTGGCGGAGGGGCGTCGGCGGAGCAGGTGAAGAATGCGTTCAAGATTCTGCTGGGCGATCGGAACGTGCAGGCGGTGTTCATCAATATCTTCGGGGGAATATTGCGCTGCGACGTGCTGGCTACGGGCGTGGTGAACGCGGCGCACGAATTGAGAATCAAAGTGCCGGTGGTGGTGCGGATGGAAGGGACGAACGTCGAGAAAGGAAAAGAAATTTTGCAGAATTCGGGGCTGAACTTCACAGTAGCGGCGGGGATGAAAGACGGCGCGGAGAAAGTGGTAGCGCTGGCGGCAGGTGCGCGATGAGCGTGCTGGTGAATGAGCAGACGCGCGTTGTGGTGCAAGGGCTGACCGGGCGCGAGGGCGGATTTCATGCCGAGCAGATGATTGCGTACGGGACGAAAGTCGTGGCGGGAGTGACGCCGGGAAAAGGCGGGGCGAAACATCTGGGCGTGCCGGTGTTCAACACAGTGGCGGAAGCGGTGAAGCAGACGGGCGCGAACGCGTCGGCGATTTTTGTGCCGCCGCCGTTTGCGGCGGATGCCGTGCTGGAAGCGATTGACGCGAAGCTGGCTCTAGTGGTGTGCATCACGGAAGGCATTCCGACGCTGGACATGGTGCGAGTGGCGGCGGTGCTGAGGGCGTCGAAGACGCGGTTGATCGGGCCGAATTGTCCGGGGCTGATTTCGCCGGGAAAGTGCAAGATCGGAATCATGCCGGGACACATTCACAAGGCGGGGAACGTTGGGCTGGTGAGCCGCAGCGGAACGCTGACATATGAAGCGGTGGACCAGTTGACGCGGCTGGGAATCGGGCAATCGACGTGCATTGGGATCGGCGGCGACCCGATTATCGGGACGAGTTTTCTGGATGCGATCAAAATGTTTAATCAGGATGCGGAGACACATGCGATTGTGATGATTGGCGAAATTGGCGGAAACGCCGAGGAAGTGGCGGCGGAGTACATCAAGACGCACGTGAAGAAGCCGGTGGTGGGATTTATTGCGGGGCAGACGGCGCCTCCGGGGCGGCGCATGGGGCACGCCGGAGCGATCATCAGCGGAGGGCAAGGAACGGCGAAGACAAAATACGCGGCGATGCAGGCGGCGGGGATTCACACGGTACAGAGTCCGGCGGAGATTGGGCACACCATGGCGGGAGTTCTCGGGAAGGCAGCGGGAAAGTAAGAGAGCAGTGGCTAGAAAACGAAAAGAGCAAGAACCTAAGGAGAGTGGAATTGGCGATCGAACGGACGTTGGCAATCATCAAGCCGGATGCGGTGGGGCGCGGGATGGCAGGCGACATCCTGAAGCATATTCATGAGGCGAAATTCAAGATTGTGGCCATCAAGTCGCTGCGGCTGACCAAGAGCGAGGCGGAGGGATTCTACGCGGTGCACTGCGAGCGGCCGTTTTTCAAGGATTTGACGGAGTTCATGACGTCGGGAAAAGTGATCGTAATGGCGCTGGAGTGCGAGAACGCGATTGCGCGATGGCGCGACACGATGGGCGCGACGGATCCGGCGAAGGCGGCGCCGGGGACGATTCGGAAAAGTTTTGGGACGAGCATTCAGAATAATTGCACGCATGGATCGGATGCGGCGGAGACGGCGAGATTCGAGATTGGGTATTTCTTTTCAGGGATGGAGCTGATCTAAGAAGAAAGAAGTAAGGCAAGGAAGCGATGCTAAGAGTCACGGAACCCAGAAAGCTTGCGTTCGTGGCCATCGTCGTTGCGGCGGGGATGCTGATGTGCGTGCTGGTGGCGCGAGGGCAGACGGCGGGGCAGACGGTCGATGGGCGCATCGAGGCTTTGCATCAGAAGGCGCCCGATTTTCCCAGCCCCGGATTCAAGGTTTCCGGAACGA
This sequence comes from Candidatus Acidiferrales bacterium, assembly GCA_049281095.1. Classification (GTDB taxonomy): domain Bacteria; phylum Acidobacteriota; class Terriglobia; order Acidiferrales; family UBA7541; genus DAHUXN01. Next base: position 86,428 of record JBAPRL010000091.1, read on the forward strand.
CGTGGATTAATTCGCCGGCGCTGACGCTCGCACAGTTGCATGGAAAAGTGGTGATGCTGGATTTTTGGGAGTACACGTGCATCAACTGCATCCGCACGTTTCCGCAGAACAAAGAATGGTACGCGCGTTATCACAAGTATGGCCTGGAGATCATCGGAGTGCATGACCCGGAATTTCAAATTGCCTATGACGTCGAAAATGTGCGCGCGGCGGTGAAGCGGTACGAGCTGCCATATCCGATCGTGGTGGATGACTATTACAAGATATGGAAGGCCTATTCGAACGAAGCGTGGCCGAGCCGCTTCCTGATCGACGGGAACGGCAACGTGCGCTATCACGTGGACGGGGAAGGCGACGATCACAACTTCGAAATATTGATCCGCCAACTGCTTGTGGAAGCGAATCCGGGGCTGACGTTCCCGGCGGATTACGCGCTGCCAGGGCCGGAGAACATGGGCGCGCCGGACTGCGGCGGAGCACCCACGGACGAAATGTACGTTGGGCCGTGGGAGGGCCGGGGGATTCTGGAAAATCGCGACCCATATCACCCGGGGAATGTGGCGAACTACAAACTTCCGGAGAATGTTGACGATGGTCATGCGGTGATTTCCGGGAAATGGGAAACGGATCCGAATGGGATGATTTTTGAGGGGAAGACGCAGCAGCCGGGGAGCGAAGCGTCGCGCCTGCGGATGCGATATCACGCCACGCAGGTTTACGCGGTGCTGAACGTGGCGGCGGGAAAGCCGGAGCGGCTGTACATTTTGCAGGACGGGAAAGACCTCACGAGCGGGAACAAAGGCGCGGACGTAAAGATCGATGAGAATGGGCATTCGTACATCGACGTGGACGCTTCGCGGATGTATTACCTCACGGCAAATCCGCAGTTCGGCAGCCACACGCTGGACTTGATCCCCACAGAACCGGGAATCGCGATTGACTCGTTTACCTTCGGCAATAGTTGCCAGACGAATTTTCCTCACGTGTAGAGCTTGTATAGAGCGTTGTCAGGTAGAATGAGCGCGAGAATCTTCGATGGAGCCCGCGCGCGAACTCGGCAAAGGATTGCTGATTTTTGGGCTGGTGATTGCCGCGGCGGGCGTTTTTCTGCTGGCGGGGGCGAAGCTGCCGTTCCGGCTGGGGCGATTGCCAGGAGACATCTCGTATCACGGGCGGCATACCAGCTTTTATTTTCCGATTGTCACGTGCATCGTGATCAGCGTGGCGCTGACGCTGATTTTTTGGATTGTTGGGGCGATGCGTCGCTAAAAAAGTGGCGTGAAATTTTCCGGGTGAGGCATGACGCAGTTTTCGCTGAACTTAATTCCTGAAAAACATGTCTGGCGCGTGAGCGAGCTGACGCTGCGGCTTTGCGACGTGCTGGAAGCGGAATTTCCTGACGTGTGGGTGGAGGGAGAGATTTCGAATTTTCGCGCGGCGCAGTCAGGGCATTTGTATTTCACGCTGAAGGATGAAAAGGCGCAGATCCGCTGCGTGTGCTTTCGCGACCAGGTTCGCGGGTTGCGGTTCCGTCCGGAGGATGGGCTGAAGGTGACGGTGCGCGGCGGGATTAGCGTGTATGAATCGCGGGGCGAATATCAGATTTACGTTTCGCACGTCGAGCCGGTGGGCCTGGGCGCGCTGCAGCTGGCATTCGAGCAACTGAAAAAGAAGCTCGAAGCAGAAGGGCTTTTTGACGCGGAGCGAAAAAAGGCGCTGCCCGCGCTGCCGCGCAGAATCGGCATTGTCTCGTCGCCACAGGGGGCGGCGATTCGCGACATTGTGCGCGTACTGCGCCGTCGCTTTCCGAATTTGCACGTCGTGCTTTTTCCGGTGAAGGTGCAAGGAGACGAGGCCGCAGCGGAGATTGTGCGGGCGATTCGGCATTTTAACCGCGCGCAGATGGTGGACGTGATGATTGTGGCGCGGGGCGGAGGGTCGCTGGAAGATTTGTGGGCGTTCAACGAGGAGATTGTGGCGCGGGCGATTGCCGCTTCGGGAATTCCGATTATCACAGGTATCGGGCACGAAACGGACACGACGATTGCGGATTTCGCGGCGGATATGCGCGCGCCGACGCCTTCGGCGGCCGCGGAAATTGTGGTGCGAACGCGCGCGGAATTCGAGAAGCACATCACGGAGTGCACGCGCGAGCTGGTGCAGCACATGCGGTATTTTTTTTCGGAGCGGCGGCACGCGCTGCGCGATCTGGCGACGCATCGCGCGTTTCGACGGCCGGGAGAGATCGTGCGGCGGCACAGGCAGCGCGTGGATGAGTTGGGCGGATCATTGGCGGCGGATTTGAACCGGCGAATCGACAGCGTGCGGCGGCGCGTGAATATTTCCAGCACGCGGATGGCGTCATTTGATTTGGCGGGGCGCGTCGCGATGCTGCGCTCGCGCGTCGAGCGGCGGCACAGCGAATTGGGCGCGGCGCTGGAGCGCGCGCTGATGCGACAGCGGCGGCGGTACGCGCGGATGCAAGTGAGGATGGCTTCGCTCGATTTGCGCGCGCGCGTCAGTTTGTTGCGGCGCAGGCTGGAGCGACGCACCAGCGAATTTGCGGCGCATGCGCGACGGTACTTGGCGGGAACGCGGCGGAAATTGGAAGCGGCCACGGTGCGGCTCGAAGAGCGTAGCCCGTTCCAGTTGCTGGAGCGCGGGTACGCGATTGCGTATGACGCGGCAGGGAAGGTATTGCGTTCATCTGAGCAGGTAGCGAAGGGCGATGCGATTCGTGTGCGGCTAGCGCGAGGAGAAATTGACGCGACGGTGCGGACGAAGCGTAGTTGATAGGCTCGGAATTGCGCCGCTAACGAAGACAGAGTAGTTCACTTTCGGGAGCGTTCGATTTCACTCACTGCCTGGTTGAAAGGGATTGCCTGCTCGGCCGAACTTTTCGCCTCATCGTACGCCCGGACGGCGTCAAGCTCTTCCAAATCGTCTAAGAGCTTCTCGTATTCTTTTATGGTGAGCTCGATGCTGATCTTCTCACCTTTTTTGCTCGTACGAAATCTAGCTTTTGGCATGGACTCTGCTCTTGAGACTAGTGCACGCGGGTGGGTATGCGGGATGCAAACGGTCTATTCTTCGGAGTCGGAGCCGGCGGCGACTTTGAGGACGGCGAGGAAAGCTTCCTGGGGAATGTCGACGCGGCCGACGCGCTTCATGCGTTTTTTGCCTTCCTTTTGGCGTTCGAGGAGCTTGCGTTTGCGGGTGATGTCTCCGCCGTAACATTTCGCAAGGACGTTTTTGCGCAGAGCGCTGATGGTCTCGCGCGCAATGACGCGGCTGCCGATGGCAGCCTGAATGGGGACTTCGAATTGCTGGCGCGGAATTAGTTTTCGCAATTGCGATGCAAGTTGTCGCCCGCGCTCGTAAGCCTGATCGCGATGGCAAATGAGCGTCAGCGCGTCAACCGGCTCTCCGCCCACGAGAACATCCAATTTCACCAAATCCGCCTCACGATAGCCTTCCAGGTGGTAATCGAGCGAGGCGTAGCCGCGCGAAACGCTCTTCAAACGATCGTAAAAATCGAGGACGATTTCGTTGAGGGGCATTTCGTAGGTCAGCATGACGCGCGTCGGAGAAAGATACTCAAAGTTTTTTTGCGTTCCGCGCTTCTCTTCGCACAGTTGCAGGATCGCGCCGACGGAATCGTCGGAAGTGATGATCATGGCGGTGAGGATCGGCTCTTCAATGCTCGCGATTTGCGCGGGCGGAGGGAATTTCGTGGGATTGTCGACTTCGACGGTTTCGTTGGCGGTGGTGGTGATGCGGTAACGGACGCTGGGCGCGGTGGTGATAAGGTCGATGCTGAATTCGCGCTCGAGGCGTTCCTGAACGATTTCCATGTGCAGAAGGCCGAGAAATCCGCAGCGAAAGCCGAAACCGAGCGCGACGGAGTTTTCCGGTTCATAGAAAAATGCGGCGTCGTTGAGCTGCAGCTTGCCGAGGGCGTCGCGGAGGATTTCGTAATCGCTGGCGTTGACCGGATAAAGGCCGGCGAAGACCATGGGCTTGATGGCTTCAAAGCCGGGCAAAGGCGCGGCGGGACGATCGGCTTCGACGATAGTGTCGCCGACGCGCGCATCCGCGACGCGCTTGATGTTGGCGATGACGAAGCCAACGTCACCGGCGGAAAGTTCCGACAGAACGACGGGTTTGGGCGTGAGCACGCCGAGAGCCTCGACTTCATAGATCTGATCCATGGCGCAGAGACGGATTTTCATGCGCGGGACGATGTGGCCTTCCATCACGCGGACAAGGATGACCGCGCCGCGAAATGAATCGAACCAGGAGTCGAAAATGAGCGCGCGCAGAGGCGCATCGGAAGAACCTGTGGGCGCGGGAATACGCGCGACCACGGTTTCGAGAACTTCCGCCACGCCGATGCCGCTCTTGGCGCTGATGAGCAAGGCATCAGCGGCAGGAATGGCGAGGACGGTTTCGATTTGCTCTTTGACGCGATCGGGCTCGGCGGCGGGCAGGTCAATTTTGTTGATGACCGGGATGACGGTGAGGTTGTGGCGAGAAGCGAGGAAGGCGTTGGCGACGGTTTGCGCCTCGACGCCCTGGCTGGCGTCGACGACGAGCAGCGCGCCTTCGCAGGCGGAAAGGGCGCGCGAGACTTCGTACGAAAAATCCACGTGGCCGGGAGTGTCGATCAGATTCAGCCGGTATTCCTTGCCGTCGCGCGCGGTGTAATGCAGGCGGATGCTCTTGGCCTTAATGGTGATGCCGCGCTCGCGCTCCAAGTCCATGGAGTCGAGGACCTGAGCGGTCATCTCACGCTCGCTGAGGGCGCCGGTGAGCTCCAGAAGACGGTCGGCGAGTGTCGATTTGCCGTGGTCGATGTGGGCAATGATGCAAAAATTCCGGATGAGCTGCGGGTCCATTCAACTCTCTTTATTTTCTTCGCTTAATTTCCGGTGGATTCTGAATGTGAATGCTCACGAAGCCCAAATCGAGCGGCGAGCCGCTGGCACGCTCTTCAAACATTCGAGTGTGCCACAGATTGGAGCGGGCGGAAAGCGCGAGCGAGGAATCACAGACGGACGCGGCGCGCGTATCAGCAAGGCCAGTTTTCTCTTGCGGCACAGGCGCGGGAGGATGAATTGACGGTGGGAGCTGGTGACCCCAGAATTGGAAACAGTTCCTCTCGGAGGTTCCCGTGCGGGCTTTTTGCAGGATGGCCTTGGTTTCGCTGCTGGTGGCGTCGCTGGCGGATTTGCCGGTGGCCACGGCCGCAAACCGCGCGCTGGGATTCGTGCTGGCGGCCGAATCGTCGCAGATTGATGGCGTTGCGGCGACGAGCGGCGCCAACGTGTTTTCGGGCGACGCGCTGTCTACGGCTCCGGACGGCGGAATCCATCTTCAATTCGGCGCGGACCAGATTTACATGCCAGCCTCAAGCGCGGTTACACTGGCGAATGGAAACGACGGCTTGATGGCCGTACTTTCCTCTGGGACGCTGGATTTTGCCGCGCCGGGCGGCGTGGGCATTTCGGTCCGCGCCGCAGACGTGCTGGTGCGGCCGGGAACGCCGCAGGCCACGCACGCGCAGATCACCGTGTTGGCGAGTGATGAATTGAAGATCGCCAGCGTCACGGGGCCGCTGGAACTGGAGCTGGACGGCGAATCGTATGCGCTTACGCCGGGGCGCACGTATGGCGTGAGGATCGTCGATGACAACGGAGACGATCAAAGTGCCCAAAAGCGGCCGGCGCGCAGAAGGCGGCGCCTGCTTTTCTTCATATTTTTCACTACGGCTGGCGTTGCCGCAACGATCGAGATTATTGAGCTGCACAAGCACCATCATTCGGAAAGCGAGTACACGCCGTAGGCTGGATCCGCTACGTTTTTTACCGCAGAACCTCAGACGCATTGCAAAAACCAGGCCTAACACACAGAATGGAAGAATGTTCAAAGAGGGGCAATTGGTTCGAGTGAATCTTGCCGGGATGCAGGCCGGAGGCGTGCTGTTTCATGCGGCGGTTACGGACGCGATTGGAAATATCGTTCGGCAGACGTCTGCTGATCCTTCGAAATATCTTGTACGTCTCATTTTTTCGTTCAAAGGTGTGAGTGAAGTGGAAGTGCCAGAAGAGCGCGTGCGAGCGGCCTGAAAGGGACGCGACTTTCCGCGCCTTCCGCGATTCTCCGCACGAAACGGCTGCCGTGGTTTCCGTCGATTACCCCTGTACGCTGTGGATTGCGCTACAATATCGCTCAAGCTTGGAGGCGTGATGCTCCACCGATTCGTTTTCCATAACGACAAGCTAATGCCCATCGAGGAGGCGCGATTCTCGCCGGGCCAGGCCGGCCTGCTCAACGGATGGGGGCTGTTCACGACGCTGCACATATTCGATGGAATCCCGTTCGCGTTTGAGCGCCATTGGAGGCGGCTCGAAAAGGACGCGGCACGAACGCATTGCCCTTTTTCTTTCGAAGCGGAGAAAGTACGTGGTTACTTGGCCGAGGTGATCCGCGCCAATCACGTGGAGGAAGGATGCGCGCGAATCTACGCGATTTACAACCAGGTTGGCCATTGGCGCAGCGATGAACGCCTTCCGATGGTGGATTTGTTCCTGTGCAGCACGGATTTGCCGGTGTTCCGCCAACCTGCGCGGCTGAATCTACGCGAGCATGGGCGGCATGCGGCGTCGCCGCTGGCCGGTGTGAAGGTCACATCGTGGCTGAATAATGTTTGGAACTACTACGAAGCGCAGAAAAGCGGGTTCGATGAAGTGGTGCTGCTGAACGAGCGAGGAGAAGTTTCCGAGTGCACGGCGGCGAATGTTTTCTGCGTTCGCGGCGGGCGAGTGCTGACGCCGCCGCTCAATTCCGGATGTTTGGAAGGAATCACGCGGAGCATTCTGCTGGAAATCGGGCCGCGCGCGGGAGTGCCGTGCGAAGAGGCCATTCTACGGCCGGCAGATTTGTTCTCCGCCGATGAGGTTTTTGTTTCTTCGTCGAACCGCAATCTGCTGGCGGTGGGCGAGGTTGCAGGGCATCGCTATTTGAATGCGCCAGGACCGATCACGCGCCGGCTCGATGAAGCGTTCGCTGCCTACATCAAGGAATATCTAGCCAAGCAGTCCTCTTCCGCCACCGCGCGTTGAGTTGGCGCGACGGCTTCGTTGTCAAAAATAGAGCGCACTTAAAGGAAGAAGTGTGCGCCGGCGCGAATCGCGGCGGTAGCACGCGCGCCGCATTCGCGAAGCGGCTAAGAAGTGGAAGCGCGCGAAGGACGCAGGGGAGTGCGGATGATGCGGCACGCACGAAACGTGTTTTCGCGCCGAAGGTTGAATCCGCTACAATTTCAAGTGAATCAAAGAAAAAGGGGGTTTCCATGAACGAACTGGCTAGCAAGACGTGCGTGCCCTGCCGCGGCGGTGTTCCGCCGATGAAAGGAAACGAACTAAATGAATATTTGAAACAGGTCTCCGGATGGAAAGCGGTCAACGAACATCACCTGACGAAGACCTTCACGTTTCCGGATTTCAAACAAGCGCTCGCGTTTGTCAACAAGGTGGGAGCCATCGCCGAGGAACAAGGCCACCATCCCGACATTCTGCTCACGTGGGGCAAGGCGGAAGTGACCACGTGGACGCACAAGATCGACGGCTTGACGGAGAGCGACTTCATCCTGGCTGCGAAAATCGATCAACTGTAAACGGAACGCTCGTGAGGAGCGCCACTGGCGAGAGAGGGGAAGCATCCAAAAGTGGAGAACGGAATCATGATCCCTGCCAGGCATCGACCACGGGGCTATCTGATGACCGCATGCAAAGGACGGCCTTGACATCGTCACTTTTCCGATTAAACTAACCGGTTAGTTAAATAATTGCGTGAGATAAGAGCGAGGAGGCTGGTGAGAAGCGAATTTCCATTTCCCGAAGCCAAAAGCCGGGCAGCGCGTCCGCTACGGCGCGTCCGGTTTGGCTTTGTTTTCCTCCTGGTCGTTGTTGTCGCGATCATCGCGGCCCAGGCGCACGGGCAGCAACTGCCCGCGACGATGCAGCTGAATCTGCAGCAGGCCGTGCAGATCGCCTTGAAACAAAATCCCAGCGTGCAAATTGCCGTTTTGAATCTGGCGGAGAGCCATAAGGAAAGCAATATCGCGCTTTCGCAGCTGCTGCCGCAGGCGGACTTCAACGTCTCCGATCGCGCGATTCGCGAGAATATCCAGGCGGCCATCGGCCTTACGTTTCCGGGCATACCGCAAGCGGCCGGGCCGTTTCAAGTGTTTCAGTTTGGGTCGAATTTCTCGGCGCCGATTTTCGATTTGTCGCTGTGGCGGCAGTGGCAGGGATCGAAGGAAAACATCAGCAGCGCGGATGCGCAGCGATTGTCGGTGCGGGAACAAATCGTGCTGCTGGTGGTGTCGCAATACCTGACCAGTTTGCGGTCGAGCGCGGAAATCAGCGCGGCGCAAGCGGAAGTCGATTTGGCGCAGGCTCTCTACGATCAGGCGTCGGACATGGAAAAACACGGAGCGGCAACAGGAGTGGATGTACTGCGAGCCAATGTGGAATTGCAAAACGAAAAACAACTCTTGATCATTGCGCAAACAAACCAACAGATCGCGCTGTACGGGCTTGCCAAGCTGCTCAATATAGGTCCCATGCAGAAAATCACGCTATCCGATCAGATGACTTTTTTCGAGACGCCGGACGTCAGCATGGACCAAAGTATGGCGGACGCGTACCAATCGCGGCCGGAAATGAAGCAACTGCTCGCGCAGCAGCAGTCGCTCGAATATCAGAAAGCCGCGGACAGCGATTCCCGTCTGCCGGCTCTGCGATTTGACGGAAACTACGAGCAGCAGGGCATCTCTACGAGCACGGTGATTCCTACGTATGTCTACGAAGCGGGAATCTCGTTGCCGCTTTTTACCGGCGGACGCATCCACGCGGAAATCGCGCGCGACGACTTGGAATTGAAAAAGATCAACCAGACTTTGCAGGACGAAAGGAATGAAATTGCGCTGGAGGTCGAAACGGCCTCGGCGCAACTGGAATCGGCGCGAAACCAGGTGCAGGTGGCGAATCTTGGCGACGATCTGGCGAAAGAGGAAGTGCGCCAGTCGCGGGATCGATTTCAGGCGGGAGTCGCCGACAACATCGAAGTGGTTACCGCGCAGAACGCGCTGGCGCGGGCGGATGAGAACCGCATCGCGGCTCTCTATCAGTACAATCAATCGCGGGCCGATCTGGCGCATGCGATTGGACGCATTGAACTGCTCTACACCAAATGAAAGAGGTTGATTGCGATGGATGGAAGGACGACGGAAGCCGAACCCGAAACACAAACGGGCGAAGCGCAGAAGGCGACAAAAGGCCAAGCTGACGGGAAGCCGCAGGACCAAAAGCCGCAGGACGCTGGTCCGCGGAAACCATCGGCTTTCGCGAATCCACGGGTTCGCCGAGGCTTGCTGATTGGGGCGGTGATCATCATCGTGGGCGGATTTATTTTTTGGCTTCACTACCGCAATCGCCAGTCGACCGATGATGCCGAAGTCGACGGGCACATCATTCCGATTTCGTCGCGAGTGCCGGGAAGCGTGCTGGCTGTCTTGGTCCACGACAACGAGTCGGTGAAAAAAGGGCAAGTGCTGGTGCAGCTGGACCCGCGCGACTATCAGGCGCAGTTGGACGACGCCAAAGCGACGCTCGCCGTGGCACAGAGCCGCGTGCAGTCGGCGACCGTGAATGTTCCGCTCACATCGGCGACGAACCGCAGCGACACGACCGGCGCGACGGCAACCGTCGCGGGGGCAGAGGCGGCCTTCGAACAGGCGCAGCTCGCGCTGCAGCAAGCGTCTTCGGCGCAGTTGGCCTATGCGCAGGCCGAGGTGCAGAAGGAAGAAGCGGCGAACCAGAAGGCGCAGTCTGACCTGGCGCGCATGACGCCGCTTGCGGCGAAATCGGAGATTTCGCAACAGCAGTACGACGGGTACGTCGCCGCCGCAACCGAGGCCAAAGGCGAACTCGACGCAGCCCAGCAGAATCTTGATTTAGCGAGGCAGACGATTCCCGTGCGGCAGGCTCAGGTGGCGTCCGCGAAGGCGGACTTGGAACGAGCGCGCGCAGGTTTGCAGGCGGCGCAGGCCGATCGACGTGAAATCACGATCAGTTCAGCCAACGCGGCCTCGGCGCGCGCGACCGTGGAACAAAAGGAAGCCGACGTGGAGACCGCGCAATTGAACCTCGGCTACACGCAAATTGTGGCCCCGGAAGACGGCGTAGTGACGAACAAGACGGTTCAAGTGGGGCAGATTCTTTCGCCCGGGCAGGGTTTGATGGAGATCGTCCCGCTGGCGAATGTTTGGGTAACAGCGAACTACAAAGAAACGCAACTCGCACATGTGCGGCCGGGCGACCGGGCCGAAGTGCACGTGGACATGTACGGAAAAACCTTCTACGGCCATGTGGATTCAATTGCAGGAGCGACAGGTTCGCGCTTGAGCCTTCTGCCGCCGGAGAATGCCACCGGAAATTACGTGAAGGTCGTGGAACGAATTCCCGTCAAGATTGTCCTCGATCCGATTCCTCAAAGCGAAGCCATCCTGCGGCCAGGAATGAACGTGGAAGCAACGATCATTACCCAATAGGTTCCTGATGGCCAGTTTCTCGTTCACGCAAGATCGCGCACGCGACGACGTCAATCCGTGGCTGATTGCCCTCACGGTGATGCTCGCGACGTTCATGGAAGTGCTGGACACGAGCGTCGCGAACGTCTCGCTGCCGCACATTGCGGGAAGCCTGAGCGCAGGCGTCGACGAAAGCACCTGGGTGCTGACGTCCTATTTGGTTTCCAACGCCATTGTTTTGCCGCTGACCGGATGGCTCTCCAACGTGTTCGGACGCAAGCAGTTCTACATGGCCTGCGTCGCGATTTTCACGGTCAGTTCATTCCTTTGCGGGCTCGCGCCGAGCTTGGGCGCGCTGGTGTTCTTTCGCGTGCTTCAAGGAGCGGGCGGCGGAGGCCTGCAGCCCATCTCGCAAGCGATCTTGGTCGACAGTTTTCCGCGCGAAAAACAGGGGATGGCCATGGCTATTTACGGCATGGGTGTGGTCGTCGCGCCAACCATAGGTCCAACGCTCGGCGGCTGGATCACGGACAATTTCACGTGGCGCTGGATTTTCTTCATCAATATTCCCGTGGGCATTGTGTCGATCCTGATGACCTCGCTGCTAATCAAAAATCCAGCGAATGCGGTGAAGAAGAAACTCAAAATCGACTACATCGGAATCGGGCTGCTCAGCGTCGGTGTAGGATTCCTTCAAATCGTGCTCGACAAGGGCCAGCGCGACGATTGGTTTGGCTCGAACTTCATCGTTTGGGCTACGGTACTGGCGGTCGTCGGAATCGTGAGCGTGATTATTTGGGAGTTGCGGCAGCCAGACCCGGTGATCGATCTGCGTTTGCTGAAGGAGCGCAACTTCTCCGTCGCTGTGTTCACGATGTATATCCTTGGGTTTGTGCTTTACGGCACGACGGTCTTGCTCCCGATACTGTTGCAGACGCTGCTGGGATACACGGCAATGCAAAGCGGCCTGGTTCTCTTGCCCGGCGGGGTACTGATGATGATGGTCATGCCGTTTGTGGGATGGCTGCTGGGGAAAATCGAAGCCAGATGGCTGGTTGTAACAGGCCTCACGATAACTGCGTCCGGACTGTTCATGATGGGCACGCATTTTGATTTGCAGATGGGCATGTCCACTCCCGTATTGGTGTGGATTGTTTCGCGATTCGGCGTGGCGTTCCTGTTTGTGCCGATTAATGTGATTGCGTTTTATTACGTGTTGCCGCAAAAAACGAACGACGCCACCGGGTTGATCAATCTGGCGCGCAATGTGGGCGGAAGCATGGGAATTTCGTTTGTCACCACGCTGCTGGACCGCGGCGCACAGGCCAACCAGAGCATTTTGGCGGCCCACGTCACTCCGATGAATTACCGATTCGAGTCGGCCATCCAGGCCCTGGCGCAGCGGTTGATGATTGCGGGAGAGAGCGCCACGCACGCGTTGCAGATGGCGCAACAGATGTTCTATGCGTCGCTGCAGGGCCAAGCGATGATGCTGTCGTTCATCCGGGATTTTCGGATTATGGGATATGTTTGCGTGGGCATGATACCGTTCATGTTCATTCTCAAGAGAGCGAAGCCGGGAAAAGGCCGGGGCCGGAGCATGGCCCATTAGCATTTGAATCGCTGTGGGTCTTGGCCTGACGCGACGGCTGCGAATGCGAGAAAACAAACCCGATGTTGCGCGGTTCATGGCGCGCGCGATTGAACTTTCGCTGCAAAATGCTCGTTCGGGCAAAGGCGGCCCATTTGCCGCTTTGGTTGTGGCGGAGGGAAACATCCTTGCCGAGGGGACGAACGTTGTCACTTCCACAAACGACCCCACCGCGCACGCGGAAATCGTGGCCATTCGCGAAGCCTGCAGAAAACTCGGCCGCTTCGAGCTGAGCAATTGCGAGATTTACGCAAATTGCGAACCATGCCCGATGTGCCTGGGCGCGATCTACTGGGCGCGTCCGGCGCGGATTTATTTCGCGGCCACCAGCGCAGACGCGGCGAAGATCGGGTTCGACGATTCGCTCATTTACGATCAATTGAAAAAATCCGTGGAAGCGAGAAAGATTCCCATGGCGCAGCTTATGCGCGACGATGCGTTGAAGGTCTTTCGCGTGTGGGAAGAGAAGCCGGACAAGGTTAGGTACTGAGCGGCTGAAATTGCTGCTTGCGGGCCGTGCGCAGGCCTCTTCATCTTCATCGTGGAGTCAGCCAATGAGCATCGAGCTGTCGCAGAATAACTACGGGGAATCGCGCATTCGTCTCCTGCGCGTGATGCACCGTGGCGGACTGCATGAAGTAAAGGACGTTACGCTCTCCGTGCGGTTCGAAGGCGCTTTCGAAGCTGCTCATACTAAGGGCGATAATCGCGCTATTCTGCCCGCCGATACCGTAAAGAACACGGTCTACGTGCTGGCGCGCCAATATCCCGCGGAAGCAATCGAAGAATTTGCATTTCACATCACGGAGCACTTCCTGACTTACAACCCTCAAGTGGCGCTGGTTGATGTGCACGTCAGCGAGCGTCCGTGGTCGCGCATCATCATCGGGGATAAGGGCCATGCCTCGGCATTTCTGGCCAGCGCGAGCGAGAAGCGCACCGCGCACATCAGCGCCGCGAGAGACAAAATAACCTTGGAATCCGGGCTGGAGGACTTATTTGTGATGAAGACTTCCGGCGCAACGTTCGAGACATTTCTTCGCGACCCGTACACGACGCTCGAAGAAAACCAGCAGCGTATTCTTTCCACCGCGCTCAACGCGACCTGGAGCTACGAGTTTCCCGAACCGGATCTGCCGTTTTCCCCCATGTGGCACGGAGCCCGAAAAACCCTTCTGGAAACTTTTGCGGTTCATGAAGGCAAGTCGCTGCAGCATACGCTTTACGCGGTCGGACAAGCGGTGCTCGACAATTTTGAAGCCATCAGCGAAATCCGCCTGTGGATGCCGGACAACTATTGTCCGCCCGTGAATCTCCAACCATTTGGCATGGAAAACGAGAACGAAGTGTTCGCGCCGCTGGAGGAACCGCGAGGAGTGGCTTCGGCGACGCTGCGCCGCAGGAAGGGATTGGTCTGAGCGTTTTTAGAGTGCCAACGAGATGAACGACCGAATTCTAGTTGTGGACGACGAAGCCGCCATTCGCGACGGGCTTCAGCTTCTGCTTGAACGGCAGGGATATGTCGCGCGCACCGCGCCAGATGGAGCCAGCGCACTGAGCGAGTGCGCTTCCTTTCATCCCGATTTGATATTGCTCGACGTGATGATGCCAGGCCGCGACGGCTTCGCGGTGTGCCAGCAATTAAAATCCAATTCGGAAACGCGGCTGATTCCCGTCGTGTTGATCACGGGGCTTTCGGACCGCAGCGACCGCATTCGCGGAATCGAGGCAGGCGCCGACGACTTTCTCAGCAAGCCAATCGACGTCAGCGAGCTGGGTGCGCGTGTTCGCTCGCTGCTGCGGCTCAAAGCTTTCACCGACGAACTGGAAAATGCGGAATCGGTACTGTATACCTTGGCGCTCAGCATCGAGTCCCGCGATCCGTGTACGCACGGGCATTGCACGCGCCTTGCGGAATTCTCCGCACGACTGGGCGAAAGGATAGGCCTTCCCGCGGATGATATTGTCGCCTTGCGGCGCGCCGGAGTCGTTCATGACGTGGGCAAAGTGATTGTGCCGGATGCGGTGCTGTTGAAACCGGGGCCTCTGACACCGGAAGAGCGGAATGTGATCAAGCAGCATGCCGAGGCCGGCGAGCATATTTGTTCTCCGTTGAAGTCCTTTCGCACCGTTCTTCCCATCATTCGGCATCACCACGAGCGCTGGGATGGGTCGGGTTACCCGGATGGCCTTTCCGGCGGCGCAATTCCGCTACTTGCGCGCGTATTGCAGATCGCCGACGTTTACGACGCGCTGACGACAAATCGGCCGTACCGAGAGGCTCTGACGCAACAGGAAGCGTGGGAGATTCTTCAGGAGGAAGTGAACCGCGGCTGGTGGGACGGCAACGTCGTGCGCGAATTCCGCTACATGATCACTACAGAAGGAACGTCGCGCCCCGCCCATCGCGACAATGGTTCGGCCGCCGCGAACGCGTTCGCGCAAGCTGACGGCCACGTGCAGAAGCGCTGATCAGGCGCCTGGCTGCCTATAGTCAGCGAGCGCGTATTTGCTGATGTCGCTGAGTAAGGGAGCGGCCTCGCCGGGCACCGGCACTTTGCCGTTCAGGATTTTCTCCGGCGTCGTGCCGTCGCCGTAGAGGGAAACATCGCCATCCTCGTCGGGTTCGAAGACAGCTCCATTGAGGCTAACGCCAGCGAAGAGGCCGCGGCTGCGCGAGTAGCTCAGGATCTCCGCGTGCAGCTGCAAGTCGGTGCTGGCTTGAGCGTTGCGGCCAACCGGGCCCGCCGCTGCAGTGGCCTCGCCGCCGATCTTGAACTTGTCACTCAGAAGCCTGGTCAGGCCGTCGCGGTTGCGAAAAACAAGGATCAGGTCGGTGGAGGATCCGCCGATCTGAAATCCAAAGCTTCCGCCGCTGATCATAACAAACGCCGGCGCACTCCAAGTTTTGGGCCCGGTGCGGCATACCACGATGCCCTTGCCGTACTTTCCGCCGACGACGAAGGCGAACTGCTTCTCTCCCGGAATAATGGCCAAGCAGGCGGCCGACTGGATCAAGTCCAGCGGAAACGAACTGTCGGGAGCGTCGACAATGTCCTTGAATATCTGAGTGGAATCCTCAATGCGGCTGATGTCGTCATTGCGCGTTGAGCCGGCAAAGGCCGGCAACGCCAGGCCGCTGGCTAAGAGTGCGCAAACCAGAATTCGCTTCCTCATCCATTTCCTCCGTGCGCCACTTGCGATAATAAGAACGATGAAGAGATTGAAGCAGGAGTTGCATGGAATGCGCAAGCTTAATCGACGGCGGCGAATCGCTTGTGTCCGATTATCGCCTAAAGATTTCTGCTAGAATCGGCGCGCATTTCTCGCAAGCCCGTGGCCTGATTTCGCTGGAGCACGAAATTGTACAAGAAAACGCACGCTCAACAAGCACCGCAAGCCTTGTTCCCACGAAGCTTCCGCAAAGAATATCCGGAAGCCGTGCGCGGTGAGGGCTGCTTTCTCTTCACCGCCGACAATCGCAAAATTCTCGACGCCTCGGGAGGTTCGGCGGTCGTGTCAATCGGCCATGGCGTGGCATCTGTGGCGCGAGCAATGGCCGAGCAGGCAGGCACGCTCGCTTACGCTCATTCTTCGCAGTTCGTGACGAGGCCGGCGGCGGAGCTCGCGCATCGCTTGCTCGCGCTGGCGCCGCCGAATTTCCGTGATTCGGACGAAGGTCCGGGCCGTGTTTTCTTGACGAGCGGCGGGTCGGAGGCGGCGGAAACAGCGCTGAAGATCTGCCGGCAGCATTATCTCGAGCGTGGCGAACCGGCCCGCACGCAATTCGTTTCGCGACGCCAAAGCTATCATGGCGCCACGCTAGGCGCGCTGGCGCTCTCAGGAAATGTGAGGCGCCGCACTCCATTCCTGCCGCTCTTGCCAGATTGGAGCCACATCGTTCCATGCTATTGCTACCGCTGCCCGCTCGATTTGCGCTATCCGCAATGCGGCGTCGCGTGCGCCGAAGATCTCGAGACGCAGGTCGAGGCCATCGGCGGTAAGAATATCGCTGGCTTTTTCGTTGAGCCCGTTTCCGGCGCCACGCTCGGCGCAGTGGCTCCGCCCGCGGAATATTTGCCGCGCATCGCGAAGATTTGCAGGCGTCACGGCATCTTGTTGGTCGCCGACGAAGTGATGACCGGCATGGGCCGCACGGGGAAAAACTTTGCCGTGGAGCACTGGGGCGTTGAACCCGACATTATCCTTGTCGGAAAAGGAGTGGCCAGCGGGTACGCGCCGCTTGGAGCCGTCATCGTCACCGGGCGCGTGGCAGCGGCGATCGAAAAAGGCTCCGGCAGTTTCTTGCACGGCTTCACGTACAACGCTCACCCAGTTTGCGCTGCTGTGGGGCTGGCGGTGCTCGACTACATCGCGGAACATGATCTCTTCGCGCGCGTTGCCGCGAAGGGCGAAGAGCTTCGCCGCGCGCTCAGTCCGCTTCGAGAATCGCCAATGGTCGGCGACGTTCGCGGAATCGGCTTGCTGCTCGGTGTTGAATTCGTCAGAGATGCAGCGACGCGTGAGCCCTTTCGCGCAGACATGAACATTGCCTCGCGCGTCTATGACGCCGCTCTGCGGCGCGGCGTGCTCACCTATCCCGTCCAAGGATGCGCCGATGGCGCGCGCGGCGACCATGTTCTGCTCGCGCCGCCGTTCATCATTTCGAGCGATGAGATTCGCTTTATCGCCGCTAATCTGCATGAGGCGATCGATGAGGTGTATCAGACATGTTCCACTCCGACAAAATGAAGCGCATGATTTCTAAGCCAGCGCGGCGCCTTGCGTTGTGGTCGGCCATTTCCGCCGGCGCAGCCGTTTGTTTCGCGGCTACACCGCGAATCCCGATGCTCGGATTCCTGGCTGCTTCCGCCGTGCGGGAACAAGCGACGGAAAGTCAATTCCTCGCGCTTGGATCGTCGCAGCAGGTCCGCGGATTTCATCGCTACCTCACCGCTGAGCCTCATCCCGCTGCGTCGAAGCGCAACAATGAATTGGCGCAGTGGGTGGCCCAGCAATGGAAAGACCAGGGACTCGAAGACGTGCAAGTCCACGAATATGACGTGCTGAATTCGAAGCCGCGCAGCGCGCTGGTGGAGATGATCGCGCCCACGCATTTCCGCGCGAGCCTTCGCGAAGATCCGTACCCGCAGGACCCCGACACGAAAAACCCGCAGGTGTCCGGCGCGTACCTGGGCTATTCGGCGTCGGGCGACGTCACCGCGCCCGTCGTTTACGCGCACAGCGGCAACCCGGCAGATTACGAACTCCTGCGGCAGCATGGCATCGATGTGCGTGGAAAAATTGTACTGGTGCGATATTCAAATCCTTACAGCTATCGGGGGTTTAAGGCATATACGGCACAGAAGCTCGGCGTCGCGGCGCTGCTGATTTATTCGGACCCGATGGAAGACGGCTACGCCAAAGGAAAGGTTTTTCCAAATGGCCCGTGGGGTCCGGCGAGTCATATCCAGCGCGGATCGATCACCTACGATTTTCTGGAACCGGGAGATCCGACTACGCCGGGTTGGGCCTCCGTTCCCGGGGCGAAGCATATTTCTCCCGACGACGCCATTTCCATGCCGCACATCATTGCGGTTCCGCTTTCGTGGCGGGACGCCGAGCCAATCTTGAAGAATATCGGCGGTCCTGCCGCGCCGAAGGAGTGGCAAGGCGCGCTTCCGTTCACCTATCACCTCGGCGGAGCGCAAGCTCGGCTGCACGTGAAGGTGGAGATGAACCAAGGTATCGAGCCTTATTACGACGTGGAAGGGCGCATTGAAGGCTCCGAGCATCCCGACGAATGGATTGTCCTCGGCAATCATCGCGACGCATGGGTTTTCGGTGGCGTCGATCCGTCGAGCGGCACTGCGTCCATGCTGGAGCTCACGCGCGACCTGGGCGCGCTGCTTCGCAAAGGCATTCGCCCCAAGCGCACGCTTGTGTTCTGCGATTGGGACGGCGAGGAATACGCGCTGACCGGCTCAACGGAGTGGGGTGAACAGTATGCGGATGAGTTGAAGAAGAAAGCCATCGCGTATCTGAACGTCGATTCGTCCGCCTCGGGCCCGAATTTCGACGGCAGCGCTGTTGGCTCCTTAGCGCCATTGCTCGTCGAGGTCAGCCGCGCGTTGCGCGCGCCTTCAGGAGGGACTCTCTACGATGAATGGCGCTTGTCGCGCGCCCACGAGCTTAAGCAGAAGAGTGTTGCCGATTCCGCGCTGACCGAAACGCGTATCGGCAGCGGTTCCGATCACACCGTTTTTTTGAATTACTTGGGCATTCCCACGATGCTTCTGCAGTTCGACGGGCCATACGGCGTCTATCATTCGATGTACGACGATTTCTACTGGATAAATCATTTCGGCGATCCGGGATACCGGTACCACACGCTAATGACGCAGCTCTGGGGCGTTCTCTCTTTGCGGCTCGCGGACAGTGATGTGCTTCCCTACGATTTTGTTTCCTACGCGACTGAGATTCGCGAATATGTCCACGAACTCGACGCGGCGAGTCACCTCAACGGCCATGTTGATTTGGCTCCGCTCTATCAAAGCGTCGACGCATTTGAGAAGTCGGCGCAGCAGCTCGACGCAACCACAAGGAAGGCGCTCGCCTCTGGAAAGATCGATCCAGCATCTGGCGACAAGCTGAATCGCTCGCTCATGGAAGTGGAGCGCAACTGGTGCGATCCTTCCGGCATTCCGGGTCGGCCCTGGTTCAAGCACACTCTTTATGCGGCGCGTTACACGTATGCGCATCTGGAGCTTCCGGGCATGACCGAAGCTGCCGAGGCAGGGAACTGGAAACTCGTCGGGGAGCAGGAGCAAATTCTCGAGCGCGAGCTGCAGAAAAATGCGAAAATGCTCGCTACGGCGAGCCGCGCCTTCGCCAGTTCGTCACAGCTTCCGCGTTAGAAGAATGAGGGCAAAAATCTAGGCGCGCGGCGCATTCGCCTCATTTGGCAGGCGGATCACCTGTTCGCGGAGTGAATGGATCGAGAGGCCGCTGCGCACCACTACATACAGTCCGAGGAGTGCAACCGGCAGCGTCAGCCACCACCAAGCAAAAAATGAAAAGCTCTTTGCCGTGTTTTTGTCCACCGCCATGAAGAGGCTCAGCCCTAAAATGCAAAAAAACTGGTAGGAACCGACGTTGGCTGGGGCATTCGGCAGCGAAACCCCAAGATTTATCACCAGCAGTACCACGAGCGCCTCGATGAACCCGACGGACCCGGGCAATCCGATCCTGAATGCGTCCATCATCGCCCAAAGTGCAAGCAACTGGCAGAACGGCATCAACAGCGAAGTGAATACCGCCGGATAAAAACTCGGCGAAGTGCCCATCGCATGCAGCCCAATCAGCGCAGACATCAATTTCCCAGGAACTCGCCGCCCTCCATACATCCGCCGCGGGTCTCCGGCAAATCTGAATTCGATATAGAGAATCATCGCGACAAAAAGGCCGAGCAACGCCAGGGTCGCTATTCCCAGCCCATCCGCCGCGTGCCGAAAGCGCTCTGGCGAAGGCACAATCAGCAGTATCGCTCCCAGACCTGCCGTCGTTACGACCAAGTCGATGAGCCGCTCCACTAAGACCGACCCGAGTACCGTAACAAAGGGAAGGTCCTCGGAATTCGCGATCAGATACGCGCGAAGGGGTTCGCCGGGCCGCAGGGGGAAAAGAACATTGGCAAATAGTCCGACGAACACAGCGCGAATCGCATTCTTCGTCTTCACCCGCCCGAACGGAGAAAGAAGGAATTTCCAGCGAAGGCCCTGTACAACGTAACTGAGAACGTCCAGTGCAATGCCCAGGGCAACCCAGCGCCAACTGACGGCTGCGAGTTCTTCCAGGGCCTGCTTGACGTGAAAATCGTACAGAACCCAAACGAGGCATGCGGCTGAGACAGCGTAGCCCAGCCAGGTGTAGGTCCGCCTTTTCCGAGACAAAGGCCTCGTCGCGATCGTGTTCAAAAGTAGATACCCGGTCCCAACTTGGAATTGCGCTGCCACCTTGCTCGCACGGCCTCAAGCACGCGGGCCAGAATCGCTAGAAGCAGCTCCCGCGCAGCCGACTGAGCAGTCCCCCATTGTCTAACGCAACTCCCGCCCCGCGTGCACATCGTGCCATACTTTCAATTCCCACTCAGAATTCGGGATCAGCCAAATCGGTCTAGTCTTCTTCCCCAAAAAAGTAAGCGCGTCCTTCGGAACCAAAGCGGCTACAGCCTACTGTAACGCCCGCGCGGAGGCAATCCCGTCCGCGCGGGAGAGATGCGAAGCCGTAGCCGGAAAGGCAACCACCGGAAGGGGCCTCCTGCGCGCAAGGTTGACAACTCTGACTGCGCACGCGTATCATCCTTTTGATACAGCACGTTAACGTTGCTGCATGCCCTTCTCTCGTTCTTTTCATCGTTGGGAGGAGTCTTCGAGGATTTTTTCCTCGGCAAGCAGGATAAGTCCCCCAGGGAGGTCGCTTGCATGTCGTCGGAGTACGCCAACCCCGAACCGCAGGTTTCGGCGATGGAAGCTGCTTCTGCCGCAGCTGCTGCGCCGGCCCAGAAAACTTCGACGCAGGTCGTAAGCGGTTCTGCCGTCGAATCGGGAGTTAATCCCGTGGTGGATGGCGGCTCGTATGAGGAAACTCCGGGCACCGACCACGCCAGCGGCTTGGATGGGGCCAATCGTGCAGCCGAGAGTCAATCCGAAACTCCAGCCGGCGAAGAATCCTCCCAGGAAGCACAAGAACTGCAAGAGCCAATGGACCAGTTGATCGAGCAGTACGCTGCTCCGCAGCCTGCTGCCGCAGGCAGCGAGGTCTTTGAGGGCCGCGTCATCGCCGTAAACGATCTGGGTTTGGTCGTCGACGTCGGCGGAAAGTTTGAAGGCTTGGTTCCGGCCCAGGAATTTGTCGAAACAGGCGGCATACACTTTGCTCCCGGCGACTTGATCGAAGTCGAGCGCCTGACAGAACACAAAGACGGCTACGTCCTTCTCTCCCACGTGCGCGCCCATCGCCGCATAGTCTGGGAGCGCATCGAAAGCTCACACAAGGAAGGCCGCACGCTCACCGGAAAAATCGTGGACCGCATCAAAGGCGGCCTGGTGGTGGACATCGGAGTCCGCGCCTTCCTGCCCGCTTCGCAGCTCGACCTGAGGCCAACCCACGACCTGGAAGCGTGGAAAGACCGTGAAATCGAATGCCGCGTGCTGAAGCTCAACCGCAAACGCGGCAACGTGGTCGTAAGCCGTCGCGCCATTTTGGAAGAAGAGCAAAAGAAACAGCGCAGCGCCCTCGCGGACTCCCTCAGCGAAGGCGCCGTCCTCACCGGCAAAGTGAAAAACATAACCGATTACGGCGTTTTCGTGGATCTTGGAGGACTCGACGGCCTGCTTCACATCAGCGATTTGGTCTGGGGCCGCGTCACCCATCCCTCGGAAGCAGTGTCGCAGGGCCAGGAGATTCAGGTTCAAATCCTCAAATTCGACAAAGAGAAAATGCGCATTTCCCTGGGGAGAAAGCAGCTTCTTCCGGATCCCTGGGCTACCGTGCCGGACCGTTTCCCGGTGGGCTCGCGCGTGCACGGCAAAATCATGGGCGTGACCGATTACGGCGCCTTTGTCCAAATTGAGCCGGGCGTCGAGGGTTTGGTCCACGTCAGCGAAATGAGCTGGTCGAAGCGCGCAAAGCATCCGTCGAAGCTCGTGAATCCCGGCGACGACGTGGAAGTGGTCGTGCTCGACCTGAATTCCGAACAGCGCCGCATCTCGCTGGGACTGAAGCAAACGCAACCAGATCCCTGGGCCGGCATTGCCGAAAAGTATCCGGTCAATTCCGTGGTCACCGGGCGGGTGCGCAATCTTGCGGAATTTGGCGCATTCATCGAGATCGCGGAGGGGATCGAAGGTCTGATTCACGTAAGCGACTTCAGTTGGAAAGAGCGCGTCAAGCACCCGAGCGAAAAACTGAAAAAGGGCGAGGAAGTGCAGGCCAAAGTGCTCAAGATCGACGGCGAGCATCGGCGCTTGTCTTTGGGCCTGAAGCAGCTCAACGATATTTGGGCGAACTGGTTCGAGGCCCACAAGCTGAACGAAATCATGCGCGGTAAGGTGGTTCGCAACACGTCCTTCGGCGCTTTTGTCGAGTTGGCGGATGGCATCGAAGGCCTTTGTCATATCTCTGAGATCGAGGAACGCCGCCCCAAGGGCGAATCCGGCGATCGCAACAAGCCAAAATCGCAGGGGGCAAAGCCGGCGTTGACCGAGGGCAGCGAGTATGATTTCAAAGTCATTCGACTTGATCCCGTGCAGCGCAAGATCAGCCTGAGCTATCGCGCGGCTCGCAAACAAGTCGAGCGCCAGGATGTCGCCGCGTTTCGCTCGTCCAAGTCTTCGCCGACGGCGACGATCGGCGACGCGATCATGGCCAAGCGCCAGGCCACGTAGTTCGGGCGCGGATTTCGGCGGGAGTTTTCCGGCAGAAAAAGATTTACGTTTCGCCCTGATTGGTGATATGGAAGGGCGGCCAAGCGCCTTGTTTGTCTGTGGTGGACGGCGCCGCCGGCGAAAAGTCAGTTCAGCCCGGTTCTCAAACTGAGTTCAGTTTCGACAGGAGGGCGATTAGCCCCATGGCAAGCATTACGGGTAAGCCAGAAGCCGGCGATCATACCGTCACCAAAGCCGAATTGATTGAAGAGGTCATTCGCATCACCGAGTTGCCGCGCAAGGAATCGGAAACCGTGGTCGAAACGGTTTTCGAAAGCATCATCGAAGCCCTTCAGAAGAACGACAAGATCGAAATCCGCGGCTTCGGGAGCTTCCGCACCCGCCAGCGGCGCGGCAGGATTGGCCGCAATCCGAAAACCGGCGCGAAGGTCGAAGTTCCGCCCAAGCGAATCCCGTTTTTCAAGCCGAGCAAAGAGCTGAAGGATTTCGTCAATAGCCACCGCTCTTCGGCGGCTCCGTCGCCTTCCTCCGACCGGCCGTCCCAGGGATAAACGGCAGCAAATGGATTTTCTCTGGACTCCCTGGCGGTATCGCTACCTCGCCGAGGCCGGCAGTGAGGACAAATGTATTTTCTGCGATGCGGTGGCGCTTAACGACGACGCCAAGTCTCATATTGTTTTTCGCGGCAAGCTCTGCTTCATCATCCTGAATCGCTTTCCGTACACCACCGGCCACGTCATGATCGTCCCTTATGTGCATGTCGCCGATCTTCCCCGGTGCGACCCCGAAGCGCTGGCGGAAATCATGCGCCTCGCGCAGAGAATGCAAACCGCGCTGTCGAATATCTATCATCCTCAAGGTTTCAATCTCGGAATGAATTTGGGCCGTTGCGCGGGCGCGGGCGTCACGGGGCATCTTCACATGCACCTGCTGCCGCGCTGGATTGGCGACGCGAATTTCATGACCACGGTCGCGGAGACGCGTCTGGAACCGGAAGAGCTTTCGACGACCTATGAAAAGCTGAAGCGCGCCTTGACGGTTTGAAATTCTCGGAATCACGCGGAGCGAAAACTTGGACCTGGGACTCACCGAAGAGCAATTACTGCTGCAACGCACGGTTCGCGAATTTGCCGACTCCGAGGTGAAGCCGCTCGCGAAGGAACTGGACGAAACGGGCCATTTCCCGCGCGACACTTTCCGCAAAGCAGCCGAGCTTGGCCTAACCGGCGTGGCCG
The DNA here is from genome assembly GCA_049281095.1 of Candidatus Acidiferrales bacterium. GTDB lineage: Bacteria > Acidobacteriota > Terriglobia > Acidiferrales > UBA7541 > DAHUXN01. The sequence goes on from JBAPRL010000091.1 coordinate 110,359, forward strand.
TACCTGAGGAGTATGGCGGGGCCGGCATGGACCACATCAGCTACGCCATCGTCATCGAGGAGATTTCCCGCGCCTGCGCGTCAACGGGCGTGATTCTCTCCGTACAGAATTCGCTCTATTGCGATCCTGTTTATCGCTTCGGAACCGAAGAGCAAAAACAGAAGTTTCTTGTTCCCTTCGCTCGTGGCGAAAAAATCGGATGCTATGCGCTCACCGAACCCCAGGCCGGCTCCAACGCCGCCGCATTGCGCACCAAGGCTGTTCTCAAAGGTGACAAGTACGTCGTCAACGGCACGAAAGCATGGATCACCAACGGCGGCGCCGCGGACGCGGCGATTGTGTACACAAATACTCATCCCGAAAAAGGCGAGAAGGGAATGACCGCGCTGATCGTTGAAAAGGGAACTCCGGGTTTCGCCGTCGGCAAGGAAGAAAAAAAACTTGGCATCCACGCCACGGCTTGCTGCGAACTTTCCTTCACGGACTGCGAAGTGCCGGTCGCAAATCGCATCGGAGCCGAAGGCGAAGGATACAAAGTCGCGCTTTCCACGCTCGACGGCGGGCGCATCGGCATTGCCGCGCAGGCCACCGGCATCGCGCAAGGAGCCTTTGAAGCGGCGCTTTCCTACGCGCACCAGCGCCAGGCCTTCGGCCATCCCATCGCCGATTTTCAGGCCATTCAGTTCATGCTCGCGGACATGGCCACGGAAATTGACGCCGCGCGTCTTCTGGTGCGCAAAGCGGCTTGGAAAGAAGACACCGGTGCAAGGTTTTCCATGGAAGCGTCCATCGCCAAGCTTTTCGCCTCGGAAATGGCCACGCGCGTGACCCACAAAGCCATCCAGATTCACGGCGGCAACGGATACAGCCGCGAATATCCCGTCGAACGCAACTATCGCGACGCGCGCATCACGGAAATTTACGAAGGCACCAGCGAAATTCAGCGCCTGGTAATCGCCGCGTGGGTGTTGAAATCTTTCTGACCGCTGATATTCCTCGGAAGCAGTTTAGTGCTTGCGAACGTTCGTGTATCCTTCCGCTGTGCTGCCATTCAAGACCGAACTGAAGTTTGATCCGTCGCTTGACTCATCGAAAGACGAGCAGTTTTTCAATGCCGTCCCGTCCCGCCCTGGAATTTTCTTGATCGAGACGCGAAAGCTCGGCGATGCCGCGCCTTCCCGGCCCTATTTGGCGCGCACCGCTGATCTGCGCCGCGCCGCAGAGCGGCTGCTGCGAAGCCCGGATCCCGCATCGAAGCGGCTAAACCTGCGCGAAGTCGCAACGGATTTCCGCTATCGCGTTACCGGCTCGCGCTTCGAGCAGTCCCTCGCCCTTTACCAGCACGCTCGCGCACGTTTTCCCAATCGCTATCGCGATATTCTGCGCCTGCGTCCTCCCGCGTTGCTAAAAGTCAATCTACGGAACGCCTACCCGCGTTGTTACGTCACGCGGCGCATTTTCAGCGATGGCGGATTCTACCTCGGACCGTTTGCCTCGCGACGCATCGCGGAAAGTTTTGCCAGCCGCTTTCTCGATCTCTTCAAGATTCGCCGCTGCCAGATCAAAATCCGCCGCGATCCCAGTTTTCCCGGCTGCATCTACTCCGAAATGAAAATGTGCCTGGCGCCATGCTTTGCCGGCTGCACGAAGGACGAATACGATACCGAGGTCGCGCGCGTCGTCGACACGCTCGACTCGCAAGGTGCATCCCTGATCGCCGCAATTGAGCGAGAACGCGAATCGGCCAGTGAAGCCACGGATTTCGAACACGCCGCAGCGCTGCACAAACGCCTTGAAAAAGTCGGCGGCGTATTCCACGGCTTGCCGGAAATCGTTCGTCGCGTGGACACGTTAAGCGCCGTCGTCCTCCAACGCGCTGCACGCGAAAAGACTGTCGCCGTTTTCACCATCGTGGACGGCGCTTTCGTCGAACCGTTTTTTCTTTGCTTCGACGAATTGAGCCGGCCGCAATCCGTGGAAGAAATTCTTCGCCAGCATTTCCGGAAACTTCAGCCGGCCGAGCGCATCACTCAGCCCGAGCCTTGCGATACAATAAAAGCGGAGGTGAAAACGAAGCACAGCGTGGAGGCTGCTGCTGACGTTCCTCAACCGCAAATTCTCGACGCGTCTGCCCAGCGCGAGGAACATCTATCGATTCTCGCTCGCTGGTTTTACTCCAAGCCGCGCGCGGGAGAAATATTGTTCCGCGGCGCGGACTGGCCTTATCGCAGGATTCTTCGCTCCTGCGCTCGCGTCTTGGCTGCTGCGCACGAGACTCCGTAGTCGAAAACAAAAATGCCTGAAGAATTGACCGCAGAGACTCCGGCAACCACCAGCCCCCCTCCGTCTTCCCGCTGGTCGGTGATGTTCCGCGCCCTGCAGCATCGCAATTTCCAGCTTTTTTTCAGCGGGCAGTTGATCTCTCTCATCGGCACCTGGATGGACACGGTCGCTGAGGCATGGCTTGTTTATCGCCTGACGGGTTCATCGTTGCTGCTCGGCACGGTGGCCTTCGCCGGCCAGATACCGGTGTTCTTGCTTGCGCCGCTGGGCGGCATGGCCGCGGATCGTTGGAATCGCCGGAGCATCGTGATTGCCACGCAGGCAAGCTCGATGGTTCTCGCCGGCATTCTCGCGGCGCTGACCATCTCCGGCCGCGTCAAGGTCTGGGAAGTGGTCACCCTTGCTGCTTTGATGGGCGTCGTAAATGCCTTCGACATTCCCGCGCGCCAGGCTTTTCTGGTGGAAATGGTCGGCCGCGAAGATCTGATGAATGCCATCGCGCTGAATTCCTCGATGTTCAATGGAGCGCGCGTCATCGGCCCCGCGATAGCCGGAATTTTGGTGGCCAGCATCGGCGAAGGATGGTGCTTCTTCGCGAATTCCGTCAGCTACATCGCGGTCATCGCCGGGCTGTTGCTGATGAAAATCAATCGGCGCGCGCCGCGCGAACCCATGGCCTCGGCCGTAGAGCACATCGCTGAAGGTTTTCGTTTTGTCCGCCACACCATGCCGATTTTCGCTTTGCTTCTCCTGCTTGGACTGGTCAGCTTGGTGGCCATGCCTTATTCCGTGCTGATGCCCATCTTCGCGGCGCGCATTCTGCATGGAAACGCCCGCACGCTCGGAACACTGATGGGCGCCACCGGCGTGGGCGCGCTAACGGGCGCCCTGATCCTCGCTTCACGCACCGGCCTCAGAGGCCTTGGGAGCTGGGTTGCTTTTTCCTGTGTCGGTTTCGGCGCTGCTTTGATTCTTTTTTCTCTTTCGCATTGGTACTTGGTTTCGCTTGCCTTTCTGGTGCCGGTGGGATTCTTCATGATGGTGCAGATGGCTTCGTCGAACACCTTGATCCAAGCCATGGTCCCCGATCGCCTGCGCGGCCGCACCATGGCTGTCTACTCGATGATGTTCATGGGCATGGCGCCGCTGGGCTCGCTGCTCGCGGGCGCATTGGGAAATCGCATCGGGGCGCAATGGACCGTGGCGATTGGCGGCGTCGGCGCCGTGGTTGGCGGCGTCGTCTTTTCCCGGCACCTGCCGCGGCTTCGCGTGGAGGCGCGCCAGCTCATTCTTGCGCAGGCTACCGCAGGTGGTGAGCCGCCGGGAAACATGACCTCCCGCGCTCTGCAATAAGAACACCGGTTCCTCGTGCCGGCATCATCGCCTGCGCAAAACCTCTGCTATACTCAGCCGCCTTTTATCTTTTCGTTTTCAACAAGCATGACTGCCGAAAATTCACTTACGCCGGGCTTCGCCACCCTCGACGGCACTCGCCGTTTCGCCGCGCGCTTCCAAGATCTCGCCGCCGCGGGACACTTCCGCGAGCGCCAGGGCTTGGCGATTTCCTCGATCGGCATCGGCACCTATCTCGGCGAACCCGACGCGGCCGCCGACGGGAACTATCGGGAAGCGATCATCGCGGCGGTTTGGGGCGGCGTGAATCTAATCGACACCGCCATCAATTATCGTATGCAGCGCAGCGAACGCTCCGTGGGCGCTGCGTTACGCAGCCTTTCTACGGCCGGTTTCTCCCGCGAAGGCGTCGTCGTCTGCACCAAGGCCGGCTTCCTCACGCCCGACGGGGAAATGCCCGCTGACCCCAACGCTTATTTTTTTCGCGAATTCATTTCCAAGGGGGTTTTCTCCGTCGACGACATCGCCGCGGGATGCCATTGCATCTCCCCGCGCTATATGGAAGATCAAATCGAGAGAAGCCGCCACAATCTGGGACTTTCCTGCATCGATGTTTTTTACGTGCACAATCCGGAAACGCAGCTCTCCGAGGTCTCCCGCGAAGTATTGCACGGCCGCATTGCCGCGGCGTTTGAAGTTCTCGAATCCGCGGTGGCTGCGGGCAAAATCCGTGCTTACGGCGTTGCCACTTGGAACGCTTTCCGCAACGATCCGCGTGCGCAAGATTATTTGTCGCTCGAAGCAGTCTATGGACTCGCGCGCCAGGTCGGCGGTAACGAGCATCATTTCCGTTTCGTTCAGTTGCCCTTCAATATCGCCATGCCGGAAGCGTTGATTCGCCCGAATCAGACGGTCGGCGGGAAAACCGTCTCGATGATTCAAGCCGCGCGCGACCTGGGCATCAGCTTGGTCGCCAGCGCGTCGTTGCTGCAGACGCATCTCGTCGGCAAAGTCTCGCCGTCGATTCACACTGTGCTGGGTCTTCGCAACGACATCGAGTGCGCCTTGCAATTTGTGCGTTCCGCGCCTGGGATCGCCACGGCTTTGGTGGGAATGAAGCGCGTCGATCACGTCAAAGCGAATCTGAAGCTCGCGGGAATTCCGCCCGTCACCCAGGAACAATTCCGCCGCATCTTTACGGGGCCTCAGTAAGAGTCGTATCGCCTTTCAATCTCGCCAGTCCTGCTCGTTCAGCCACTTTTCCAGCGCCTCGCCCATCTGCGGAAGCTTTCCCGCAAAGAAATGATCCGGCGCGTCAATGAACGCAAGCGTCTTTGGTTCCGGCAACTTTTGGTAAAGCTCTTCGGTGCGCTCGCGCGAGCCGTACTGGTCATGCGTGCTTTGCAAAATCAATTTCGGTTTCTTGCATCCCGCCAGATACGACAGGTCGGAGTCATTCACCGGCAGCCCCGCTCCAACGAGTTCTGCCACGCGTGTGTCCGCGCATCCTACGCGTAAGCCGACGTAAGCTCCAAAGCTGAACCCCGCCAGCAGAATCGGCTTGCCCGGAAATTCCGACGCCAGGTAGTCCAGCGCCGCCTGCACATCTCCGCTTTCTCCGCGCCCTTTGTCATGCTTTCCCTCGCTCAGGCCCGCGCCGCGAAAATTGAAGCGCAGCACCGGCGCGCCCTCTTGATGCAAACTCTTTGCCAGTTGAAAAACGACTTTGTTGTGCATCGTTCCGCCGAAGAGCGGATGCGGATGGCAAACCACCGCGACACGCCGCGGTTCCGCTTCTGCCTTAGGAGCCGTCCACAGCATTGCCTCCAGCCGCCCGGCGGGACCATTGAGAAAAAAGCTTCGATGGAAGGCTTCGGCCATTTTGAAATCCTGAAGCTTGTCAGTCTAACTGCACAACCGCCGTGTGCCAAGCTCCCTTCGCGTGCGCGCAGCGAAAACGATTGCGCCTGCGCCTCGCCGGTGTTAGGGTTAGGACAATTTTGGCGGCGTCTCGGAGGATGGTATGGATCAAGAAGCCACGGACCGTCGCAACGCTCGCCGTTTTAACATGACCCTTCCCTTGCTTGTTCGTTTCACACACAACGGAACGATCGAAGAAAAAGTCGCGCACACCCGTGACGTTAGTTTTCGCGGTGTCTACTTCATGATGGAATCGCCGCCGGAAGAGGGAAGCTCGGTCGAGATCGTTCTCACCTTGCCGCAGCAAATTACTCTCGCCGGCGAGGTCCGCATCCGCTGCGCCGCCCGGGTTCTGCGCGTCGAGCAGCGTGCGGACATTCCCGGCGTCGCCGCCAGCATCGATCGATACGAATTCATGCCTGCCGCTGCCTGATTTCCCCCGTCCGCGTTACAATGTTTTCTTCGGTATGGAGGATTTATGTATCATTACGATCCGGAAACCGCTTTGGAAGAGTTGCGCGATGATGTGGTTCTTCCTCATCCCGTGCATCTGCGCGACATGATCTTGCGCACGAAGCTCGATCCCGCCAAGGCCCTCGAGCTCAATCGCGATTTTCAAGAATATCTCGCGCAATTCGGCGGAGCGCAAAGCCTCGCGAAGGGGATTCTCGAACGGCTCGTCGCGGGCGTGCGCAAAGCATCCTGACGCTGCGCATCTTGCCTGGACGATGTGGTTTTGTTGCGCCTGCCGGCGGAATGAAAGGCGCGGAAATGGATTATGGCTCGCCAAACCATCTTGATCGATGCTGACGACACGCTCTGGGAAAATAATATTTTCTTCGAGCAAACCATCAGCCGCTTCCTCTCCTGCCTGGGGCACCTCAGTTATACTCCCGAATACTGCCGCCACATCCTCAACGAAACCGAGCGCCGCAATATTCTGCAGCACGGCTACGGAGTTCGCTCCTTCCGCCGGTCGCTTGAGGACACTTATCTGAAGCTCGCCGGCGGCACGGCCCGCAAGGAAGTTGTTCAGGAAATTGAGAAAATGTCCGTGGAGCTCGAGGGCACGCCGCCGCACATTCTCGACGGCGTCCCGGAAACCCTTTCCTATTTGAGCGGGCGCCATCGCCTGATCTTATTGAGCAAGGGCGAGGCTGCCGCGCAAGCCGCCAAAGTGGAACGTTCCGGCCTGGCGCGCTATTTTGAAGCCATCGAAATTGTGCCGGAAAAAGATCTGGGCACCTACGAACGCGTTGTTCAGCAATTCAAAATCGTGAAATCGAACGGCTGGATGGTGGGCAACAGCCCGCGCAGCGACATCAATCCGGCGTTGCAGGCCGGCCTGAATGCGGTTTTCGTCCCGCATCATGCCACCTGGGTTCTCGAACATTCCGAGCTGGAGAGCGGTTCGGGAAAACTGATTCTTATTTCCAGCTTTCGTGAACTCCGAGGCCACTTCTAAATAGGAGCGCTCGAGTGGACTACCGTTCCGAATTTGGCGATTTCGAAGGAGTCGCGTACTTGGACGCCGCGGGTCAGGGTCCGCTTCCGCTGAAGTCCGTTCGCGCGTCGCAGGCGGCGCTCGAATGGAAGAAATTTCCGCATCGAATGCCGGAAGAAGAGTACTTTGGCCTGCCAGATCGCATTCGTGGCCTGCTCGCGCGCTTGCTCGATGGCGATGCCGAAGAGTTCGCCATTACTTCGGGCGCGAGCAGCGGAATGATGGTTGTCGCCTCGAATTTCGACTGGAAGCCTGACGACGAAGTCTTAATTGGCCGCGGCGAATTTCCCGCGCATTTTTCCACGTTTATGCCGCTGGCCGATGCCGGCCGTCTTCGCGCAAAAATCGTTACGCCGCGCGATCGGTTTCTCCGCGCCAGCGACTACATCGAGCAGTTCACACCGCAAACGCGAATGGTTTCGGCGAGCCTGGTGCGTTTCGATGACGGAGCGCTGCTGGATGCGGAGCGCCTCGCGCAGGCCTGCCGCAAAGCGGGCGTGTTGTTTTTGCTCGACGCGAGCCAGTGCGCCTGCGGGATTCCCATCAACCTGCGCGCGATCGGCGCGGATTTCGCGGTCAGCTCGGGATACAAATGGTTGCTGAGCCCCTACGGCACCGGATTTTTCTGGGCGCGCCGCGACTCCATGGAAAAACTGCGCCCCGGACCGTTTTACTGGAAAGCACTGGAGGGCGCGCGCAATTTTCATTCTTTGTCGATGAGCAAGTTCGCTCCCGTGCCGGGCGCCAGCCGCTGGGATGCGCCAGAAACGGCCGCGTTTACGAATTTGGCGGCGATGCAGGCCTCGCTTGAATTTATCGAGAGCGTGGGCATCGAAGCGATCGCCGAACACAACCGGCGCCTTGTCGCGCAGCTCATCGAGCGGCTTCCGCGCGACACTTGCGTCCTGGCAAGTCCAAGCGCTGCGGAGAACCGCGGCTCATTTATCTGCATTGCGGCGCGGAAGCCGGAGCGCACCAAAGAGCTCTACGAGAAACTGCGAAGTGCGCAAGTGATCGTCAGCTTGCGCGAGGGTTCGTTGCGCATCGCGCCGTATCTTTACAACACGGAACGTGACATCGCGAAACTGATCGGCATTCTCTCCACGTAATATTTTTTTTCGTGCGAAGGCATTACGCCATTCTGGTAACGCGGTAGAAACTCAGCGCGGAATCGCCCTGGACCTTTACGCGCGTTCGTTCGAGCGCTTCCACCTGCGGCGGCAATTCTAGTTTTTTCCCGTGCTCGGCGATCACCGTGCCCATGGCCGAGAGCATTCCCGCCGCACCGATGAATTCCAGCACTCGCCGATATTCCTCTGCCTGCGCGTACGGCGGATCGAGAAAAACAAAATCACTTGGTGCATGTTGCGATGCGAGCTTTTCGAGCCCGCGCATCGCGTCCATCGGGAAAATTTCCGCCTCGCCGGTGATGCCGAGCGATTTCAGATTTTCGCGAATCACTTGCACTGCCGGCGCGTGGCGTTCAATGAACACAACGCGGCGCGCTCCACGGCTGATAGCTTCGATGCCCACCGCGCCGGTCCCTGCGAACAGATCCACAAACATGCAACCTTCGACCGCCGCGCCGAGAATGTCGAAGAGTGTTTCGCGCAGGCGGTCGCTCGTCGGCCGCAGTTCCATTCCGCGAAGCGCGCGCAGCCGGCGGCTCTTGAACTTGCCCGCGATCACGCGCATCGTCTATCCCACCGCCGCCAGGCGAAACTTGCTCTGCCACTCCGGCCCGAGAAATGTGGTGAGCTTTGCAAGCTCCGCCGAACGCGAGCCGTCTTCCACAAGCGCGAAAGCCTCCGCACGTGCCAGGTCCAGGAGCTTGTGGTCGCGCAGCGGATGCGCCATGTGGAATGCCACGTCCCCGTGCTGCTTGGTGCCAAAAAATTCGCCGGGCCCTCTGAGCTTCAAATCCTGTTCGGCGATCTGAAAACCGTCCGCGGTTGCGACCAGCGTTTCGAGCCGCGCCCGCGCCTCTTCCGTCACACTTTTTGGCGCGACCAGAACGCAGTGCGACTTGTGCGCGCCGCGCCCAATGCGCCCGCGAAGCTGATGAAGCTGCGCCAGGCCGAATCGGTCGGCGTGCTCAACGACCATCACGGTTGCGTTGCGCACGTCGACGCCCACTTCCACGACCGTCGTGGCCACGAGGATTTGAATTTTGCCGTTGCGAAACTGCTCCATCACCTCGTCTTTTTCTTCACTGCGCATGCGCCCGTGCAGCAGCCCAACGTGCAGTTTGGGGAAAACGTTCTTCGAAAGCCGCTCATACTCGGCCGTGGCGGCTTTCAATTCCTGCTTCGATTCTTCGACCACGGGATAAATGATGTAGGCCTGACGGCCGCTGGAAACTTCGCGACGCACGAACTCCCACACGCCCGGAAGATTTTCTTCCGCGCTCCAGCGCGTCTGAACCGGCGTTCTTCCCGGCGGCATTTCGTCGATAATCGATAAATCGAGGTCGCCGTAAAGCGTGAGCGCCAGAGTGCGCGGAATCGGCGTCGCGGTCATCACCAGCACGTGCGGCGCGTTCCCCTTTTCCGTCAGGCGCTTGCGTTGCAACACGCCGAAACGATGCTGCTCGTCAATGATCACCAACCCCAGCTTCGCGAAGTTCACCGCTTCTTCAATCAGTGCATGCGTTCCGGTCACGAAGTGCGCGTGGCCCGATGCGATGCGCGCGAGCGCTTCCTCTTTTTCGCGCGGCTTCATTCCGCTGACGAGCAATTCGACGAAATATTTGGCGGGAGAAAATATTCTCCGCGCGGATAAATAGTGCTGCACGGCGAGAATTTCCGTCGGCGCCATCAGCACCACCTGATAGCCGTTCTCGATAACGATCGCCGCCGCTTCGAGCGCCACAATCGTTTTTCCGCTGCCGACGTCACCTTCGAGCAGGCGGGTCATCGGTGTCGCGCGCTCCAGGTCCGCGGCGATGTCTGCAAGCACGCGCTTTTGCGCATTGGTGGGTTTGAATGGCAGGATTTGCTTCAGCGCCTCGCGAACTTTATCCTGGCGCACTTGCATCGGAATTCCGATTTGTCGCTGTTCGTGCTGCCGGCGAATCGCCAGGCCAAGCTGATACAGAAAAAACTCCTCGAAAATCATACGTACCTGCGCCGGGCTGCGGAATTCATTCAGCAACCCGACGTCCGCATCTTTTGCAGGGAAGTGCACGCGCAAGAGCGCTTCGCGTTTCGACGGAAATCCGAAACGCTGCAAGAGTTCCGGCGCCAGCGGGTCGGGAATTTCGCCCTGAAATTCCTCAACGACTCGGAAAATAATCCGGCGCAGCATTCGCGAGCTGATGTCGCCGATGGCTTCGTATACGGGAACGATGCGGCCCACTTCCGCGGAATCCGTTGCCTCATCGCCGGGATGGAGCAATTCGTATTCCGGATTGATCATCTCGATGCGCATCGGCCGGTTTGGATCGGCGGTGACTTTTCCGTGCAATACGAGCGGCTGGCCGGGCTTGAATTTTCCGTCGAGATAAGCGCCGTGGAAAAATCGCACCGCCAGTTTGCCGCTGGCGTCTTTTACGCTCAGATGAAACATGGCGTTGCGGCGACCCCTGAAGCGCACCAGGCTGCCGTTCTCGACTTCCACTTTTACGGTTGCGACCTGCCCCGGCGTGAGTTCCGCGATGCGGGTGAAATGGATGCGATCTTCGTAGCGAAACGGCAGGTAAGAGAGGAGATGTCCCACGGTGGTGATGCCGCGCTCGGCGAGCAGGGCTGCGCGATGCGGGCCCAGACCCTTCAGGTCAGTTACTGGCGAATTGGAGGTCAGCAGCATAGGATCGTTCGTTCTGCAGGGTAGACAAGTGACGAGTGACAAGTGACCAGTGACGAGCTAGCTGCAAGCGAAGTTTTTGAACGCAGGTGAGCGTTTCGCTGAACCGACCGAAGCGCAAACAACGCTCGCCGCGGCGAACAGGCGCCAAAATTGGCGATTAGAAATGGCGCGGTCTTTTGTTTTGTGCGAGTTACGGGCGATTCTAATTCGGTAGATTGGCGATTAGCGGGCAGTGACGAGTGACAAGTGAGGAGCAGGCGCGACATCGTGAAGGGTGAAAAGGGCGCGTCGGGAGGGGAAAGTCTAATCGAGTGTTTCGCAAAAAAAGCGCAGAAAAACTCGATTAGAAATGGCTTCCGGTATTTGTTTTGTGTGAGTTGCACGGAGTTCTAATTTCCCATATTTACTCGATTAGAATTCAGGAAGCGCATAAAAAGCAAAAAGCCGCGTCTCCGCGGCCCGTCCCCTTAAGTTGCGTGAAGTCTGCAAATTACAGAGTATAAAGACCTTATGTACCATATGGTAACCGATTTGTCAAGGGAAAAAGCAAGGGTTGTCGTCTTTTTGGGAGACGGGCTAGCCCCGAAGGCAAAGGAAAAGAGGCTGCTTACCAAAGGGATTGCGCTGTCGTCTAAGGCTGTATGATGGAGGGCGAGTGAGTTGTGAAGCTCCCGGACACAGCCACCTGCGGCAAGTCGCGCCGTACAACCGCGGAACGAGCGGGTCGCATCCGGCTATGAACGCCATGGGGATGAGCGCCGCGCTCGAACGAGGGGCAGCGCAACGAGCCGTGCAGAGAGCGGACGAACAGGTCCTGGTCCGGCAGGCGCAAGCGGGCAATCGGCCGGCTTTCGAGGAACTGGTGCGCCGCTACGACCGCGACGTGCTGCGGCTGGCGCTGAACCTGGTGCGCGGAGCGGAGGACGCCCGCGACCTCTACCAGGAAATTTTTCTTCGCGTGTATCGCAATCTGGCGCGTTTCCGTTTCGAGTGCAGCTTTTATACGTGGATTTATCGCATCGCAACGAACGTGTGCCTGGACCATCTGCGGCGCAAGAACACGCGGCGCGAGGAGCAGGCGCCGCAGCCCGCGGACAGCGAAAGCGTTGCACCTGATTTCTTCGACCAGCAAGTGGAGCATCGGGCGGCGGCAAATCCGGAGCGCCATTTCCTGGGCCAGGAGCTGGGGAAGCATATCGACGCGGCGCTGGACGGACTTTCACCGCGCGAGCGCATGGTTTTTGAGCTGAAGCATTACGAAGGGCTGAGACTGCGAGTGATCGGCGACATGCTTGGCACTTCGGAAGAAACGGTGAAGAATTCGCTGTTCCGCGCGACGCGCAAATTGCGCGCCACACTGGACGGCATGAGGTGAAGCAAGGAGCTGACGATGCAGGAATCTAACCAACCCTCCGGCGGTTGTCCGGAGTTTGAATCACACATCATCTTTTACGCAGCGGATGAGCTGGAAGGCGCGGAACGCGATTCTCTGGAAGAGCATCTGGACCAATGCGCGCGCTGCGTTGCGGCGCTGGACGCGGAGCGGAAATTACTCGACATGGCGACCGCTCACCAGCGGCTCGAACCCCCGCCGGGCCTGCTGGCAAGCTGCCGCAACCGGTTCGAGGATTCGCTCGATGAGATGGACCATCGCAGCATTTTCGCGCGCTGGGCCGAGTCGCTTTTCCCCGCGCACTGGCTGGCGCTGCATCCGGCGGCAAGCGTCGCTACTTTGCTGCTGGTCGGTTTCTCCGTAGGAATGCTGGCGCCGTGGCATGCGCAGGCGCCAAATTCGCCGTCTTCGCGCCCCGTAGCGACGCTTGGCGCGATGGGTCTGGATAATCAGGAGCTGCAGTCGGCGAACGTCTCGGGAATCAATTGGACTCCGAGCAGCGACAATCAGCCGCCCAGGATCGAAATTCAGTTGAATACGGAACGCCCGGTCGTCCTCCAGGGAACGGTGAATGACGACAACATGAAGGGCGTGCTGCTCTATGTGCTTCACAATAACCATCGGTTCTGCCCCGATGTAACCATTCACGCGGTGGAGTTGCTGAAAGCGCGGGCGAACGATCCCGATGTCGAGCGGGCGCTCTCCCAGGCGGTGCTCACCGATCGCAATCCGGCGGTGCGGTTGAAAGCGCTGGACGCTTTGACGGTGGCAAAGCCGGACGACGCCAGCGTGCAAACAATGCTCGAGGCGCTGACGAAAGACGCAAACATCGGCGTGCGCGTGGAAGCGATCAATGCGCTACTCATCGCTTCACAACGCGGCGGGCTGCTTGCCGATCCGAAGGCGCTCAGCGTTCTGCGCGACCGGATGCGCACCGACCCGAATACGTATATTCGCCTGCAAAGCGCGGCGGCCGTTCAGCAAGCGCAGCCAAACCAGCAGTAGCGGAGACAGGAGCAAGATGAGGCCCAGCATTTTTCGGCTATCGCTTTCGGCAATCGTAGTTCTGGCCACGCTGCCTGCATGGGCTGGCGGGGGCCACTCGAATCATGCGACGGCCGACAAGACGGGGCAATTTTCCACCAGCCCCGGATTGCATCTCCATGTGGCAGCCGATCAAGGCGACATCCGCATTTTGACGGGAGACGCTTCGCAGGTGAGCTACCACGTTCATCTGGAGACCGACGCGGATGATTCCGGCGCGCAACAGATTCTGAATGCATTCGTCCTGGAAGCACGGAACGAAGGGGACGGCGTGGCACTAATCGGCCGCTCGCCGCACCTTCGGTGGGGGCATCATCTTTCCGTCATGATCGAAGTGACCGTTCCGCGCAACTACAACCTGGAGCTCGCGACGGATGGCGGCAATATCCAGGTCGCGGATGTTCAGGGCCGCGTCTCGGCTGTGACGGATGGAGGAAACATTTCGGCCGGGGAGATCGGCGGGCCGGCGCGCCTGGTCACCGATGGCGGGCACATTGTCGCGAAAGACGTCGGGGGCGACCTGACGGCGCAGACGGGCGGCGGAGATATCACGGTTGGCTCGGTGGCGGGAGGGGCGGTATTGCGCACCGGGGGCGGGCACATTCGCGTGGCGTCCATTGCCGGCGCGGGCCGGCTCGATACGGGCGGCGGAAACATTTCCATTGAGCATGCCGGCGCGGGCCTGGTGGTAAGCACCGGAGGCGGAGAAATTGAAGTGGGCGAAGCGTCCGGCCTGATTCGCGCGCGCACCGGCGGTGGAGGGATTCGCGTGGTGCGGTCGTCTGGTCCGACGGAACTCGAGACGGGCGCGGGGAGCGTTTACCTGATGCAAGTGCAAAACGCCGTGCGCGCTTCGACAGGAGCGGGAGGAATCACGGCGTGGTTCGGCCCGGATGCGAAGCTGAGCAGTTCTTGCCGGCTGGCGGCAGGCGAAGGGGACATCGTTGTGTACCTTCCGAAGGAGCTCGCGATTACGGTGGACGCGCAGGTGGAGATGGGCGGGGATCATCGCGTGGTTGTGGACCCGGCGTTTCCGCTGAAGGTGACTTACGGGGAGCCGGATGAAGGCAGCCAAGTGGTTCGCGCGGAGGGAGCGCTCAATGGCGGCGGAGAGACGCTGGTTTTGCGAACGGTTTCCGGAAACATCCGGTTGGTGCTGAACGACGCCGCGCGCGAAAAGGAACAGATGGATTCGTTGCGCCAGCAGATGGAAGAAATGCAAAAGCAACTGGAAATGAATTTGTCGAAGATCCAAATTCCGCAGCCGCTGGACCAGCAATAGAGGCGCTTGGCGCAGGAAAGGAGAGGATGCATGAACGCAAGGATGCCTTCTCGGTCGCGTAGCAATCGGTGGCTCGGCCTGGCCGCCGTCGCGGCGTTTTTTGCGGCCGCGCTGCCTGCGCGCGCATCCACGCAAGTCTTCGACCAAGTTTATCCGTTGCAGGCGGGAGGAGTGTTTGCACTGGCGAACGTGAATGGCGGGGTGCAAGTCGAGGGCTGGGATCGCGAGCAAGTTGAGGTGCGCGCGGTCAAGACGGCGTTGCACGACAGCGAAGATTTGGACCGCGTGCACATTGATGTGCAGGGAGATGGAACGCAGCTGGCGGTGAACACACGTTATCCGCAGGGCAGCGGGGTCCAAGTGACCGTCGAATATCAAGTCCACGTGCCCTACAAGCTGCGCTGGGCGGAAGTGTCGACGGTGAACGGAAACGTTCATCTGCAGGGCATAGCCGGCGCCGGGATTTTAGGTTCGGTGAACGGGAACGTGGAAGTTCTGGACGGCGACGGACGGTTCAGCGCGAAAACGACGAACGGCGACGTTCGTTTGCAATTGAAATCGCTGCCGGACGGAGATCCGGTGAGCCTGACGACCGTCAACGGCTCGGTGGTGCTGTCGCTTCCGGAGAGCGCAAACGCGGACGTTCGCGTGGTCAATCGCAATGGTGATTTTCGCTCGGATTTTCCGCTGGCGACACTGGGAGCATACGACGCGAGCCGTTTTCGCGGGCGCTTGGGTAGCGGAGGCGGCGTGGTTTTCATGAGCACGGTGAACGGGGCGATCCGGCTGGTGAACGGCCGGCCGGTGGTCTAACCAAACGGCGAAAAAATCGTCCAATAGGGAGAACAAAAATGCGCGCTTTGACGTACTTAAAGTATATGAGCTTGGGAACAATGGCTGTCGCTCTGACCGCGGCGGGGGCTCGGTCGCAAGACCTCCCCACAACGCAAACGCCCATCACCACCCAGGCGAATGACAATTGCAGCAACAGCTTGTTTGACGCAGCCGCGCTACAGAAGGAAATGGCGCAGATGCAAAGCCGATTGAGAGAGAGCCTTCGAGACGTGCAAGCCCGGGCCCAGGAGTATCAAGCGGAGGTGGCAAGGGAAATGACCGAAAATGGAATGAAATCGGAAGAATTGGCCGGCCTTGCGCGTAGCGCAGCACAACAAGCACAACAACTCTTTGCGCAGGCTCCTGGCCTCCTCGACGGCGATGCAGACACAGGCTGGCTTGGCCTGGAAATGACAGAGATCACGGCGGAGAAGGCCAAAGACCTGAAGCTCACGCCAGCGCGCGGTGTGCTGGTGTCAGAAGTTCTACCGGACGGCCCCGCGGCAAAGGCCGGTTTGCAATCGGATGACGTGATCCTGCAATACGACGGTCACGAAGTGGAAGGCACGGTGCAATTCCGGCGGCTGGTGCGAGAAACGCCTCCAGGGCGCAGCGTGGGAATGACCGTTCTGCGCGCGGGCAAGGAAGAGAAATTGACGATTCAGGTGGGGAATCGCGCGCGAAACATCGAGAGCCAATGGCACGAAGGGATGCCGCTGACCGTGCCGCCGCAATCTTTCCAGTTCAAGATGGACATGCCGGAATTGTTTATGGGAATGACGCCGGTGCTGGGGATCGAGGGAGAAGACGTCAACGGGCAACTGGGCAAGTACTTCCGCGTGCCGGGAGACGAGGGCGTGCTGGTTCGCGAAGTGAGCTCGGGCACACCGGCGGCAAAAGCGGGGTTGAGGGCGGGAGACGTGATCACGCGCGTGGACGGCCTGGCGGTGACGACACTAGCGGAGTTGCGCGCGCGATTGCGGGAGAAGCGCGAGGAGAAAAGCGTGTCGCTGATGGTGATGCGTCAAGGATCACCCGTGACGATCACGGTGACGCTCGAACCGCCTGAGCCGCCACCCGCGAAGACACGCAGCGCCGCGCTTTAATCGAATCGTAGCGGTTTAGAAAAGCGGAGGCCTGGGCCCGAAAAGCCCCGGCCTCTTTTTTTTGCGAGCGGCTGGCTATTCGCGGACGATTTCCGCGTTCGAGGATGGCACAGAGACGCGTTCCAGGCGATCACCGTCCAGGTAAAGAATGATTTCCAAGTCCTGGCTGCGCACGCGAAGGCGATCGAGGTTCTTGCCGCTCACATTTTCTGGGTCCAAGGCTTCGACGGTGATCGTTCCGGGGGTCATCTCCTGCGGTATCAGGACGGCGAAAGTCTGCGGGCCTTTCTTTGACCAATCATAAAGATCGGCGAGAATCGTGTACTGGTGGTACAGATTGTCGTCGAGGATGGCGATGACAGGAGTTTTGAAAAAAAATTGCTGCGTGAAGGGTTTTCCGCCGTTGACCTGCAAGTGGATCGTCGCGGTGCCGTTGTCGAAATCAACCGAGGCGCCGGCCCTTTTTGAGCCGGTGACGGTGGTCCACTCGTAATGCGTCGGGGCGCCGTCGGCACGCAGTTGAAGTTGTGAAGTAATGCGCGTTTCCGGACCCTGCGCGGGCCGGACAGATGCGCTGCCGTGCGCGACCCAGCCGCCGGCGTCCGAGGAGATTTCGAATTCCTCCGAGCCAACCTCCTTGCCGTTGACCATGTCGTGGAATTTGCCTCTTTGCGGGGTTAGTGAGCGGCCGGAATCGGCCAGGGCCGAGACTAGACGCGCAGGCTTTGCTGGCGGCGTGCGCGAATCGCGGGCCGACGTGGTGAGCGCCAGGGCAGCGCCTAAGGAAAAACAGGCGGCCAAGATTCCTACGGCGCGAGTCACAGCGGAACACCGTCGAGGATGCCCAGAGCAATGATGGATTGCGCGACGCGTAGCGGCTCGACGGAGCTTTCCACGCGATAGTGAGCGAGCTGGTAGAACGGCAGGCGTTCCTGGTAGAGCTGGCGGAAGCTGGCTTCATCCTTGAAAAGCGGCCTGTCAGTAATGTGGGAGCAACGCTGCATCAATTCTTCGACGGAGCACTGAAGCCAGATGGTTGCGCACCCCGCTTGTTTGAGTAGTTCCACGTTCGCGGACTGAGCCATGGTGCCGCCACCGAGAGAGACGATGGTTGGCTTCGCCGTTGCAACCGCTTCGCCGAGAATGCGCTCCAGCTCCGCGTGTTCGGTCTGACGAAAGGCCGGTTCACCGAGCTGCGCAAAAATCTCGGGAATCGTCAAGCCGACACTCGCGACGATGCGTTTGTCCAGGTCGGCGTGAATCCAGCCGATTTGGCGGGCGAGCAGCCGCGCGACAGTGGACTTTCCGCATCCCATGAATCCAGTCAGAGCAAGCAGCCGGCGGTTGATGCGTACGCCTGGCGAAGCTGTTCCGGTCTGAATATCGGTATTGCCAACAGGGGTCAGTGCGTCAGTCACGCTTGTGTATGTTGATTGTACCATTGAACGAGGACAATTCCAGTTTGGCGCGGCCCTGATTGAGGCTGCCAAATAGGCTCTTGGCGAATCGCGGCGGACGGTGATTGGGGTGGGATGGCGGAACAAGGTTCGCCTGGTTATCGACCTTCCCGTAGAGGGAGGTCGCATTGACGTCAAAGGAATCGGCGGCTGAAAAACGCACGTTGATCGGGCCGCTGTAGTTCTTGAGGCGATAGACGCCGTTCGACAGGAAATCGCCGTCGAGGAGAATATTGCCCGTCGATGTCTGCGCGAAAATGCTGGAGCTATGGTCATCGACAAGGCGAAGATCGCCACTAATGGAATGCACTTCGATGCGGCCGGTGCAGCGCATGCACTGAAACGCGCCGCCGACCGTTTGGACGACGAGATAGCCGCCTATATCCTCGGCATCGACGCCCGCAGCGACGGTTTCCACATTCATGTCGCCGAGGATCTTGGAAATGGCGATGCTGCCGGAATCGCTGTGCACTTGCAGTTCAGAATCCTCCGGCACGGTAATCACGTAATTGGCGTGCAGCTCATCCGGCGAAATGTCCTCGGCCAGCAGGTGAGTTACGATGTCGACGCGATTGCCGACTTGCTCGGCATCCACTTCCACTTTTTCGCTGTTGTGATCGGCGACCACCATTACTGTGGGCTTATCCCATGAGGAGATCACCACCGTGCCGCTCGGATTGTGCAGAGTGATCAGCGGATGGGGTTGCACGGTGAATTGCTTCTCCAAATGGTGGGCAAATACCGGCGAGGCGGAGCCCAATAGCAACGCGGAGCCAAACAACACGGCCGCACTGTTTTCCGCAACCCGCCACATTGCTTTCGACGACGTCGACGATATCATGGGAAACTCCATCACCGTTCGGCACTCTCGGCCATGGTTGCCAAGAGATCCGCTTTCTGCTGGTATGCCGTATACAAATAATCGCGAGTCATCTCGTTTTGGGGATCCTCGCGAACGCTCTTTTCACACATTGAAATCATGTTGTCAACAATCGCGAGGTTATGATTCAGGGTAGCGGTCACATCGTTGCCTTGCGCCTGCAGCGCGGGAACAGTTTTTGTCTCGGCGGTGCTCAATTCCGCGGCCACAGGAGTCATGGTTGTTTGCGCACGCTGCAGCCATACAGCTTCCTGATCGGCGCGGTTCGTAGTCCGCATCTGTACGCCAAGCACGGCAGCTCCAATGATCACAAGCGACAGATAGGCGCCCGCGAGCGCCGGCCGGAAAGCGCCGAACCGTGTCCACCATCCTGCGCTGGGCCGTAGGCTCGGCCTGCGAATTAGACCTTCTCTTTCCAATTGCGATCGGATTGCGGTCCAGATTTGAGGAGCAGGCTCGACCTCGGGCAAAAGCGGGCCGGCATTGCGAATCATCTCCAGGTCAGCGATCAGGGCGCGGCAGCGTGGGCATCCCGCCATGTGCGATGCGGCCGCTGGATTACGCTGGCCATCCATCCACTCACCGCTCAACTGCCAGAAGTCGTCACAACGCATCGGTGCCATGACGTTCAGTCCTCGCCCGCGGCGTCCTGTTTGAAAGCCTGACGCTCATCGCGGGCCTTTTGCCTTTCGGTTTCATGAAGAAGATCTCGCAACCTCATGCGAGCCTTATGCAGTTGCGATTTCGAATTGCCAATGGAGCAGCCCATAATATCCGCGATCTCGTTGTGCTCGTAACCTTGCACATCGTGCAGCACAAACACCGCCTTGTAACCAGCCGGCAACTGATCGACAGCCCGTTGCAGGTTCACGCGGTCGATGGAACCGCTTAGGCCCAGGTCGGGGGCGCCGAAATCCTTTCGCGGGCCGCCGCTTTCTTCATCCGGTTCGGTTACTTCTTCGAGAGAAGTCTCCGAGCCGGTCTTCTTGCGCAACCGCATCAGCACTACGTTTACTGCCAGTCTATGAAGCCATGTCGAAAAGGCGGATTCGCCGCGGAAGGTGCTGATTTTTCTAAACAGCTGCAGAAAGGCCTCTTGGGTCAAGTCCTCCGCTTCAGCCGTATTTCCGACCATCCGCAAGCACAACGAGTAGACCCGGCGATGGTGGATCTGGTAGAGCCGCTCAAAAGCCGCCGCGTCACCCTGCTGCGCCAGACGGATCGCATCCGCTTCCGGCACTTCGCCGTTTTCGATTCGCCTCGTTCGGGCCACGATACCCAACGCGGCGCATCTGTTTTCTCCGATGCGCCGCCTAATCCAGAAGTTGTACTTAGATGTTCCAGGAGCGCGCCGGTATCCTACGATTCGCCGGCTAATCCCCGCCGCACCGTAGAAACGGGCACGGACTGCCTATTTTCGTCGGAAATCGCCTGCGCGTCTACCGGGGAACACGGGAGGCTGGTGCGCGAAGAGCCTCGCGCGCAGCCGAGGCTGCGGCGCTCAAGTCATTGTGAAAGAGAGCCAAATTCTTAGGGGGTAACGCCAGAACAAACGACTTGAGCACGACAACGGTTTCACGCAAGCAAGTATTCACATCGTAATGCAGCTCATCCAGCTTTAGCCAAGAAGAATCCGGGCGGATGCGCACACCCGCGGACAATTCTTCAGCCTCGCGATGGAATTCGTCTCCCAACGCGCTGACGCTCATTTCGAGCACGCGAAGCTTATGCAGGAATCGCGACCGGCTGCCAAACAGAATCCGATGCATGAGCTGGTTCCATTGGGCGTTCTGCTGAGCCGGTTCGCTGCGATAAAAAGAGGGATTGAGTGCAGCCACCGCGGGAGGCGCGGCAAGTTGGCGTCCCCATTTCGCCAAAGTGCGGCAAGAGGCCGCCAGGGGCCCGGTGAGGTCAGTTACCACCGTGGCAGCGACCTCCACGCATTGGCGGGCGTGCATAAGTTTGCCCTCCGCATGCAGCGCCATAGCGTCGTCCAGCGGCACGGAGAACACGGCATAGGCGTCTTCCCACTCGCGGACGATGCTTTCGAAAACGTGATTCTTCTCTGCGGGAAGACGGGTATACCAATCCTCCTTCACCGAAGTGCGAGCAATCGCAGACTCACGCTGTTTTCGCCAAAGCATGATGGCCCCAATCAGGTCGGGCATTATAGCAGAGCACGCAAGTCCGGGCGTTTCTTGACGGGATTGCCGATACGGCCGCGAAAAAAGGACCACCCCTCACGCGCAAACTGGTTTCATCCTGTCAACATCCCGACACGCCCATCGCCAAACACCATGAGAATCTTCTTAAAGTCGGTCGCCATGCGCAGCTGCGAATAGATGTAGCGATATGCCTCTAAGCATGAAATTCCGTAGGCGCTTATCAGAACGAGCCACCGGTCATCCGTAAGTTTGGGCGCAAGCTTCGGCGCAAGCCTCGGCACCCGCCTGCCAGCCTCGGCGCTGATTAGCTCAAACAATTCACGCGTCATGTTCAAAAGTAGAAGTGGGTCTGAATCGGAATTGTGCACGAACCCAATCATTTTTGGCGCTCGTTCAGATTGGTCTCTCAAAAGTCGAATGTGGACACGATTCCCGTGAATCGTGTCTTTCTCATCTCGACCTGGCGATCCCCGCCCGAGAAGAGTTTGTATTTTGTCTTCCAACGAGGCAGCGGCTTGCGATGGCAAACGGATGGGAGCGGTGATGGTCAGCAACACTGTCATGCCGTCCGGCACGGCTTCGCCAAGGGTCGCTTGCAGACGTGCAATGAGCCTGGTCGCAACCTTATCGAACCGCAAACGAGGCTTGGCGGCGTTACGTTGGCCAGTGCCGCGCCGTTTGAGGGTCGTGATGTCAACAGCAACCCGTTTCCCAGCGACCATGATATAGGCGCCAGGGGTGCCCCTTTCCCACGTTGCCGAGAACCGTCTGGCGACGGCTTCGATGGCGGTTCGCTCCTGCTTCTTCAAATCCCTCATGCGTCCCTACCTCTAAGATCGACCCCATTGTGGGCAAAATTTCGCCGTTTCTCAGATGGTGCGGCGGGCAGTCCAAGAGGCGGCCCGAAGGCCACAATCCACTCCAGGCTTGATTCGGCACTCGGGTCGCATCCCTGCGTTGCCCTAGCCCCGTATCAAGCCCCTGCATTGTACGGCAGTCGCGGGTGACCGCCGAGGGAGTTAACAACGATGGAGCTGCTATTGCTTGCCCCGGTCGACCTGGCGCAGGGGGTGGTCCCTTATTCGCGTGCGTATACGCATACCCGGGCGTTTCTTGACGCTTCGCGAGGGCGCTCGCTATACTGCCGGACGACTCCAGGAAAGGAACGTGCTTGGAATTCGAACCGCGCGACCAGCTTGTCCAGCGTCAGAAAAAACTGGAGCGAATTGCCGCGCTGGGCTTCGAGCCTTATCCTCACAAGTTTGAGTGGACGCAAACACCTGCCCAAATTGTCGCGGAATTTGGCGATCGCTCGGCGGAAGCTCTGCAGCAGCCGCAGGTTAACGTTTCCGTCGCGGGCCGCCTGCTGACGATTCGTCTGCATGGCAAAGCGGGCTTTGCGCATATTCAAGGCGACGGGCAGCGGCTGCAAATCTACGTGAAGCTGGACGCCGTCGGGCCGCGTTTTTTTGAGCTTTTTCAGCTCCTCGATATCGGCGACGTCATCGGAGTATCCGGCCATCTTTTCCGCACCAAGACGAATGAATTGACGGTGTGGGTGGAGCAGCTCACGTTACTGACCAAGGCGCTCCTGCCGCTGCCGGAGAAGTGGCACGGCCTCGCCGACGTGGAGATGCGCTATCGCCGGCGGTATCTCGATTTGATTGCGAACGAGCGCGTGCGCCAGATTTTTCTGCGGCGCGCGCATATCGTTCGCTACATGCGGGAGTTTTTTGACGCGCGGAATTACCTGGAAGTTGAGACTCCCATGATGCATCCGATCTTGGGAGGCGCTACGGCGCGGCCATTTGTTACGCGGCACAACACATTCGACGTCGATTTTTACATGCGCATCGCGCCGGAGCTTTACCTGAAGCGGTTGGTGGTCGGCGGGCTGGACCGCGTATACGAAATCAATCGCAATTTTCGGAATGAAGGCATCGACGCCATTCACACGCCGGAATTCACGATGCTGGAATTTTATCAGGCGTACAGCGATTACCGAGACTTGATGAATCTGACCGAAGAGCTGTTTTCAGGCGCAGCGAAGGCGGTGTGCGGCGGGACGAAAGTCAAGTACGGCGAGCACGAAATCGATTTCGGGCATTTTGAGGCTTTTTCGATGCGCGAGGCGATTGTCAAATTCTGGCCGGCCGCGGCCGGCAAAGCGCCCACAGTCGCAGAACTGGCCGCGCCGGAAGGCCCCCGCGCGGTCGCTGAACGGTATAACGCCTACGCCCGCGCGAAAGGCCTCGAAAGTGGCTTTGACGCAATCGCCGATCTGGACAAATCCTCCGCGGGCGAATTGACCGGCGCGCTTTTTGAAGAAGTGGCCGAAAGGCATCTGATTCAGCCGACGTTTATTTACGATTTCCCGGCGGACATTTCGCCATTGTCGAAGCGGCGCACCGATGATCCGTCGGTGGCAGAACGGTTCGAACTTTTTATCGAGGGGATGGAACTGGCCAACGGCTTCTCGGAGCTGAACGACCCTGTGGATCAGGAGAGCCGTTTCCGCGCTCAGGTAGAGGCAGGCGGGCTGGAAATGCCCAAGGAAATTGACTGGGATTACATCCGCGCGCTGGCGCACGGGATGCCGCCGACGGCTGGCGAGGGCGTTGGAATCGACCGGCTGGTCATGCTGCTCACCGATTCGCACTCGATTCGCGAGGTGATCCTTTTTCCCACATTGCGTCCGCAGAAGGATTCGGAAACGGACGCCGTGGCCGCGCCAGACGAAGAACATTCATGAAATTCGAATGGATGGTCGCGCGGCGCTACCTGCGGTCGAAGCACAAACCGCCGGTGCTGCGACTGGTGACGTTTCTTTCCATTGCCGGCGTCGCCGCGGGCGTGGCCACGCTGGTGATTGCGCTGGCGATGAATACGGGCTTTAGCCGGGCCATTCGCGACCGGCTGCTGGTGGTCACCGCGCACATCAACCTCAAGCCCAACAACGGCGCCGAAGGCATTCGCGACTATTCGCAACTGATGGCGCGGTTGGCGCCGACTCCCGGCGTGCGTTCGATCACCCCCGTGGTGTACAACACAGTTCTTCTTTCCGAGCACAGCGAAGCGCGAGGCATCGTTTTGAAGGGCGTGAACCCACAGCTCGAAGAGCGCGCCGATGCAGCGCTACGGCACATCGTTTCCGGCAGTGATAGTTTCGCGCCGGATTCGTTTGGCATTCCTGGAATTTTGATCGGGCGGATTCTCGCGGCGGACTTCGATTTGGGCGTGGGCGATTATGTGACGCTCACTAGCCCGCAAGGCACCCTGACACCGTTTGGAATGATACCGCGATCGCGGCGCTTCCGCGTGAATGGGATATTCGATTCCGGCTTTTACGATTACGACGCGAATTGGACATTCATCACTCTGGGCGCAGCGCAGGAGTTTGCAGGCATCGGCGACGTTGTGAGCGAGCTGGAAATTCGCGTGAATGATTTGGACCACACGGATCAAATCGCGTCGGTCATTGCGCGAGAGGCCGGACCCGGGTACCACACCACCACTTGGAGCGAGGAAAATCGGGCGCTTTTTCGGGCGATGAGCCTCGAAAAGATAGTCACGGCGATTTTCATCGGATTGATCACGTTTGTTGCCGGCCTGAATATCCTTGTGGTGCTGGCCATGACGGTGACGGACAAAGCCCACGACATCGCGGTGCTAATGACGCTGGGCGCACGCCGCATGCAGGTGCGCAACATCTTTGTGCTGCAAGGGTTTTTAGTCGGAGCGGCTGGGACGGCCATAGGCCTGCTTTTAGGCTATACCCTCGCGTGGACGGCGAATCATTGGCGGCTGGTACCGCTCAATCCTGAAATTTACGCCGTACCGTACGTTCCCTTTCGGTCGAACGGATGGGATGCGTTGTGGATCGCGGCTGCCGCTTTGGCTATCAGTGTGGCGGCAACAGTTTATCCAGCGCGCGCCGCTTCGGGCACGCGGCCAGTTGATCTCTTGAGAGCCGAATAGGCGCTCGAAGCAGGATGTTCGCGGCGGGGGCAACGTTTGTTGCTCGAGGCTCGTCATAATAGCGATCCATTGCGATGCGTTTTCAGAGTTGTCGTGTGCCAGTGTGCACAGTTCCAGTGGCGCATGGGAAACAAGTCCTGTTACTAAGGTACAGTGCCGCTGATGCACAGCGCCCTGGTGTAATGGGGAAGAAAAAACGCCGCGTGTTACAATGGAAGGGAAGCTGGGCGCTCATTATGTGCAATAAATTAGCCGTCGGAGAGGACGAGCAAAAGGGTCTCTCGGTAAGACACAGAATCGAAAGCAATAGCTGGTGATGGCTTCGGCATGGGAATTGACTGGAACTTCAGGGATAAGCGCAGAATCCAACTTGTAGGCTTACAGGTTGCTTTGGAAGGCGGAACGGCACGGCGGATGCAGGGACGAAGTAGGGTGGGAAGCGCGGAACTAATGACGAGCCCAACAGCAGCAGCGGTCGAGACTCAACCGCGAATAGCAGCAGCGAGCGGTTCGCAGCCGCTCGTGCGCGGGGAAGCGCTGCGAAAGGTGTTCCGCTCCGGGGAAAGTGAAGTTGTTGCATTGGCAGGCGTGACGCTGGCGATTGCGCCGGGCGAAGTGGTCGCGCTGATCGGCCCCTCCGGCTCCGGGAAAAGCACATTGTTGCATCTGCTGGCGGCGCTGGACACGCCCACGAGCGGTACAGTATACTTCGCCGGAAATTCCTTGGCGGCGCTCGCGGAAAATGAATTGGAGGATTTCCGCAGCCGCGCGGTTGGTTTTGTTTGGCAGAGGCATCAGCTTCTGGCCGACTTTACCGCCGTGGAAAATGTGGCAATGCCGCTGCTGATTCGGGGGAACACGGCAGGGGAAGCTCTGGATTCGGCGCGCGCGTGGCTTGGGGAAGTAGGCCTTGCGGATCGCGCACAGCACCGGGCGGGCGAGCTCTCCGGCGGTGAGCAACAGCGTGTAGCGATTGCCCGGGCCCTGGTGACTCGGCCGAAGTTGCTCCTGGCTGACGAACCGACCGGCGATTTAGACGAGCGAAATACGGAGTCGATATTCGAACTCATGCAGCGCTTGCACCGGTCCCATCATCTGACTTCGATTCTTGCCACCCACAATCTTTCTTTGGCGCAGCGCGCGGACCGCGTGCTTGCCCTGGAACACGGTTTGTTGATGTCGGATGATGCAACGTTCGCGCATCGCGCCTCCGGGCGCGTGGCGGCAGCGGAGTCTTCGGCTCCAGAAGGGCGCGGGTGATCCGTGTTTGAACGTTACACAGAAAAGGCTCGCCGCGTGATTTTTTTCGCGCGTTACGAGGCCAGTCAGTACGGCAGCCCCTACATCGAGACGGAGCATCTGCTGCTCGGCCTGCTGCGTGAGGACAAGGGCCTCGCGAATCGGTTTCTGCGCACGCATGGCTCGATCGAGTCCATTCGCAAGGAGATCGAGACGCGCATCACCGTTCGCGAACGGATCTCGACGTCGGTGGAAGTTCCGCTCAGCCAGGAATGCCGCCGCATTTTGAATTACGCCGCGGAAGAGGCGGAGCGGCTGAATCACAAGCACGTCGGGACGGAACACCTTTTGCTGGGCATCCTGCGCGAAGAGAAATCGTTTGGCGCAGAAATTTTGCAGGAGCGCGGGTTGCGGCTTTCGGGAGTACGTGAGGAGCTTGCGCGCAGCGCAGGAGAAAAAGTGCCGGTCAATCGTCCAAAAGAAACTTCGCTGCTTGCCGAATTCAGCCGTGATTTGACCCAGGCGGCGATGGACGGCCAGCTCGATCCGCTGGTCGGCCGCGACCGCGAGCTGGAACGGGCCATTCAGATTCTGTGCCGCCGCACGAAGAACAATCCGGTTCTGATCGGCGAGCCGGGCGTCGGCAAGACGGCCATCGTCGAAGGTCTGGCACAACGCATTGCCGATGGAGATGTGCCGCCGTTTCTGGCGGACAAACGGATTCTTTCGCTCGACTTGTCGCTGATCGTTGCGGGCACCAAGTACCGCGGGCAATTCGAGGAGCGCCTGAAGACCATCATGAAAGAGTTGATGGAGAGCCAGAACGCCATCGTCTTCATCGACGAATTGCATACGCTGGTGGGAGCGGGCTCGGCAGAAGGCTCCCTCGACGCCGCCAACATCCTGAAGCCGGCGCTCAGCCGCGGCGAGATTCAGTGCATCGGGGCCACCACGCCGGGCGAATATCGCAAGTCGGTTGAAAAGGACCGCTCTTTAGAGCGGCGCTTCCAGTCGGTGAAGGTTTCCGCTCCAAACGAAGACGAGGCGATTCGCGTGCTGCAGGGTGTGCGCGACCGTTACGAAAAATTCCACGCCGTTTCCTACACGGACGAGGCTATCCAATATGCGGTTTACCTCTCGAACCGTTATATTCCGGACCGCTTCCTTCCCGATAAGGCCATCGATTTGATCGACGAAGCCGGCGCGCGCGTGAAATTGCGCCAGGCGATGCTGCCGGAGGAAGTTTCCGAGGCGCAAAAGCGGGTGAAGTTCATCACCCACCGCATGGAAACGGCCATCGCGAACCATGAATTCGAAAAAGCGCGTTTTTATTCCGAGGAAGAGCGCAAGGAAAAAGAGAATCTGCGCGCCCTTCGGGAAAAACTGAAAATCGACGACTCTTCCACCGGGACGGTCACGCGCGACGACATCGAAGAAGTGGTGGCGCGTTGGACGGGCGTGGCGGTCACGGCCATTAAAGAAGACGAGCAGCAGAAACTGCTGCGCATCGAGGAAGAGCTGCACAAGCGCCTCATTAGCCAGGACAAAGCCATTACTGCGCTGGCCCGGGCCATTCGCAGGAGCCGCGCCGGACTGAAAGCTCCGGGCCGCCCGGTAGGCTGCTTCCTGTTCCTGGGGCCGACGGGCGTTGGCAAGACCGAAGTGGCCCGGCGCCTCGCGGAATTTCTGTTCGGCAGCGAGAAGTCGCTGGTTCGCTTCGATATGTCCGAGTACATGGAAAAGCACTCGGTGTCGAAATTGATCGGCGCTCCTCCAGGGTATGTCGGCTACGAAGAAGGGGGCCAATTGACCGAGCGCGTGCGCCGCACTCCGTATTCCATTATTCTGCTCGACGAAATCGAAAAAGCGCACCCGGACGTGTACAACATCCTGTTGCAGGTGTTCGAAGACGGCCAGCTTACCGATGGACTGGGCAACACCGTCGATTTCCGCAACACGATTCTGATTCTCACGTCAAACATCGGCGCCCGCGCTCTGCACAAGCAGGCGACGATGGGTTTCCAGTCCGGCGGCGATGCGCAGGCCAAGAGTCTGGATGACGTGGTGATGAATGAAGTGAAACGAGTTTTCAATCCGGAATTTCTGAACCGCCTCGACGAAGTGATCCTGTTCAACGCCCTCACCGACGAGGATCTGCTGCGCATAATTGATTTGCTCGTTAGCCAGATTAACGATACTCTCGTGCACCGCCAAGTGCAGATTCAGATGACGCCGGAAGCGCGGCAGTGGATTTTGGAGAAGACTTGCACCGATCGCAATTATGGCGCACGCCCGCTCCGCCGCGCACTTCAGAAGTACGTCGAGGATCCGCTCTCGGAGGCGTTAATTCAAGGCGGGCTTCAACGCCCGGCCATCATGGAAGTTTATCTCGCGCCTGATGGCTTGGGCTTCCGTCCGGTTGTAGAAGCAACCCCAGTGGCCCACTAAAGAATCCTACACGCGCATGCTGGACGGCGGGGACAGTCCGGCGGGGGAGCACAACATATTGGAAGGCGGAGCCCGGCTTTGACTCCAAGCAAAGCCGCAGAGAGGAAATCTTGCCTGCAGACTACTTCGCTGGCGGTGGTAGTGTGCTCCTTCCTGTTTGGCTTATGTCTTCGTCCTGCTCCTGCGCGGGGGTCGGCCAGCCCGCCGCAGCAACAGGCAAGCGCCGCGCAGCCGGTCATTGAACGCATCGAATTCGTGGGCCTCTACCGCATTCAGAAGGAGGCTTTACTGGGGCGAATTTTTTCCCGGCCCGGTGATCCGTATAGCGTGGATGCCGTTCGCCGCGATTTCCGCGCGCTTTGGAATACGGACTTTTTCGAAGACATTCGCTTGGAAGTGGAAGACAGTCCGAACACACCCAACGGCAAGATTTTGGTCTTCTACGTGACCGAGCGCCCCACAATTCGGAATATCACGTACAAGGGGAATAAATCCGTTTCGGAGTCCGATATTCTCGACGCATTCAAGGACCGCAAAGTCGACCTAACGGTGGAGAGCCGCTTCGATCCGACGAAAGTGAAGCACGCCGAAGTGGTCATCCAGCAATTGCTTGCCGAGCACGGCCATATGTTCGCCACGGTGAAGCCGACTTACGAGCGTATTCCCGCTACGAATTCGGTGAGCTTGGTCTTCAATATAGATGAGGGGCCCAAGGTCAAGGTCGGGCACATCACGATCACTGGAAATCACGTATTTTCGCAGGTGAAAATCATCCGCTCGATGCACAATTCCCGTCCCATTGCCATTCCGCTCGGCTTCGCCGATATCAACCTTTTCAGCAAGACCTTCGACCGGGACAAGCTGGATGAGGACATCGCTGTCGGCATAGAGGGCCTTTATCGCGATCACGGCTATTTCCGGATTCAGGTAGCGCCGAACGGACCAGTGCTCAACACGGTCAAGACCGAGCACAATGGAATTGCCGGGCCGTGGCCGCTCATCGGACGCCGGCGCAGTATTCGCACCGACATTACCCTCCCGATTGAGGAAGGCGCGCAATACCGCATGGGCCGGCTTGTGATCCGCAGCGCCAACTTGGACGAGAATCTTTACTTTAACCCCGAGTTTCTCGAGGCGGGTTTTCCGATCAAAAAGGGGCAGGTTCTCGACACCTCAAAAATTCGCAAGGCCATCGACGACTATACGAAGCTCTACGGTGATTATGGATTCATCGACTTTACCGCGAATCCCGTTCCGGACATCGATGACGCCACCAAAACGGTCAATTGGACGATCGACTTCGATCAACAGAAGCAGTTTTACGTCCGGCGTATCGAGTTTTCCGGCAACACCACCACGCGCGACAAAGTGATCCGGCGCGAGGTTCTCCTTGACGAAGGCAGCCTGTTCAATGATCGCCTGTGGGAGTTGAGCATTCTTCGCCTGAATCAGCTCGGCTATTTCGAGGAAATCAAGAAGGAGAACGCGGATCTGAAGCGCGATACCAGGGCCGGCACCGTCGACATCACGCTCAAAGTCAAAGAGAAGGGCAAACAATCGATCAGTTTTACGGGCGGCGTTAGCGGGCTGGCGGGAACTTTCCTAGGCCTTGCGTATCAGACCAATAATTTCCTGGGCCTCGGCGAGACGCTCACGTTTTCCGCGAATCTCGGCAGCATCCAGCGCAGCACGCTTTTCAGCTTCACCGAACCGTATTTATTCGACCGGCCCATTTCCACCGGGTTTTCGGTTTTTTCCAACAAGTTCAATTTCGACCAGGAGAAACAGCTGTCCATCCTGGTCGGCCAGTCGGTGGCCATCAATCCCGCTCTCGCACAGGATTACAGCCAGAACAGCAAAGGCTTTACCCTTTTCGCCAGCTATCCGTTGCATCGTTTCGCCTTCACGCGCGTGGGCATCACCTATGGTTGGACGAAAAGCAATATCTCGGCTTTCAGCCAGGCTTCGCAGTTGCTTTTCCAGTCTCTTCAGTACAGCAGTCTTCAGGGCCCGTCGCAATTGAACGGCATCATCGCCAGCAAAATCACTCCGTCGATCACTTACAATACAGTCAACAATCCCGTGAACCCCACGGGCGGCAAGAGCTTCTCCTACTCGATCGGAATGGAAGGCGGCCCGCTGCTGGGCAATGTCGACACGGTTTCGAATATTTTCCAGGGCGAGTATTTCCATCCGACCTATCACAAACGCAACGTGATCGGTGTGCGCCTGATGGCCGGATGGATCACGGGCTATGGCGGGAGGCTCGTTCCGCCATTTGAACGCTTCTATATCGGCGGCGAAGAGAGCGTGCGCGGCTTTAATTTCTTCAACATCTCGCCATGGACCTTCATTCCGACGGTCGTAAATCAGTCGGTTACGTTCCTGAATCCCACGGTTCTCGGGCCCAGCGGGAATCCCTCGACGCAAACCATTAGCGTCCCGATGTTGGAGTATTTCGCGACACGACCGGGAGGCGATATGCAGGCGGTCGGCAACTTCGAGTACCGCATTCCGATCGCCGGGCCGGTGAGCGTCAACCTTTTCTTGGATGCTGGCCTGGACGCCATCTTACGGCCCAGCCAGTTGCAGCTTGATCCGACGGCGGACCAGCAGTTGAAATCGGAATTTCCCAATCCGTTCTTTCCGGACACGTTTGTGTCGCAAAGGCTTTCTGTCGTTCCTGGGACGAATTGGACGCCGCGCACGTCCACGGGTATCGAATTTGTGGTCTTCTTGCCGATTGTTAAAGCGCCGTTCCGGTTCTATTACGCATACAATCCCACGCGGCTGAACGAAACGATTGAAGGATCGCAGGGGGCGTATTATCTGAGCCCCGCGGAGATCGCTTCCTTGCCGCCGGGCATGCTCCAATCGCAGGTGATTCCTGTACTGAACCAGCTGCTGAATCAGCAGGTACAAAGATTCCCAACCGCCCTGGTTGAACCGCGCAGCACGTTCCGGTTCACGGTGGGCAGAACGTTTTAGGGTTAGACGTCGACGACTGGAGTGGATACGGGGAAAAAGAGACTCTCAGAGGGTAACGCGCGGAACGGGCGACCGACAATTGGCGGAGGCAAGTGGATGAGATTTGGCAAGCTAGCGGCAATTCTATTGTTTACGGCCGTGATCGCGGGCTGCGGCAGCTCCTCGACCATAACCGTAACGATTACTCCAAATGCGGCCACGGTCGTGCGGACCGGCACGCAGCAGTTCAACGCGGCCGTTGCGGGAATCTCCAACGAGCTGGTTACTTGGTACGTCTGCAATCCAGCTCCAGCGGCCATAGCGACCGGTTCATCTACGGTTGCGAATATCGCCATCCCTACGGGATGTGTTGAGGGCGGAAACACCATCTTAGGAGCAATTACAGTAACAGGCCTTTATACCGGTCCGGCGACGTTGCCTCCGAATTCCATGGTCAGTATAGTGGCAGTGAGCCAGGGCAATACCAACTACTTCGCCATTGTCGACGTAACCGTCGATTCCGGCGTCCGCGTTGCGGTGACTCCGGCTTCGGTGACCATCGGCACACTTGAGCAATTCCAATTCGAGGCCACCGTTACGGGAAACACTAACACAGCGGTCAGTTGGGCCGTAAACGGCATCGCAAATGGAGACGCCAGCACGGTGGGCACGATCACGGCCACGGCTTGCGCGGTTTCCATGCCGATCACGCCGACAACATCGTATCCAATCCCGCCCGGAACCAGTTACGGCTGCTACACGGCGCCTGGCACGTCAGAGTCCTCTGTTGACATCACGGCCACCGCGGCCGCCGACACCAGTCAATCGGCTCAATCTGTCGTAAGTGTTACCACGGCAACGGATCCGTCGTTCAGCACCAACATACCGCTGGAGCCCACCGTGGCGGCAGAGGGCTCCGCTGAACAGGACGTCTATCTTTTCGGCAGCAATTTCTTCTCAACCAGTCAGGCACTGGTGAATGGTGCGCCTGTGCCTACGACCTTCGTCAACGCCAGCACGCTTCGCGCCACGATTCCCAGCAATTTCTTCTCCGGCCCTGTTCCTTCTGGGCTTCCGATCACCATCGAACGCCAGAATGGCGATATCATCCAGCCTGTTTCCTTGACCGTCCAGCCCACGCGGCCGGCGGTTACCGCGTTAAGTCCGGTGAGTTTTCCGACTTCCACCTCTTCCGGAACGCTGGATTTGAATGGCGGCTATTTTTCGTCGTCTACGCAGGCGAGCTCTGAGGGTATTGCGCTTCCGGTCACTGTGGTAAACAGCCGGCAAATGCAGGTGACGCTGTCGAGCCCGAATTTCTCCTTTGCGACTCCGGGATTGGTTCCCATCCTGGTTCAGAATACGGACGTGCCCAGTGGGTCGCCGTCTCTTTCTTCCGTGAACGTAGCGATTGCTCCTTCCGCTGCGAATATTCCTTCGTCAGCCAATCCGCCTATCGCCGTCGGCACGCAGCCCATCGCCGTGGGTATCGATTCGGCCTTGGGCATTGCCGTCGTTGTGGATGAGGGCAGCGGCAGCGGAGGAGCAGTGTCTTTGCTGAATCTCGATACAAATGCGGCGCTGGGCACGTTGCCCGTGGGTAATGTGCCCACGAGCGTCGGCGTTGACGACATCCTTCACTTGGCTGCGGTCGTCAACAGTTCGGACAATACGCTTTCCGTCGTCAATCTTCAGACGCAGGGCGTTTCCACTGTCTCACTTCCCGCGAACCCGACGGGAACGACTCCCGCGCCGTCGCCGTATGCCGTCGGCGTAAATCCGCTTACCCACCGCGCCATCATTGCCTATTCGTCCTCGAATATCGCCACTATTTTTGACCTTTCGACGAGCCCTCCCAGCCTCATTTGCACGCTGGGCGGTTCTGATCCAACGATGCCAAACAACTGCGCTACCGTTGCCAATTCGAATACGCGGCCGGTAAGCACGGGGCCGACGCCATCGATTGCCGTCGAGCCGCAATTGAATTGGGCGGTTGTGACGCCGGGTGGCTCGGGCTCGGTTTCCATTGTGGATTTGGGAGCCTCCGCCACCGCCAATCAAGTCGCGCGTGCGCCCAACACGATCGCGACCTTCGTCGATATTTCGACGAGCGTACGCGGCGTCGCGATCGATACCGAGACGGAAGAAGCGCTTCTTGTCGATCCGAACAGTCTGTCCATGACGGTTTTCAGCGTCCTCGATCAGACCGTTAACACCCTCTCGGCGTCGCAGGGGTTCGTTGCCGCGGCTGTGAATCCGCTCACCGATGTCGGCGTTGCGGTAAACGGACCAGGAGGGACGGCTTCGGTCATCGATTTGCGCGCTCTTAGGCAAATCGGAAACAGCATCCCCGTAGGGACATCGCCGCAAGCGGTTGCCATTGATCCGGGAAAGAACGTCGCGGTCATCGCGAATACCGGAAGCAACACCGTTTCCATTCTTCCTTTGGGCCCAATTCTCACGCCCCAGATCACGGAGGTTAGTCCCGGAAATACGTTTAGTGCTCCCTCTGCAGGTGCGCTGACGGTCACGGTGAACGGTTTCGGATTCTCTTCCGGCGCTCAAGTTCGCCTTGACGGCACCGCCGTGCCCACCACCATCAGTTCAAACGGCCGGCAGGCCGTTGCAACCGTTCCGGGGAGCATGCTGACGGTGGCGCGCCGGTTTACTCTGGATGTCTTGAATTCCAGCGGCGCGAGCTCCAACGTGAGGCGCTTCTTTGTGGTCGGTACCGTGCCTATTGGAGTGAACCCAATTGGTGTGGCCGTCGATCCCTATTTGGACGAAGCCTTGGTGACCAGCCAGGGTCCGACCACCGGCACTGCGGGCACATGCACGGGCCCTGGCTCGGTTTCGGTCGTTGACCTTGCAACCGCGTTGGTAAGCAACACGCTGACGGTCGGGACATGCCCGGAGGGGGTGGCCGTTCTGCCGCGGCTGAGCCTGGGAGTGGTCGCAAACAATGGGAGCCAAGACGCGACGGTAGTCGACTATGTGAACAACCTCGTGGATTCTACCGTCACCGTGGGATTGAGTCCCGCGGGAGTCGCGATTCAGCCGGACACCGCCTTGGCATTGGTTGCCGACAGCAATATTAATTCCAATTCTGTTTCGGTCTTTACGGTCAGCTCCACTTCATCTACGACGACAACGAGTTCGATTTCGGTCGATCAGGTTCCATTCGGCATCGCGGTCGATCCCATTGACAAGGTCGGCGTCGTTACGTCCAGCGGCCAGAATGTGGTTGACGGGCTCAATCTTTCGGCATCCAGCGCGCAGCTATCCGGCCGAGCGCAGGGTTTCGAAAATCCACTCGACGTGACGTTCGATCCCATAACCGACACGTTTCTTGTTGCCGACAGCCTGAACAATGAGATCGGCATCGTCGACGCCAAAACTCTGGTGGTCAATACATTCCGGGTAGGCATCGATCCTACGGCCATCGCGTACAATTTCCAGAGCGGCACGGGCGTAACCGTCAATCAGGCCACCAACACACTTTCCATATTCAATTTCGTCGCCACTAACCCGCCGAATTCGCAGCTGATGATTAACACGGCGCAAGTCGAAATCATTCTTCCGTTCGGCGGCTCGGCGGCGTTTTCAGTGGCTGTCAATCCGCTCACGGACGTTGCCGCCGTAGTGGACCAGGCGAACGGCCGTCTGTTGCTGATTCCCTTACCCTGAGGAATAAGCCGTCGCATCGAGATTGGCATAGTCAAAAACAAGCGCGGCCAACTGCACGGGCCCGTTTTGCATCGCTATCAGTAGAATTCGTGCGGCCGGGCAGGCTGATTCCGGTTGACCATCCTGCTAACGGGCCGCTATAATCGCGGGTTTGTAATCCCCCTAGGATTCACAACAAGGAGCTCGCATGAAGGTTCGATATTCGCTCGTGACCGTGGTTGCCGTACTTCTGGCCATTCCGGCTGCATGGGCGCAAGCCGGTGGTTCCGCGGACGCGCCGTCCGGAAAGGTGGCTGTAATCAGCCTGCAAGAAGCTATCGCTGCCACAGCGGAAGGCAAGCAAGTGTCACAGCAGCTTGCGGCGCAATTTGCGCCACGCATGACGGAATTACAGAATATCCAAAAGCAGCTTACGGATATCCAGCAGCGCCTTCAGGCCGGCGCCAACACGCTTAG
This sequence comes from Candidatus Acidiferrales bacterium, assembly GCA_049281095.1. Lineage (GTDB taxonomy): Bacteria > Acidobacteriota > Terriglobia > Acidiferrales > UBA7541 > DAHUXN01. The sequence goes on from JBAPRL010000091.1 coordinate 146,162, forward strand.
CGCTGAAGAGCAAGCGCGCCTGCAGCGCCAGGGCAGCGAACTGCAACGTAGAGGTCAGCGGGAAAGCCAGGACCTGCAGGACGACCGGACTGACGCATCGCAGGACGCCATCAATCACATCGGACAAAGGATGATGCCCATCCTCAACAAATACGCCAAACAAAATGGCTACGGCGTTGTCATTGACGATTCGGCGCAAAACACTCCGGTCGTCTACTTTGCCGACCAGATCGACATCACCCAGCAAATCGTCAAGCTCTACGATGACGCCTACCCGGTCAAGCCGGCAGCAGCTCCCCCTGCGGCTGCCCATCCGGGGACTCCGAAGCCGCCGCAGAAGCAGTAAGTCACTGCTCCTTTGACCCTGCTTCGCCCGGACGGTGCGAAGCAGGCCTGGCGTAGGTTTGGCCTTCACTTCGGCCACTCCCCGGGGGTTGGCTTGCGTTTCGCGGTACCTGCGTCTATACTGGGCTGGTTTGAAGCTGGACGAAAGTTCAAGTGGGCGCGAGCCCACTTTTTTGTTGGCGGCAAAAGTGTCCGCCCCACGCTTCTTGGGACTGCCCGGGATGCTGGCAGGCTGTGGGGCTTTGGTGTCGATGGACCTGGCTAAGATTCGCGAAGCGGCAGAACGTGTAGCGGGCTCGATCGGCGTGGAAATTGTCGACGTCGAATGGAAGATCGGCAAGCAGCGCCTGCTGCGCGTCTATATCGACCGTCCGCCGTCGCCGGGGCAACGCATCGGCTCCGGAGTGAGCCACAGCGATTGTGAGGCTCTCAGCGAGCAGTTGAGCGTCATCCTCGATGTCGAGGATTTGGTTCCAGGGAGCGCGTACGTTCTGGAGGTCAGTTCGCCGGGTCTGGACCGGAAGCTTTTGAAGCTTTCGGACTACGAGAAGTTTTCCGGACGTCTGGCGCGTGTTTGGCTGAACGAGCCGGTGGAGAATGCGAAATATTTTGAAGGACGCCTGGCTGGATGCACAGATGACATGGTTCAGCTTTCCGTAAGGGACCGGATGATTTCGTTCCCCTACGAAAATATTCGCAAGGCGAATTTGATGGTCGAGTTTTGATGGAGAATCGCCGAAATGGCAAGTTTGCTGTATCAGACGATCGAACAAATCAGCCGGGAAAAGCACATTGAGCCCGAGATCATTGTCGCGGCCATTGAGGAAGCGATGGTCGTCGCGGCGCGCAAATTCTATAAGGGCGATGAAGACCTCCGCTCGAAGTTCAATCAGGAAACCGGCCAGGTAGAGCTTTACGCGGTTCGCACCGTCGTCGAAGACATGGTCGATCCGGTGCGCGAGATTACCCTCGCGGATGCCCGCAAGCAGCAGCCCGCCATCGAAGTAGGCGGCGAAATCGTTCAGGCTCGCGCCACGGACGTTCTCGGTCGCATCCAGGCGCAAACTGCCAAGCAGGTGATCCTGCAGAAGGTGCGCGAAGCCGAGCGCGACACCATCTACAACGAGTTTCACACGCGCGTCGGCGAACTGGTCAATTGCATTGTGAAGCGGCTCGACGGCCCGGATGTCATCGTGGACCTCGGCCGCACCGAAGCCCGCTTGCCCAAGCGCGAACAATCTCGCCTGGAAGCTTACAACGTTGGCGACCGCCTTCGCGTCGCGATTCGCGCCGTGGAGCGCGCCGCCAAGGGCCCGCAAGTCATCGTTTCGCGCGCGGATTCCGTGCTCGTGCAGCGTTTGTTTGAAATGGAAGTGCCGGAGATTTACGACGGCACGGTGCAAATTCGCGCCGTGGCGCGCGAAGCGGGGGAGCGCACGAAAATCGCCGTCGAGAGCCGCGATAAGGACGTCGATCCGGTCGGCGCTTGCGTCGGCATGAAAGGCATGCGCGTGCAATCCATCATTCGCGAGCTGCGCGGCGAGAAGATCGACATCATTCCCTATAACGAAGACATTTTAATGTTTGCGCAGAAGGCGCTAAGCCCCGCCAAGGTCACGCGCGTCCAGGTGGTGGACGTCGAGGAAAAGCGCCTCGAAGTGATCGTGGAAGACACGCAGCTCTCTCTGGCCATCGGCAAAAAAGGCCAGAATGTCCGCCTGGCCAGCAAGCTGATCGGTTGGAACATCGATATCAAGAGCGAGGAAGAGAAGCGCCGCGACATCGAAGCGCAAATGGCCGAACTCACGGTCGCGTCGACTTCCCTGGCTGAACTTTCCGGCGTGGGGCCGAAGACCGTCGAAAAGCTCGAGGCCCACGGCATCACGTCCATCGAAAAGCTCGCCGACATGACGCCCGAGCAACTGCTCGAAATTCCCGGCATCGGCGACAAAATGGTCGAAAAGATTCGTGTCTCGGTCGAACAATATTTCCAGTCGCTGGAATCGCAGCAGGCTGGCGAGGGTGAACCGGTGGAAACCGCGCCGGAGGCTGATGCCGCTCTCGAAGCTGACGCCGTGGCCGAAGGGCAGTTTGCCACTGAAGCGGGGACTGTCGGCGAAGCCGCCCCGCCTTCCGAGGAAGTCACCGAGGCGGAGACGGAAGCGGGTCCGCTGCCCGATGCCGAGGAAACTGCCGGTGGCACAGAAAGCGAATCGTCCGCCGAAGAAAGCGCGGTTTCTGAATCCAATTCTCACGCCGAGTCTGAAACGGCCTCGCATGCCGAAGCCGAAGCGCACGAATCCGAGGGCGCGGACGGCTCAGGGACCAAGACGGAGGACAGCATCTAGCGAATGTCGGACGCCGGTCAAATTCGCATCAACGAGCTCGCGAGGGAACTCGAGATCAAGGCCAAGGTCCTGATCGAGTACCTGCCTGAGATCGGGATTTCCGAGAAGAAAACCCACTCGAGTTCGCTCGAACACGACCAAGCGGAGAAGGTACGCAAGCATTTTCGCGCTGAAGCTGACGCGGAAGCTGCGGCCGAAGCGGAGAAGCAAGCCAAGATTGCTGCTGCCAAGGCCAAACCATCGGCCAAGCCAGCTGCGGCTCCTCCTTCCGCGCGACCGACGGCGCCCACAGCAGCGCCAGCGCCGACAGCAGCAAAGCCGGCCGTTGCAGCGGGTGCGCCTGCCGCAAAACCGCCAGTTCGCCCTGCGGCTGCGCCTCCAGCAGGAGCTGTGCCGCCGACAGCACGGCCCGCTGCGCCCGCCGCGGGAGCTCCCGCTGCTGGGGCCGCGCATCCTGTCACACTTCATCCCACAGCGCCACCTGCGTCAAGCGCGCCTGCAGGGTCCATAGGC
>JBAPRL010000092.1:0-36287 GCA_049281095.1 Candidatus Acidiferrales bacterium
GCTTGTAACAACTCGTAGATCGCGTCGTAGCTGTAGTTGGTGGTCACGCCCGCCAATTGGTCCGCTTTCGATGTCCGATTTCCATCAGCATCAAGCGTGTAAACGTCTCCGTCAATGGTAACTGCTGAGCCTGACACTTTTTTCGAACTAGATTTCCCGCATCCCTTGCGCCGTTCTACCTTTAGCCGCGCCGTTGCCCTAAAACAGGGCAGCATTTTTCGCTCGAAAACCCCTGATGCGATTTTTCGCCTAGCTCGCCCCTTGGCCCCTGATGTGTGTTTTCCGCAAGCAGGATCGGCGGCTAAGGGAAAGACTCCTTCCCCGCCGAAGTTCGCGGCGCACGTGCGCGATTCATCCTTAGTTGCGTGCAGCATTGGATACCTCGATTGTACTTCGGAGAAGAAGGCAGCGGGGCGGATTCGGCAACGGCTGTATCTAGAGTTGCACCACGGACAAGCCGGGGATTCGCTGGAAGTGGCGGACGTTGACCGTCAGCACCGAGAAGCCGAGCGCCAGCGCCGTTGCGCCGATGAGCAAGTCTGCAAAGGGGACGACTACACCCTTGCTCTGCTGCTCTCCGTCGAGTTTGCCGGCGAGCATCGCCGTCTCTTGAGTGTAGGGATAGACCGTCAGGTCGGCCAGCAGTTCACTCAAGAACGCTTCGCGGCGCGTGCGGATTTGCGGTGTGGAGGCGCGGTAGATGCCATGCACGATTTCGGTGAGACCCACGGCAGAGAGGGCCGCGTCCTGGTCGCCCGTCGCGCTGACGATTCGCTCGATCAGTCGTTCGACGGTTTCGCCGCGCCGTTCCGCATCGATAATGACGCTGGAATCGAGGATCAGTCCCATGCGGGCGGGTTGAGCGGCTCGCGATGGCTCGCGACAGCGGCTTCCACATCTTTGGCGAAGTCAGGATCGAGCGTGGCCGTCGAGCCGTGCTCGCGGGCCAAGCGAAGAGATTCCGACAGCAACCGCAGATGAGATTCGGCGGGACGCACCACGGCCACGGGCCGCGCGTCGTGCTCGATCACGATTTCTGCTCCGTTGCGCACGCGGTTGAGGAGCGACGGGAAGTCGTTCGCCGCTTCCTTATCCGAGATATGGATGACGTGCTTGGGCATGGGTCGATTATACGCTGCTCCTCGCCGCTTTCTTCTTCGTCGCTTTCGGCGTCGAGCGCATCGAGCAAGTCGGCTTTCCGCTCTTCGTCGTCCGTATCGGCGTCGCTCGTGACTATCGCTGCTTTGCGTTCCAGCGTCGCTCCGGGATGCGTGGCCGCGTGGATTCTTTGCAGCTTGCGGATGGCCACGTGCGTGTACACTTCCGTGCTGTTCAGGCTCTCGTGACCGAGCATTTGCTGGATGTAGCGAAGATTCGCGCCGCCTTCGAGCATCAACGTCGCCATGGTGTGCCGGAACGTGTGGCAGGAACCCGATTTCCCAAGGTTCGCCTGAGTGATGTAATTTCGCGCCAGAGTGCTGAGCGTGTCGGGACTGAACGGCTCCCCGTTCTGCGTCAGAAAGAGCGTGGCGTCGTCCGGCTCGGCGGCTAACAGAGGCCGCGCTTCGCGGAGATATTTTTCCACCCACGCCAGCGCCCGCTCGCCGATCGGGATCATGCGGTCCTTGCGCCCCTTGCCCTGGCGAATGGTCAGCGTCGAGCGCTCGCGGTCCAGATCGTACAGCCTGAGCCGAAGCAGCTCTCTGCGGCGAATGCCCGTCGAGTAAAGCGTTTCGAGCATGGCGCGATCCCGCAGGCCCGCTGCCGTGCCGATGTCCGGCCCGAGCAGCACGCGCTCGGCCTCTTGCGCCGTGAGGATCGTGCGCGGGATGCGTTTTTCCAGGCGCGGCAGATCAAGATCGCTCGCGGGATTGTGCAGGATGTGATTGTTGCGCACCAGCCAGCGGAACCAGCGACACACCGGCGTCAGCCGCGAGCGCTGCGTGCGGAATGTAAGCGGCTGCCCGTTTTTCTGCCGGTAGTAGTAGAGATACCGCTGATAGCTTTCGAGGATCGGGCGTGTCACTTCCATCGGGTGCTGGATGCCGCGCTGCTCGGCCCAGCGAATGAAGTCCAGGATGGACCAGCGCGCGTGCTCGCCGGTGTCTTCCGAGTAGTTCTGCACCAGCAGCCATTCGATGTGTTCTTCCATCAAGCGGCGCAGCACGGTGTGCGGTTCCGGCCTGGGCCGATGCTTGATGACGCGCGCCATCACCGGCCCCCTGCGGCTGTGTGTACGACACGATGTTCATTGGTCGCTACGCTAGTAGTGATTTTTTCGAGATTCGAGCCGTTTCCGCCGTTTCGCCGCGCCAGTATTGGCGATTCTTCACCCCGCGCACCCCCCGCTATCCCCCCGCTTTGGGGCCGCGATGACCCCGCGAACTGCCCGTTTTGCCCCGCGTTGTTTGCGTCGTAGCTGTAGCCGGAGAGTTTTTCCGCGTCGATCAAGCCGGGCAGCACGGGCCTGGTGCTGTCGGCCTGGCGCTCGAACACCAGTTCGTAAACGAAGCTCTGCCCGCGTCCGCCGCGATGCACCAAGAGATATTCGAGTTCTTCGAGCCTCCGCAGATGCACGCGCAACTGCGTGTCTCCCCACTTGGTGTGTTGCCGCACGTCGCGGCGGCTAAAACGAAAGTCCGCGCGCTCGATCTGCTGCCGCTCGCATTCCGCGCTCACCATCTCATCCACGAGCAAGAGCAAGCGCCGCGTCTGCGGCGGAAGCTCGTCAAGCGAACGGCCCAGCACTTCATGGGCGAGCCGGTTGGCCGTCGCGATATCGTCGAGCGTTGCTTCGATGTATTCGAGGGCCTGGCCGTTGTGCGTGGCTGTTTTCCGCTCCCGCTGGTGCTGCTGCAAGAGCGCGATGGCGCGAATGAGGGCGAGATATTTCATGTGATCGCGCCGCGTGCGCGTCTGGCTGTCGAGGAAGGTCAGTTCCCGCGCGTAGGGATTGGCCACGAAGAGCGGCTGCAGGAGCCGCTGCGCGTTCCGGTGCACGCGGAGGATGCGCTCGCGCTCCCGCCGCGCGAGCAAGCCTTCGATGGTCTGCGCCTCGCGCTGCTTGCGGTGGATCGCCTGCGTTTGCTCGCGGCCCTCGTCCACGGCAAGCACCAGGCAGCGATTCAGAAGCTCTTCGTCGAGATCGATTGCTGTTGTCGTGAGGAAGAGCATCACCGGCCCTTCGACGCGATATTGATGCGTGATGTGCCGTCCCGTCGCCGCGTCTTTGCCCGTGGAAGCGATGCTCAGCACGCCTTCACTCTGTAGCAGCTTGAGGGCGTAGGCCGCGCGCGATGCGCCCTCTTCTTCCACGATGGCCAGCACCTTGTGTTTGAGATCGGTCTCGCCCATGTAGAACAGGCTTTGCCCGGTCATGGCCGAGTACTGCACGCGCTGCTCTTCGGGCAGCATGGCCAGCACCGCTTCCATGATCGCGCTCTTTCCAGCGGCGGAACTCGATTGCACCAGCACCGCCAGCGGCGCTTCGAGCAGCCGTGAAGTCACCGCCAGATAGCTCACGAGCTTGTTGGTCTCTTCGCCCACCACGCCGCACCGCTCGAAGTCCTCGAGGATGCGTTCAAGGAGTCGCGCATCGCGCAACAGTTCGAGCGCGGCGGATTTCTCTTCCTCCGTCATCTCGCTCTGTTCTTCCTTCGGCTTGAGCGCCTTTTCCATCCACTCGTGTTGCAGGTCTTCGAGTTTCAGCACCAGCGTCGAGAGCTCGCGCTCGATGGCCTCTTCCTTGTGGCCCAGTTCCTTCGCCGCTTGCTTGGCGAAGATCGCTCGCGGACGCGCCGCGTACAGGTCCAGCTTGTCCACGTGCAAGCGCGTCTCGCCGCGCGCGTTGGTGGTCGTGACCATCACATTGACGTGCAGCACGCCCGGAGCCGTGTTCTTCGCAAGCCCCAGGATGCGATAGCGCCGCTCGCTCAGCGTCACGTACACCGTCTCGCCGCTCACTTCGACCGGCACATTCAGGGCCGCTACCACTGATCCGGTCGGCAACGCCGCGATGGGCGGATTGGCAGCTAAAGGAAAATCGGCTTGCTCTTCCGTTGCAGCATTCGTGTTGCTCTCGATGGTCGCGGAGATTTTCTCTTCCGCTGCTGACTCGGAAGAGACCACAGAGGCAGAGGCGATCACAGGTTCGGTGATGGTTTCTTCTTTAGCTGCTGGTTCCGGTTTTTCTCGGGCGATCTGCGGCTCGCTCACGGCCACGGTGGGCCGCTGGCCTTTGCCCAGCCACGCCGCTTTGCCGAGCAACAGCCCAAGACTTCTCGTCGCCGGCGTCACTTTGAGCGCGTATTCGTTCGCGTCCATGCCCTTCGGGAACTGCACCCGGTAGCACTCGATGCCCATGCCCTTGAGTTCTTCGGCCAGCTTCTCCGCTGCTCGCTCGCCGGCGTCGTCGCGGTCGTACGCGATATAGATTCTCTTCGTGCCGTGCTTCTCGAACGCCGCGCGGTGATCGTCGGTAAAACCGTTCACGCCGTAGCTCGCCGTCACATGCCGATATCCCGCGCACCAGAATGTCAGCGCGTCGATCAGCGCCTCGCACAAGATGATTTCCTTCGAAGTGATGAGCGCCTGCTCGTTCCACACCCCGCGCAACGGCCCGCTCAGGTACGTATGCGCTTCGGTTCCGTCCCGCAGCGCCGTCAGCCGCGTGATCTTCCGCCCGTACATCTCCACTACTTCACCTTGCAGATTGAAAATCGGGATCACCACCGAGCCGTTGAAGTGCTCGTGCCCGCTGTCTTTGCGCAAGATGCCGATCTGCTTCAACCGTTCGCGTTGCTCTTCACCCTGCTTGCGGTTCTTGTCCGGCACCCGATAGGTCAGCGTGCGGTTGGCGAAGCCCAGCCGGAACGTGTCGATCATCTCGGACGAAGTAAGGCCGCGCCGCATGAGATACTGCTGCGCTTCGGGCGACTGCTTGAGCGCCTCGTGGTAGTGCTCGACCACCGCCTTGAGCAACGTCTGGTCATCCACGGCGTGCTCGATGAGCGGCGGCAGCTTCACCGTCGTCGATTCCTTCGGCGGCGGTCCTGTGCTGCGCGCGGCAGAAGGAAAGTAATCTCGCTTCAGCAGTTCGACGGCATGATTGAAGCTCACCCCTTCGGCGCACTTCACCCACTCGATCACGTCTCCGCCCCGGCCACAGCCGAAACAGTGCCACTCGTTCTTCACCGGATCGATGCTCAAGCTCGGATGGGTATCGTTGTGGAAGGGGCAGAGGCCCATCAGGTTCCGGCCCGAACGCCGCAACTGGATGCCGCGCGTCTCGGCCAGCCGCTCGATGGAGATTTCGCGCTTTAATCTCTCCTTCACCTCCTGGGGAACATGCGGCATTCGCCAGCCTTCCTTTTCCGCGTTTTGGGCCTTTTCCCGAAAACCCTGTCAAGAGTTTTTTCGTCTTGACTTGGTGTGCCTAAAACTATAGTGATTTACTATGACTGTCAACAAGGATTTTCCGATGGCTTTTACACTCGGCTTCATCATGGCCAGCAAGGGGAACAGGGATTCCGCGAAAGCAGCCAACCGCGCTCTCGGAAAACGGCTGGCTCAGCTTCGCAAGATGCGCGGTTACAGCCAACAGGAACTCGCCCGCCGCGTCGGTGCTGTCCAGGTGGTCATCTCCGATTACGAGCACGGCAAGCTGCGGCTATCGGCAGAGATGGCTTTGCGGTTCGCGGCGGCGCTCGATGTTCCCATCCAAGAACTGCTGCACCCTTCTAAGCCTCTTTCTGTCGAACCTTCACAACGGCCCAGCCGGAGACTCTTGCGCCGCATGGAACAGATCGAGCGTTTGCCCCGCCGTAAGCAGCGAGCTTTGCTGACCACCATCGACGCTTTCCTGAGCAGCGCAACGGGCCGGATATCCTGATTCGTTTTGGCGGGGAAGATGGCGCTCAGCGTTTGGAGCGCAGAGAGGCGTCAGCCTCTCATAACTGGCACAGTCCCGAAGCGAGAGTCGCAGTCAAGGGCGAACGCAGCGAGCCGCGTCAGCGGTGGAACATCCTTGACGGCGGCGGGAGCGCAGGGCACTCGCCGTTTTCTTTAGCTGCTGCGTTTTGCCGTCAGCCGCTCGACGGCCTTCTGGAGCTTGCTGGCGTCGGCTCGGTCGATGATGGCCTGCATCCCTTCCTCGGTCAGCTTCTCGCCCTGGGCCAGCCTGTAAAACGCATTGAGCAGGATCGTGCGCAGCGCCAGGACTTCCGCCAGCACGATTTCCTCGGTGCGCCTTCCGTCCACCTCGCGCAGCAACACCTCGCGCACCCACTCGCCGAGCGCACGGCCTCCGGCCAGCGCTTCCAGCCGCGCGTATTCTTCCTCGCTCACTTTTGTGCCAATGGATTTCCTGCGGAAAACCGGCTTCACCATGCGAGCGCCTCCTGCCCCTGGATCGAAGCGCAGCGTAGCAGGAAGCCTTCAAAATCAACAAGTTCGCATATAGGAACTTCCGGCGCTCTACAGCGCCGGAGATTTTGTAAGTCGCTGATTTCCTTCTGGTTCCCCTACAGCAACCAAAGTTGCTGTGCAGCACCCATGCTGGGGTGGCGTGTCATACCCACTCCCCGTGCCGAAGGCATGGCTCCTCCCGCGCTCTGGGTTACCGGGCAACGAAGGGCTAAACTGGGTCTGTAGAGCCACGCTCATCAGCTTTAGCACCTAATTCAGACTGATCCTCACTCCAATAAGTCTTTATGGTTAGTGTCAGCCCCAAGTCTGCAAGCAGGCGCAACGTCTCCGGCGAGATGGATGGCCCCCCTCCAAAACCTGAACCGAAATGACCACAGTAGGCCTCAGTGGAATATCGCTGTTTCAGTTCACCGAGAGCACTCTTAAGAGGCAGCAGCTTTTCGACCAGGCATTTCAAGCCGTCGTCAAGCGACTCCCAAGCTGGGTCATCCGGCGACGGCCGCACATCGAATGACCAGACGGACTGCTCCCTCCGCCGCTTAGGCCCCATCGGCTGGCCCTTTAGCAGAAACACGCTGGATTGCAGGCCGAGCTTCCTTGAAACCTCGGCCTGATCCAGGTCGTCTCCCGCAACCAAAAGCGCGACCGAATATTCGTGCATCGCAAGTACCTCTTGTTACCTGTATGACCTAGAACGCGAAAGCTGGAGCAAGGACGAGACATTCAGGGCACAGAACAACAACGCCTACGCCCACGATCACTACCCCAACGCCAACTCCGACCGCTTTCCAATTCGGCCCCGAATCAGGACTTGGTTCAGGCTCCGGCTCTGGAGCGGGCTCGGGTTCCGGGCACGGCTTGTTGTCCCCGCATTTCCCTTTTGGCGGACGGCCAAGGCCATTCCATAGCCCCCATGCTATCTCGACGTCTTCTTTCGTCCCGTCGTATGGCTCGCCTTTCCAATAGCAGTTATGCCACCACCAATGGAAGTTAGGATCGTTATGTCCCCACCACTTGTCCTTACCGGTCGGGAAAAATCCGGTCGGATCCACGCTGTTCACAGAATTGTTGTAAACGTACCTGTACAGATTCACGTCACCAGCAGCAAACTCCATCGGGTCTTCGCTGAGGAACCTGCCGGTTTGAGGATCGAAATAACGCCCTCTCAGAAAGTAAAGGCCGGTCTCTGTGTCGAACTCGCGGCCCGTGTAGCGGAAGAAGTTCGTGAGCGAACCGGTTGAGTTTGTCGTGTTCCCGAACGAATCGTAGGTGTAGGTCTGCGCGACTGACCCGTTCGCTGCTGTCAGCGATGTGACGGAACCCAGTCCATCCTGCTCATAGTAATCAACGGTGCTGCCGCGTTGCATTGCCAGCGGCTCATCGATGGTTTGCCCCTGGGCGTACCTGGCAACAACCCCACCGCTCGAATTTACTGTTTCGACGAGGTTGTTGCCGTCGTAGACGAAGATGCTCGTGGCGTTGGACGAGATTTTTTCGATGCGCCTGCCGAAAGGATCGTACTTAAATTGCACGGTGCCACCGCTGTTCGGCAGCGTGACGCTGCTCAGCCGATTCTCGTAATCCCAGGCGTAGGTCGTACTACCGGTGGAATCGGTCTTGAGCGTGGTGTTGCCATTATAGTCTTGGGCAAAGAGCGCGTTGGAGTCTGACGTAAGCTCGTTCGACGAGTTGACCGTGTAGGACGGGATTGCGAGCGACGCCGTGCGGTTTCCGACCGGGTCATAGCTGTACGATTCAGTGGTGTTGCTTCCCTGGACGACTTGCGTAAGCTCGTAAATCTTGTCATATGTGTAATCCGAAGTTACGCCGGCCAGATCGTCCGTCTTCGCTGTCCGGTTCCCCGCAGCATCCAACGTATAAGAGGCGCCGTCAATGGTACTCGACCCTGCCTGATGCAACACGGATAACAGCCGAGATAACGTATTGTACTGATAATTCGTCGCGATCCCGTTCGGGCGCGTCATCTGCGTAAGTCGGCTGAGCGCGTCATAGCTGAACCCAAATGACCCCGCCCAGCTATTCGCCAGTGTTGTCAGCCGGTTCAACGTGTCGTAGCTATACGTATTCGTGCTGCCGTCCGGCGCGGTGTAGCCGGTGCGGTTCGAATCCGCGTCGTAGCTGTAAGAATTCGTGAACGGCGTGTTCAGGAACGAGTACGTGGTGGTCGTCCCGATCAGCCGCCCCATGTTGTCATAAGCAAACGCGTAGGTTCCCGTCGGATCGTTCGCCTGCAAAATCTTGCCCACCAAATCGTAGGTGTATTCGGCGGTCGTTGAGTCGGGGTAGGTCTTCTGCGTCAGCCGGTTCAGCGCGTCATACACATACTGAATCGTGTTTCCGTTGCGGTCCGTCTTGCTGGTCAGATTGTTATCCGCGTCGTAGGCGTAGTTCTCGGAATTATTCGACGGAAATGTGGTCTTCGTCACGCGGCCAAACGCGTCATAGGCAAAGTTCGTCGTGTGTCCATTCGCATCCGTAATGCTTAGCAAATTGTTTTCTGTGTCATACGCGTATTGGGTGGCGTTTCCCGCCGGGTCCGTTACACTGGTCAGCCGGTCTGCCTCGTCGTACGCGTAGGTGGTCGTCTTGCCGTTCTGATCCGTCGCGGTGATGCGCCGACCGCGATAATCGTAGGTAAAGCTGACCGTCGAACTGTCCGGATACGTGATACCCGTTAGCCGGTTGCCCATATCGTAGGTGAACGTCGTCTGGTTCGACATCGCGTCGGTCACCGATGTGCGGTTCCCGCGCGCATCGTAGCCGTAGCTCGTCACGTTGCTCTGCGGATCGGTGATGCTGGCAATGTAACCCGCCGTCGTATACGTGATTTTTGTGATTCGGTTCAACGGATCGGTGATCTGCGTCAATTCGCCCAGTGAGTTGTAAGCAAATTGCGTTTCGCTGGCTGATGTGCTGCTGTTTGGTTTTGGAGTCGTAACTGTAAGCAGGTCCCCGTGCGAATCGTACGTGTTCGTCGTGACGTTTCCGAGAGGATCGGTCATCGTAAGTACTTCGCCAAAGCTGTTGTAAGTGTACGTTGTCGTCACAGGGGTGGAATTGAGAGCTGCGACCTGTTCGGTTACGTCTCCGGACGAATCATTTGCATAAAGGACGGTATTCCCGTTCGGGTCCGTGGTTCCAATCAGGTTCCCGTTGCCGTCATATTGGTTTTGGATGTTTCCCCGCGTAGTGCAAGTAGAACATCCGGAGCCTTGCGAGCTGGTAAGTACCCACTCGCCTCCAGCCGGGGCGGAAGTATAGGCCGTTTGGTTGCCCAGGGAATCAGTCACTTGCACAGGAAAAGCTACCGTGAAGGTTGGCCCTTGAACGGTGATGCTTCCTGCGGTGACCGAAACTGGACCCGTAGTGGCCTCGTCGGGCACAACGGCTACGATTTGCGAATCACTCCAACTCGTAACAGTCGCCGATGCCGTGTTGAACGAAACAGTGCCGCCACTCTGCGTCGCACCGAACCCTGAACCGCTGATGGTCACAGACTGTCCCGGAGCTCCGGTAGTAGGAGATAGACCCGAGATCGTCGGATTCGCGACCGAACTGCCCGAACCGATCGACACGTTGTCCAACGTGGCTGTGGCCAAGGTGCCGGCAGTTCTGCTGCTTACGGCTAGGCCCACATACACAGTTTGTGTCGTGGCGATTGTTTGCGTGGTTCCAATCTGGAACCACGTGGCGCCGTTTGTAGAAACATACATTGAAAACTGGTTAGCGTTCCGAACCACTTGCACCCAGTAAGGAGCCGTGACCGTTGAGCCGACAGTCGAGGACACAACGCTGCCGTCAAGAGTCCGGTCGCTCATATACTCATAGAGGTTTTGGCCCGAACAAATGAAATAAGAGAATGCTTCCGCAGCAGAGGCATTCAGAGTCTCCCGGATCATGACCCCAGCCTCTGCGTTGCTCGGCAGACTGACCACCCGTGCTTGAATTGAGCCGTCGGTTGACAGTGCCTGATAGACAAAGTGGAAACCGTCAGCCTGCCCTGTAACACCGCCTCCCGCCGCTTGCACCGTGAAAACTCCGTCTGTATAGGTCGCGCTTCCCGTCGCGCCGACGGCGCCGATGTCCTGATCGAGCCACCCGCCTGCTAGAGGCTGTGAGCTAACGGCAAAGTAGACGCCGTTACTGCTGGTCATGCTTGGGGCTACCGAAACCCCGATATATCCCGATGTTGCTCCCGTCGGTATCGTGATCGTAATTGATGTGGCGCTCCAAGAATTGACCGTCACAAGAGTGTCATTGAGGAAAACCTCGCTGTTCCCTTGCGAGCCTCCGAATCCTGAACCAGAGATCACCACCTCTGTGCCGACCGATCCCGTCGTCTGCGAGATGCTTGTAATTACCGGTGCCGGATTCGCCGTCGTGCTGATCGAAACGTTGTCGAATGTTGCGGAATATGTCGTTGTAGTGCTCTCGCCCGTCGCAAACAGACCGATGTTGACGGTTTGGGGCATGTCGATTGCGATTGGTCCGCCGACCAAAGTCCAACTGGCCCCGTCGGGAGCTCCATATGCAACAAATGTGTTTCCACTCCGAACCAGCATAACCCAGTAGGGCAGTCCAGGGCCCTGCACGGGAGCGTTGCTTCCTCCCGTGGTCGCGCGAGAGACCTCGTTAAGTGCTGAGTCGTTTAGAAGCACGTCTATGTTTTGCGAATCGGAATCCAGTGCGCCACGGATCATGACGCCAGCCTGCACAAACCTGTTACTTATGCTCGCTATTCGCGCCACAATCGTCCCGTTTCCCGACAGTTGTTGATACGTGAAATGGAAATCGTCGGTTGTCCCGTTAAGCATGTTCGATCCTGCCGCCGTGATCGTGAATACTCCACTCGCGTAGCTGGCGTTCCCGGCAACACCAACGTTTCCAACATCCTGGTCTAGCCACCCTGTCGGCAGCGGACTCGCCGTTACTGTGAAATCCACCGGGTTGCTGTCATTCATACTCGGTGCGACAGAAACTGCCAAATACCCAGACGTTGCTCCCGACGGAATCGTGATTGTTATCGACGTGGCACTCCAAGAACTGATCGTTACCGGACTGTCGTTCAGCACCACCGCACTATTCCCTTGCGAGGCGCCGAACCCCGAACCAGAAATTACGATCTGGCTCCCCGCTGAAGCTGTTGTAGCCGACACGCTCGTAATCGCTGGCGCTGGATTCGCCGTCGTGCTGATCGAAACGTTGTCGAATGTTGCCGTATCAGCTTGCGCCGCTCCCCAGCTGTCCACGACCAGCCCAACGTACACAGTCTGAGCCATGTTAATCGTCTCGGTTGACCCCTCTTGCACCCAGTTCACGCCATCAATCGACACGAATGCGGCAAATGTGTTCCCGCTCCGAACCACCTCTAGCCAATAGGGCAACGCATAAGATGTGTCCTGACTATAGGCGATACTCCCTCCCGTGGTCGTGCGGTAGGCGTCATAAAATGTTCCATTCGCATCGAGAGGCACCATGCTGGTGGCCCCGGAGGTCAGTGCTCCCCGAATCATCACACCGGTCTGAATAAAGCTACCGCTTGTGCTCACCACTCGCGCAACAATGCTCCCGTCGCCCGACATTTGCTGGTATGCGAAATTAAACGCATCACTTGCGCCATTCAATAAACTCTGCCCAGAGCCGTTGACAGTGAACACCCCATTCGCGTAGCTGGCGCTCCCGGCAACACTAACCGTCCCGATGTCTTGGTCCTGCCAACCCGTCGGCAGAGACCCCTGCGCGCGAGCCTGCACGACCCCGAAGAATAGGACAGAAAAAGCGACGAGGAAAACGCCGTTTCGTTTATTCGCGTGCATCAGAGCCTACCTTCCTTGGTTCCTAACCGCGCGGATTGACGGACATCTCCCGCCGAACTGCGTCAGCACTGTTTATTGGGAGTAAGAAACCGTGACTGCGTCGACCCCGTTTGCTCGCGAAGAAGTCAATCCCCGCCCCAGACTGTCGTAAGTGTGCGATTCGAGGACATTGCCCTCTGAATCCAGAACGGCAGAGATGAGCGACTGGCTGTTGTATTGGAATGACAGAGTGGATTGATCCGGCTCCGTAACCTGGGTCAACCGACCATTGGAGTCATACGTATACGACAAGGAGACGCCGATATTCGAACTTATGCTTGTAACGAGATAGCTGGAATTACTCTGGTAGGTAAATGACAGTTGGCGTGACGCCGGATCAGTGACCGTGCTAAGGCGTCCCGCAGAATCGTAAGACAAGTTGGTAGTGTTGCCGTTGCGATCGACCAGGGCGGTCAGCGACCCGCTGGTGTAGGAAAAAACTCTTTCCTCGCCATCTTCAAAGGTAATTGTCCACGATTGCGTTCCTTGCTGCGTCAGGGTGGCGCTCTGGTTCGTGGGAGCGGCCAAAGTTCCACTACTCGTGAAGTACCAAAGCCCTCCGTCCGCACGCAAGTAAACCATGTAACCGGCCGCTTCGCCGCTGCCCGCAAAGACTCTCTCCTCGTAGGTCGAGCGCCAATTAAGGCCAAACATGCCGCTCTGGAAGGCGCTCTCGGTTGAAGGGATAATGCTGTTCCAAGTCCTCAACAGTGATAGGCCGCCTCCCAAACCC
This sequence comes from Candidatus Acidiferrales bacterium, assembly GCA_049281095.1. Lineage (GTDB taxonomy): Bacteria > Acidobacteriota > Terriglobia > Acidiferrales > UBA7541 > DAHUXN01. The sequence goes on from JBAPRL010000092.1 coordinate 13,036, forward strand.
GCTATCTTCAGATCTGTCTCTTGAATGTATGTATTGCCATTGGTGAGATTGATTGGGAACCCGGCAACACTGACCCACTTTCCACACGTCGGGCACCAGACTTTAGGAGTATTGCAAACATTAGTGATGGCTTCGCATTGCACTCCCCAAGGACCGTCAGCTACGCAGTTAAATGCACCGGCAGGCATTGCTGGTAGACATGGGCCACCCCACAATGAATAGTAGCCACAATACACAGGCCCAACCTGATAGCAATTTGTCTGCGCCCTCGTGGGTTTGCTCGAAGCGCAAAGGAACAACAACGAAACAAGGGCACCGGCAAGAAGCGTCTTCATGGTCACACCTCTCCTCCCACATTGATCGCCAAACTTCAGCATCGCGATGTGGCGATATAAGCTACGTAGAACAACATGAATTGCACGGGCTTTTACTGCACTCATAAAATATTGTCAATAGTACTCCGTCACAATTGCGGAAATTTTATTCTGCGGGGACTCACATCCGAAGATGCTTACGATCCCGAGCAAACAAGGCGAAATGACTGATCGGAAAAGGGCCCACACAATGATTATGAGCCGGAACAAAAGCTCTGGGACGCGTACGCAGGAGTCTTAAGGTGCAGGGAGTCGATCTTACCCGGCGAATGCAGGAGGTCTTCCAGGGTACCCAAATCTCTTTTCAGAAAAGTTCGACAGGTGCGCGGGCCTGCTAACATTCGCCGCGCGGGTCCCCTTTTCGCCGAGGAATCCGGCTCAGACCAATTCTCGGAAGACCCGAACCGCAGTTGCGCAAAATCCACACAGATCTTTGTAGTCTTGGAACAAGCTTGAAGAACGGATTGTTTCAGGTGAATTGCCCACGAAGGCTTGCGAAAAGCTGCATTCCTTGCTTGTCGTAACGGGCACCGGAATGCACATGTCCGAAACTAGGGAGATTTAACCGAGCGTTGAGTCCATTTAGATGGGTGACCGAGGCAATCAACCTTCTTCGAAGGGCATCCGACGCCCACTGGAAATTCATTTCTTACGCTTTGCCATCCCATGCGCCACGGCAAACAGGACAGTACGGTTGTGTTCGCTCATCTTGCTGAGTAAACGCCAGAATTTAATGAAGAATTTCTCTTCCTTCGAGGTACTGCCAAACGATTTCCCTCTGCCCGCCGTTCGTATTGCATGAGGCACAGGGCTCGGTTTTTCATCGCCGTCAATGAACAGTTGATATGTTGGGACCTTAAACGCCCGCGCGAACTTCTCAATCGTTTCCACAGAAGGGACAGTGTGGCCATTTTCAACTCGGGAAACGTAACATCGAAGTGACCTTCACCCCTAAAACTGCGCAGAAGCATATATGATTTTCCGCCTCGTTAAGCAAGGCGGATTTTGCGCGGAAAGAGGAAACCATGTCGAAGAGGAAGTTTTCAGAAGTGGAGATGATTGGAGCGCTGAAGCAGATGGAAGCGGGGCGCAGCGCCGCCGACGTGGGCCGGGAACTGGGCGTGTCCAAGCACACCATCTACGCCTGGAAAGCGAAGTACGGCGGGATGAGCGTAGGCGAGGCGCAGCGTCTGCGGCAACTGGAAGACGAAAATCAGCGCCTGAAGAAGCTGGTCGCCGATCTCAGCTTGGATAAGGACATGCTGAAAGCGGTGATTGAAAAAAACGGCTGGAGCTCGTAGAGCGGCGGGAGGAAGTGCGCTGGCTGTGGTCGCACTATCTGGTGAGCCAGCGGCGTGTCTGCGGGCTGATGGGAGTAGCGGAATCGAGCGTTCGCTATCGCAGCGGTCGCAGCGACGAAGCATTGCGCGAGCGGCTGAAGCAAGCGGCGCGGGAGAAGCCGCGCTGGGGGTACCGTCGGTTGCAGATCGTGCTGGACCAGACGGGAGAGCATGTGAATCACAAGCGGATTTATCGCGTGTACCGGGAAGCGGGTTTGGCGATTCGCCGAAGGGCGCGCAAACGCCTGCTGCGCGTAGGATCGCGGCGACCGTCATTAAGCGAGCCGAATCAGGAATGGGCTTTGGATTTCGTGCACGATGCAGCGGAGAGCGGACGAAAGTTTCGGGCGCTGAGCGTGGTCGATCCGTATACGCGGGAATGTCTGGCGCTGGAGGTGGACACCAGCATGGGCAGCCGCCGGGTGACGCGGGTGCTGGAAGGAATCATTGCCGAGCGCGGGTTGCCACAAGCGATTCGTTCCGACAACGGACCTAGATTCGGGGCTGGCGCCGGGGCAGTAGGCTGCCGGGCCGGCCCGATTTCGTTTTTCGCCGCGGGCGCGTCGCGGTTTTCATCGACGGCGACTTCTGGCACGGCAATCCCAAAAAGTATCGCTGTCCCAAGTCGAACCGTGCGTATTGGCGAGCGAAGATTCGCCGGAACAGAGAGCGCGATCGCGAAGTGAACAAGCTCTTGCGGGCTAGAGGCTGGAGGGTCGCGCGGTTTTGGGAGTCGTCGCTGACGAACGCGCACGCGATCAGGCGGAGGTTGAAGTTTCTCGCCGAGTCCGCTCGCGCCTGACTGCGCCCAATCTTGGCACCGCCGACATGGACCAGAATCATTTGTTGCGGTGGTGAGTACATCCGGCCTTCTAGCCTTTCAGGCGCTTATCGGGGCCCTTGCTGGAGACACGCGCATAACGCTTTCTTCAATTTACTCGGATGGTATGGCTTCGATCCAATGCATCGCCTCATCAGCGTCCGTGAAGGCATGGGGATGCCACGCCTCCGGGCGATCTGAGCGTGTCGTGCCGTACTTCGTTTCTAATGCCCGAAACCAACTTCCACGACTTGCGCAGCACAAGCGCGCCGCCCTCCGAAGCGTAACGCAGCCCGGCGCATCTTCGGCATTGTCAACACGAACTTTGAGAATTGCTAGTGAACGTCCGCCCCATCTGGGCAAGCATGAAACCGCTTAATTTGTGGAGCTTCTCGTTCCAGTGCCGCCGTTGCCTTTACTACCGTTGGGCAAGTTAGGGTTTTTGGGCAAGCCCCAAAGCGCTCGTTGGGCCGCCCCTTTGCTAATCGCCATCTCCACTGTGATTTCGCGCCACGAGCGCCCGTGTGCGCGCAGGGCGCTAATCCTCGCGACGTCCACAACCACACGGGGTCTTCCCAAGCGTTTTCCCTTCGCCCGGGCGTTTCGGAGGCCAGCTTTTACGCGCTCTGCTATCAGGCTCCTTTCCAGTTCGGCAACCGCGCCGAGAACGGTGAAAACCATCCTGCCTGTGGGCGTGCTCGTGTCAACTTGCTCGGAAAGTGAAACGAACTCGATCCCGAGGGCTTTGAAAGTTTCCAGTGCGCGCAACAGATGAGAGACAGAGCGAGCGAAACGATCAAAACGCCAAACGACTACGGCATCGAAACGCCGCCGGTGGGCGTCAGCCATGAGTTTGTTGAGTTCGGGTCGGCTGTCTTTAGTGCCAGAGATACCCTCGTCGACGTACTGGCCAGCGAACCTCCATCCTCGTCGATCACAGTACTCGCGAAGCTCGCGGGTTTGCATCGACGGGTCTTGGCCGTTGTTTGCGGTGGAGACTCGCGCGTAGAGCGCAACACGGGTCGGGCGCGTCTGCGCCTTTTCTTCCTGTAGAATTGAGCGAGCCATTGTTGCCTCCTTCGTAGACGACTTAGGTTAGGGGCGTGTCGATGTAACAGCACCGACGCGTCCCGTTTGCTTCAGCGTTTCTTCCTCAAGCGCTTATGGCTTCTCCAGTAGATTTTCCCATTCGTCGCACGCAGCTGGCTCAGGTCTGATTCACTCCAAACGCGCTTCGCCCTCGCGCCTTCAAGAGTCGGCTCGGGAGGCTTGACCTTCTTGTCCTTGATCCACGCCTGCAAAGTTGCTCGCGTGATCCCCGCCTTCCCAGCGGCTTCCCTTGTTGTGTAAGTTTCTGGACTCACCGTGCAGGACACTACCTCTACGTTGGACACATATCAAATCTCTCTGTGAGATTGGCAAGCGATGAACAGCGATGGATTAGAGGTCGCTGTAAAATGGGTCTCGTATTCGGTCAGGAATCTGAGAACAGTGATCACACAGGACACTTTCCCTGCGTGGCAAAGGAAACGCAATTGTCTCCCGACAAATCCAAGCCGTCTAATATAAAAACGACCTTGCTGGTTCGTAGGGCATCTCGCTATACGATAGCAGAAACGATGGGAATTTCGCTGGACTCTCTCCGGTCCTTCGAGCGCGATGTTTATGAGAAATTCGTGATCCGCATTCTAGAGATCATCGAGCGCCCGGAGTGGGGCTTATACGACAGATATTCTGATGACATCGACCTCTGGGTGAGCGAATTCTGCGTGGCTTATCAACAGGCGTTGCAATTTGCCATCGCAGAATTGTCGGAACTGCTGGCGCGATCGGTGATGGTGAACTACCGAAAGGGTCGGCCCCTAGACGCTGAGCGCATCCTACGAATCTCTTTTCTGTTTGCAGAGGAACTCACCGACCCTGACTTCGCAAAGATTTGGCTGGCATTTGTCGCGGGCCGCACCAAGGGGCCGGAGATTTCAAAGGTGTCCGTACCCATAGGGGTCGGGACCGACATTTTCTGCATCCGGAGACCGACGGACGCTGATTACTTGTTCATGCCTGACCCGGACAAAATCGGAATGGAAATCTCGGGCTGTTTTCTTCGCGAGATGATCAATCCAACGTGGAAGGATTGGGCACGAAGGGCGGCCGTGCTGAAGATTGACGTATGTGCTCGGCTCGCTCCGAAGGAGGCGGGAACAGGCCGCCCCAGTCCAATTGAAATGCCCCTGCCCGCATGGGACAAGATCAAGGGACGTCCATCGCTCAGCGCACAAGAAGCAGCTGACATCTTGCATGTCTCCACACGGACCATCCGAAACTACCTGCGCGCGGGAAAGCTGGATCGGTCAGCGAAGGGCCGAGTAACCAACAACGAAAAGTTTGAGCGTGAGTACGACCGAACGCATTCACCTAAAGACGCAAGCAAGACGGAATAGTTCCGCGACCTTCCGCGATTTTCCGCGAATTTCCAACTATTTCACGCAAACGCATCGGAATCGATTGATTCCTGAGCGTCGCCGTGTGACAACCAGCTTCATGGAGTGTGACTTAAATGTTGCGCCCAGATCACGCCGATAGCCTCGCGAAATTGCGGATCCCGCGACAGATGCTCGAAGTCGCGGGCATTCAATCTGTAACTGATGCCGAGGCCCGTGAGATTCTGGGGCTGCACGGCCATCACGGATCGGACCTGGGCGGCATTCTCATTCCGTACCGCCATCCATTGGCGGGAGGCCGCGTCGGGGCACGCATTCGGTTAGATCATGCGCTGCCCGACGGCGGAAAGTACATAAGCGAGCCAGGATGCCGCCAGCTGTTCTTCCCACCATTTCCGAAAGAATGGCTTACCAACACGTCTATCAACGTCGTATTCGTCGAGTCGGAAAAAGCTGCCCTTGCATTGCTGGCTCTTGCCAATCGGTCTGGAAGGGAGCTGATTAGCGTTGCTCTCGGCGGATGCTGGGGTTGGCTGCGGACAACTGGCAATCAGTCGCTCCCCGATGGAGGTCATGAGCTAGTAACGGGCCCGAGTCCCAGCCTCGAGCTAATCATTTTTCAAGATCGAATTGTCGTGATCGTTTTTGACAGCAATGCCGCGACAAATCCTAAAGTGAGAAAAGCGCGCTTGCGATTTGCACAGGAATTAGCTTGGCGAGGTTCCCAGATATGGATCGGGCAAGTGCCGGACGAGCCCGGAATCAACGGTCCAGATGACCTGATTGCGTTTTCTGGCGATGAGGCTGCGTTGGGCATATTAGATGCCGCCCGTTTATTCGCTCTCTGTGCGATTGCCGAAGCCGAGCAGGCTATTGCGGCGATCGAAGCTGACAAGAAGTCCGATCCCATACCAGTAATCGAAAGCATCGCAGCGATTGAGAGTTCGGAGCGCCGCGCTTTGCTTAGTGGCCAACTCGTAGCTCTAAGAGTTGCGGGCCTGACGCGGAAATTTGTTGAGCAGCAAGTACGCAACCACCGTTTTGAAGACGAAGCGGATCGCGTGAAAGCAGCAGAAGCATCCAAACGCGGCCGCCTTCTTGCGATGAACGTGAAAGGTGCCGACTTGATCGTGGAGTTGGAGAATTACTTTTCGGAGCGTGCCTGGCAGTCGAAACACACAGCCTTGGTGGAAGCCCTATTCACAATGCTCACTTACTGCTCGGAACAGTTCAGCACCGTTCCCTATCTTTGCTTCGAGTCAGCGACTCCGGGATGTGGAAAATCCACTTGTCTCGACCTGTTCAAAGCCGTAGTCGCTCGCCCGCTCTATTCGGCTGGGCTGAGCCGAGCAGTCTTGGTGCGACAGCTGGACGAACGGCGAGTGACACTATTGCTCGATGAGAGCGAATGGCTGTCATCGCATAGTGAAACGTCCGAAGCGATCAGAGGCATTCTCCATGCCGGTTACCGTCGGGGCGCGACCTACCAGCTCTGCGAAGGTGACGATCACGAGATGCGCGACTTCCAGGTTTACGGGCCAAAGGTATTCTCCGCGATTCACGGACTTAGAGGCGCGCTCTTGGATCGGTGCATCGTCATCCACATGGAGCGCTTGCCGGAAAATAAGACTCTGCTGCCAGCAGGAGCCGATGACCTCGAACCCGTGGCAGCTCCGTGCCGTGAGCGACTGGAGGCATATGCGCTCCAAATTATCCAACGGCTGGAGGAGTTGAAGCGCAGGCGACCGACGGGCGGGTACTGGCCTGAATTTAGGAATCGCGAAGCTGAGCTTTGGCACCCTCTGTTGACCATCGCCCGAGCCTGTGGCCCGGAGATAGAACTTAGGGCGCTCCAGGCTGCCCGCGCAATGAGTCGTGCGAAGCAAGTTATTCAGGCTGACGAACGCCAGATCGCTCAGGGTCGAGAACTGATCGAAGTCCTTCGCGGAATGAGTTGCCAACTATTCAGACCCGCCGAGTTGGTTGGGCCTCTTGAGGAATCCGAGACGTGGGCCGAGGTGTTGTGGGAAAAGAAGGATGCAAGGATCAAGGCGGCGATAATCGGACGATACATCAGTCGGTTCCGCATTTGCTCTCGTGGCCGCTCCCGCACTGGTAGTTTCTACGACCGTCTGAACACAATCGATGTAATTAGCCAACACATGCCCAGAATCCTCCTTGAGACACCGCCTAACAAGTCTGCAACATCTGTCACACCTGCAAAAGACCCAGCAACCTCAGAAGGTTACGGTGTGACAGATCGCTTGACAGGACTGCAACCGAAGGTGCCACAGGCCTCTTTCAGTGTAGCCACGACTGCCGACGGGCTGGCCCACTGCGGCTCAGGAGTGAATCAGAAAACTACTGGTGAATACGCCTCTTGTGACACTGTGACAGATGTTGCAGATAATTCCGGTACCGAGGAGGACTTGTGAGTGTCGCCAGTATCGTAAGAAAAGTTGAATCCGCTGGCATCGCATTTCGGCTCGACGGCGAAAAGGTCCGTGTCCGGTATCCGAGTGAGGAGCGCCGTGAGGAGTTGGCGGGGCAGATTGCTCTGCTCCGTGATCAGCGCGCCGAGGTCGCAGCTTACCTGAAAATCCGGAGCGCGATACCGCCGATGCCCGATGGCGTTGGGCTGATTCGATGGGAACCGAAGGCCGCGCCCGTACTCTTGGCGCGCTTCGCCGTCGTAACGGACGTAACCAAGTTCATTTCCACGACGCTACTGGAACTCAAGGCTGCACTAGCTGGCGAGCGATGGCTTTCTGGCAATTGGAGCGTACGCGAACTACAGGACCGGCTGGAGCAATGCGGTGTGGTCGTTCAAATCGGCGAGGCGAAGCATGCGGATCGAGGGCGATAGGCGCACGCCAACAACACCAGCTGCGAAAAATCTCGCATCGGCGGCTTCCTCGAAGCTCTTGACTGCCGAAGAAGTCGCGGAACAGACGGGTCTTTCAATCGAGACGCTGGCGCAGTGGCGAAGCCAAAAGCGAGAAATTCCCTACGTTAAGATCAGTCGCAATTGTGTCCGCTATCGCCAGAGGGACCTTGACGGTTGGGTTTCGGAGCGTATAGTCCGCACCTCACAAGGCCCAGGCGGCGGCGGGAGGCGTGAGTAACTATGTCGGTTTATAAGCGCGGAAGAAGGTGGTCCTACCTTTTTGAATATCAAGGGCGAAGAGTTCAGGGGTCCACTGGCTTCACGAATAAGACGGCGGCAAAGCGCGCCGAGGCCATCCGTAGGTCGGAACTGCTGGAACGGAGAGCAGGCTTTACCAAAAAGAAGCTCGCTCCCAAGTTTCGCGAGTTCGTTCGCGAATTCTTGGCCTGGTCAAAACAGCAGCACCGCCCAAAGACACACGAACTGCATGAAACCAACTGCAATACCTTGCTCCGATTCTTCGGTGGGTCTTGGCTCGATGAAGTTACGACCGGCATGGTTGAGGATTTCAAGATTGCCCGGATAGGCGAGTCTCGAAAGAACACCAAGGATGGAAGCAAAATCAGCCCGGCGACGGTGAACAGGGCGCTAACGACACTAAAGCTGCTTTACCACCACGCGGAAAAATGTGGCTACGCTGTTTCGAATCCGACCAGGGGCGTGGCTTTTCTGAAAGAGGGAAGCGGTAGGACGCGCGTCGTAAGCTTCGAGGAGGAAATCGCATATATGGCGGAGGCCAGCCAGCCGCTGAAGGACATCGCGCAAATCATTCTGGATACTGGGCTTAGGCCGGAGGAAGCGTTCCGCATAAAAGTCCAATGCTTAGACTTTTCGGCTGGCACGATTTTCAATCCATTTGGGAAGACGAAGGCCGCTCAACGAAAGGTGACAATGACCGCGGCCGTTCGTGAATTGCTCAAGCGGCGAGCCAAAACTGCAAAGGGGGAGTTCGTTTTCCCATCGAAAAACGATCCGAATCGACCCATAAAGAGCGTAAGAAAAGCTCATGATCGGGCGGTCGAGAGGGCGGGAATAACGGATCATTTCAGGTTGTACGATCTGCGTCACACATTTGCCACGCGCGCAGCAGCAGCGAACGTGAGCCTGCCCACACTGTCTGCGATGCTAGGACACACGAGCATTCAGATGACAATGCGGTATGTGCATCCGGCAGAAGAACAAAAAAGGCTCGCGGCGGGGAAGATCGAGACGTTCCGGTTGAACGGAATCATCGAAGCGGTCGAAAGAAGTCAGGGAGTACCTACAAAAGTCACTACAGTGCAGTGAGAGCGATGATGCGAACCTACTGTAACTCATTAAAAGAATTGGTCGGGGCGTGGAGATTCGAACTCCAGACCTCCTGCGCCCAAGGCAGGCGCGCTACCAGGCTGCGCTACGCCCCGACATGTAGTGCCTCTTGATTTTAGAGCACTTTCCAACGTGCTGTCACTCCCATCCCTTGTTTCAGTCCCCACCGTGCAAGAACCGTGCACGAAAGCGTTTCATGGAGCTGTCTCTATGCCGTCGGGCACGCAACCGCGGTGTTGCTGCGCTGGCTCCCAAGTTGCAAGTCCCTAGAATCTTCTCAAATGGGAACTGCACCGACAGGGAATCCCATTTCGGTCGGAATGCACGGCGCCGCGCATCCTCCATCCGCCTTGTTTTCACTGAGCACTCTTAATTAGCGTCAATTGGAGACCAAAGCGCTCAAGGATATTGATCGCTCAGTTTTCCACTGATATGAGGCCGCCGAAATGAGTCCGTTACAGAAACTGCACGGCGATTCCGCAAGCGTCCCAGCCGTTGCATCTGTGCACGAAAAATCTGCATCCATCGCCCAGCCAGAAACCCTGGACGCAGCACCTGCGCAACCCGCCGCAAGTTCGGCATCGGGCAGCATCAAGCCGGAACAGATCGTAAGGATCGCGCACGATTTCAATAATCTTCTCACTTTGGTTCTCGGCTATGGCGAAACGATTCTCATCAGCCTGCCCGAGAATCATCCAGTGCGCCAATACGCCAACCACATCTGCAAGGCCGCGCGAGAGGGCGCTCGGTTGTCCGCCAGCCTCTCGGCGCTCGTCCAGCGCAAATCGTCGCAGCCTTAGTCCTCCTACTTCGCCACAGGAAACGCACGGACGGATAGCGGCTTTTGGTCGCTTCTCCATCGCGCAGGCGTAATCGTACCGGCGCGACTTGAGGGAAGCGTTGACTTTCTACTATCGATAGCGGTTCTCAGAGCGACGCCCCACGCCCGCCGACGGCCATTTCAGGTGCGCTTGTAGTGAATCAACTGTTTCATGGCTCGGCATCGCTGTTTCGCACTTTTTGCTGGGCATAGGCGTGTACCTACTTGACACAACGCTGTGCCGGTGTTAGCTTTCAGCCTGAAGCTATGAAACATTCGTTTCATTATCAGAGTCACTTGAGTTAGTGCTAATTGGCATCCGTAAAGGCCTGGCCTCGACTCTCTGTGTTGCGTCGGACGGTTTGTTCAGGAGTTCAGAGTACCTTCTTCGTCTGCCTGAACGCCACGGCTCGATGGTTAAGGGTAACAAGTCGGATCGGCATTTCAGCGGCGGGTAGTATTTATTTGGCGCGGAGAACCCATGAAGCCCAAGCTTGCAGTCGTTCTGATACTCATCGCCGCCGCCGTCACTCTTGCAGCTCGGTTGCCTGACGATCGGAAAAATCAAAGTCAGCCCTATCTGAACGAAGCTTTGTCCGCGGCGCGCTGGATCGAGAGTACATCCGTAACAACGAGCAGCGGAGTTGTCTGGCCGGACGACCCAACGAATCCCAAATCTGTGAACACCTCCCTCTACGCCGGCACGCCCGGGCCCATCCTGTTTTTTCTGGAGCTTTACCGCTATACGGGAAAAGCGGAATTTCTTCAGCAAGCGAAGTCCGGTGCCGATGCTCTCGCCGCTTCGCTGGCCGCGGGTCAGCCGACAGGACTCTACGAAGGCCTCGCTGGTGATGGCTTCACTCTCGGTGAAGCATATTTGATTACCCATGACGAAAAGTACAAAACCGCGGCTCTTCAGTGCGTGGAATGGCTGAAACAGAGCGCCAAGAAAACCGGAAACGGCGTCGAATGGAACGATGCCACCGACGTCATCGCGGGCGGCAGCGGCACTGGCCTTTTCCTTCTGTGGGCCGCTGATAAACTGCAAGCGCCGGGCGCGCGCGAGGTTGCCATCGAGGCAGGCAAGCATCTGATTGAACTCGGCAAGCCAACCGGCGACGGCGGAACTCGCTGGCTCATGGATCCCACTTTTCCCCGCGAAATGCCGAATTTCTCTCACGGCACTGCGGGCGTCGCTTATTTTCTCGCAACCCTCTATCAGGTAACGAAGCAAAGGGAATTTCTGGACGCAGCACTCAAAGGCGCGCACTATCTGATTTCGATTGCCGATAAGCAAGGCGACATTTGCCTCATCTATCACGACGATACCCCCAACGGAAAATCGCTTTACTATCTTGGCTGGTGCCACGGTCCGGCGGGAACGGCGCGCCTGTTTTATCGCTTGTATCAGGACACCCATGACCGGCAATGGCTGGATTGGACCGAGCGCTCGGCGCGCGCCCTTGTTGCGGAAGGAGCGCCCGAGAAAGTCGTTTCGCCCGGCGTGTGGCACAACATCAGTGCGTGTTGCGGCGTGACCGCTGAAGCGGCGTTTTTCATGGATATGTACGAGCTAACGAAGAAGTCCGAATACTTGGATCTTGCTAAGCAGGCCTCGAACCGCCTGCTGACGCTCGCCACGGAAGATGAGCAGGGCACGCGCTGGGTGCAAGTGGAAACGCGCGTTCAGCCCGATGTCGCTATCGCTCAAACGGGGTACATGCAAGGCGCTTCCGGCGTGGGAATGTGGCTCCTGCACCTGAGCGCATTCGCGGAAGGAAAATCCGAACCGACCATCGCCTTTCCGGACAATCCATTTGCGTACTAACTGCCATCCAAGCTTCTGGCGCGTGCCGTTCGCCGAATCGGGCCGACCGCCTTTTCGGAAGATCGTGCCACAGGATTCACGCGCATGACCGATGTATCTCTTTCGAGAGATTCTCTGCGGAAAGCTTTAGAGGCCTTTCCCCGCTGCCCGCTATCGCACCTGCCGACTCCCCTTGAATCGCTTGAAAGGCTCTCCGCGCTCTGCGGCGTGAATCTATTCATCAAGCGTGACGATCAGACCGGTCTGGCTTTTGGCGGGAACAAGTCCCGCAAACTCGATTTCCTCATGGCCGACGTTCTGGCCCAGGGCGCCAAATCCGTCATCACCTGGGCCGGCGTGCAATCCAATTGGTGCCGGCAACTCGCCGCCGCTTCCTGCAAGCTGGGCGTCCATCCGATATTGCTGCTGTTCACCCGCCCTCGCCTCCCTCGCGCTCTCGACGGAAATTTTCTGCTCGATTTGATTTGCGACGCCGAGATACACACTCTCGAGCTGGATTCCTCGCGAAAATTGATGACCCTCGACGGCGTCAAAGATTTGGTGGATGCTCTCGTCGAAAAAGAGTCGCGCGCTGGCAGGAAGGCCTACGTCGCACCCATAGGAGCTTCCTTAATCGAAGGCTCGATGCACAAACCGCTGGGAGCTGTGGCTTACGTCAACGGCTTTCTTGAAATCCTGGAGCAAATGGAAGCGCGCAAGAGCCGCATTGACGCCGTCGTTTTCGCGACCGGTTCAGGGAGCACTCATGCCGGACTGTTCGTCGGCGCCCAGCTCCTTTCTCCCCACACAAAAATTGTCGGCATCAGTGTGTCGGACCCACGGGACGACATGCTTCATTGTGTTCGCTCTATCGTTGACGAAACATTTCTCACCCTCGCCGGGACCGAGCGCGCGTGCGACTGTCGCGAGGACGATCTGATTGTTTTCGATCAGTATCGTCACGAAGGTTATGGGATTCCGAACCAGTGCACCATCGAGACCATTCGCCTGCTCGCCAGGGAAGAAGGCATCCTCCTCGATCCCGTTTACACCGGCAGGGCTCTCAGCGGTTTGCTCGATTTAGTGAAGAAGGGCTATTTCAAACCTGGTCAGAACGTCGTTTTCCTGCACACTGGCGGCATGCCGGCAATCTTCGCGTATCGCGAAGAGTTCCGAAAGTATCTTTTGCCTGACGGCACGCCTAACGATCCCACTCGCACTCTCGTCTAACAGCGGCAAAGAACAGCCTTAGGCCCCGCCGTCCGGAATTAAACCGTCTTGTCCTTCGAATAGCACAGCCGTTCCAGGTTGCATTCGATGCAGCGCGGCTTTCGCGCCTGGCAAACTCGCCGCCCGTGCCAGATGATCTGGTGCGAGAAAAGAACCCAGCGCTCCTGCGGAATCACTTTCATCAGGTCCTGCTCGATTTTCTTGGGATCTGTGTTCTTGGTCAAATCCAGGCGCTTCGTCACGCGCTGCACGTGCGTGTCCACCACCACGCCTGACGCAATCTGGTAGCCCGTTCCCAGCACCACGTTCGCCGTCTTGCGCGCCACGCCTGGCAGCGTCAGCAGCTCGTCCATCGTCTGCGGCACTTTGCTTCCGAATTCTTCCACAAGTTTCTTGCTGGCCCCGATCAGCGACTTCGTCTTGTTCCGGAAAAATCCGGTCGTCCGGATTTCCTGCTCCAATTCCGCCGGGTTCGCATACGCCAGATGCTTCGCGTCGGGATACTTGCGGAATAGCTCCGGCGTCACCATGTTCACGCGTACATCGGTGCACTGCGCGGAAAGAATCGTCGCCACCAGCAATTGAAACGGATTCTCGTGCTTCAGCGCGCACGTCACCGCGGGATACGCTTCGTCCAGCTTCGCGAGAATCGCGCGAACCCGTTTCGGATCCGTACCGCGGCCCTTCGTTGCGCGCGCGCTCGCAGAGGCCGCGCTTTTTTTTCTCTTTTTTGTTTTCGTAGGCATAGCAGGCGGGAGAAATATAGCACACGTACTTGCTGAATCCGCCGCTCAGTGGCTGCCGATGGAGTCTCGCACCACTCCGTGCTGGTCGCCCCACGTGTCCGTCATGTGGTTGCGAATCTCCCACAACTCCGGGAAAAATCGCACCCGCAGCCCCTCGTTCAGCAGCTCCACCGCGCGGCCCTTCAGCGATTTCGCGCCCAGCCCGATTGTCCGCATGATCAACTGCATGTGCACCGCGCGGAATCGCTGAAACAGCTCGTCGAATTCCGCCAGCGCCTCCGCCACCACGTACGCGCCGGAATGCGTATATTCCGAATTGTAAATTTTTTCGATCGTCAGCCCATGCTTGTCCAAATAATTCACCTTGAACGTTTGCCACAGCGGCGTATGCATGCGCAGCAGCGTCCGGAATCCCGGCGATTCCTGCCCGCTGCCGTTTCCCAGCCGCAGCCGGATCTCCTGATACTCCTTCGGCGACATCGTTTCCAGCAGCGCCAATTCGTCGATCATCATGCGCTGCGCCGTATGCACGCGTCGAAAGAGCGTCAGCACGCGGTTGGTATCCTCTTTTTGCATGTAATCGTCGATGTCCAGCAGCGTGTAGCCGATCAGCTTCATCCACATCTCTTCGGCTTGATGCACGATTTGGAATTGCAGTTCGTCGCGGTTGCAAAATTCCTTGAAATCTTTTTGACACGAGAGCAGCGCCTTCGTATTCAAATAAATTTCATAGTCGAGCGTGCCTTCGCCGTTCATGATCGAGTAAAAGAACTCCCGATCCATTTTCGTTCCTCCGCTTGTGGAAATTCCCCGGTCTTCTGCGCTCATCTTATCGCAAAACGCCCGCAGGCCATGCCGAAGATTCTCGTGCCACGTCTGTGCAATCAGGTTCGAGCCAGCCGCCCCGTCGCGTGCGCCGCGAGCTTCGATTGATCGAGGACATTTCGTGCGCTTGCGCCGCGCCAACGGCCCCGCGGGCGCGCCTGAAGTCGGAACGAGCCGCTTCCTCTTTGCGCGGCCTTCGGCGCAAACCGCCTTCCGCGGCGAGCCATCTCACAATTTGTTTTTGTTTGGCGTCGCGGCTCAGTCCGTGAACACGGCAGGTGGGCTGTCGGACGGCCAAATCCCCCAGGATGGGGAGTGGCGCACCCGCGCGGACTCGAACCGCGAATAGTCAGCTTCGTAGGCTGATGCCTTATCCATTTGGGCTACGGGTGCGGACCACCAGACTACCAGACCGCCCTATAAACCTTCAAGCCTCGCCGTGACCGGGTAGCGTCCTAATTTGGTTGCCGAAGTCTGTTCCAAGATCCTCGCTTCGCGGCCTGGTCCGCCGCATGAACTTCCCCTCCTAGACCGCCGCCATCTGGCCAAACTCCGCCCATTTTCTTTCCTATAGTTCGTCTATAGGAATGGCCTGGTACTATATCCCGATTTTGCCGCGTTTTTCGTGAATTGGCCTGGTCACACCCGTGCGCCGACCGCTCGGCTCGTCGGGGGGTCATGTACCAAAAAACTGCGTTTTCTGGGCTTTTTCGCAAAAAACAGAAATCCTCGTCGTCGTAAATGCTCAAAAAAGGCAATTTTCAATGGACTGCTTCACCAGGCCAATTTCACCCCATTTTGCCTGTGGAAAAAGGCCAATTTGTCCGCCGTGGCCTGTACTGGTACCTGTCTATTCTTGCCGCTCTTCGGAACTGAACTCCCTCTGACCGTCCGCCTTCGCTTCGCTGTGTGCGTTGCTCACCGAGCACGGCGCGTGCTAGCATCCCGATGCCCCAGCTCCACTGAGGTTTTGAAAATGAAACCGCTGATCCTCTTCCTCGCTTACGCGATTTTTGTTTCTTGCGCGCAAGCCCAAACCGCGCGGCAGGTGCAAACTTTCCAGACCAACGCTGGCGTCGTGAAAATCACGCCGATCTATCACGCGAGTTTGCTGATCGAAGCCGGCGGAAAAAATATTTATCTGGATCCCGCAAAGCCTGCGAATTTTTCCGGCCTGCCGCCCGCGGATTTAATTTTGATCACCGACATCCACGGCGATCACATGGATCCCGGATCGATTTCTGCGCTGAGCAAATCCGGGACGGAAATTTTCGCGCCGCCCGCCGTCGTGGAAACGGTCACCGCCGCGCACCCGATTTCCAACGGCGAAACGAAAACTTGGAACGGCTGGACCGTCGAAGCGATTCCCATGTACAACATCACGCGCGGCCCGTCGCCGGGCACGCTCTACCATCCGAAGGGGCGCGGCAACGGATACGTTCTCACCTACGGCGGCAAGAGATTTTATTTTTCCGGCGACACGGAAAATATTCCGGAAATGCGCGCGCTGAAGAATATCGACGTCGCTTTCGTCTGCATGAATCTTCCGTACACCATGCCGCCGGATGAAGCCGCGGAAGCGGTGAAGGCTTTTCATCCGAAAATTGTGATTCCTTACCACTATCGCGGCTCGGACCTGAGCGTTTTCCAAAAAGATTTGCAAGGCACGGGCATCGAAGTGCGCCTTCTCGACTGGTATCCGCAGTCTCAGTAAAAGTCCGAACCACCCGCTGAAAACCATTTAGCCTGCGCGGATCGTTCTGCCCTCGCGCTCACGCGCGTTTCTACCTTCGTTATTTACTCTTGGCCTGAACTCGGCGATGATGCGGGCGGTCGGTTGCCGTTTTCTCGGACGGAGCGTTCAAGGAGCGTTCGATGCACAAGAAATTCGCGCTCACAATGATTGCCGCATTCGCATTGCTGCTCGGAGCGGGGATGGGCAGCGCGCAACAGCAGGATTCCAGTCCGTCGGCTTCGGCGGCTCGGCAAACAGAAACGGATGAATACACGCGCTACGAATTGCTTGCGCCGGATACGGCGAGTTTCAAAATCTATTACGAAGTCACGGCCACCACCGCGGGCGCGAAAGTTTTTTACAATCCGATTCGCAAGGGCAGCACCGCGAGCGACGAAGCGGTTTACGACGCGATGACCGGCGCGCCCGTTCATTTCCAGGTGGTGAGCGGCGCTGACGTGCGCCAGGATCCGCTGATGGCGGACGCGGACGCGTCGACGGATTACATCAAAGTGGATCTCGCGCGCCCCGTTCCGCCGAACGGGCAGGGCCGCGTCATCATCATTAAGACTTATAAGGATGCGAAGAGCTACTACCGCGAAGGCGGCGCGATTGTTTTCAACCGGCCTCTCGGGATTCGCCGCAACAAGGTTGTGTTGCCCGCCGGATATGAACTCGTCGCCTGCAATGTTCCGTCGCAAGTTCTTTCCGAGCCGGACGGTAGAATTTCGATCAGCTTCATGAATGGCAGCGCCGGCGAAGCGCCGTTGATCGTGAAAGCAAAACTGGGGGCGCAGACCGGCGAGGCCGCCAAACCAAAGCCGCTCACCTCCGCGCGCAGTTGGGAAGCGCCATTTGCCGGCGCGAGCGAGCGCGAACGGCTCTCCGAGCGCGCGCATCAAGATCGCGACATCGTGTATTTTCTAAGTCAGCCGGAGACGCATTCGTTCAGTCTGTATCACGACTACACGGAATCGCGTCCCAGCGCGGACAAATATTTGAACGTGGTGCGCGAAGGCAGCACGGTTTCGAATCCGTCCGCGTATATTCTCGACACTGGCGAAGTTTTGCAGAGCCGCATCATGACCGGCGCGGAGCTTGCCGCCGCGAAAATCGACATGGAGGGCGAAACGGTCACTCCTACGACGCAAGTTGTGGTGATTCCTTTCACGCCGGTGAAGCAAGGCCAGTCGGTGCGACTGCGAATTTCCGAAACGTACACCGCTCCGGTCAGCTATCATCTCGACGGCGACGAATTGGTTTTCGACCGCAGTCTGGGCCGCGCCCGTAACGCCGTTGTACTTCCGGAAGGCTGGTATTTGACGGCGAGCGCGATTACCGCGACCGTGACGCAACTTCCCGATGGAAGAATTCGTTTGGATTTCTGGAATGGCCGGCCCGATGACGTGGACGTGCTGCTCAAAGCCAAGCGCGTGGCCAAATCCGAGTAGCGTTTTCAATTTTATCCGAGCAGAGGGTTAAGCAAATGAAAGACGCTTCTACGATTTCGACGTTCCTGAGAAGACTGACGCGAATTTCACAAATCGCATCGCTCGGGGTGATGCTGCTTATTTGTTTCGATATCCCGTTGCGCGCGCAGACAGCGAGCACGCCTGGCCACGCGGCGGCGAAGCAGCCAACGACGAAGCAAGCAGCGAGCCATGCCGCGGCGAATCCGAAGACTCCGAATTTGAAAACCACGCCGACGTTGTATCTGGTGGGCTACGCTCACCTGGACACGCAGTGGCGCTGGGAATATCCGCAAGTGATTTCCGAATATTTGCCCGACACGATGCTGAAGAATTTCGCGCTCATCCAAAAATATCCGCACTACATTTTCAATTGGACCGGCGCGAACCGCTACATGATGATGAAGGAATATTTTCCCGCGGATTTCGCGAAGCTGAAACACTACGTCGCGACGGGCCAATGGTTTCCCGCGGGTTCGTCGATGGAAGAAAACGACGTGAATTCGCCGTCGCCGGAATCGATCATTCGCCAGGTACTCTACGGCAACGAGTACTATCGCCATGAATTTGGAAAAGCGAGCGAAGAATATATGTTGCCGGATTGCTTCGGATTTCCGGCGGACTTGCCGAGCATCCTTGCGGCAGCCGGCGTGAAAGGATTTTCGACGCAGAAATTGACGTGGGGTTCGTCGGCTCCCGTAGGCGGGCCGGATTCTCCCGAGGACACTCCCGTCGGCACGCCGTTCAATGTTGGCGTGTGGATTGGGTCCGACGGCCACAGCGTGATTGCCGCGCTGAATCCGGGAAGCTATTCCGCCGGAATCAGCTACGACCTGACCAAGAGCGAGCGGCCTGCGGACATCCGCGATTTTGTGGATTGGCCGAAGCGCGTGAATCAGGACGGCAAGGTCAGCGGCGTTTTTGCTGACTATCATTATTATGGCACGGGCGACATTGGCGGCTCGCCGGATGAAAATTCCGTGCGACTGATGGAAGAAATGGTGACGAAGAGCATGGGCGCGCTGCCTCCGCACAGTAATGATGAGGATAGCGACGACGAAAATGCTTCCGCAGCTCCCTCCGGCCCGAAAGTGCGCATGGGCACGGGGCCGCTGCACGTGATTTCTTCGGATGCGGATCAAATGTTCAAAGACATCCTCAGCGAACATCTGGCGTCCGGACTGCCGACATACAAGGGCGACCTGGAACTGACGAATCACTCGGCTGGTTCGCTGACTTCCGAAGCGATGCACAAGCGATGGAACCGCGAAAATGAAAATCTCGCACGCGCGGCGGAAGCCACTTCCTTCGCGGCGGCGTGGCTCGGCGGGCGAGAATATCCGCTGGCGCGCCTGAATTACGCATGGCGGCTGGTGCTCGGCGGGCAATTTCACGACATCATGGCCGGCACAGCGACGCCGAAGGCGTACACGTATTCGTGGAATGACGACGTGATCGCGATGAATCAATTCGCGCAGGTTTTGACGAGCGCGACTTCAGCAGTTGCGTCACAACTGGACACGAAAGGAGAAGGAGTGCCGGTGGTGGTGTTCAATCCGCTGTCGATTGCGCGAGAGGATGTGGCGGAAGCGAATCTTGCGTTTGATGACGGAGCGCCAAAGGCCGTCCGCGTGATTGGACCCGACGGAAACGAAGTGCCGTCGCAGGTCGAGGAAGGCGCGGGGAATTCCGAGAGTGAAGGCGCAAAAGTCTTGTTCCTTGCGAAAGTGCCGTCGGTCGGATTTGCGGTTTACCACGTTGAGCTTTCCGACAACGCGTCAACGGAATCGTCGCCCGAGTTACGAGTCACGGATTCGTCTCTGGAGAATGCGCGCTACCGCATCGAAGTGAATTCGGATGGCGACGTCTCCAGCATTTACGACAAGAAACTCGACCGCGAACTTCTCTCCGCGTCGATGCGGCTGGCGTTCCAAGACGAGAAGCCGTCGCAGTGGCCGGCGTGGAATATGGACTGGTCGGACCAGAGCCAGCCGCCGCGCGCGTTCGTGGAAGGCGTGGTGAAAAAAACGATTGTGGAGAATGGTCCGGTGCGCGTGGCGTTGCGCATTGAGCGCGAGGGCGAAGGCTCGAAATTCGCGGAGACGATTCGGCTGAGCGCGGGCGACGCAGGCAATCGCGTGGAATTTGCGAACGCCATCGACTGGAAAACGCGAGAAGCGGCGCTGAAGGCGACGTTTCCGCTGACCGCTTCGAATCTGAATGCCACGTACAATTGGGGCGCGGGAACGATCGAGAGGCCGACGGACAACGAGAAAACTTTCGAGATGGCTTCGCATCGCTGGTTTGACCTGACGGATCAATCCGGAAGTTTCGGCGTGACGATTTTGTCCGGCGCGAAGACCGGTTCCGACAAGCCCAGCGACAACACGCTGCGGCTGACGCTGCTCTATACGCCGGGCGTGAGCCAGAACGCGCAGGAGTATCGCGATCAGGGCACGCAGGATTGGGGCCACCACGAATTCGTGTACGGATTGACGAGCCATGCGGGCGATTGGAAGGAGTCGGATGCGCCGTGGCAAGCGTACAGATTGGATGATCCGCTGATTGCCTTTGAGAGCGAGGAGAGCGAGTCGCATAGCGGCGCGCTGGGGAAAAGCGTTTCGCTGCTGAAGGTGAGCGACGGCGATGTGCGCGTGATGGCGTTCAAGAAAGCGGAAGAGAGCAGCGACGCGGTGGTGCGCGTGGTGGAAATGAGCGGCAAAGAGGCGCGGAATGTGCGGGTGACTTTTGCTGCGCCCGTTGCGAGCGCGCGCGAAGTCAATGGGCAGGAATTGCCGATGGGGCCGGCGTCCGTCGCGAGTGGCGAGCTGGTTGTGAATTTGCAGCCGTATGAGATCAAGAGCTACGCGGTGAAACTTGCGCCGCCGCGCGCACGCGCTGCTGCGATAGTGTCGCGGCCCGTGGTGTTGCACTACGATCTTGCGGCGGCGACGAATGACGGCGCGAAGCCGGCGGCTGCGGGCGTCGGATTCGACAGCGCGGGAAATACTCTCGCCGCGGCGATGCTGCCGATGAAAATTTCTTACGACGGCGTCGATTTCCAATTGGCGCACGCGGCCACCGGCGTGAGCAACGCGGTGGTTGCGCGCGGCCAGACGATTCAACTTCCCGCCGGCGCTTACAATCGCGTTTATATTTTGGCCGCTGCGGACGGCGACCAGCAGGGAACGTTCAAGGCGGGCGAGCGCGCAGAGGACCTCACCGTGCAGGATTGGAAGGGCTTCGTCGGGCAGTGGTACGACCGCTCGTTCACGATGGAGCCGAGGCCGATTCCGGCGGAGCCTGATGCCAGCGATACCAGCGAGCGTGCGCAGAGAATTCGACGGCGCATTGCGTACTTGAAAGACAATCCGGAAACGCTGCCGCATTATGCGAGCATCACGCCGGGCTTCATCAAACGCGCGCCGATCGCCTGGTTTGCTTCGCACTACCATGACGCGAACGGCGCAAATGTGCCGTACGCCTATTCTTATTTGTTCGCCTATTCGTTGGATTTGCCGGCGAGCGCGCACACGCTGACTTTGCCGGACAACGACAAGATTCGCATACTCGCGGTCACCGTGGCCCAGGAAAACGCGCGGGTGCGGCCGGCGCAGCCGCTCTACGACACGACGGCGAGCATTACCGCGCAGCCGTGAAACGAGCGGACCACGTTGGCGTGGTCTGCGCCGCGTGCGGGCCGGCCTGCAAAGCACGCGACTTTCGGTCCAGTCTTGCTATAATTTAATCGAACTGTCATCTGGTATTTACAGTTCTGGCTCAGCCTAGTAGAGTTTGTCGTCTCCATGTCCACTCCCGGCGTCACAATCGAAGCCACCGCAAAGCCCGAAGAGAAGCGGCCCAAAGCGCCGGCACGCCCGTATTCCGGAGCGTTGGTGGTCGTCGAAGGCATCGACGGCTCAGGGAAGAGCACGCAGCTTCATTTGCTGAAGCGCTGGCTGGAAGTCGGCGGGTATCGGACGTATTTCACCGAGTGGAATTCGTCGCCGCTGGTGAAATCGGCCACGCGGCGCGGTAAAAAGCGGCGTTTGCTGACGCCGGTGACTTTTTCGCTGATTCACGCCGCGGATTTTGCCGATCGCTACGAGCGCCAGATTTTGCCGCTGCTGCGCAGTGGGCACCTGGTGCTCGCGGATCGTTACATCTATACGGCGTTTGCGCGCGACGGCGCACGTGGCTGCCCCATCGACTGGCTGCGCAATCTTTATCAGTATGCGGTGATTCCCGACGTGGCTTTTTACTTTCGCGCGCCGCTGGAGGTAGCCATCCGGCGCATTTTGAGCGGCCGTCCGCGCTTGAAATATTACGAGGCAGGAATGGACCTGGGCCTGTCGCTCGACCCAATCGAGAGCTTCACCAAATTTCAGGGGCTGACGCTGGCGCGTTACGACGAAATGGTGCAGACCGATAATTTCGTGCTCATGGACGGAACGTTACCTGTGCATCAATTGCAACAGAAAATGCGCGACGTTGTCGCCGGACACATCGAACTGAAGCGGTTCAAAAACGCATGACGATAAGGAAGAGATGACCGAGCCAATCAAATCCGAGTCCGCCGCTGACGACGGCCAGGAAGTCTTCGAGTCGATTCCTGCGTCGGAGACCGGACAGCCGGAGTACGGGGAATCGATTGTCACGCGCGCCTCAGTCGGTCTGCCGACGCGCGATCGCTCCGAGCTGAGCGGCCACTTGATTGTTCTGGAAGGCACGGACGGCTCCGGCCGCTCCACGCAAATCGCACTCTTGACCGAGTGGCTCGAATCGCAGGGCTTCGCGGTGCAGACCATGGGCCTGCGGCGGTCTTTCCTGATCGCGAAAGATATTGATAGCCTGCTGGCGAAGAACTCCGTCACGCGCTACACGCTGGCGCTGATGTACGCCACCGATTTTTTCGATCAGCTCGAGAACCGCATTCTGCCCGCGCTGCGCTCCGGGATGATCGTCCTCGCCGACCGTTACTATTACACGCTGATCGTTCGCGCCGCGGTTCGCGGCCTGGATCACGGCTATCTGCACCGCATTTATGATCTCGCGCTTCCGCCGGACCTCACTTTCTTCCTGAATGTTCGCCCGCAAATCTCCCTCGAGCGCGAATTTCAGAAAGCTCCGGCGATCAGTTTTTGGGAAGCGGGCCGCGACCTCCACTTGTCCGACGATCTTTACGACTCTTTCATCAGCTACCAGACCATGATTCGCAAGGAATTTGTGGCGCTCGCCAAGCATCACGGATTTGCCACCCTGAACGGGGAGAATTCCATTCGCATCGTGAACGCCGATCTGCGAAAGCGCGTCGCGGCCTATCTGGGCATCCGAAATATTCGTTACCGTCCTTCGCATGCGCTGGTGCACCTCTGGCAATAACCTTGGCC
>JBAPRL010000093.1:0-76851 GCA_049281095.1 Candidatus Acidiferrales bacterium
GCATAACGGGTCGCGGCATTGGCGGCAGGAAGTGGCGACGAGATATTTGTCGAAGCGCAAGCCTTCGCGAATCAGGCGCGTCACGCCGTCGTGCGCGTCGGCGCACGCCCGCACGCAAGCGTCGCAGCGCGTGCAGCGTTCGAGATCGAGGATCAGAAGGCTTTGCGCTTCCATCAGACCCTGAGCGAGAAAATCCTGGAGCGGAGTGGATTCGACCAAAGCGAGGCGGTCGCGATTTTCCTGCTGGCGTCCGAGCGCGACGGCTTCGAGGCTTTGATGAACTTCGGGAAATTGCTCCATCATGAGCCGGAAATCTTCGGCAGCGATGCGCACCACTTCGACGTGGTCGAGGGCCGCGCACGTTGCCGTGCGAACTCCGCCTCCCAGCAGTCCAACTTCGCCGAAATAGCCGCCGCGGCCAAGATACGCGAGGATCATTTCGCCGCCGGGATGTGATTGAGAAACTTTCACGAAGCCGATGCGCACGAGATAGAAACTGTCGGCGACCTCGCCCTGATGGCAGATCACCTGTCCCGGCGAGTAGCGGAGCAGCTCGACCTTATTCCGCAGATGGCCAATGAACGCGGGGGTTAGGTGAGCGAATACGGGCACACTGCGGAGGTGCGAATCCAGAGCGCGCTGGCGGTAGTTCTCTTCGATTTGGCCGCGAAAATTCTTGTTGCGCTGGAGGATGTCGAGGACGTTGCGAAGCATTTCCAGCACGGTGCATTCAGTGACGGCTTGCACGGTGGCGGAACGCGGATAAAAGCTCATGCAGGTCATCTCGCCAAAAAGGTCGCCGGGGCCGAGTTCAGCGACAGGTTTTGCGAGTGGAAGGTCGGCCGGCGCATCGATGGGAATGGTGCGGCGGTCAGTTTCTTCATCGCGGTGATCCTCGGCGCCGCGCGCCAGGCGGCTGGAGAGCTTGCTGAAAAATCCGCGTGCGCCGCCTTCCGTCTTCACGTGGCCAATTTGGGTATTGATGGAAACCTGAGCGCGGCCTTCGAGAATGTAAAACGCCGTGGAGCCGTATTCGCCCTCGCGGCAGATGATTTCGCCGGGGCGAAAATGGCGTGTGACCACGGAGCCGCGATTCAACTCCAGAAAAGTGCCGGACACTCCGGAAAAGACGGGTAGACCCTTCAGCAATTCCGGTGATGCGGGGTCGCCGAGGCGCAGCGCCGTGCCGACGTGAAATTTATTAGTGAGCGCCCCGGTGGGACAGGAAATCATGCACTCGCCGCAGGAGACGCAGGAAGAATCGCCCATGGGCTGGTTGGCGTCGAAGGCTATGCCGGAGCGATAGCCTTTGCCCATGCGGCCGAGAACGTCGTTGTGCCGAATTTCATCGCAGCCGCGAATGCATCGATCACAGAGGATGCAAGCATCGTGGTCGACGGCAATGGCGACAGAAGAATCGTCGCGCCCGCGCGAAGAGTCCCGGCGGGCGAAGCGAGGCGTTTCGATTCCTTCGGCGCGAGCGAGAACCTCGAGCTCACAGTCGCCGGACTGTTGCTGGCGCGCGCAGGGGGAAGGATGGTCGGACATGAGGAGTTCGACCAAGGTGCGGCGCGCGCGCGCGACTTTCGCCGAAGCGGTCGCAACGTTCATGCCCTCTTCCGCGGGCCGGACACATGAGGCGGTGAGCACGCGGCCGCCGACGTCGACGACGCAGACTCGGCATACGCCGACGGGCACTTCGTTTTGTTGATGGCACAGAGTGGGGATGCGAATGCCGTTAAGGCGCGCGGCGTCAAAGACCGTTGTGCCTGGCGCAACCGAGACCTGGCGACCGTCAATCGTGAGCGAGACGGACGAAGGGCTCATGATGGCCTCGCCCGCGAAACGGTGCAAACACCGGCACGGCAACGGCGTTCTTTATAGTGCGCGGCGACTTCGTCCGGAAAATGCTTCAACACGGAAGCAATCGGCGCCGGAACGACCTGGCCTAGGCCGCAGATCGACGTGAGAGCCAGCGCCTGTGAAAGCTCTTCGATAAGCGCCACGTCAGACGGATCTCCCTGGCCGCGCGTCCAAGCCGTCAAAATGTCGACCAGCTTCTGCGAACCTACGCGGCATGGAACGCACTTGCCGCACGATTCATTGCGAAAAAACTTCGTGGAATTCAAGGCCATGTCGAGCATGCAGGCGGAATCGTCGCAAACAACCAGTGCGCCGGAACCAAGCATCGAGCCAGCCTCAGCCAGCGATTTGAAGTCCATGTGAACATCCACCATGGATGCAGGCAGATATCCCGAAGAGGGCCCGGAAGGCGCGAAGGCTTTGAATTCACGGCCGTCAGGAGGCCCTCCGGCGCGGCCGAAGATAAGTTCCGAGGCGGGAACGCCCATCGGAACTTCGTAAACGCCAGGGCGCTTGACGCATCCACTGACGCCAATGAATTTCAGGCCGGGAGCGCCTCCCTGGCCTTGCGACTTGAACCAATCCACGCCACGAACGAGGATCAGCGGGACGTTGGAAAAAGTTTCGACGTTGTTGATTACCGTCGGCTTTTGCCACAAGCCGTTTACGCCGGGAAACGGCGGCTTATTGCGCGGCTCAGCGCGCTTCTCTTCGATTGCCTCCAGCAAAGCGGTTTCTTCTCCGCAAATGTAGCCGCCGGGGCTGGTGAAAATCTCGAGATCAAAGGCCAAACCGGAACCGAGGACATTCTTTCCGAGAATGGCGTCGCGATAGCAAGCGCGAATCTCATCGGCGACGGCCTTCTTGGGCGACTCATATTCGTGGCGAATGTAGAGAATGCCTTTGCGCGCGCCGGTGTAAAGCCCGGCAAGAATCATGCCTTCGATGACCAGATGTGGAACGTTTTGCAGAAGGAAGCGATCCTTGAACGTGCCTGGCTCGCTCTCGTCGGCATTGCAGACAATAAATTTTTCGTCTCCCGGAGCGGCTCTGACGATTTCCCACTTCGTCCCGGTGGGAAAGCCAGCCCCGCCCAGCCCGCGCAGGCCGCTGGCCTTGAGTTCGGCGATCAAGCCCGGCCAATCGCGCGATGCAGCGTACTTTGTCAGGGCTCCGTAGCGTTGCGCAGGCGTGTAGGGATCAGAAGCCAGTTCACGCGGCGGCGTGTCGTGTTCCGATTCGGGCAAGGATTGTCCGGCAAGAGCGTCGTGGATCAAGCGATCCGCAATCGCGGAGTTAGCGCGTGTGAAAATCTGGTCATTCACGCACATGGCAGGAGCGCCATCGCATTGCCCCAGGCAGGACACTTCACGAAGGCTGAAATCGCCGGGAGGCGCGCCCTGATAACGCCGTTCCAGCGCGGCGCGCAAGTCGTCAGCGCCGTGAAGGTGGCAGGCCATGTCGCAGCAAACGCGAACGTCGGCCTTGGGCGGAGGCGCGAGGCGAAAATGCGGATAAAAACTTGCCACGCCATGCAGGCGATACAGAGGAATGCTGGAACGAGACGACAACGAGACTAGCTCTGCGGCCGGAAGATAGCCGAACTGGCGCTGAATGGCTTGCAGCTCTTCGTAGATCAAGGCGAATCCCGAAAGGCTCAGATGCCAGCTTCGTGCTGCGATACAGGCCGTTCAGAAATGAAACCACCCACGACCAACGGCTTGCGCAGTTTATAGCAAACGCACTCTGCGGTGTCCACGACGACAGTGGTAATTGATTGGAACATTTCCAGGCTGGCACTAGGTGGAGCGTTGACTTGATCACAGGACGCAGGTATAAGCAGCGCATTCAATGACGCTCGCAAATATCCGCAAAATCAGCGGCGTAATGGCAGCGGCGTTCGCGTTGACGGTCGGTTTGGCAGCGGCGCTGCCCGCCGGGCCTGGCAGAGATCCAAGCGCCCAAGCCGGCGCGAAGACGGCGGAAGGCCCCCAATACGTCGGCGCTGGAGGCTGCAGCGCGCCGGCATGCCACGGCAGCGTCAGGCCAATGACGCAAACGCCGATATGGCAGAACGAATACAGCATCTGGGTGACGCAAGACAAACACTCGCGCGCATACGAATCGCTGAGCGGCCCTGTTGCTGTGCGGATGGCGAAGATTCTGGGGCTACCCGCGGCAAATTCAGCGCAAAAGTGCCTGGCGTGCCATGCCATTGATGCTCCGCCGTCCACGCGCGCGACGACTTTCGACCTAAGCGACGGCGTGAGCTGCGAGAATTGCCATGGGCCGGCGTCGGAGTGGCTGGGGCCGCATACGACTGCCGGATGGACGCACGAACAGTCGTTGAAACTGGGAATGTACGACACGCGAGACATCGTTTCGCGGACCAATCGCTGCCTGGAGTGCCATCTGGGTACGAAGGATAAGTACGTCGACCACGAAATGCTCGCCGCCGGGCATCCTGATTTGTACTTCGAGCTCGATTCGTTTGAAGCGACCATGCCGCGGCATTGGAAGCAGCCGCTCGATACCGATCCGTGGAGAAACGTCCGCGATTGGGCCACGGGACAAGCCGTGCAACTGAGCGCGCAGATGAAATATCTGGGGGATGTGACCGAGCGCGATGCGTGGCCGGAGTATTCGCAACTGGACTGCTTCGCGTGCCATCACGATTTAGTGAAAACGGAGGACAGTTGGCAGCAGCAGCGCGGATATTCCGGACGGCGCGCCGGAAACGCCGCGTGGAACCCATCGCGATATATCGTTTTCCGCCAATTGGCGCGCGAGACCGACCCGGCGCTGGCCGCGCGCCTGGATGATTCGCTGGCCAAACTGCAAGCAGAGATGAATCGATTGCAGCCGGACCGCGAAAAAGTGGCCGCCTCAGCAAACGAAGCAGCTAGCGAGCTTGATGATTTTGCGAAAAGAATCGAGGGCCTATCTTACGAGCAGACCATGACCGTGAAACTCATGCGAGATATCTCCGGGGACGCAGACGAAATATCCATGAGCGGAGAACGTTCGGCTGAGCAGGCGGCCATGGCGCTGAATTCCCTGTTTCTATCGTATTCTCAAAACTCGAAACCAACAGACGACGCTGACTTGCGTGCGGCGATCGCCGGGCTCTATCAGCAGTTGCAGAATCCGTCCGCTTATAACGGCTTTCAGTTCGCCGCGCAACTGCACAAGTTCAACGCGGCCCTGCGCTGAACAGCGTCTCCGACTCGCTACTGCCTAGAAGATATTCAAGTGGATCTGCAAAAACTTCTTGGGATTGCGGCGGAAATCTCCGACCAGCAGGCGCATATCTCCGGTGAGCCCTGTCATGTTGTCGTAGAGCTGCTGATCGGTAAAGAATTTCCCGAAGGTACCCTGCCCATTATTCATCTTGCCGGTCACGTCCTTGATGTTTGACGACGCATCGCGAAGATTCGCAAAGACCGAATCGTCGGTGAAGAGCTTTCCGACGGTGCCTTGGCCGTTGCGAACACCTGCGACAAGCCCATTCGTATTCGTGAGAAACTCGTTTGCCTTATCGTAAAAGGCGCGGTCGTAGACGAGTTTGCCGAGAGTGCCTTGCTGAGATTGCACGGCCGCGGTCATGGATTCGAAGCGGGCGGCGCTGGTGTCAAGCTTGTTGTAGAGATCATCCGACACCAGGACCTTGCCTATGGACCCCTTGCCAGCCTTCACGTCCGCGACGAGGGATTGCGCTTGAGAAGCCACGCCGTTCAAGCGATTGTAGAGAGACGGATCGTAGACGAATTTGCCAATGGTCCCTTGACCGTTGTGGATGGCACCGACGACGTCGCCGACTTGCGTCACGATAGTGTTAAGCTTGTCTTCGAGCTGGCCGCTACTTGCCACGATCGATGAAATGTACTCGGCCGGCACGCTCGACACTACGCCATTGTTCTGGATGACTTCACCGGTGTAGGCTCGCGATATCCCGACGTATTCATTGCCGAGCAAGCCTTGGGTGAGCACAGTAGCACTGGACGTTGTACGAATGAGATCTTGATACTTCTTTTCGATGCGCATGTCGACTTCGATACTCTGCTGGTGATTCGTGGAACCACGATTAACTCTCATGTCCTCGATGTTGCCGATCGTCACGCCGTCCAACGTGACGACCGCGCCGTTCTGCAACGTATTCACATCCGGGAAATACGTCTTCAAATTGTATTTGGCGCCCCAGCCAGTCGTCCCGGTGACGTAAAAGATCGCCGCCGCGATAATGATCAGTCCTACCAAGACGAAGACACCAACGCGGAGTTCTTCCCAGGTGACTTGCTTGCGTATCGCCATCTCGTTTCTCCTCTCATGCCTCCAGCGAGTTCAAGCCGTTTCGGCGCCCACATCTTCGAGATGCAACGCCGATTCGTGATGATTCATTCGAAGAACTGATGCAGATATGGATCGTCTGATTTCAACAACTCGGTCGTTTCCCCCTGAAAATAAACTTCGCCCTCACGAATCACCAAGACCTTGGTCAAAGCGAAATGCCGTCCGTGGCCATCCTCCCAAATGGGGACAACACGGCTGCTCTCGCGGTCAAACACAAAATTGGCAAGGCCAAAAGCATCCTGCAGGCGATGCGTAGCGAGAAGCGAGGTAACACCATTCAAATCGCGAAGGCGAAGAATGAGAGTAATGATGGTCTGGCTGGTGACTGGATCGAGGCCGGCGGTGGGCGAGTCATAATAGACGATGGGCGGTCGATCGATCAGCGCGCGAGCAATGGCCACGCGGCGGCGCATCCCGCCGGAAAGCTCGGCGGGAAATTTATCGTAAGCCTCTTCCATCTCTACGAAACGCAACGACTGGCGCACGCGCGATTCAATTTCCTCGAGAGTGGCAGATTCCTCGCGAAGACGGAATGAAACATTATCCGCGACGTTCAAAGAATCGAATAGCGCGCCCTCTTGAAAGACGAATCCGAGATGACGGCGGAAATCGAGCAGGTCGACTTCCTTCATATCCACGAGGTCATGACCCATGATGATTACGCGGCCAGAGTTTGGGCGCAAGAGACCGGCGGCTAGCTTGAGAAGGACGGTTTTCCCGGAGCCGCTTTCACCGAGAATGACTTTGGTTTCGCCGGGTTCAACTTCGAAAGTGATACTACGCAGCACCTCGGAGTCACCGAAGGCGACACTCACGTTTTCGAACCGTATCAGCGGCTCGCCTGGCACGATTTTATTGGTCGCGGGCGCGGACATTCTAGTCAACTTACAAGATTATAGATAAAAAGCACGAATTGCTTTACAGGAAAGGCGCGAAAAAATCAGGAAGCAAGGTAGTAGAGCAGAAGTTTGCTCAGGAAGACATCTACCACAATCAGCGTAATGGAAGCCACCACCACGGCGGAGATTGTCGAGCGGCCAACGCCCTGCGTTCCGCCCGTTGTGCGCAAACCATAAAAGCAGCCTATTGTGGAGATAATTAAAGCGAAAATGACCGGCTTGATGATTCCCTGGATAAGGTCACCGAAGGCAAGGGACTGGATGGCTTGATGCCAGAATTGCGAGGCGGTCTGCGCGAGCGTGAAGCGCGAAACGACGAACGCGCCCAACAGACCTATCAAATCGGCGACGGCGGTAAGCAACGGGAGAACGATCAAGGTCGCTAAGACGCGGGGTACCACGAGTTTGCGAACCGGGTCTGTACCAAGGGCGCGCATGGCGTCTACCTGCTCGGTGACAACCATCGAGCCAAGTTCCGAGGCAATGGCCGAGCCGTTGCGGCCGGTCACCAAAAGACCAGCGATCACCGGGCCTAACTCGCGAACCAGGCCCAGCGCGACAACCTCGCCGGTAAGCGAAACTGCTCCAAATCGCTGAAATTGGGAGGCTGTGTTGAGAACCATGACGCTGCCGATAAAAAAACCTGTCAACAAAATCATGGGCAGCGAGCCAACGCCGATGAGGTCCATCTGTTGGAGCACATCGCTAAAGTAATGCGGCGGCGTGAATATTTTTGCGAGGGTGTCGCCGACGAGATAGGAGTATTCCTGAAGGACCTGAATCTGACGCTTCAGGACCGTGTCAAGCAACGGCAACAGGGAGGGCGTGGAAGGCTCCGGTATCTTGGAAGTGAGCGTTGACATCGTGCGAGCGCACCGACAGCGTAACGTCGGCTACAGGGAACGTCAAGCCGGGACTGGTATTTTGGCATCGTGGCTGGCTTTACGGCGACGCGTCCGGTAAAATCGTGCGCTTTCGAACGAATTCAAAACGAGAACATGCTGCGATTTTTCACGGCGGGCGAGTCTCACGGGCAGGCGCTCATTGGCTGGATTTCCGGCATTCCCGCAGGTGTGGCCGTGGAGGCGGAGTTCGTAAATAGGGAGCTGCATCGCCGCCAACTCGGCTACGGACGCGGGGGCAGACAGAAAATCGAAAAGGATCAGGCAGATTTTCTCGCGGGCGTGCGCCACGGGAAAACGATCGGAGCTCCGATCGCCATCCGCATCGAGAATCGCGACTGGAAAACTTGGGAGAAGGCGCTGCCGGTGGAAGACACCGATGGCGCAGAAGACGCACAGCGGCGGTTGACGTCGCCGCGCCCGGGACACGCGGACCTAGCAGGCGCGCTGAAATTCAATTTTCACGATGCGCGGTACGTGCTGGAACGCGCTTCGGCGCGGGAAACAGCGGCACGAACCGCAGCGGGCGCGATGGCCAAGCTGCTTCTGCGCGAATTCGGCATTTCGGTACTGAGTCACGTTATGGCAGTTGGACACGTGCAGGTCGGGCGCGCGGTGACCTGGGATGAAATTGAGCGCACGTGCGCCAATCTGGAGTTGCCGCTGCGCTGCGTCGACGAACAGATCGAATTACAGATGAAGGCAGAAGTCGATCAGGCGCTTCGCGCCGGAGACTCCGTAGGCGGCATTTTCGAAGTGGTAGCCCACGGTGTGCCCCCAGGGCTTGGCAGCCATGCGCAGTGGGATGAAAAGCTCGATGGCCGGCTCGCCCGCGGGGTCATGTCGATACAGGCGGTCAAGGGCGTCGAGATCGGAACGGGGATTCGGAACGCAACTTCTTACGGCTCGGAAGTGCAGGACGAAATCCGTTATGATGAGCAGCGCAAGCGCTTTCAGCGAAGCTCGAACCGCGCCGGCGGAATCGAAGGCGGAATTACCAATGGCGAAGACGTGATTGTGCGAGGCTACCTGAAGCCGATTTCCACGCTGCGGCGGGCGCTGGGCTCGGCGGATTTGAAAACCAAGGAGCACATCAAGGCGGCGTACGAGCGCTCCGACATCTGCGTGGTGCCCGCAGCCGGCGTGGTGGGAGAGGCGATGGTGGCGTTTGTGCTGGCGCAAGCGTTCCTGGATAAATTTGGCGGCGATTCAGTGGAAGAAACTCGGCGGAATTTTCAAAACTATCAAAAACAACTTGATGAGTTCTAGAATAGGAAACGATGATCCTTCCCATTGTGAAATATGGCGCGGCCGGGCTTGAGCAGCCCACGAAGTTCGTAGAGAAATTTGACGGCGAGCTGGCAAAGCTCACGGAAGACATGTTCGAATCGATGTATGCCGCGCGCGGCGTCGGTTTGGCCGCGCCGCAGATCGGCTTGAGCCTCAATCTTGCTGTGATCGACGTGACGTCAGGCAAGAATCCTGAAGCCAAACTCGTGCTGGCCAATCCGGTGATCGTGCACTCCGAAGGCGAGCAGCGCGAGGAAGAAGGCTGCCTCTCGGTTCCCGGTTTTCGCGGCAATGTGCTTCGGCCCGCCTACGTGACCGTGCGCGCGCAGGACGCGAACGGGAAAGAATTCGAAATGAAGAGCGAGGGGCTGCTGGCGCGGGCCTTCTGCCATGAAATCGACCACTTGCACGGCATCCTGTTTTTGACGCACCTGAGCATGCTAAAGCGCGACCTCATTCGGAGAAAGATTCGCAAATTGACCAAGGCTGGGGAGTGGTAAACGCATCGTGCCGCTGCGCATCATTTTCTGCGGCACTCCCGCATTCGGATTGCCCACGCTGCAGCTCCTCCTGAGGGAATCGCACTTCTCCGTGGAAGCGGTGTTCACGCAACCCGACCGCCCGCGCGGCCGCGGCCGGCAGGCAGCGCAATCGCCAATCAAGGAAGCGGCTTTGCAGGCCGGAATTCCGGTCCACCAGCCGGAAAAAATGCGCTCGGAGGCAGCGACGGAATTGATTACGCAAATCGAGCCGGACGCGGTGGTCATTATTGCGTATGGTCAAATCATTCCCCGCGCTTTGCTCGATATTCCGCGACTGGGGTGGATCAACCTGCATGGCTCGTTGCTGCCGAAGTATCGCGGCGCGGCGCCAGTGCAACGCGCGATCCTCTCCGGTGAGCAACAAACAGGGCTCACAACCATGCGAATCGACGCGGGCCTGGACACGGGGCCGATCCTCGAACAACTCCCGGTCAGTGTTGGCCCTGACGAGACCGCGACGGAGCTATTGGCGCGCATGAGCGGCCTGGGCGCGCCGATGATGCTCGACACACTGCAAGAACTGGAACGAGGCGAGCTCACGCCGAAACCGCAGGACAATTCGCTGGCGACTCTGGCGCCGCCGCTGAAAAAAGAAGAGGGTTTAATCGATTGGGTGCAGCCTGTATCAACGATTTACAATCGCATTCGAGCATTCGATCCATGGCCCGGCACGTACACGCTATTTCGCGGGCGCTCGTGTCACATTTGGGGAAGGCCCGGCGACAGCGATTCCGCGGCAGCGCAGGCACAATGCGGAACAATTGTGCGGAAGGGCCAGGAAGTTCTTGTCGCGTGCGGGCAAAGCACCTGGCTGCAGCTTGAATCCGTGCGCCTGGAGGGCCGCAAGCGCGTGACGGCCGCAGAATTCGCAAATGGCGCCCGGCTCACGACCAATGACCGCTTCACCTCGTAAGCAAGCGTCGCGTTCCCTTTCCAAACCTTCGGCCAGGGCGCTCGCCTATTCGATCCTGTTCAGCGTGGAAACCGAGGCAGCCTATGCGTCAGAGCTGCTGCGCTCGCGGCTGGATGCGAATCTCGATGCACGCGAAGCGGCGCTCGCCACCGAACTTGTGATGGGAACGCTGCGATGGCAGCGGCTACTCGACTTCTTCGTCGAGCGATACACGGGCCGGAAAACGCCGACGCTCGACCGCGAAGTGCTGATTGTCTTGCGGCTTGGAATTTATCAGCTGCGATACCTGACGCGGATACCGGCGCACGCCGCGGTCAGCGAATCGGTCGAGCTGGTAAAGCGCGCCCGGAAAAAATCCGCCGCTCCGCTGGTGAATGCCGCGTTGAGGCGGGCGGCCAGTGAAAGGAAGCAATTCATCGCGGGATTTCTGCAGCCCGGAATCGAACCGGCGGAGACTCTTGCGATCACCTATTCGCATCCCACGTGGCTCGTGGAACGCTGGCTCCGCAACTTCGGAGAAGAACAAACCATTGCGCTGCTTGAGGCCAACAATCAAACGCCGGAACATGGATGCGTGTTCCTCAGCGCCGAGCGCCGCGAAGACGCCATTCGGTCGCTCGACGAGGCAGGAATCCATTTCGAGTCGGGACGCTTGCTCCGCGATGCCATCGTCGTGCGGCGTGGAAATGTCGCCGGGAGCAGAGCTTTTCGCAGCGGCTGGATCGGCATGCAGGACGAAGCGTCGCAGATGATTCCATTGCTGGCCGGCGCAAAGCCCGGCGATTCGGTGCTTGATCTTTGCGCCGCGCCGGGCGGCAAGACCATCGCTCTTGCGAGCTTGGTTGGCGAGCACGGCCACGTGGTGGCGGCGGATTTCCACGAAGCACGGTTGCGGGCTATGCGCGAGCGGCTGGCAATGGCTGGAGCAGCGGATGTAGCGCTCGTGGCCCTCGATGGCACCGGCCCCTTGCCGTTCACGAATGCCTTTGATCGCATCCTTGTTGACGCGCCATGTTCCGGGACCGGCACGTTGGCGCGAAATCCGGAAATTCGCTGGCGCTTAACACTAGAAGACTTGGCGGACTTGCGTCGGCGGCAAGTGGCGCTCGCCCGATCCGCGCTTGAACATCTCTCTTCAAGGGGCGCGCTTTTGTATTCGACCTGCTCGCTCGAGCCGGAAGAAAACGAATCGGTGGTCAGCGAAGTGCTGGCCGGGAATCCCCGCTTTCACTGCGAAGCCCTGAAAATTCCGCAAGGTATATTAGCCGCCGGCGTGAGTGCAGGAGGCCTCGTCGATAAAGACGGCGCGTTCCGCACATTTCCGCCCGTGCACCACGCCGATGGATTTTTTGCCGCGCTTATGGTGCGCCGGTAACACCGATTCGCAATCGCATTGAACTCGCGGCAAGTGCGGTGCTACGCTCAACCGCAGAGGAGCGAGTGGCATGAGCTTTCGCCAGCGAATTGAATGGGTAGGACGCATGGCCCTGCTCGTCTTCTTTCTTGCGTCGATCGCATTTCTCAGCGCGCTGACAACCATGCGGTTCGCCATTCAGGGCCGGGAGGTAGCCACTCCGGATCTCGCGGGGCTTTCCGTAGCTCAAGCGGAAAGGCAGGCCGCAAGCCGCGGGCTGCATCTCCGAATTGAGGACAGAATCTTTAGCAGCCTTCCGAAGGACGCGGTGGTGCGGCAAAGCCCGCCCGGCGGGAGCCAATTGAAGAAGAACGAGTGGGTACACGTGGTTGTGAGCCTAGGAGTGCAAAAAGCCAGTATTCCCCAGCTCGATGATCGCAGCCTTCATGCCGCGCAAATCGAGCTTCTCAGCGAGGGCCTGCAAACCGGTGAAATCTCGACCGTACATCTGACCGGATTCCCTGCCGACGTTGTGCTGCAACAGCACCCGCCGGCCGGATCAACTAACGCGACGAGTCCCCACGTCGATATGCTGCTTTCGATGGGCGCATCTGAGGCCGCCTACGTGATGCCCGCCCTGGAAGGTTTGCCCGAAGCCGAAGCAGAGCAGCGCGTAAGCGAAGCAGGATTGAAGGTAGACAAAGTAACGCCTTTGCCGCTGACCGGAAAACCGGAGGGCACGGTAACCTCCCAGCTTCCGCCGCGAGGCGCTCGCGTCGAATCCGGAGCGATGGTCGAGCTGCAAGTGGCGCAATAGGGGCGCTTTTGGCTGTGTTACAATCCCAACCGACCTCATGAACCGTTTCCCCATCGAAATCACTCCGTCCATTCTGGCCGCAGATTTCACAATTCTGGGGCAAGAGGTCAAGGCCGTGGAAGAGGCGGGAGCGTCGGCGATTCACGTAGACGTCATGGACGGGCACTTTGTGCCGAATATTTCCATCGGCGTGCCCATCGTTGAGTCCCTAAGCAAGGCAACCCGGCTGCCACTGCACGTGCATCTGATGATTGAACGGCCGGGTGAGTTCGTGCAGCCGTTTGCACGGGCTGGCGCGCACCGTATTTTTGTTCACCAGGAAGCTACAGTGCATCTCGACCGCGTGGTGGCGTCGATTCACGAGGAAAATTGCGAGGCTGCGGTGGTTTTGAACCCAGCGACACCGGCGGCTACGCTTAAGGAAATACTGGATCGCGTCGAAGCAGTGCTGGTGATGACGGTGAATCCGGGTTTCGGGGGACAGAGATTCATCCCTCAGATGTTTGAAAAGATTCGTGAGTTGCGGGACTTGCGCTCACGCTATAATTACGGTTTCCGAATCGCTGTGGACGGGGGAGTAACACTGGAAAACACAGCGGAACTTGTGGCTGCCGGATGCGACAGCCTGGTTGCAGGAACTTCGATTTTTCATACGACAAGCCCGGGTGCTGCCGTGCGTCAAATGCGGCAGTTTGCGACCGAGGCCGCTTCGCAAAGGGTTTAATGAGCCGATTGACGAGACGAACGCCTGCCTTGCTTGCCACCGCGTTTTTTTTGGCTTTCGTTCCCGCTGGATGCGTAGACAAGGACATGGCGGCGAAGATGCCGGCCGCGGGCAGCGCCCAGCCGGACAAGATCCTTTTTGACCGCGCCCTGGGTGATTATCAGCATGGCCGGTACACGGAAGCGCGGCTCAGCCTGCAAACGCTGATCAATAGCTATCCCGACAGCGAATATCTGGCCAAGGCAAAGCTGGCCGTAGCGGATTCTTACTACAAAGAAGGCGGCGTTGAGGGCTTGACCCAAGCGGTCGCCGAATACAAGGACTTTGAGACTTTCTTCCCCTTCCTCCCCGAGGCATCATACGCGCAAATGCAGGTGGGCATGGCTCATTACCGCATGATGGAAAAGGCGGACCGCGACGATACGCAGGCGGAGCTTGCGGAAGAGGAATTTCAAGCCTTTCTTCTGAAGTACCCAAAAGACCCGTTGGTGCCTGAGGCAGAACAACGGCTGCGGGAGGTGCAGGAACTTCTGGCCGAGGCGGATTTCGACGTCGCTCATTTTTACTACCTCAAAGGAGATTACCGCGCGTCAGCGTCACGCTTGATCGAGGTCGCCGGGCGTTATCCGCTGTTCAGCGAAAGCGACCGGGCGCTATGGATGCTGGGCGACATCTATCGGCGCGCGTCTCGCGGATCAAAAAACGAGCAGGAACGCGTGCGATGGCGAACGCAGTCCGATGTTGAATATGCAAAGCTGCTCAAATACTATCCGCTTTCGCCGCTTGCAGCCGACGCGAAACGCCAGCTCACAGGAGATGGCATACCTATTCCGCCGCCGGATCCTCAGGCGTTGGCCCGCGCCCAATACGAAGAGAAACTCGCACAGGACCATCCTGGAATGACTCAGCGTGCAATGGGATTAATCAAGAGTTCACCGAACGTTTCGGCGGCCGCGCACAGCGGCGAACCCAATTTGAATCCGCCGGGAGAGATGAGCACCTCCGAGGACGTGCTCCAGGGCGGTACAACGTCGAGCGTAGGAATTGCTTCGTCGGCGGGAAGCAGCCCCGGGCAAACGGTGAGCGTTGAAACGGTATCGCCGACGGAATCTTCCAGTACTCCCCCCGGGAGCAGTACTGCTCCGCCTGTCGATCCTCCCTCGGCCAGCTCCAGCACAACGACAGTAGCGGCGACGTCGGCCGCGACCACGGCGACGGTAGCGGCAACACCAGCAGCCCTTGCGGGCATCGCGCCGACGAAGCTCACTGAAACGGCGACAGACGCCGCTGTGGCCACTGAGTTAAAGGTGGGTGCCGCGTCAAAAAAGAAGCCCGCAAAGAAAACCAAACCCTTGGCCAAATCCAAGCCGGCCAAAGCTCCCAAGGCTGACAAGAGCACGGAATCCACCAGCCAGAAGAAAAAGGGAATCCACAAGCTTATTCCTTGGTAGGCTCGGGAGCGCCTGCTAACATCTGAGGCACGCGCCTCTCCCGATTCCGTTGACTCCATTCTGCCCCGATGCTCCAATAGCTCCATTACCGCGCACGCCGTGTCCGTGGGCGGCAGCGTCTCTAAGGGGCTGACTGTGCCGACGATTTTGGTCGCGGATGACAATAGCAATATCCAAAAGATGGTGTCCCTCGTCTTTAAGGAAAAGGGCATCCGTGTTGTTGCCGTCGGAAATGGTGAAGCAGCTTGCCGCAAGGTCCCTGAAGTGCATCCCGACGTGGTCTTGGCCGATGTTTTTATGCCCGTGCGCAACGGCTACGAAGTTTGCGAGTTTGTGAAGCAGGATCCGGAGTTCGCCAACACTCCGGTAATATTGCTGGTAGGCGCGTTCGATCCTTTGGATGAAAAGGAGGCGCGGCGCGTAGGAGCGAATGGCGTTCTTAAGAAGCCATTTGTGCCGCCGGAGCCACTGATCGCGATGGTCAGTGCCCTGCTCGGGAAACTTGAGCCTCCGGTCGAAGAAGCTCCGCCCGCCGCCGAAGTTGCTGCTCCGCCGCCTCCGCCAACTCCCGCCGCAGTGTACGCTCCACCGGTGCGTGAATTTTCCCCCGCTCCGGAATCGGCCGATTCCGACACAGGCGACGAAGCGGTTCTGGCATTTGGCGATCCCGTCGCAACGCCTTCCGCAAAGAGCCAGGAAACCGACGAAGAAGATGACGATTCCGAACCCGCGAGCGAGTGGGCGCGGCGCCGTGCGACCATGGATTATGAAATCGACACAGCCGACTCCGCTAATATGGTGGAAAAACTCTCTGCCGAAGGCGCAGCCGCCGACGCGGAGATCTTAGCGAGCCGCAAACACCTCCCGTTTGGCGGGGCCAATGTTCCCGAAGGCATTTCTGAGGCAGCTCCGGAGCCGTCACCCGTCAAATGGCCACATTTCGTCGCGCCGGAAACGCCTGCCGACGAACCGGTGACGGAAAAGCCTGAGCAGGCTTCGACCACCGAAGAAACCGCGGCGCCTATCGCCCTCAAAAATCCGGCGACGAACTCGTGGCAAAATCAACTGCCGCCGCAACCAGATTTCGCGCACGCCGAGGAGCCTTCTTTACCGCCTACCGTAATCGGTGAGGCGCCATTTCGAGAGCCGGTTGCGGCTCCGGCGCAGGAAACAGCCGCTCCATGGAGCGCGGACCCGCCGCCGGTAGAATCGGTTGCGCATTCGGATGACGCAATTCGCGAAGTTGCGTCGGCGGCCTGGTCTCTACCGCAAATTCCTGAAGAGCCCCAGGCGGAGTTTGCCGAACCAGAGGCAGCATCGCCGGAAGAATCGCGCGAGCCAGAAATTGCGCCTTCTGTTTCCGAGAATCAGCCCATTTGGCACGAAACCGTGGAGAGAATGTCTGACCCGCCTCTTGCGCTCCCGGAAGTAAAGAGTTATCTGGCGCACGAAGAAACGGAGAGTGCGACGACAAAATTCGTCGCCGTCGAGACCCCCACGAACGAATCCTTCTCCAGGCCCCAGGTGGACCAAGCCACCGTAGATGACATGGTGGCAAAGGTGCTTTTGAAACTGGAGCCCCAACTCCACCAAGCGTTGGCGAATGGAGTTTTGCGGCCTCTGGTGGAAGAACTCCTCAACCAGGAACGCGACAAGAAGTAGCGCCCGCCGTTGCACGCATTCCCGTTCGAAAAAAACGCGGCAGTTTGACGGAGATGCCGTCCGCCCGTATAGTTATTGGTTTCACGCATGTTGCTGATCGCGCGCGTATCGGATACCGCAGGATCAGAAGCGCCAAAACACGATGTCTACCGAAATCGCCAAAGCCTACGAACCGCAAGAGATCGAGCGCCGCTGGGCACAGGCCTGGTTTGAAGAGCAGCTTTACCGCGCGCACGGCGATGGCCCCGGCGAAGTATTTTCAATTGTTCTGCCGCCTCCGAACGTCACCGGCTCAATTCACATTGGCCACATGCTGGAACATACCCAGATCGACATTATCGTTCGCTGGCGGCGCATGCAGGGACGCAAGACGCTGTGGCTCCCGGGCATCGATCACGCCGGCATCGCGACGCAGGTCGTTGTGGAGCGTCAGCTCGCTGCGAAGGGGCTAAAGCGCGAAGAACTGGGCCGCGAGGAATTTGAGCGGCGCGTGTGGCAATGGAAAGCGGAGAGCGGCGGAAGAATCAAGGAGCAGATGATCCGCCTGGGCGCCTCCTGCGATTGGACCCGTGCGCGATTCACCCTGGACCCTCCGCTCTATCGTGCGGTGATGGAGGCGTTCCTCCGGCTCTATCGCGAAGGCCTGATTTATCGCGGACGTTATATGGTCAATTGGTGCCCGCGCTGCCAGACGGCGCTGAGCGACCTCGAAACGGTCCACGAATCGCGCGAAGGGAAACTATGGTTCATCCGTTACCCGATTAAGGATTCGAAAGAGTTCATCACGGTTGCCACGACGCGCCCGGAAACCATGCTGGGCGATACTGCCATCGCCGTTCATCCGGAAGACGAACGCTACAAGAAGCTTGTCGGCAGGAAAGTCATCCTGCCGCTGATGAATCGCGAAATACCCGTGATCGCAGATGATTTCGTAGACCTGGAATTCGGCACTGGCGCGGTGAAGGTCACACCGGCCCACGATCCGAATGACTTCGCGATGGGCCAGCGGCACAAGCTCGCCGAAATAGACATACTGACTCCGGACGCGCACATCGGCGCGGCGGGCGGCCCTTACGCGGGCCTGGAGCGCCTCGCGGCGCGAGAAAAAATCATTCAGGACTTGAAGGCGCAGGGGCTGCTGGAGAAGACCACCAATCACGCGATGTCGGTGGCGATTTGCGACCGATGCAAAACCATCGTCGAGCCACGCCTTTCCATTCAATGGTTCTGCAAAATGCCGCCGCTCGCCGCGCCGGGGATCGAAGCCGTCGAAACAGGCGTGCTATCCATCATGCCGGAGAATCAACGAAAGATTTTCCTGGATTGGCTGACGAATATTCGCGATTGGTGCATCTCGCGCCAGCTTTGGTGGGGCCATCGAATACCGATCTGGCACTGCGGCAAGTGCGGGGCGATGACTCCGGCGACCGATTCGCGAGTGGAAGTGGTGAATGGGCGGGCGCAAATCGCCAGCGTGCCTCAAGAGTGCGGGAAATGCGGCAGCAAAGAGCTGACGCAGGATCCGGACGTACTGGACACCTGGTTCAGCTCGGGGTTGTGGCCGTTTTCAACACTCGGCTGGCCCGACGATACGGAAGATCTGCGGACCTTCTATCCCACGAGCCTGCTTATCAGCGGCTACGATATTCTTTTTTTCTGGGATGCGCGGATGGTCATGCTCGGATTGCACCTCATGCGCGGCGACACGCTAGCGCAGCGGATTCCCTTCCGTCAGCTCTACCTCCATGCCATTGTTCGCGACCCGCATGGCATCAAGATGTCCAAGACGCGCGGAAACGTCGTCGACCCGCTGGAAATCATTGAAAAGCACGGCACCGATGCGCTGCGGTTCGCCCTGGCCGTAATGGCCGCGCCCGGAACAGATATCGCGCTCAGTGAAGAGCGCATCCTGGGTTATCGCGCGTTCGCGAACAAAATTTGGAACGCCGCGCGCTTCCTTTTTTTCAATTTGGAAAAAGCCGAAGTCGCCGGCCTGACCATCGATGAGCTCGCCGCGCCGGAAATTCGCGCCAAGGCTCCCTATGCGGCTACCGACGTGCTGCCGCATCGCTGGATTTTCTCGCGCCTCGCATCCGTGACAACGCAAATCAACGACGCGCTGGAGGCTTTTCGTTTCCACGAAGCCGCGCATGTGATTTATCACTTCTTCTGGGGAGATTTCTGCGATTGGTACATCGAATGGCTGAAGCCGCAGCTCGGCTCGGAAAATCGCGAAGAAGCAATTGCCGCGTGGCGAAATCTATTCGCCGTCTTCGAATACGCGCTGCGCCTGCTGCACCCGTTCATGCCATTTGTGACCGAAGAATTGTGGCATCGCCTGCCGCAAGGCGCGGGCGCGCGATCGATCTCGCTCGAATCGTTTCCACAGGCGAAGCCGGCTTGGTCCGATTCAGCCGCCGAGCAGCAAATGGCCTTGCTCCAGGAAATCATAGGAACCGCGCGCAATGTTCGTGCGGAGGCAAAACTCGATCCAAAAAAGAAGTTCGCTGCGGAACTTTCGGCGAAGGATTCGTCCGTGCGCGAGCTCGCTGAGCGCAACCGGGACGCGCTCATGCGCCTGGCGAGCTTCTCCGAATTGAAAATTCAGCGGGAGCGCCTCGAAGCTGCCGAGGATGCCGCTGTGCGCTCGGCTGCGCAATTCGACCTACGCATCCGCGGAGGCGAAGTGCGAGATGTGCAAGCCGAAATCGCCAAACTGAAAAAAGAAGAGGAACGCCTGAAGAAGGATATCGAAGCTAAGCAAACGCGCCTGGCTGACGATACCTTTCGCAGCCGCGCGCCAAACGAGATTGTCCGGGGACTGGAAGCGACCGTTGCCGAACGACAGCGGGAGTATCAAAAAATTGTCAGCCGGCTGACGGAGCTGTCGTAGGCTTCGACTCTATCTGGCGCGCGAACACACTATGCCGTCCGCGAGATCACGAACGAACAAAAAGAATTCTTATCTGCCCGGGCCAACCGACCGGCGCATCGACGCGCTGCTGGCGTTGCTCGCGGAAAATCCAACCATCGTGATCAGCGGGCCAAGCATCGCGAAGGAAATCGGCGTGAAACGCCAGACCGTCTGGCGGTGGATCGAAACGCTGCGCGCATCGGGAGTCAACGTAAAAGGTCATCCGCGCTCTGGCTATCACATCGAGCGAGTTCCCGACGTTCTTGCGCCGCAGTTGCTTTTGCGCCATTTGCGCGGCACGCCTTTCGCGAAGCGGATCCTGCATTTCTTTCAAACCGAATCGACCAATGACGTAGCCATGCGGCTGGGCGAAACGGGCGAGCCGCATGGGGCGGTCGTTGTCGCGGAGCGGCAGACCGCGGGCCGCGGCCGTGCGGGACATTCCTGGATCTCTGAAAAGTCCGTCGGCATCTACGTGACCATCTTGCTCCGGCCCGCAATTTCGCCGATGCAATCGCCGGCGCTCACGCTCGTCGCAGGTCTGGCGGCTCGCGATGCCATCGTCGAGGAAACTGGATTGTCGCCGGATATTCGCTGGCCGAACGACGTGATTCTCAACGGCAAAAAAGTCTGCGGGATACTCACCGAAATGCAGGCGGAGCTGGATCGCATTCACTTCGCAGCGGTCGGAATCGGCATTAACGTGAACCAGTCCAAAATGCCGGCGGAGCTCGCGGGCATCGCCACTTCTCTGCGGATCGAAACCGGGCGCGTGCATTCCCGGCTGGAGTTGCTGGCGCGGTTGCTGCGGCGCCTCGACCACTACTACAATCAGTTTGTTGCGGAAGGCACGGGGCCGATTGTACGGAGGTTCGCCGAAGTGTCCAGCTATGGGCAGGGAAAACGCGTGCGCATCATGAACGGGAAGGAATCGTTCGTGGGGACAACGGCGGGCCTTGAGCCCTCGGGCATCCTCCGAGTGCAACGCGACGACGGCAGGATCGAGGCGATAATCTCCGGCACCGTTTCCGAGGCCCAGTGATGCTGCTCGCGATTGATGTTGGAAACACGAATACCGTGCTCGGTGTCTTTCGCGGCAGAGAACTCGTCGCGCATTGGCGATTGACCACGGCTCGCGATCAGACCGTCGATGAATACGGCATTCTGACGCGCCAGCTCTTCACTCTGGCCGGCCTGGCTGCGGCGGAGATTAAGGGTGTAATGATCGCGTCGGTCGTGCCGTCGCTCAATCCGACGCTGACGGAAATGGCCAGCCGATATTTCGGAGCGAAGGCGCTCTTCGTCGAGC
Organism: Candidatus Acidiferrales bacterium; assembly: GCA_049281095.1. Taxonomy (GTDB): domain Bacteria; phylum Acidobacteriota; class Terriglobia; order Acidiferrales; family UBA7541; genus DAHUXN01. The sequence goes on from JBAPRL010000093.1 coordinate 20,991, forward strand.
CGGGCATCAAGACTGGAATGCCCGTTCATTACGACAATCCGCAGGAAGTGGGCGCGGACCGGATCGCCAACGGCGTGGCTGCGTTTGCGAAATACGGCGGCCCCTGCATCGTCGTGGACTTCGGCACCGCCATCAACTTCGATGTGGTTTCGAAACGCGGCGAGTATCTCGGAGGCGTTTTGGCGCCCGGCATGGGAATCTCTGCGGACGCCCTTTTCGCGCGAGCAGCGCGGCTTTTTCGCGTCGAAATCCGCGATCCCGGCAAGATTATCGGTACGACTACCGCGGAATCGATGCAAGCAGGGCTATATTACGGCTTCACTGATCTCGTCGACGGCATCCTGGAGCGGCTGAAAAAAGAACTGGGCCCCGGTACTCGCGTCATCGCTACCGGCGGGCAAGCGCCCCTGATCGCAACCGGTTCGCGTCACATCCAGCAAGTCGATGAGCATTTGACGCTCGCAGGGTTGCAGATTCTCTGGGAGCGCAATTCCACTGAGGATGCGGCGGGCTCGCGAACTCCCGAAGATGCCGCCAAGGCCGCGAAGAAGAGCTCGGCCTTCGCGCGAAGACCGGCGCGTTGATTCCTCTTCCGATGGCCGGCTTCAATTATTTCAACTACTTCACGGAAATCGAAGAACACTTCTGGCGAAAGCGCGGCGCGCATTTGCTGGTGTCGCCGCTGGATTGGGCAATCCTCGAGACGTGGCAAAAATCAGCAATTCCCCTGGAGGCGGTGCTGCGCGGCATTGATCGCGCTTTTGAAAGCTATGGCCGTTCCCGCCGAGGCGCAAGTGGCCGGCCATTGAAAAGCTTGGCCTACTGTGTGGATGCAGTGCTCGAAGCGGCGTCGGAGATGCAGGAGGCAACGGCGGGTTCGGGACCCGAAGTTCGCAGGGAAGTTTTCGCCGCCGAGCCTTTTTCGCGAGAAGAACTCCGCCATTTTTTGGACGAGCGGAAAAAGAAGCTGCTCTCCAGCGCAGAGAAACATGCTGCAGCATTGCCGCATCTGGCGCGGCAACTGAACGAAGTAGCAGCGGCAATTCCCGCATTGCAGACCATCCTCGATTCACCGGCAAGGCTGGATTTGGAAGATTTCGAGCGGCGCCTCACCGTTCTTGAGGATAAGCTTACCGCCGCGCTCACGGCCGCTGCGGACACGGACACCATGCTGGGCGTGCGCCGCGATATGGATCGCGCGCTCGCACCGTATCGGCGAAAAATGTCCGCGGATCAGATCGCTTCGATTGAACGCCAATACCTCCAGAAGCGCGTCTTCGAGATTTACGGACTCTCGCGGCTGAGCCTCTACTACGTAAAATAAGCTTGCAGCTCTGGACGACTATGCGAGCGACAATCGAAAAACTAGTCTACGGCGGCGAGGGCCTCGCGCACGAGGGCGGCGAAACGCTTTTCGTGCCATTTGTGCTTCCGGGTGAGGAAGTCGAAATCGAAATTACCGAACGCAAGAAGAAACTGCTTCGTGGCCGCGCCACGCAACTGCTGAAAGCCTCCCCGCCCCGCATAGAGCCGCGCTGCCCGCATTTTGGAGTTTGCGGCGGCTGCGACTACCAGCACATCGCCTACGACGCTCAGCTTGAAATCAAGGAAGAGATTCTGCGCGAGACGCTGCGGCGCATCGGCCACATCGACTGGAAAGAGCCGATTACGACTCACAGGTCGCCTCCCTGGGAATATCGGAATCGGGCGCAATGGACGGTACGGCCACTCGCAAGTCCGCAACCGGGACGGCCCCCGGCCGAAACCAACTGCATCGGTTATTTTGAAGCCCGCTCGTCGACGCTCTGCGCCGTGGAAACCTGCTCGATTATTTCGCCGAAGCTTCTCGCGGCATTCCAAACGCTGCGCGAGGCGCTGGCAAACGGCAACCTGCCGCCGACACTGCGCGAGATAGAAGCGTTCGCCGACGCCAGTGATAACGAGCTGCTCTTAACCGTGACTTGCTCTTCTATCCCCCGCTCGCCGGAACCGCTGCTGCAAACGCTCAGCCAGATGCTCCCTGCCGCGAAAAGCATCCTCCTGCAAGACGCGATGGGCGCGCGCATGTCGCTCCTCGGTCCCGGCTTCTTACAATACGATGTTTTGCAGAAGCGATTCCGCGTCGGCCATCTGTCTTTCTTCCAGGTAAACCGCTTCCTTGTCGAGGAGATGGCTAGCGTAGTTCGCGAGCTCGCAGGCAGCGGTGAGCTCGCGTTTGACTTGTACGCGGGTGTCGGCCTGTTCGCAGCGTCGCTCGCAGAGCGTTTTTCGCAAGTAGCGGCGGTCGAGGCGGATCCCGCTTCCGCGCGCGACTTGGAGAGCGTGGCACGTTCCAGCCGCACAGCGATTGCTGTCCACAGCCAGCCCGCAGCTCTCTTCCTGAGCAAATGGAAGGGCAAACGCGGCTCGCGCACTCCGGACGTTGCTATCGTCGATCCACCGAGAGCCGGCCTGGAAGGCAGCGTCGCCGAACGACTGATAGCCCTTGCGCCGCGAAAGATTGTCTACGTTTCATGTGATCCTTCGACGCTCGCGCGAGACCTGGCAAAGCTAAGCGCTCAGGCGTATACTCCCCGGGAACTTCACCTATTCGATATGTTTCCGCAAACATACCATATTGAATCGGTTGTGCTCCTGGAACGAGAGCGGTGAAACTCCCGGCGCTGTGGCTTGCTCTGGCACTTGCCTCAGGAATAATGGCCAGTGGAGTTGTCGCCAAAGGCTTCACGTTCTGGGTCGTCGCTTCCATCGTTGCCATCGCCACAGGCCTTTGCCTCACTCTCTTTGCAAAACGCTTCGTCGTTGCCGGCTCTTTGGCGCTCGCGGCATGGTTTGCGCTCGGCGGCCTCGCTGCGCAACTCGAACGCACCAACGTCCCACAAGATGACGTAGCCACACTGATTGCGCGTAACGGCCTGGAAACCAAGGAGCCGCTTCGCTGGGCTGGCCGCCTGCGCGAAGATCCGGAAGCGACCCCGCTGGGTTGGCGATACACGATCGATCTGCAAAGCGTGGAAGAAACGGGCCGCACTTTGCCCGTGCATGGCGGCCTGAGGCTCACCTACTACCGCAGCGATAATGACAATCCTCCGGCGTTGCGCGCTGGAGATAGGGTCGAAGCGCTTTGCCGTGCGCGAATCCCCCGAAATTACTTGGATCCGGGGGCGTTCGATGAGCGTGGATACCTGGCACGCCAAGGCATCGATTTGCTCGGCGAACTGCGCAGCACTGAACTGCTTCACGCTGTTGGATCATCCAGACCTTCCCTAGGTGAACGGTTCGCGCGATTTCGCGGCGATCTTCTCGCTAGGGTGGACACGCTCTTTGCCGGAAAGCCCGCGCGGATCGCCGTGCTTCGCGCCATGCTTCTGGGCGACCGGAATTTTATAAATTCCGACATTGCGGAGACCTTCCAGAAGACCGCGGCATTCCATGTTCTGGTGCTCGCAGGCCTGCACGTCGCGGCGCTGGCTTTCTTCATTTTTTGGCTCGGCCGCTTGCTTCGCTTGCCGCTGATGTTTACCACTCTTTTCACGCTGGCGGTGCTTGCCGCCTACTTGGGCGTTGTTCAAGATCGTCCGCCGATTCTCCGCGCCGCGCTTATGACTGCCATGTTCCTGTGCGCGCGCTTGTTCTTTCGCCGAGTCGCCCTCTTGAACACGGTAGCGCTCGCCGCGATTTTCCTTCTTGCTGCTCGGCCAAGCGACTTATTCCAATCGAGCTTCCAGCTTTCCTTCCTCGCGGCGGGAGTGATCGCCGGCCTAGCCATTCCGTGGATCGATCGCACCAGCACGCCGTACCGCCGCGCTTTGGAGCACTTGAGCGACGTCACACGCGACCGCCTGCATTCGCCACGCGCGACGCAATTCAGGCTCGATCTACGCGCCGCAGCGGCCGCCCTGGCGAAAAAAGTTCCTAAGCGCATCGCGCCCCACGTTGAATCCTTTTTTCTCCTGCCTGTGCGCTTTGGATTGCGTGTCTGGGAGATATTCTTGCTGTCGTTCTGCATTCAACTAGGAATGGCGCCGCTGCTGGCGCTTTACTTCCATCGCGTCAGTATTTCCGGGCCTGTGAGCAACGTCTTCGCCGTTCCGCTGGTAGGGATCATCTTGCCGTTCGGTTTTTTGGCGTTGGCGCTGAGCTACGTTTCATCCGGCATTGGCTCAGTTCTGGCCAAGTTCGAAAGCGTGCTCGTCGGATGTTTGCTTGCCACTATGCGTTGGTTTAGCGGATTGCCCCACTTGTCATGGAGAATTCCCGGGCCCCCTCCATGGCTGTTGCTTGCGTTCTTGATCATACTAGCCTGCCTGGCGGCAATGGCGTGGTCGGCCACCGAAAAGAGAAGCCCGCCGGCTGTGCAGGCCCCCGCGCCAGCTCCGCTGATGGCCATCTCAGAATGGGGGAGCCTACTGGTGCTGCTCGTGTTCGCTGTACTCGTCGGCGTCTACCCTTTTTCGGCCAATCTGGAAAAAGCCAGAATGGAAGCCACGGTACTCGATGTGGGCCAGGGCGACTCGATTTTCGTCGCCTTCCCCGACAGGAGAACGATGCTGATTGACGGCGGCGGCGTGAGCGGCACAGAACGCATCGCCGGGTACCAAGTAGGGTTCGATGTGGGCGAACAGGTCGTCTCGCCGTACCTGTGGTCGCGCGGAATTAAAAAGCTAGACGTCGTGCTGCTTACCCATGCCGATCACGATCACATTGATGGTTTGCGCGCCGTGCTCAATAATTTCCATGTCGGCCAGCTTTGGGTTGGCCGGGACGAAGACAGGCCCACATATCGTAATCTTCTCGCGCAGGCAAGAGCGCGTGGTGTTGCCGTCGTTCATGTTGCACAGGGCACGGATTTCGACTGGGACGGAACCGTTGGCCAAATCTTTTGGCCCAATGTTGCCGATGCCTCCGCCGAAGCTCCGGAGTCGGCAAACAACGAATCCGTCGTCCTGCGAATCGGAGATGGACCGGTTCATTTCCTGCTCACCGGAGACGCGGAACGTCAAGTGGAGGACGCGCTCACAGAGGAGCAGGAGCCTCTCCAGTCGGATTTCCTAAAAGTCCCGCACCATGGAAGCAAGACCTCTTCGAGCGAAGCATTCCTCGATGCCGTAAACCCGCGCGCCGCCGCAATTTCAGTGGGAGAAGACAATCCCTACGGCCATCCGAGTCCGGCGACTCTTCAGCGATACGCCGGAAAAAACATTCGGCTTTTCCGAACGGACGTCAACGGCGCAGTCACGGTACTGACCGATGGGCACAGCTTGCTAACGCGGGCGTTTGCTGCAGGTGGGACGCACGGAAACGACGTAAGACAATTCTCAGCTATTACTTTTCGTCCGACGGTTCGTCCGTGTTCTCGATCTCGATTCCTTCGTTGCTCCGCTGGTAATCGGCAATGACGCGGCGCGCCTTATCCGCCTGAGATTCCAACACAATCACATCCGAGTCCTTAAATGCGTCACCCGACTCCCCCATCGGAAACGGGTCATTTGTGACCGAGCCGGGCGACTGGATACCGGCGCTCTGCAGCAAACCTCGGATTACCATGGCCTCCGTGGCGGAACCGGCCGTGTGAATCACTACCGTTTTCTCTTGGCTATGATGGCTGTCCAATTCCCATCCTCGAAAAGACGCAAGTCTTGCTGGGTTCAAGACTGCGCTGATAGTAATCCAAGACGGACATTCTGACCAGAACTGATTGGCACGGGCGGGGCTTCTTAATCAATCGTGAGCGCGCTACGGCAGCCAGCGCATTCTCGCCCAAAGAACAGCGAGCCCTACCAGGAACCCTATGGCGGCCTGATATTCGCGATTTCGCCGGTAAAGTTGCCCGGAGAATCCCTCAGCCCACTTGTCGCTTGCCGTAGAGCCCCGAAAAGCGGGCCAAAAGAGCGGAACGGCCGACGCGTATCTCTCGAAATCCTCGCCGTAGTTCTCCTGCAATTCGACTTCTTCCCGTCGCATCACTGCGGGATAGAACAGAATCAGGTAACCGGCAACCACGATGGCCTCCCAAACCGATTTGCCTGCCACAACAAATCCCGCGGCCAGAATTACGCTGCCGAAGTAAAGCGGGTTTCGCGTAAATGCGTACGGCCCTCCCACGGCGAGGGCCTGATGTTTGCGAAGATGCCCCGCAGCCCACGCGCGAATCGCCAAGCCCGCTACGCCAATCGCACCGCCAATGATCAGCGACCGCGTCGACGGCCGCGCCAGCGCCAGATAGACGAGCGCCACCGGGTAACCGACCCGGACGCGCCAGCGGATCCAGAAATTCGTCGCTGGGGCCATTATCGGTTTTTCAGCCGGCGCGCGACCGCGTCGAGCGCATCTTCCACACTAATCGCCAGCATGGCGCGTGATGGAGAGCTGCTGCGCCGGTACGTGGTCTCTTCCGGCTGCGCGCGCCGCACCACAATATCCCGCGGCGAATATGGGCCGTTGCGGGCCGGATCTGTAGGGCCATAGAGCCCTACGACCGGCGTCCCGAGCGCGGAAGCAAGATGCAGCGGGCCGGTGTCGCCAGCCACAAGAAACTTGGCGGGCCGCAAGAGCGCCACCAGCTGTTTCAAGTTGAACATCTCGACGACCGGCTCAGGAGACCCCGCGCTGCGGCGAACGCTTTCCGCCAGATGGCCCTCGCCAGGCCCAAAACTGATCACCCCTCGCCAGCCGTATCTTTGCACTAACGCGCGGTGCAGCTCGCCGTACCTTTCCGGTGGCCAGCACTTCGAGCCCCAGCCGCCACCTGGCGACAGCACAAAATATTCGTTGAGCCCTTTTGCCGCCAGAATGCGCTCTACTTCCTCCGTCGCCTCCGGCGCACTGGGCAGCGGAAAACGAATTTCACTCGCTCGCGCGCCGGCGGCTTCCACCAGCTCCAGATTATGCTCAACCTTGTGCGTCCGGCGCGGCTTGATGACGCTCGTGTAGAAAAGCGCAGCGCCGCTTTCGCGCGAGTAATCCGCATCAAACCCTAAACGCTGCGGCGCGCCAGAAAGCCATCCGAGAATCGCCGAGCGATAGAGCGACTGAAAATCGATCGCAACCGTGTAATTCGCTTTGCGTATGCGGCGCACGCCGGCAATCACGCTCCCCCACGAGCCGCGATCCATCGTAGTCACATTGTTGACGCACGGATTGCCTTCCAAAACCGAAGCCCATTTCTGATCGACGAGCCAGTCGATGGTCGCTTTTGGGTACGACTCGCGCAAGGCGCTAACTGCGGGCAGCGTGTGGACGATATCTCCGAGGGCGCTCATCCGCAGCACCAGAAAGCGCGGCTCATCCATGACCGGAATGGCGAATGCGCTCGATCAGGCCGCGCGTGGAATGGAATTTCGGGTCGCCCACGATCGCCACGCGAATGCCGAGGCGCGCCGCCTCGTCTCTCTCAGGCACGCTTTCCACCGTGTAATCGGTGCCTTTGGCATGGACGTTCGGATGCAGTTCGCGCAGCAGCGAACGCACGTCGGGCTCCTCAAAAATTAGCACGTAATCCACCACGCCAAGCGCCGCGACAAGTTCGGCACGATCTGATTCCGCCATAACCGGCCGCCCCGGCCCTTTTAGCCCTCGCGTGCTGGAGTCGGAATTTATTGCCACGATCAACAGATCACCTTCCCGGCGCGCCGCTTCCAGGTAGCGCACGTGCCCCGCGTGCAATACGTCAAAGCAGCCATTCGCCAGCACGATTCGTTGGCCCTTCTTGCGGCGTTCCTCGAGGCGCAGCGCGAGCTCGGAGCGCGTCAGGATTTTCGAGCGCGCGTTCATCCGCTCGCGCTCGCCTCACTGCGGACGGCTGCTTCCAGCTCGGCGCGCGACACCGTCGCCGTGCCGCGCTTCATCACCACGATGCCTCCCCCAAAGTTGGCCAAGTGCGCCGCTTCGACGAACGATGCTCCCGCGGCCAGCGCCAGCGTAAACACAGCGATCACCGTGTCCCCCGCGCCGGTCACGTCCACGGCGTCGGCCGCGCCGTAAACCGCAATCCTGTGCGGCGGTTTGGCGCGCTCGAACAATACCATCCCGTCCTTGCCGCGAGTGACCAGCAATGCCTGCAAGCCAAGCGCCCGCAACGTGCGCTGGCCCAGCATTTCAAGTTGCTTTTCATCCTTCCCGATCTGCGCGTGATACAGCGCTTCCAGTTCCGGCTCGTTTGGCGTAGCCGCCGTGAAGTCCGCGCCGCCGTAGTCCAGCAAGCGATAACGCGAATCGAGAGTTGCCACCTTCGCCTTCACTCGCTTCAACAGCTCCGGCGTGACCGAGCCGGCACCGTAATCCGACACCAGCACGGCATCCGATTTCGCAATGTAACTCCGCGCCTTCTTGCTGATTTGCCTAGTGACACTTTCAGAAAGAGGCTCACTCGCCTCGCGATCCACGCGCAACACCTGTTGACGCGCTGTGTGCGACCAACGCGCGAGAAAACGCGTCTTCGTTGTCGTGTTCCCGTGTCGCACGCGAATCATGCCCGAAACATTTACATTCTGCTCGCGAAAATAATTGACCAGCGCATTGCCCGCGAGGTCGTCGCCCACCGCGCCCACGGGCAGCACGCGAGCGCCCAGCGCCACCAGATTGTTCGCCGCATTGGCGCCGCCGCCGGGAACAATTTCCGTCTTCTGATGACGCAGAATAAGCACCGGCGCTTCGCGAGAAACTCGCGAAATCTCTCCCGTGACGTACTCGTCCACGACAAAGTCTCCAAAGACGGTTATCGTCTGGCGCGGGAAGGATGCGATGAGCTCCAGCAAACGCGATAAGTCCAGCGCCTCTGCGCCGCGTTGCGTGGTTTTTCTGACGGTCATCTTTTCACCGTTTCGCAAATCAGCTCCACAGCTGCTGTCAGATCCTTGACCACCGAGTCCGGCTGGCGAGGCCACATGTGTCGGTTCCATTGATATTCGCCGCGCCCGTATCCGGAGAGCACGAGAATACTCCGGCAGCCCGCTGCGTGCGCCATGGCGATATCGTCGTAGCGATCGCTGACCAACGCCGAACCCTTGAGCTCGAGATTGTGCTCCGCGGCCGCTCGCTCCAGCATGCCGGGCAGAGGCTTGCGACACTTGCAATTGTCGTCCCGGATGTGCGGGCAATAGTAAATGCCGTCAACATGCGCGCCGCCCGCCGCAAGCTCGGCCTTCATTTTGGCGTGAATCTCTTGAATCAGCGATTCCGGGAAAAAACCGCGCGCCGCGCCCGACTGATTTGTCACCACAATCACTGCCAGTCCGGCCTCGTTCAATCGCCGAATCGCCGCCGCGGCATACGGAAAAATCAAAAAGCGGCTCAAATGATTCGCGTAGCCCATTTCCTCGGAAATCGTGCCGTCGCGATCCAGAAACACCGCGCGTCTCTTCGTGGCCTCAGGCACCGCGCACCTGCTCAAGCGACTGCGCCGCAGCATCGCGCACATCCTTCACCGGAACACGCAGCATACAGCGATGGTCGATGGGACATTCCCGCAGGAAACACGGGCTGCACGCTACCCGATGCTGAACCAGGTTTTTCTGGGAAGTCACCGGCGCAGTGCCTTGCGGATCCGTAGAGCCGAAAATGGCCACGACGGGCACGCCAACAGCAGCCGCGACGTGCATCGCTCCCGAATCATTTCCGATAAAAAGATTGCAACGTGAAAAAAGCGCGGGAAGCTCGCCTATCGACGTCTGGCCTGCAAGGATTATGGGACGATGATGCATTCGGTCAGCGATTTGGCGGCAAATCTCCAGTTCCGAGCTCGCGCCGAAAAGTATCACATCCGCGCCAAATTCATCAACGAGCGCGTCGGCGACCGCTGCGAAGCGCTCCGGCGGCCAGCATTTCGCGGAGCCATAAGCCGCGCCAGGCGCAAGCGCGATCCGCTTTGCTTCCGAACGCACGCCTGCTTCTCGCAGCCGCGCCTCGGCGGCTTCCGCGGCGCCGGCGCTGAGGCGCAAAGAAATCTCCGTAACTTCAGGAATACTCTCCAGCCATCCCGCGCGGCGCAGCAGCTCCAAGTAGTAAAACATTTCGTGCGCGGGAATTTCTTCAGTCCTTGGCACCGCGACGGCCTTACTGAGAAGAATCCCGCGCCCGTCGCGCGCGTAACCGATGCGCTGCGGAATCTTCGCCCGCCAAACCAGCCACGCCGCCGAAAACGCATTCTGTAGCAGAATCGCGCAGTCAAACTGCTCTTCGCGCAATCCCCGCGCAGCTCGCTCCATGGCCATGGGGCTGCGCGACGCCACATGGAGAGGCATCACGCGATCCACAAACGGCTGCCCGCCATACAACGCCGCGACCCATGGGCGTGCCAGAATCGTGATTTGCGCCTCAGGCCAGCGCTGCCGAATCGCGCCCAGCGCAGGGATGGACATGATCGCGTCGCCGACCCAATTTGTCGCGCGCACCAGAATTTTCATGCCATTCTTCCCGGCTTTTTGCTTTCAATCATCTTCACAATCGACCGCCACAAACCTTCTTCGTCGTTGATTTGCAGCCCGATCCTGCAGAAAAAAATCGGCGCCCGCGTCGTGACGCCCGGCGGCAAATCATAAAGGTCCTTTTCCGTACAAATAAGCGCGTCGGCGCGAGCGGCGGCGGCTTCTTCAGCTAAGCGCGACATGTCGCGTTCCGTATATCGGTGGTGGTCGCGAAAGATTTCGTGTCCAAGAACCGGGATGCCCCAGTTCTTCAGATCGGCGAGAAATGCGGAAGGGTTGCCGATTCCGCAAAATGCAAAGAACTTCCTTTTCTTCGCGGCCGCGCTCGCAGTCTCAACCCCTCGATACATTTCCAAGCCCAGAAGTTTCGTCTGCGAAAAATAAATCGGCGCCGGCGAATACCTGCGGATCATCGCCTCGATTGCCGGCACATGCTCTGCCGATCGATGAATCACGACGACGTCCGCGCGGCGCAGCGCGGAGATAGGCTCGCGAAGCCTCCCTGAGGGGAGAACGTGTCCGCCTGCAAATGGCTTGGTAGCGTCAATCATGACCACATCTACATCGCGCGCGAGCTGCAAATGCTGAAAGCCGTCGTCCAAGACGAAGCAGTCAACCCCGCGCTTCTCGAGTTCCCTTCCCTTTTCAAAACGCTTTGCTCCCGTTCCCAACTCAACCCGCTCGCCTAACCTGTCGTGAAGCAAAGCCACTTCATCATTCCATCCTCGCGCGCCCGCGTTGCCGGCAACACCCGCACGTTCCGGCAACGGCCTGTATCCGCGCGAAAGCACTCCCACCTTCTTGCCGCTCTCCAAAAACCGCTGTGCGAGCCAAAGCACCATCGGCGTTTTCCCCGTCCCGCCGGTGGTAATGTTTCCGATGCTCACAACGACGCCCTTCAACCGCCTCTGCCGAAGTATGCGGGCGCGGTAGGCCCACGCGCGCAGTCGTGCAACCGTACTATAGAGAACGGACATCGGCCACAGAAGCGATTCTGTCAGCGTCACGCGTCGTCCCGTTGCACTCCAAGAATCCGAGCGATTCGCTCCAGCGACCGAGCCGACGCGCCACGATTTGCCTCTACGAGAGAGCGCGCTTTTCGCCCCATCTGCTCGCGCCGCGCGGAATCACGAATCAACTCGGCCCAAACTTTGCCAAGCTTTTCGCCGCTGGCCACCTGAACTCCCGCTCCGGCGCTGGAAAATCGCGCCGCAATTTCACGAAAGTTTTCCATCGAAGGGCCGAAAATGGGAACCCTCGAAAACCACGCAGGCTCCAGGATATTGTGCCCTCCCGACCGGACCAGTGACCCGCCGACAAAAACGGCGTCTCCGACGGCATAGAGTCCAGCCAGCTCGCCAATGGAATCAAGAATCAACACGTCGCAGTTTTCGTCGAGCGGCGTGTTCAGATCGATCGCACTGCGCCGGATGACCGTCCAACCGCACTCTTTTGCGACCGCCGATGCCGCATCAAACTGGTCCGGCTTTCGTGGCGCCAGCACCAGTAGCGCGCGGCGCCACTGCCGCTGCACGACGTCATACGCGGCCAGCACGGCTTCCTCTTCGCCCGCAACGACGCTCCCCGCGACGAGTACCGGCCAGCGTTCCTGGCTCGCGATTTGCTTTGCGAGCCACTCGCCAAACGCGCTCTGCGCGGGCGGCTCAAGGTCGTACTTCAAATTTCCGGTAACCTCGACTTTCTCCTCCGGCGCACCCATTTCCTTCAACCGGCTGGCATCCTCCGCGCTTTGCGCCAGGAAAAGCTCGGCACTTTGCAGAACGCGTTGGAAGAATCCGCCAATGAACCGTCGAAACCGCCGGAATCGGCCAATGGACCTTTCCGAAAGTCGGCTGTTGACGAACACCACCGGCACACCGGTCCGCTCCGCCTCGCGCATGAAGTTCGGCCAGATTTCCGTTTCCAGAATCACCACCAGCGCCGGCTGGATTTTTCCAAACGCCCGCCGAATCGGCGCGCGCCAGTCAAACGGAAAATAAAAAACGCCGTCCGCACCGGAAATCCGTTCCCGCGCAAGCTGCTGACCCGTTGCCGTCGTTGTGGAAAGAAAAATCGGCCGCTCCGGGAATCGTTTCTTTAGCCCATCGACAATCGGCTTACTCGCCAGCACTTCGCCTACGGATACAGCGTGCACCCAGATTGACGCGCGAGGAGGCACATCGCGCGCCAGCGCGTCCGGCAAATAGCCCATGCGCTCTCCCAAATTGCCCAGGTATTTCCCGCGCCGTAGCCCTTGCAACGCGAAATACGGCGCGAGCAGCGCCATAGCAATTGCCGTCACTGCGCTATACAAAAAGTACATGAGGTGGGGCGGCTGCTCCAGAAAAAGACAGCCCGCTGCAAGGTCGGTATTATAGTGTTATTGGGCGGTTGAAACCCACAACGTTTCCTATGGCAATTGCATCTATGGGCAGGAAATGAAGCCAGCTTTGCTGTTGATCGTCACCTTGGCTTTTGTCGCGATGGCGCCGCCTCAGTTGCCACAACCCAGTCCTTCTACGCCTTCTATGTGGGCAGCGAAGGACAGCCACGAAGGTTTTACTGTTGCCGCCGACGCGTATTCGGACCCGGCCCGCACAAAGGACAAGTTCGCAAAAGCGGATCCGTACAAAGCCGGCCTTCTGGCCGTCGATGTGTTCCTGAAGAATGACACGGCCTACCCAGTCCATGTCGACTTGTCCACCATTCGCCTCGACGTCGACAGCCCTGACGGCCAGCGTCTTCACTTGCCGATGCTCACTCTCGACGAGGCCGCGAAGCAAATCGCCCATCCGAGGGGCCCTTCGCTTCCGTTGCCTCGCCGGCTTCCGTCCCTCGGAGCGCCCGGCGAAGATGGCAAGGCCCGCGACGTCGAAGCCAAGCTCCAGCCCCTGGCCTTGCAGACCGATGTTGTCCCGCCCAACGGCAGCACTCGCGGCTTCGTTTTCTTCGACGTGAGCAGCGATTTCAAGGTCGTCCCCTACGCCTCTCTCTATGTTCCCGATGTGAAGTCCGTTGCCTCGGATAACGGTATGATTTACTTCGAAGTTCCATTGGCGCCCAAGCATCCACAGTAAGGAAGAAGCCCAGCCACCGTGATTTGCTGAATCGACTCAGCTCAGATAAAATTCACTCGCAACCTTCGGAAAACTCTTTACCAATATGGCGCTCCTTGACGAACTTAATCCGCGGCAACGCGAAGCAGTCACGGCCGTCAATGGGCCTGTGCTTGTGCTCGCGGGCGCCGGCACCGGCAAAACGCGCGTCATCACGTATCGCGTCGCCTACCTGATCGAGCAAGGAATCCCCGGGCGCAACATTTTGGCCGTGACCTTCACCAACAAAGCGGCCGAGCAGATGCGCCGCCGCATCTCCGACCTGGTCCGCTCCAGCGGACATGATGCCTCGGACATCTGGATTTCAACCTTTCACTCCTTCTGTGCCCGCCTGCTGCGCCGCGAAGCCCCGAGCGCCGGCCTCTCCAGGTCCTTTGCCATTTACGATGACGACGACCAGACGCGCGCGGTCAAGCTCGCCCTTCAAAATTTGAAGTTGCTGGAGAAAGAGCTCGCGCCGAGGCCCCTGCGCGACCGCATCAGCCACGCCAAGAATCACAACATCTCTCCCGATGAAATGGAAGCGGAGGCCTTCGATCCTTTTGGGAAGAAAGCTGCCGCCGTTTATCGTGAATACGAATCGATCCTGCGCAAATCAGCGGCGCTCGATTTCGACGATCTCCTCCTGCGTGCCGTCGCCCTCCTGCGCGAGAACGCGCAGGTGCGCGCGCGCTGGTCCGAGCAGTTGCGCTTCATCCAGGTTGACGAATTTCAGGACACCAACGCGTCTCAGGAAGAGCTAGTTCGCCTGCTCGCCGGGAAAGAACGCAATGTCTGCGTCGTGGGTGACGAAGACCAATCTATCTACAGCTGGCGCGGCGCCGTGAGCGGCAATTTTCAGCGATTCCTCAGCGATTTCCCGGGAGCTCAAACCATCCGCCTCGAAGAAAATTATCGCTCCACGCAGGTGATTCTCGACGCCGCCGGCGGCGTTGTCAGCCACAATCGCACGCGCCTCGGCAAGGACCTGAAAGCGACGCTCGGCTCAGGGAAATTGCTGAAATACTACGAAGCTCGCGACGCCTCGGATGAAGCGGAATACATCGGCGGCGAAATCGCCAGCCGCCTCCGCGAAGACCCGCGCTTCACCCTTGCCGTGCTCTACCGCACCTCCGCGCAATCGCGGCCCTTTGAAGAAACTCTTCGCCGCATTGGCGTTCGCTATCGCGTCGTTGGCGGCTTCAGTTTCTACCAGCGCGCCGAGGTGAAAGATGCTTTGGCCTACGTGCGCCTGCTCTTTCATCCCGACGACGATGTAGCCCTGCTCCGCGTCCTCAACGTTCCGCCGCGCGGCATTGGCAAAGTCACCATCGATTCTCTGCGCGTTGTTGCTCGCGAGTCCAATGTATCGCTCTGGCAGGCGATTCCCCATCTCGCCGGTCAGAAGGTGCGCGGCGCTTCTGCCCTCACCGATTTTCGCCAGATGGTTTTGAACTTTACAGAAGAGTGCGCCGACAAAAACCCCGGCGAAATCCTGGAAATAATTCTCAACCGCACCGGCTATCTCGATTGGGCGGAACAGCAAGACCACCTGGACAATTCCTCCCGCGCTGACAACCTCCGCGAACTCTCCAACGCCATCGCCGAAGCCATCGAGCAAGGTGAAACCCTCGAGGATGTCCTGGACCGCGCATCGCTGGCCAGCGACACCGACGAGTTCGACCAAAGCATTCCCGTTTCCTTGATGACCCTGCATAGCGCCAAGGGTCTCGAATTCGACCACGTTTTCCTCGCCGGGCTGGAAGAGGGTCTCCTGCCCCACGGCCGCTCCATGAACAGCGACGGTGACGTCGAAGAGGAGCGGCGCCTTTGCTACGTGGGCATGACCCGCGCCAAGCGCACTCTCGCGCTTTCCCGTGCCGTTTATCGCCGCTCATGGGCTAACGCCGATCTCGCCGCGGCCGCGCCTTCCCGTTTTTTGGCCGAAGTGCCAGCCGATCTCATCGAAGCCGCCCACGGCTCGCTCGCAGACGCTGGCGAAACCCGCCGCTACGAACCCGACCCGGATTACTACGAATCGCAGTTCCGCCGCGCCAAGAAGCCTGCCGCCCATCCTGCCTCAGCTTCGGCACCCAACGCGGCAGCGAATCGCCTGATTGGCGCGCGCGTTCGCCATCCCTCCTATGGCATTGGAACCATTTTGAAGGTCGAAGACGACGGCGACGACCGCCGCCTCACCGTCAGCTTCCGCGATTACGGCACGAAAAAGCTCATCGAGCGCTACGCCCACCTGCAAATCGTTTAGCTAACCAACCCACAGGCTCTTGCATCGCAGCGGTTGCGCGCCAAAGCCGCTCAATGTACAGTGCTGCCCTTGCCGTACGGGGACGGTGGCCCTTGAACAGATGAACCAGCAGCTCTTCCGCACCAAGAGCATCGACCAGCTTATCTCCGACGCCGATGAGCCTTCCAAACGTCTGAAGAAAACTCTCGGCTGGCTCAGCCTGACCGCCCTTGGCATTGGCGCCATCATTGGCAGCGGCATTTTCATCACCACCGGCACTGCCGCCGCTGGCGAAGTGGACCGCTACCCCTCGATTCTCCAGGCGCCTCTGCTGAGCGTCCTGATGCACGGCACTCACGCCGTCGGATTGAATGGCCGGCCCGGCGCCGGCCCTGGCATCGCTGTATCGTTCCTTGCCGTCGCTCTCATCTGCGCTCTGGCCGGACTTTGTTACGCCGAGCTTGCCTCCATGATCCCCATCGCCGGCAGCGCCTACACTTACACCTACGCGACCCTTGGCGAATTCATCGCCTGGATCATCGGCTGGGATTTGATCCTCGAATATGCGGTCTCCAACATGGCCGTCGCCGTCGGCTTCTCCGCCTACGTCGATAACCTGCTGGACACCTTCCACATCCGCATGCCTGCCTCCCTGGCGAGCCCGGCATACGATCCGATGGTCGGGTGGGCTTGGCATTTCAACATCCTCGGGTTCCTGATTGTCATGTTCCTCACCGTGCTGCTTGTTCGCGGCATCCGCGAATCAGCTAGCGCCAATAACCTCATGGTTGGCATCAAACTCGTGGCCATCGTGGTCTTCTGCGTGGTTGCCAGCAAGTACATTAAGCCCGAGAACCTAAAACCCTTTTTTCCGAACGGCTTTCAAGGCGTCCTCACCGGCGGCGCCATTGTCTTCTTCACCTACATTGGTTTCGACTCCGTCTCGACTGCCGCCGAGGAATGCAAGAATCCCAAACGCGACGTGCCGCTCGGCATTCTCGCGTCACTCTTTGTCTGCGCGATCTTCTATGTCGGCGTTGCCGTCGTGCTCACCGGCATCCAGCACTGGGATACCCTGAATAACGCCGCGCCCGTAGCCAACGCCCTGGAGGCCATCGGCCTGAAACTCACCGACCGCTGGGTCACCGTTGGCGCGCTGATGGGAATGATTTCTTCGATCCTCGTGTTTCAATTGGGCCAGGCGCGCGTCTGGTTTGCCATGTCTCGCGATGGCCTTCTGCCGACGATTTTTTCTCGCGTCCACAAAATCTTCCGCACTCCCGACTTCGCCACGTGGGTCGCAGGGTTTTTCGTGGCCATCCCGGCCGGCATTTTCGATATCGGCACGCTCGTGAACTTGTCGAACATCGGCACGCTTTTCGCTTTCATTCTTGTGTCCGTCGCGGTTTTGATCTTGCGTAAGCGTCAGCCGGATCGTCCGCGCGCGTTCCGAGTTCCCTTCTCTCCGTGGATTCCCATCGCCTCGGTGATTTTTTGCTTTGTTCTCATGGCCAGCCTTCCCGTCGAGAACTGGGTTCGATTCTTCGTCTGGCTGATTGTCGGCCTGCTCTTCTATTTTGATTTTGGCGTGCGCCACAGCACCGCAGGACGCGCCGCCGACCCAGGCGCACAGCGCAGTCTGATGCTTCTTTCCGACAAAGCCTTGATCGCCCTGAGCGCCACCTTGCTGCTGCTGGCGATTATTGCCGCAGGCATCGTGCTGGAAGGCGTCCTTCAGGCAGGCATCATCGAGAGGGCCGGATTGGTTCTCCTGGCCGTCGTCGCCTTCATATTCCTGCTCAGGGGCTGCAAACATTACCGCGAAGATTCGCCCATCGCAGGCGCCGCATAAAATAAGCCCGTGGACATGCCTCTGGCGCAATCCGGATCCGATTCACCACTCGCGCGCCTCCCAAAGGCCGAACTCCACCTGCATCTCGAAGGCTGCCTCACTCCAACACTCCTCGTGCAGCTCGCGGCGCGCTACGGCGAGAAACTCGCCTCCGAAGAAGTCGCCGAGCGCTATAACACCAGCACATTTCCGGAATTTCTCGAGCTATTCAAATGGACCACTTCGTACCTTCGCCAGCCGGAAGATTATGCGCAGTTAACTGCCCACGTCATGCAGGAACTGCGCAATCAAAACTGCCGTTACGCGGAAATCACCTTGTCGGTCGGCGTGATGCTTCTGCGCAATCAGGACGTCGAAGCGAATTTCACCGCCATGCTCAGCGCAGCCGAAAAACAACCGTCCGGCAACAAACCGAAAATTAACTGGATTTTCGACGCGGTGCGCCAATTCGGACCCGGCAAAGCCATGGAAGTCGCGCGTCTCGCCGTTCAAATGAAATCCCAGGGCGTAGTCGCGTTCGGCCTTGGCGGCGATGAAGAGTCATTGCCCGCCGCCGATTTTCGCCGCATCTACGACTATGTCGCCGCCCAAGGTCTTCATCGCGTCGCCCACGCCGGAGAAATGGCCGGCCCTCAATCCATCCGCGACGCCGTCAAAATCCTCGGCGCGGAACGCATCGGCCACGGCGTCTCCGCCGTTCGCGATCCAGAGATCATGGACCTGCTCATGGAGCGCCAAATCCCGCTCGAAATCTGCCCCAAAAGCAATCTCTGCACCGGCGCGTTGGCAAACTTGATGGGCGTGAAACACGCAACCCTTGAATTTCATCCCCTTCGCGAATTTGTTGCCTTCGGCGTTCCCGTCACGTTGGCGACGGACGACCCCGCCATGTTTCACACCAGCTTGAACGAAACCTACGCCCTCGCGGCCACACAAATGGGCCTCACGAGCGCGCAGCTCATCTCCATCGCCGAAGCGGGCTTCCGCTATTCCTTTTTGCCCGCTGCGGAAAAACAGTCCGTGATCGAACGCTTTCGCGCCGAAGCACGAAGCCTCAATTTGCTATAATGCCAGGCATGAAAGCTCACGTCTGGGTGATGTTGAAGTCCACTGTCCTCGACCCGCAAGGACAAACGATTCATCATGCTCTCTCGTCTCTCGGCTATTCGGAAATTCAGGGCGTGCGCCAGGGCAAGTTCTTTGTGCTGGAACTGAACGGCATGTCTCAAGACGACGCGAAAAAGAAAGTCGAGAAAATTGCCCGTGAAGTCCTCACCAACCCGGTCATTGAAGAATTTCGCTACGAAATTGTGAGCTAGTCCTCTGCGTTCACTGATTGTGCTCCCTCTGCTGGCAGCGCGGGTTCTCGACAACCCGGAATATGCTAATCTCAAAGGACTCGTTGCCGTTCGCGTTGGTGCGGCCCTAGAGCCCCGTGGAGAATAGAAGCTCATGTGTGGAATTGTTGGCTACATCGGACCCAAGAAGGTTGTCCCGCTCATTCTCGACGGCCTTAAACGCCTCGAATATCGTGGCTATGACTCCGCGGGCGTCGCCGTCGTTGACCAAAACGGCAAGCTTGAAATTCGTCGCGCCTCGGGCAAGCTCAGAAATCTCGAAGAAGCCGTGCGTCTTTCGCCGCTCGAAGGCATGTACGGCATTGGCCACACGCGTTGGGCCACCCACGGCCGCCCCACTGAGGAAAACGCCCATCCCCACCGCGACTGCACCGGCCAGATCGTCGTCGTTCACAATGGCATCATCGAAAATTACCTCGAACTGAAGCAGCAGCTCATCGCGAAAGGCCACAAGTTCGTCACCGAGACCGACACCGAGGTCATCGCCCATCTCATCGAAGCCAATATGAACGGCAAGCTCGAAAATGCCGTGCAAAAGACCGTTAAACAATTGACGGGCGTTTACGCTCTCGCCGTTATCTCCACCCGCGACCCGCAGAAAATCGTCGCCGCGCGCTGGGGCCCTCCCGCGGTCATCGGGCTGGGGGAGGATGAATTCTTCGTGGCCAGCGACATTCCCGCCTTGCTCCATCACACGCGCAATGTTTTCTTCCTCGCGGATGGCGACATCGCTGTGCTTACTCCCAGCGGCGTGCGCCTCACGGATTTTGACGGCGCCGCGGTCGAGCGTCCCGTGCAACACATCACCTGGGACCCCATCATGGCCGAAAAGGGCGGCTTCAAACATTTTATGCAGAAGGAGATTTTCGAGCAGCCTCGCGCCGTCCGCGACACGCTTGTCGGCCGCGTTTCCCTCGACACCGGAAAAGTCTTTCTCGATGAAATGGACATTACCGAGCAGGAATTCCGCGACTTCCAGAACATCCGCATCGTCGCCTGCGGAACGAGCTGGCACGCCGGCCTCGCCGGCAAATTCATGATCGAGCGCTTGGCGCAAGTGCCCGTGGAAGTCGATTACGGCAGCGAATTCCGCTACCGCGATCCCATCGTCGATCATCGCACCCTGGTCATCGTCATCAGCCAATCCGGTGAAACCGCCGACACGATTGCGGCGCAGCGGGAAGCCCGCCAAAAGGGCGCGAAGACTCTCGCCATTTGCAACGTTGTCGGCTCCATGATCACTCGCGAGGCCTGCGGAACCATCCTCACCCACGCCGGCCCCGAAATTGGCGTCGCCTCCACAAAAGCTTTCAGCGGCCAGCTCACCGCTCTCGCGCTGCTGGCGTTGCATTTGGGAGAGTTGCGCGCCGGCATAACGCCCGATGCCGCCAAAGCCCTCATCCAGGAAATGGCGCGTATTCCACACAAAATGGAATGGGTTCTCCAGCGTGACGACGAATATGAAGCTCTGGCGCGTCAATTCTTCCGCCACTCCGATTTTCTCTATCTGGGACGCGGCATTCATTACCCCATCGCGCTCGAAGGCGCGCTCAAGCTCAAGGAAATCTCTTACATCCACGCCGAAGGCTATCCTGCGGGAGAAATGAAGCACGGCCCCAATGCGTTGATCGACGAAAACCTCCCGGTCGTCATCATTGCCACGCGCGACGAGAACGACGCCGCATCCATGACGCGCTATGAAAAAACGGTCTCAAATATCAAAGAAGTCAAAGCGCGCGACGGCATTGTCATTTCCGTCGTGACCGAGGGCGACCATCTGGCTCGCGAAGCCTCCGATCACGTGATTGAGGTTCCCGCCGCGCCGGAAATATTGACGCCGATTCTGGAAATCCTGCCTTTGCAGCTTCTCGCCTATCACATCGCCGTCCGCCGCGGATGCGACGTCGATCAGCCGCGAAATCTCGCGAAGTCCGTCACCGTCGAGTAGGCCGATTTTCGATTTTGGCCGCGTTGCCTTAGAATGATTCGTATGACTCTGCGGACCTTCCTTCATCGCGTTCTCGCTGGGGCTCCGCGCCGGCTATTCCTGAGCGTCGCGCTCCTGGCGCTACTGCCAGCGGCCGCCACGGCTCGAACCGCTCAACCTAGTGATCAGGTGAAGCTTTCTGCCGTCGACCAGTCCGGTTCACATAACTACTCCTCCGCCCAGGTCGCCGCCCTAAGCGGTTTGCAAATCGGCGCGGCCGTGGACCGCAACGCGATTCAGACCGCTGCAGACCGCTTAGCGCGTTCCGGGTTGTTCTCTACGGTGCGCTACCGCTTCTCAACCGGCGCCAGCGGCCTTACTGTCACGTTTGACGTGGAAGATGCGCCGGCATTTCCAATTTCGCTCGACAATCTTCCTTGGCTGACCGATGACGACGTGGCAAAAGCTTTCGCTCAGGCCGGCATTCCCCTTGAGCGCACCGCTCCCGCGTCGGGCACAATCGGCGACCACATCGCGCAAGCCCTGCAAAAAGCCCTGGAAGCCAAAGGCATTCATGCAACTCTCACGTATGTGGTAACCTCCATTCCCGGCACGAACGAACGCATCGTGCAATTCACCGCCGCCGGCGTCGATGTGCGCGTCGCTGCGCTGCAATTCAGTGATCCGCTCACCGTTCGCGATCCCGTCGTCCAAGCCCAGCTTGCCAACATCGTCGGCAAGCCATTCTCCATCGCAGCGATCGAGCGTTTTGATTTCGAGCAGGTCCGCCCGGTGTATCTGTCTCACTCCTATCTCCACGTGAAATTCTCCGCGCCCACCGTTAGCCTCTCAAGTCCAAATACAGTGACAGTGACCGTGCCTATCGACCCAGGTCCTGCTTACGTTTGGGGCGGCGTCGCCTGGAACGGAAACCACGCCTACACCACCAGCGATCTTAATGCTCTCGTCACCGCCACAGGCCTCACGGCGGGCCAGCCCGTTGACGGCAACAAACTCTTTGCCATGTGGCAGAGCATCCACACTGCGTACGGACACCGCGGCTACATCGACGCAACCGTCGAGCCTAAGGAGACTTTCGACGACGCAGCTCGCCGCGCCTCCTACCAGGTGAATATTTCCGAAGGCGAGCAATACCACATGGGCAATTTAGTCCTCACCGGCTTGTCGGTCGATGCCGAGCACCGCCTTCGCACCGCGTGGCACATCGCTGAGGGCGAGGTGTTCGACCAAACTTTTTGCGACTATTTTATCTCGCAAGGCATTGCTGAAGCCCTCAAAGGATTACCCGCTGCTCAGGATACCGTGGGACATTATCTGCAGAAAAACCAGCAACAGAAGACCGTCGACGTCATGATCGACTTCGAATAGATGTTTCCGCGCTATACTGAAGCCGTGCCCGACTCGTTGCAAAGAAAAGTCTGCGAAGATTCCGCTTCGTCTGCAACACAGCCTGCTCCTGGCATTGATGTGCCGCTCTCTCTTCGGAAACAGGACAAAATGCTCGGTGACCTACGCCCCCTCGGCTCCTTGCTCGTCGCATTTTCCGGCGGCGCGGACTCAGCCTATCTCGCCTGGGCCGCGCATCAAGCGCTTGGCGAACGCGCCCTTGCCGTCACCGCGCTCTCCGCAAGCTTCTCCGACCACGATCGCCGCGAATCCCAGCGCTTCGCTGCCGCGGCCGGCATTCGCCACGAGTGCATCGAAACGGACGAGTTCTCGAATCCGCTCTACGTCGCCAACAGCGCCGACCGTTGCTATCACTGCAAAGATGAGCTCTTTGAAAAGCTCGAAACTCTGGCCCGCGCTCGCGGATTCGCCGCCATCGCCTACGGAATAAACGCCGACGACACGCACGAATTCCGTCCCGGCCATCGCGCCGCCGCGGAACATCAAATTCTCGCGCCGCTCCTCGATGCCGGCCTTCGCAAAAACGAAATTCGCGAGCTGTCGCGCCTTGCGGGGCTAATCACCTGGGACCGTCCCGCCGCAGCGTGCCTTTCTTCGCGCGTCGCCTACGGCACCGCCGTTACTCCCGAGCTGCTCGCTCGCATCGAGCGCGGCGAGAGCTTCCTGCGCGAGTTGGGCTTCCGCCAATTTCGCTTGCGCGTCCATGGCGAACTGGCGCGCATAGAAGTTGCTCCCGAGGAATTACCACGTGCGCTAGCTGGTGAAATGATTCAGAAAATCTCGGCGTACCTGAGGGAACTTGGATTTACTTATGTGACGTTGGATCTGGAAGGCTATCGCACCGGCTCGCTCAACGCGCTCATCAAAAAGCGCTCCGCCTGACCTGGCGCGCAAAACGCACGCACGCCCCGCGCATCCCGCGGTCTTAGCTCTTCAGAATATTCAGAAACTTCCGCGGATCGTTGTCGAATCCCGGAAACACCGCGCTCAAATCCTGATTTCCCAAGTGCTTCGTGACGATTTCTCCCAGCACGCTGCGGAAATCCGTCGTCACTGCCAAATCGCGGTCCTGATACAGTTGTCCGTCGTTCATCCCCGGCCACTGCGTGTACACCTTGCCGCCCTTCACTGAGCCGCCCATCACGAACATGCAGTTTGCATGCCCGTGGTCCGTCCCGCGATTGCCGTTCTCGTGCGCCGTGCGCCCGAATTCGGACATGCTCACAAAAACCACGTCCTCCATCCGGTCGCCCAGGTCCTGATGGAACGCCGAGATTCCCTGCCCCAGATCGCGCAGCAAATTCGCGAGCTGCCCTTGCACCCCGCCTTCATTCACATGATTGTCCCATCCGCCGCTGTCCAGGAACGCCACTTCCATTCCCAGGTCCGCTTTCAGCAGCTCCGCAATTTCCTGCAGGCCCTTGCCAAACTTGCCGTTCGGATATTGCGCGCCATTCTCAGGCTGATAATTATCCGGGTCGAGCTTTTTCAGCGAATCCACCGCCTCAAATGTCTCCTGCCCCACTCCGTGCAGCGCCTGGTCCACCGTCTGCGCGTACATCGCTTCAAATCCGCCTTCCGTCACCTGCGGATTGCCGTATATTTTGAACTCCTTCAGGTCGGAAATCGAAATGGCCGATGCTTTGCCGCGCAGCGTCAATGGCAAATACGGCCCAAAAGCCACCGCGCGAAACGCCGACGCCTTGTCTTCCGGCAATCCTTGCAGCGAACGGTTCAGCCAACCATCATCGGTGCTGCGCGCTCCGGGCGTGCCTGACTCCATGAAGTCCTGCGCGTCGAAATGCGACCGCGTTGGGTCCGGCGAGCCCACGGCTTGCACGATGGCCAGTTGCCCGCTATGAAAAAGCTGCTCAAACGGCTGCAAACTCGGATGCAATCCGAAAAATCCGTCCAAATCGATGGCCGCTTCCTGGCCCCCGCTGGTCGGCTGCGGTATCGCAATCGTCGGCCGCAACCGGTAATAGTTTGGTTCCGCAAACGGCACCACCACGTTCAATCCATCCATCGCGCCGCGCTGGAACAGCACGACAAGCTTCTTTTTGTTCGGCGCAGGCGTGTCTGCGATGGCCCGCTGCAAAAACGCCGGCATCGCGCTCATCCCGATCATCGCCACTCCGCCGCTTTTCAGGAAAACCCGCCGTGAAATCTTCATGGCATTTCTCCCGTTACGTCTCTTCCCCCGCGAACGCCGTCACCGTTATCGCCTCTGAAATTCCGGCGCGCCCAGCACCAGTCCCGCAATCAGTCCCTCATTGACGTGCTTCACCGGATCGTCGAGCCGCGCCTGCAAGATCTGCGGATCGGAAAGCTGCTTTTCCAGCGTGGCCCGCGTCTGCGCAGAAATTTCCCCGCCCAGAAAATCGTCCAGCGCCCGCGACAGCGCCAGTTCCGCATTCGTGTCGGCATCCTGCCCCAGCAATCCCGCGAGGTCCGTGCTTGTCCCGGGTACGTGATTCGTCGCCAGCGTCAGCGCGAAGTTCAGCCGGTTCAGCAGCGCGCCCGCGTTCACCCACACGTCGGCCGTGTCCGCGTATCCCGTCGGCGGCTCGCACTGATACAGAGGCTCGCCCATTCGTCCCACCCATTGCACCAGCTGCGGCGAAACCGTGGTCTGCAGGTCCAGCGCTCGCGCCGCGCTCACCGCCACCTCGAACGGCGTCTTCACTTTTGCGCGAAACGCCGCCTTCGACCAGAATTCGGGCGAATAAATCATCGTCTTCAATACCGCGCGAATGTCGCCATCGCTCAGCACAAATGTGTCGGACATGCGGTCCACCAGCGCCTGCGGAGGATTGTCCGAAACGAAATGCTGCGCCAGTTGGAATGAAATGTGCTTCGCCGTCGCCGGATTTGTGGCCAGCATGTGCAGCGCCTCTAATCCATCCTTCATTCCGCCGTAGTTGAACTGCTTGCCCATCACCGTCTTGGCGGACTGGTCATGAATCCGATCATCGAAAAAGAACTGCGGGTCTTTCCTTGGCGCGCGAATCGTCCAGCCGGTCAAGCACTCGGCCATCTGAATCACGTCCTGCTGCGTGTATCCGCCGTTCACTCCCAGCGTGTGCAGTTCCATCACTTCGCGGCCGTAATTCTCATTGAGCCCGCGCTCCTGCTTCTGTGGCGGCAATTGTGCTTGCACTTGCTGCCCCGGCGCTCCTGCTCCCGGCTGCGGAAATTCGCCCGGCTGCGGAGGCGTCACTCCCATGAACAATCCTTCGAACCTCCGGCGCCGCTGCGCCAGCTCCGCCTGCATTTGCTGGAAAGCAATCGGGTCGGCGCTCAGCCAGTTATCCAGGTAAAAAAGCATCGCCGGGCTTTTTGCCGTGGCGTCCAGCAGGTCCTCGAACTTGCCCATCGCGCGCGGCCGAATCGTGTGCTCCACGTAATCCGTCACCAGCCACCGGTCCGCGCCCTTGGTCACGTTGACGTTGAAGTGATTCATCCAGAAATTGCTCATCACTTCGTAGAGCTGCCGGTTGCTGTAAATCGCCCGGTCCATCGTCGCCAGGTCCAGCTCCGCTTGGATCCGCTGCGGCCCCGGCATCGTCTCAAACTGAATTTCCGCCGGATCTTCTCCCTGCTGCCGAAGTTCCTGGCGCTTCTCCTGCACCTGTTGCTGTATTTGCGCGCGATAGTCCTCCGGCGTCATGCCGTTTCGCTTCGCCACTTCGTTCGGCGGCGGATATTTTTCCAGCAACCCTTCCGGCGACATTTGCAGCGTCTTGAGCTCACTGAGTTTCGCGTCCAGCGCCGGATCATCGCCTGAATTGAAACTGAGCTGCTGATCGATCCACTTCTCCAGGCCCATCTGCCGGACGCGTTCGATGTCTCCGGGCCCTGGCCCATAGGCTAGCCGGTCCAGCGCGTGCAGAATCGCTTCGTTTTCGGTCAATTGTGTGATGGGCAAGCTGCCTGCGAAGGACTTTGGCGCCTTTTTGTCGAATGCGATCGCATCACTGGAACTTGATTTGCCGGCGTCCGCGCGCGGCGTCAAGGTGAGGAACATCGCAGCCACAATAAAAATCAGTATCGCGCCAAGCAGCGCGGCACCGCCTGCGTCGAGGCGGTTTTGCGATCTGGTTACCCGGAAAATTCGCGATTCCCCAGCACAGCACGGGCGAGGAACGGGCATTTTTGGCACGGTTTGCTCCCTTTCCTCCTATTTTAAACCCCGCCTTCCCCGGAAAGTTGCAACCGTCTGCGTACGTCAGCTTATCGGTCAACAAGCCGCCGAAAGTTAGCCCTTTTCGCGAACCGGACGCCCGCGCGCGCGAAAAGCCTCCATCGTCCACTCATCCTTCGCTTCATCGTGCCGCAGAACGTATACATTCCCGTCGTCAGCCGTCACCCGAAAATACGTCGCCTCCGGCGAATACCACTTGTCGTCAACTTTCTCCACGGCATACGCTTGGCCGCCCGCCGAAAACCGCAGCGGCCGCTCGTCCGCGCGATGCCCCGCATAGCATTCCACTCGGATCTCGTTCATTGCGCAGCGCTGCTCTCCGGAAAATTACGCCACCATCGCTCGCGCTTTCCTGTTCTTCTGTTCAAAACTCTCGACGTTATACGCTTCACCGAGAAAAACAACCGTGGTCGTCAAATACATCCACACCAGCAAGCCAATTGCCGCCGCCACGCCGCCGTAGACCACGTCATACGGCATGTGCCGCACGTATGTACCGAAAAGCAAGTCCACCGCCCACCAAAGCAGCGTCGCCAGCACCGACCCTGGCAGTACTTCCCTCCAACTGTGGTGGCCCGGCCGCCCGATTCTGTAAACGGCCATGAGCACGATGACGCCCAGCACAGACACAAACACCAAATAGCCGACCGTCAAGCCAAAACTCAGGCCCATTGGCGATCCTCCGGTGCCGTTCATCCATCTTCGCGTTTCCGCGCCAAAAATAGTCAGCATGACCAGAGTCAGCCACGGGAATATCGTCAAGCACAACAGCACTACGGACCGCCACTGCCGGCTCACGAAGCTCGGAATTGCCGTGTCCCTTGCAACTCGATGGAAGCCTTCCATCAGCGCGTTCATCAGCCGCATCCCCACCAGCAGCGTGCCAAGCAACCCAACGCCAATCCACTTCAGAGCGCTCGATTCGTGCCTCCCGAGGTAAGCTCCCACCAGCCGTGCGCTCTCCGGCGGAAGAATGATCTGTAGCCGGAACCACATTTGCACAACCGCCGCCGACCCCCACGTGGTCGCGTGCAGAATCCCGAGGCCCAGCAACAGAATTGGGAAA
The DNA here is from genome assembly GCA_049281095.1 of Candidatus Acidiferrales bacterium. Lineage (GTDB taxonomy): Bacteria > Acidobacteriota > Terriglobia > Acidiferrales > UBA7541 > DAHUXN01. The sequence continues at coordinate 48,590 of JBAPRL010000093.1, forward strand.
AACGCCAGGAACATGTTGAAGGCCACGGCTTCCGTTATCGTTTGGCTCGCAGGATATACTCGCCGGCCCGCTCTCCACAGCTTCCGCAACATGTTTGCCATGAGTCCTTATTGCATGACTTCTCTTGGATTGTCGAAATCTTTTTGAAGTCACCGCGGAAGCATGCTGTTCACCGTCGCCCGACAGCCACTCCGCCAAAGCTTAGCCTCGCTCTACCATCCGCGCTCGAAATGTGCTAGCATAAAAAAGCAATCGGGGTGGTATTTAGTCGCACAAGGATAACTGGGTGGCCAGCCCGGCAAAGCAAGCGGCCAATCACGAGGGCCACGGTCAAGTCTCCAGGCAAAAGACGCCCCCGCCGCAGCGAATTTCTAATCGCCACACCCCGGAATTAGAAATCGACCTAAGTTACACAAAACAAAGGTCAATTCAGTTTCTAATCGCCAATTTTGGAAGCCTCTTCGCGTTTTCGGCCCTTAGCGCCGAGGCCATCCCCGCCATCGAAATAGTCGCCGAGGGCCGCCAATGACCACCCCCGCCAATCGCGTTTCTCAAACCACGCGCTCCGACGAAATCGTCCGCAAACACAAAGAATTTCTGTGGCCCTCCGTCACGAATTACTACAAGCAGCCGCTTGTCGCCGACCACGCCTCCATGCAATACCTCTGGGACATCGAAGGCCGCAAGTATCTCGATTTTTTTGGCGGCATCGTCACCATCGGCGTCGGCCACTGCAATCCCAAAGTCACTTCGAAGATCAAAGCGCAAGTCGATAAGCTCCAGCACACCTCCACTCTTTTTCCCAACGAAGCCATCGTCAATCTCGCCGAGAAACTCGCGCAGATCACGCCCGGCAAATTGCAAAAAACTTTTTTCACCAATTCTGGCACCGAAGCCAATGAAGCGGCCATCCTTCTCGCTCGCATGGCCGGCGACAGTTACGACGTGGTGGCGCTGCGCCACGCCTATTCCGGCGGCTCCATTCTCACCAAGGGACTCACCGCGCAAGCCGCCTGGCGTAAGGGCGGCATCGTCAGCGTCGGCGTTGCCCACGCCGTCAACGCGTATTGCTATCGCTGCCCGTTGCATCTCACGTATCCCGATTGCGGCGTCGCTTGCGCCAATGATGTCGAAAATCTGATTCAGACCGCCACCAGCGGCCGCATCGCCGCGTTCATCGCCGAGCCGATTCAAGGTGTCGGCGGCTTCATCACTCCTCCGCCGGAGTATTTCAAAATCGTTTACCGCATCGTGAAAAACTACGGCGGCCTGTTTATTTCCGACGAAGTGCAAACCGGCTTTGGCCGCACCGGCAAAAAATGGTTCGGCATCGAACAGTGGGAAGTCACCCCGGACATCATCACCTGCGCGAAAAGCATGGGCAATGGCGTGCCCGTCGGCGCCACCGTCACCACCGCCGAGCTCGCGGACAAATTCCAGGGCCTCAACATTTCCACTTTTGGCGGAAATCCGGTCACCTCCGTCGCGGCCCGCGCTGTCATCGAAGTCATCGAAGAGGAAAATCTCCGCGAAAACACCCACGTCGTTGGCGGCTATTTCCGCAAACGCCTCGAAGAGCTGAAGGAAAAGCATGCCGTCATCGGCGACGTTCGCGGCATGGGCATGATGCAAGCACTCGAACTGGTGAAAGATCGCCAGACCAAAGAACCCACGCCCGAAGCAACGAATCAACTACTCGAGCGTGCGCGCGAGAACGGCCTGCTCATCGGCAAAGGCGGCCTCTACGGCAACGTCATTCGCATGGCCCCGCCCATGAACATCTCCAAAGCCGACGTCGACGAAGCCATCCACCTCCTCGACAAATCCCTGAGTGAGGTTCATCTCTAAAACGATCATGGTGACGGCGTTAACAAGTGCAGCGGCGTGCCGGAATTTCATCGGCGGCAAATGGGTCGAATCCGAAGCGGCCCAGTTTCTTGAGGGGCGAAATCCCACGAATACCGACGAAGTCGTGGCGCCTATGCCTTTCGGCGGCATCAAAGATACGGGCGTGGGCGCGCGGGAAGTTGGCCCATGCCGCATTGGATTTTTACACCGAGCTAAAAACCGTCTACGTCGACTATACTGGCCGCAAGCGCGAATCGAGCGTGTACTGATGCCGACCACGAAAAAGCTGCTTCCCCTTACACTGCCCGCGTTTTTTTTGCTCTTTGCTTTCGCGAGTTTGCCGCACGCATTCGCAGCTAACAAACCCATCATCTGGAAACCTGTGAACAACGCGATCCTCGAAGTGACAGGACGAAAACCTCCGAAAACATGGAGCGTTTTGGAAGACGACAAACAAAAGAGCCGCGTGCTCGTGGAGCTCGACAATCGCTATTTGATGCTGGACGCCAAAACCAAGCAAGTTTTCGAAATTTCGCCGTCGCAGGTCCAGCCACACGGCAAGAACTTTCAGAGCGCCGACCCATCCGACACCGAACGTGCGCTGCCCACCACCGACTGGGACATGCGCGATCTGGGGCCCGCTGAGCGAATCGAGGTGCGGCTCATCAACGACAACACCAAGCTCGACGTGCAACTTCCTCACCCGCTCGATCTGCGAGTTCCCCTGCACTAACTCTCAGCGCTTTGCGAAACCGGACCCGGTGAATCCGCGCCGGCTTGCGCCGGTCCTTTCAATTCCGCGAGCAGGATTCCGATGAAAATGAGAATCGCTCCCGCCAGCACTCGTGCGCCCAGACGCTCGTGCACCACAATCAGCGAAGTGAGCGCCGCGAACACCGGCTCCAGGCTGAGCAGAATCGCGGTGTGCGTGGGCGACGTGTAACGCTGCGCCCAGACCTGCAGGGAGAAGCACAGCGCCGTAGCCCCCAGGGCGGTAATCAGAATTGCGGCAACCAGGCTCGGCGACCATCGCAAACACGGAGTTTCCCAGTGCGTGACCGCCAGCACCGGCAGGCATAACGCAGTGAGAACAGCAGTGGTCGCCACTTGTAAAAAGCTGAGCGCGGCGACGGAATGTCGCGGGCTGTACTTCGCCACCAAGATAATGTGAAACGCGAACATCACCGCGCAGCCCAGCGCCAGTAGGTCTCCGACATTCAAGGCGGAAAAACCAGATCGCGGGACCGTCAGGAAATACAAACCGACAAGCGCGGCCACGGCGCCGGCCCACGCCCACCGGCTGATTCTCCTGCGCCAGAAAACGGCCAGTAGCACCGGCACCATCACAACGCCAGCTCCGGTGATAAACGCGGCCTTCGACGGCGTGGTGAATTTCAGTCCCAAGGTTTGGAACGCGTAGCCGCTGAACATAAAAAACCCGATCAGCACACCCGCGGCCAGCGTGGCCCGGTCCGATTTGCGCAACGCGCGCCAATACACGGCTCCCATGACTACCGCGGCAAGAGCAAAACGCACGGCGTTGAAGGAAAAAACGGAAGCAAACGCGAGGGCGTCCTTGACAACAACGAACGTCGCGCCCCAAATCAACGCGCATAAGGCCAGCGCGAGGTCAGCCTGCAGGCGGCGGTTCATGCGCGGGCGCTCAGTGGCGTTCGTAAACGACGCGGCCGCCCGCGATGGTCATGTCGGTGGAAGTATGCAAGAGTTCGGCAGGCGGCATGCGCGTGATGTCCGTGGGATAAACGACAATGTCGGCGAACATGCCGGGCTTGAGCTGGCCCTTGCGCGCTTCTTCGAATTCCGCATAGGCCGACGCCGCCGTGTAATCGTAAATGCACTCGCCCATGGGCAATTTCTCTTGTGGTTCCCAGCCGCCGGGAGGGCCGCCCTCGGGCAGTTCGCGCGTGGTGCAAGCGTAAAGGCCGCGCAGCGGATCAATTCCTTCCACGGGATAGTCCGTGCCAAACGCGAGCCGCACTCCATCCTTGCGCATAGTATTCCACGCATACGCGCCTTTGGAACGCTCCGGACCGATGCGCGCCCCTGCCCAACGTTCATCATCGAGCAAATGCACCGGCTGCATTGAAGCAATCACGTGCAACTTCGCGAAGCGCGCGAAATCCTCCGGCGCGACGATTTGCGCATGCTCGACGCGGTCGCGGCGATCACGCGGCCCGTTCGCGGCGAGCACAGCGGCAAATGCATCCAGCGCCACGCGATTGGCGCGGTCGCCGATGGCGTGGAAATTCAGCTGGAAGCCGGCCTTGTCGCGTTCGATGCACATCCTGCTCAGCTCGGCAGGATCCATGCGCAAAATTCCGGAGGTCGACGGGTCATCCGAATATGGCGCGAGCATCGCGGCGGTGCGTGAGCCGAGCGAACCATCCATGAACGCTTTCAGCGTGCCGGTTTTGAGCCACGGATCGGTCGTCCCGCCGTCGCGGCGCTCCTCTTCGAGCTGCGCGAGTGGCTCGGTGAAAGTAAGCCACTCGGTAATGCGCAAAGGCAGCTTGCCTTCGTTTTTCAATTCGCGATAAATCAGGAAGTCGCCCCACGTGGAATAGTCCTGAATGGACGTCACTCCGTGGGAAACGGCGTCGGCGAGCGCCAGCTCGATTGCGCGCTTACGAATTTCATGGCTTGGCGGCGGCACATGCCGATAGACAAGGCTCATTGCGCCATCTTCTTCGAGCATTCCGTTGGGCTCGCCGGTCTTTGCATCGTGGACAATGTGGCTCCCGGGCGGATCGGCCGTGCTTTTCGTTATTCCAGCGATCTTCAGAGCCAGAGAATTCACGACAGCGACGTGTCCATCGACGCGCGAGAAAATCATGGGATGGTCTTTCGAAACGGCGTCGAGGTCCCATCGCGTGGGAAACCGCTGTTCCGGCCAGAGCGTGTGGTCCCAGCCGCTTCCCGTGATCCATTCTCCGGGCTTGTAATTTTTCAGCGCAGCGCGAAGGCGCTGCTGAAATTCCGTCAGCGATTTGGCACCCTCAAAATTCACGATCACCTTGGCCATGCCCGCGCTGGCCAAGTGCACGTGGGCGTCGTTGAATCCGGGCATCGCAAAACGGCCGTGGAGATCGATGACGCGCGTTTGCGAGCCAATCCACGCACGAACTTCTTCGCTCGATCCTACGGCGACGATTTTTTCGCCGCGAATCGCCATCGCCTGCGCGCGAGGCCGCACAGAGTCGACGGTGTAGACGTCACCATTGGTCAAAACGAGATCGGCAGGCGCGTTGGTCTGCTGCGCATTTGCGGGCATAGCCCTCCGGGAGTGAACACGGCTGAGCGGCGCGGCGCCGAGCAGAATGCCGGCGGCAAGCGTGGCGGCTGCGCAGGCAGCGATGAAAAAAAACTTTCTCAGGATTGAACTCCCGCGACGGCGAGAATGGTAAGCAGCGCACGCTTCAGCCCCAATTCCCTTCCCGCGGGATCATACCATTCGTCCAGGGAATGCGAGCCGCCGCCCTGTCCGCCGCCGCCGATGGCGATCGCCGGAATGCCCTGCGACAGCGGAAGGTTCGCGTCCGTGGAAGAGCGTTCCAGGCGCGACCGATTTCCGAGATAGCGATCCGCATTTTCGATGGCAACGAGCAGCGGAGAATCCTCAGCAAGTTTTCCCGCCGGGCGGACACCGATGACGCTGATCTTGAGCTTGAGCGGGCTGCCTTCGGAAGCTGCAGCCATCTCTTCGCCGACAGCGTCGGCAAACGCTTTGCGAAGCTCGCTCTCCAGGCGCGATAATTCCGCTTCATCTTCCGAGCGCAGATCCACTTTTACGTCCGCTTCCGTCGGAATCGAGTTCACGGAATTTCCGCCGGAGATGACTCCGAAGTTGAAAGTCGTTCGCGGATCTTCCGGCACGGGCGTGCGCGAAAATTGCACGATGCCGCGCGCCAACGCCGTGATGGGGTTGGGCATCCCGAAATCGGACCAACTGTGCCCGCCGGGGCCTTCGATGCTTACTTCCAGGCGTCGCGAGCCAAGAGCGACGGTGGTCACGTAATCCGTGGCGGCACCGTCGAGCGCAATCACCGCGCGCAGCCGGCCTTTGTAGGTGTTCAGCAATTCGCGAATGCCGCGAAGATTCCCCTCGCCTTCCTCGCCAACATCCGCGCAAAGCACAACCGTTGCCTGCGTTTTCAATTTTGCCTGGTCCATGGCCCGCGCGAGGCCGACAATCGCGGCGAGGCCAGCGCCGTCGTCGGAAATCCCCGGCGCTTCCAGGCGGCCTTGCACGCGCTTAACGTGCACCGGCGTGTCCGCGGGAAAAACCGTGTCGAGGTGCGCGACCACCAGGACAACCTCTTTTTCAGTAGCGCCTTCGCGCTCTCCGATCACATTGCCGACCGAATCCGTTTGCACGGTGAGGCCGTTTGCCGCGAGAAGTTTAGCCACATAGGCTCCGCGTTCCTTTTCGCCGAACTCCGGCGCGGGAATTTCCGTGATGGCGATCTGCTGGTCCGTGACCCAGTCCGTGTTCTTGTCGAGCCACGTCAGGGCCTTCGCGACTCTCTTATCTTGCGCGATGGCGTCAATCGGATTTGCGGCGCGAGCCGTAAGCGTGCCCATTAAGATGAGCATACCGAACCACGAAAAAACTTTCACGGATTTTATCTGCGCGCCCTCCCGCAAGGATCGCGTCCCTCGAGTCACATGGAAATGTTCGTCAGGTTGCAAGGCGGTCGGGTTCAAGTCAGCGCTTCGCGGCCGCGCTCGGCGCAGCGTCGCCGCAGAGCGCCAGAATTTCGTCGTCGCGCATCACGCGCTCGGCTTTCTTGGCAGCGTCGAAGATGCGGGTCACCAGCTCCTCGGTCGGAGGTATGCCGCGTTTTTCAAGCCAGTACGTCACGTTGGAGCGCCCGCTCATGGGCCCGATTTCGATGATCTGTTCCAGGCCGAACAGATTCGACGGCACGCCGCTGTACACGGAATTCGCCAGAAACGTATCGCCCTTCCGGAAGGCTTTGATGATCGCCGCCGCATGGACGCCGGTCGCGGTGCGAAAAGCATCGCGTCCAACCACGGGATAATTGGGCGGAATAACGGTGTGCGTGGCGCGCGCGACCGTTTCCGAATATTCCTTGAGCTTGGACAAATCGCGATCGATCAGGCCCATCAGCCGCAAATTGACGAGCATCAATTCCATGGGCGTGTTGCCTACGCGCTCGCCTAATGCGTTCGCCGCTCCATGCACTTGGTCCGCGCCCGCGGCAAAAGCGGCGAGCGAGTTCGCCACGGAAAGCCCGCGGTCGTTGTGCCCGTGCCAGTCGACGCGAATTTTTTCCCCCGAGGGCTTCACGATTTCCTCGATGGCAAAACGGATGAGATTATAGGCGCCGCGCGGCTCAGCATGGCCCACCGTATCGCACAGCACGATCGACCGAGCGCCACAGCGAATCGCCGTGGTGTAAAGAGTCTTCACCGTTTGCGGATCGGCGCGCGTCGTATCTTCCGTCACGTACATTACCGGAAGCCCTTCCGACACGGCGAATCGCACCGCTTCCTCGGTAGTGCGTTGCAGATGTTCGACCGTCCAATCCTCCACCAGCCGGCGAATCTGGCTGGAGCCGAGAAAAGTCGCCGCCTCGATGGCGATTCCCGTTTTTTGGGAAATTTCCGCGATGGGGCGAATATCATTCCTGTGCGTTCGCGCCGCGCAGTTCGGGCGAATTTTCATGCGGCGTTGCGCGATTTCCCGCGCCAGAGCCTCCACGTCCGCGCACGCGCGGGCTCCCGCGCCCGGGAGCCCGATGTTCACGGTGTCGATGCCGAGATCCTCCATCAGATGGAGAATCTGAATTTTTTCGTCGATGCTGGGGTCGCGTACGGAAGGATTTTGCAAGCCATCGCGCAAAGTCTCATCGTCCAGCATGAGCTTGCGGCCAGGCGCGATTTCGCGGCCGCTTGCGGTGTTCCAATCGTAAATCAGCTCGTCATGATTCATGCGGACTCGCCCGTACCAATCCACCCGCCGCCGAGGACCAGCTCGCCGGAATAAAAAACCGCGCCCTGCCCGGGAGTGATGGCGCGCTGCGGCTCATCGAAACGAATGCGCGCCGTAATGGCGTCGAGCGGCTCAACCGTGGCGGCAGCAGCCTCGTGGCGATGACGCACTTTCACTTGCGCGCGCACCGGCTCCGCAGGACAAGCAATCGAAATCCAGTTCACGTCGCGAACTTCGCAGACCGACGTGAACAGCTCATCGTTGTCGCCCACAACCAGGCGATTCGTCGGGCGATCAAGCGCCACCACGTAAATCGGACGGCCCGCGGCGAAACCGAGCCCGCGCCGCTGACCGACCGTGTAGCGATGCAAACCTTCGTGGCGTCCGATGACGGTGCCGTCGGTGGTGACGATTTCGCCTGACTCGGCGGGCAATTCCTCGCCCTGTTCATTCAAATAACTGCTGATGAATCGAACGTAATTGCCCGTAGGCACAAAACAAATCTCCTGGCTTTCCGGCTTTTCCGCGACGGGAAGCTGTGTGCGGCGGGCGATCTCGCGCACCTCAGACTTGGTCAGCTCGCCCAGCGGAAACCGCGAGCGAGAGAGCTGCTCTTGCGTCAGACCAAAAAGGAAGTAAGACTGGTCCTTCGATTCATCCGCGGCGCGGAGCAGTTCGTAACGGCCCGAATCAATGTTCCATCGGACACGGGCGTAATGTCCCGTGGCAACGCGCGCCGCGCCAATCTGGCGTGCGGTGACCAGCAACTGCTCGAACTTCACGTGATTGTTGCAAAGCGTGCAAGGAATCGGTGTGCGCCCGCCGAGATAATCCGCGACGAACGGGCGAATCACGCGCTCCTCGAAAACCTGCTCGAAATTGACGACGTAAAAGGGAAACCCGAGATGCTGCGCCACGCGGCGCGCATCGTAGACATCGTCCAGCGAGCAGCAGCGATGCGGCGCCGGGCCCTCCGTCGCGGCCATTTCCGGCAAACGCCGCTGGTTCCACAGCTGCATCGTCAGCCCAACGATCCGCTCGCCGGATTCGTGCAAAAGCGCCGCTACCGTGGAGCTGTCGACGCCGCCGCTCATGGCCACAGCGGTCAGTTCGGATTGTGTTGACGTGGGCATGTTCTTGATTGATTAGAATAGCAAGGAAGCCGCAACTTCGCAGCAATCACCGCGCCGGAACTGCTTTGCGATACGTCGGCGAGATGGCGCGCAGGCGCTCGACGACGCCAGGGATCATTTCGAGCGCATAGTCGACGTCCTCAAGCGTGGTGAACCGCCCGAGGCTGAAGCGCAGCGTGGACTTGGCATCGTCGCGAGGCAAACCGATGGCGCGCAGCACGTGCGAAGGGAGAATCGCGCCCGAAGAGCACGCGGCGCCGGTCGAGCACTGCACTCCTTGCAAATCCAGCGCGATGACCAGCGACTCCCCTTCCGCGTGCGCAAACGTGAAGTTCGTTGTATTAGCAACACGGCGCGCGCAATCCCCGTTCACGTGCGCCTCGGAAACCTCGCCAAGAATCCCCTCTTCCAAGCGATCGCGCAAAGCCGCGAGACGTGCGGGCTCCTCCGCAAGATTCGCGCGTGCCAGCTCCGCCGCTTTGCCCAGGCCGACGATACCCGCAACGTTCTCCGTGCCGGGGCGGCGATCGCGCTCATGCGTGCCGCCGACAAAAAGCGGCTCCAGCGGCGTGTTTTCGCGGACGTACAGCGCGCCCACGCCCTTGGGACCATAGAATTTGTGCGCCGAAAGCGCCAGAAAATCGACCTTCAAATCGCTCACGTCGACAGGGATTTTGCCAGCGGACTGCACCGCGTCACAGTGGAAATAGACATTCGCTTCAAACGCGATGCGGCCAATTTCCGCAATCGGCTGAATCGTGCCGAGCTCGTTATTCGCATGCATCACCGCGATCAAGATCGTCTCCGGACGCAGCGCGCGTCGAACGTCGTCGGGATCGATGACGCCGTCGCGCGAAACGGGCAGCCAGGTGACCTCGATGCCCTGTTTTTCAAGCGCCTCGGCGGAATTCAGCACAGCGTGATGCTCGATGGGCGAGCAGATGATGTGCTTGCGCTCGCGCCGATACGCGGCGACGAACCCAAAAATGGCCAGATTGTCGGCTTCCGTGCCGCCGCTGGTGAAAACAATTTCTGAAGGCTTGGCACCGATGAGCCCGGCGACCGACACGCGCGCCGATTCCACCGCCGCGCGCGCATCCTGCCCAGCGGAATGGATCGAGCTGGCGTTCCCGTACGTTTCCGCAAAAAACGGCATCATCGCGGCAAGCACTTCACCATCGACGGGAGTGGTTGCGTTGTAATCGAGGTAGACGCGTCGCATAGGCTTTCTAAGTGTGCAAACCGAGGATAGCGCCTCGTGCGCGTGATGGTCAAATCGCGGACATCCCATTGCCTCCGCCCATCGAATCCTTTCAATCGAGGAAACCCGAACATCCGGACAGATTGCGCCGACCCTGCGTCTTTGCCACACTTGAAGTGAACCAAAACAGCATCCCCACGGGAGACTAGCTTGCCGCGACCAGTCATCACGCTCACAACAGACTTCGGCTCAGCCGATTCTTTGGTTGGGTCCATGAAGGGCGTCATTCTGACCATCCAGCCGGACGCGGAAATCATCGACATCACGCACAAAGTGTTACCCTACGATCTGCTCGATGGCGCGCTGGCGATTGGTCAGGCCTACAAATTCTTTCCGCCGCGAACGATTCATATCGTCGTGGTGGATCCCGGCGTGGGAACCGAGCGGCGGCCGGTGCTCGCCACCGCCGGGCAGCATTATTTTGTCGCGCCGGATAACGGCGTGCTGTCGATGGTCTATCAGCGCGAAGAATCGCTGGCCGTCCGCCACATCACCGCGGAGCATTATTTTCTGCAGCCCGTGAGCAACACCTTTCACGGCCGGGATATTTTTTCTCCGGTCGCGGCGTGGCTTTCGAAAAACGGGCAGAGCGTGGCATTTGGCGAAGAAATTACCGATTTCGTCCGCTTCACCCTGCCCAAGCCGAAGGCGGTGGGGAATGGCGTCAAAGGCGTCGTGCTGCGCGCGGACAATTTCGGAAATTTGCTGACGAATTTCACGGCGGAAGACTTACCACAGATACTCGCCGGCGCGAATTTCAAAATGCGCGTCGGCACCACGGAGATTTCGCACCTCGCGGAGACTTTTGGAAACGGCGGCCCGAATGAGCCTATCCTCGTTTTGGGATCCAGCGGCTTTTTCGAAGTGGCCGTCAATCGCGGAAGCGCCGCGAAAACCACGGGCGCCGGTCGCGGCGCCGAAGTCACCGTCGAATTCGCTTAGCCACTTTCGGGGATCACATGACGCGAATTTGGAAGGAGCCACGAACCAGGGGATTGCTCCCAGAAGATAGCATCATGGTCCGCGTCGCCTCGTTTACCTTCCGGTTTTCAAGCGCCCAAAAATTGAGAGATTGCCTCTCATACTACAAACAGAAGACTCACCCGAGCAGCCGCATCCCAGAGGCAAGACTCCGTGCAGCACTCGGTCGCAATTGGAGAGCTCTACGCTCGTGGGAAATAGAGCGATGGTATGAGCGGCTGCCAATGTATCTCTTGGAGGAACCCAAGCGGCAGAAAGTTGTGAAAGCTCTGACTGAAGCGCTGGAGCTTACAGAAGCCGGCAAGCTGTAGCGTGACGTCAGTTACCTCGCCAAATCCGTAACAATCAAATACGCCCTCGTTCTCGGGTCCATCCAGTCCCTTAGCGCGTCTCCCAACATATTAAACGCCAGCACAGCCGTGGCGACCGCGAGCGCCGGAAAAACCACCATGTGCGGCGCGTCAAAAAGATGGCTGCGCGCGTCGTTCAGCATCGCGCCCCAGCTGGACATCGGCGCCAGCACGCCCAGCCCCAGAAAACTCAGCGTCGACTCGGCCAGAATCGCGCCCGCCAGCGCAATCGTCCCTTGTACCAGCACCGGCTGAATAATATTGGGCAGCAGGTGCCGCAGCAAAATCCGCCCGTGCGATGCCCCCAGCGAACGCGCAGCAGCAACGTAATCCATCTCCTTCGCCTGCAAAACTTGCGCGCGCGCCAGCCGCGCATAGCCCGCCCAGCCTGTGATGGTAAGCGCGATAATCACGTTTCCCAGCCCCGGCCCTAGAAATGCCGCGAACGCAATCGCCAGCAAAATCCCCGGAAATGACAGAAACGCATTGATGAGCACAATGTTCACGACGCCGTCAAACCATCCGCCGAAATATCCTGCCAGCGACCCGAGCGCCAATCCAATAATTCCTGCGCCGAACACCACCGACACACTGACCGACATCGACACGCGCGCACCAAAAATCACACGAGAGAGAACGTCGCGGCCGAGTTCGTCCGTGCCCATCCAATGCGCCGCGCTGGGCGCTGCGAGCCGCGCGGGAAGATTTTGCGCGTTGGGATTGTAAGGCGCGAGCCACGGCGCGCCGATCGCCAGGACAATCAGCAGCACGCACAAAGCGAAGCCGACCGAACCCGGCACGCTATGCCGTAGAAATTCGCGCAGCGCCTTCATTGCAGCCGCACCCGCGGATCGGCAAACGCGTAAACCAAATCCGTCAGCAGATTAACCAACACATACGAAACTGCAATCACCAGAATGCAGCCCTGCAGCAGCGGATAGTCGCGCGCCTCGATGGCTTGCACCGCCAGGCGGCCAATCCCCGGCCACGAAAAAATTGTCTCCGTGACGATCGTGCCGGCCAGCAGCGTGCCGAATTGCAGCCCAAGAATCGTCAGAATCGGAATCAGCGCATTGCGAAAGGCGTGCCGCAGCAACACTGCTCGCTCCGTAAGGCCCTTGGCGCGCGCTGTGCGAACGTAGTCGCTCGAAAGCTGCTCCAGCACCGACGTGCGCACCATGCGCGTCAGAATCGCAGCCAGCGCCGCGCCCAACGTGACGGCGGGCAGAATCAAATGCGAAATCCCGCCGCGGCCGCTCACCGGCAGCCAGCCAATCAGCACCGAAAAAACCAGAATCAGCAGCGGCCCGAGCGCGAAATTCGGAATCGAGAGGCCCAGCAGAGTGAAGAATCCAATCGCGTGATCCGCAGCCGTCGCCCGGCGCTGCGCGGCAATCATCCCCGCGGGAATTCCAATTGCGCAGCAGACAATCAGCGCCGCAAGCGCCAACTCGAGCGTGGCGGGATAATGTTCCAAAACCACATGCAGCACCGGCTGCTGAAACCGGAACGATTCGCCCAAATTGCCGCGCACCACGCCCGCCAAATAGCGCGCGTACTGCACCGGCACGGGCTCGTCAAGGCCCAGCGCGTGGCGCAGATCAATCAGGTCGGATGCCGTGGCGCCTTCGCCGAGCATTTGCTGCACGGGGTCGCCGGGAACAATATGGGCCAGCGCAAAAACCATCGTGAGAATCAGCCAAAGCGCCGGAAGCGAATATGCGAGGCGCAGCGAAATGTAGCGCGTCATTTGCGTCCCCGTGCGCGACGGGAAGGTTTGCGGGATCCGGATGCCGATGGCCCCGCTGGCGCTGCCGATGAGGATGGAGATTTGGAAGCCACCGCGGCTTTTTCCGTCGGATGCGGCAGCGCGCCCGCATCGTCGAGGCGCTTGATTTTCACGCGCGCGATGCGGCGGCCTTCCATTTCCATGATGGTGAAGCGATAGCCGTGGTCTTCGAAGCTCTCGCCGCCGCGCGGGAGAAAGCCCAGATGGCTGAGGACGAAGCCCGCGAGCGTTTCGTAGACGAAGTTTTCCGGCAGGTCGACGTGAAATTGCGTGAGGTCGTGAATCTTGAGCGACGCGTCGAAAATCACCGAGCCATCGGCAAGTGTCAAGGGATGCTCGACCACATCGAATTCGTCGTGAATCTCGCCGACCATTTGTTCCAGAATGTCTTCCAGCGTCACCAAGCCGAGAATCGTGCCGAATTCGTCGACGGCCATGGCCAGGCCGGTGCGATGGGTGCGAAACTCCACCAGCAGCTCGATCGCCGGCTTGGTTTCCGGCACGATCAGGACTTCGCGGAGCATATTGCGGAGCTGAAAGTCGGCGGGAGCTTGGTCTTCTTCGGCGCGCCGCGCGCGATCCAGCAGGATCCAGATCAGATCCTTGATGTGCACGAACCCGAGAACATGGTCGAGCGTTCCCTGGTACACCGGAATGCGTGAGCGTTGCGTGATGGCGATCATTTTCATCACGTCTTCGAGCGTCGCGTCCGCGGGCAGCGCGTGAATGTCCGGGCGCGGCACCATAATTTCGCGCACCTGCACGTCGCCCAGGTTCATTGCGCCGTGAATGAAGCGCTCTTCCGCCGGCGCCAGCACTCCGCGCTCGCGCGCCTGCTCCACAAGGATGCGCAGCTCTTCTCCCGAGAAGGCCGACGAATGCCCGCGCGCCACCTTCACGCCGAGGGCTTTCACAAATTTTCCGGCGAAGGCATTCAGCAGCACAATCGCCCAGCGAAACGTGCTCAAGAACCACTGGAATGGACGCGCCACGAGCAGTGCGACGCGCTCGGCCTGCGCCAGGCTCAGGTTTTTCGGCACCAGCTCGCCGAGCACCACCTGGAGAACAGTCAGCAGAGCGAATGCAACAATCAACGCGCTGGTATGCGCGGCGATGGCGGCGTATCGTCCGGGGACTTCGCGGAAAATCGGGTCGAGGAAGCCGGCCAGAGTCAACTCGCCCAGATAGCCGAGCGCCAGGCTAGTCAGCGTGATTCCCACTTGCACGCCGGAAATCACCGTGCCCATGTCCGCCGCGAGCGTTTCGACAACGCGAGCACGCGGATTTCCATGCCTCACCAACTGGCGAATCCGCGAGTGCCGAATGGCCACGAGGGAAAATTCGACAGCGGCGAAAAATCCATTGATCGCAATGAGAATCAGAATGGAAAATAAACGAAGAACGATCATGGCTTGGCGTCCGCTCCCACTCGCGACCCCTGCACTCCTTCGATTGTAACAAGAGCGCGGCGCTGCGGCGCGCCTTTGCGTCAATAGTCACGCAGCGGCTCACCGAGCCAATTCGCACAAAGGGCGACCGTTGGCCTTCTCCATCGCGCCATCGTGCGATAGAATGCTGTCTCGATGACTGCTACACCCAACAAGGCGCCGGAGCCGCCGCGGAAGGGCGAATTCGAAAAGTCGCTCGCGCGGCTGGAAGAAGTAGTGAAGCGCCTCGAATCGGCGGATCTGCCGCTCGACGAGGCCATGAAGCTTTTCGAAGAAGGCGTGAAGCTCTCGCGGGACTGCCAGAAACAGCTTGAAGAGGCAGAAGGCCGCGTCGAGATTTTGCTAAAAAAAGCGGACGGCAAGCTCCAGGCCGAGCCGTTCGAAACCGACGAGGACAATCCACAATCTCAGCGTTGAAACAGTTGAACCACGTGACGCACTTTCACCGCAGCCGTTTCGCTCAATCGCAATGACTCAATCGAAACTCTCCGCGCCCGCATCTTCCGCCGCATTTCCTGCAGCATTTCTTGCGGACGACCAGGCCGTCATCGAACGTGAGCTCGAAAAACTGCTGCCCTCCGAAACCACGCCTCCCGTCACGATTCACCAGGCCATGCGCTACAGCGTTTTCGCCGGAGGTAAGCGCATCCGCCCCATTTTGTGCTACGAAGCCGCACGCCTGTTTTCGCAGCAGGTGGACGCCACCGCCACCGTCGGGTGCGCTCTTGAGTTCATCCACACCTATTCGCTGATTCATGACGATCTGCCCGCGCTCGACAATGACGACCTTCGCCGCGGCAAGCCCACGTGTCACAAAAAATTCGGCGTGGCCATGGCCATTCTCGCAGGCGACGGCTTGCTCACCCTAGCGTTCGAAACACTCGCGAATGCGAACGTTGCGCCAGAAAAGCGCGTGCGCATCATCGCGGAAATCGGCCACGCGGCCGGAACCGTGAACGGCATGGTCGGCGGCCAAGTTGCGGACGTCGAAGCCGAAGGCAAGCAAGTGGACGCCGCTGCGCTCGAATATATCCATCGCTCCAAGACCGCGGCGCTGATTCGCGCTTCCGTCGTCGCCGGCGCTCTCGCCGGCGGCGCGAATGAAGAAGGCGTCGAGCGCCTCGGCCGATTCGGCGAAGCGATTGGCTGGGCGTTTCAGGTCGTCGACGATCTTCTCGACGTTGAAGAATCCTCCGCGGCCCTTGGCAAAACCGCCGGAAAAGATCAGGCGCAGAAGAAGGCCACCTATCCCGCGCTGTTTGGCATCGACAAGTCTCGTGCATTCGCGCAAGAGCTGGCTCTGCGCGCCGATCGCGAATTGGCCTGTTACGGCGAGCGCGCCACCCGCCTTCGCCAAGTCGCCGAATACCTGGTCGCGCGCCGCGCTTGATCTCCGCGTACTGAGAAACTCGTTGTGAGCGTCGGGTCATGAAAAATCCCAGAGCAATTTGGCCCAAGCAAGCGTCACATGGCGCTCTTTCACTCATCTCATCGTTGACGCTTACGCGCGTTCTGCTATCTTCTAAACATGATTGCGCCGAAAACTCTTGAGCTTGCGCTTTTGACGGCCGCCGTGCTCGGCTTCCGGCACGGCTTTGACTACGATCACATCGCCGCCATTTCCGACATCACCAACGTGGAAACGGATCACCGTCGCGCCATGCGCATGGGATTGCTTTATGTACTGGGCCACGCGGCCACGGTGGCCGCGCTCGGCAGTCTCGTCATTGTTTTTCAGACTTCCCTGCCGCCCGTCATCGACAATTGGGCCGAGCGCCTCGTCGGCCTGACGCTGGTCATTCTCGGCATCTACGTACTGGGCTCGATGTTCCGCAGCGGCGCAAAAGTAGCGCCGAAGTCGCGAATCCTGATTCTGATTAGCGCGTTCCGCTGGACCAGTTGGAAAATCCGCCAAATGCTCCATGACAAAGAGCTCGAACGGCCCGCGGCCGCCAATTGGAATTACACGAAAAAGTCAGTCTTCTTTATTGGCGTGATTCACGGCTTGGGCGCGGAAACACCCAGCCAGTTATTGATTTTCCTGCTCGCCGCAAATCTCGGCGGACTCGGCCGCGGCTTTTTGGGTCTGGCCATGTTCCTCGTCGGCCTGCTGCTGATGAACACGCTGATGACCGCCTCCGCCGTCGGCATTTTCAGCGCGAGCGCCACGCGCCATCGTTTGATGCAAGTGGCGACGGCGCTGACCGCGACCTACAGTCTGGTCGTCGGCGCGATTTTCCTGTTTGGCTCTGCCGCGATTCTGCCTCCGCTGGGCGGCTGAACGCCCGTTTCCGCCCGTGAATTCATGAAGAAGGAAAAATTCCGAATCGATGTGCTGCTCGTCGAGCGCGGCCTCGCTGCCACGCGTCAGCGCGCGCAGGCCATGATCATGGCCGGTCAAGTGCGCATGAACGGCCAGCTCGCGCAAAAGTCCAGCGAAGCAGCCTCCTCCGACGCAAAAATCGAAATCACCGGCGCCGACGCCAAATATGCCAGCCGCGCCGGTATGAAGCTCGAAGGCGCGCTCGCGGATTTCGCCGTTGACGTCACCGGCTGCACGTGCCTCGACGTCGGCGCATCGAACGGCGGCTTCACCGATTGCCTGCTGCAGCACGGCGCGCGGCGCGTCTACGCCGTCGATGTGAACACCAAGCAGCTCGACTGGAAGCTGCAACGCGACGAACGCGTCCGCGCCATCAAGAAGAATGCGCGCTTTCTGAAGCCCGCGGATCTCGCCGAAGCGCCCGCCGTCGTCACCGTGGACGTGTCATTCATTTCCGTGACCAAGCTGATTGCCGTGCTCGTTGCCATCGCGCAGCCCAACGCCACTTTCATCGTCCTTGTGAAGCCGCAATTCGAGCTCGAGAAGAAACTCATCGGCAAGGGCGGAATCGTGCGCGACGCGCAACTGCACCAGCGTGCCATCGCCAGCGTGCGCGCCGCGGCGGAAAAAGCCGGTCTGGCGATTCTCGGCGTGCAGCCCAGCCGCGTCGCGGGCGCCGAAGGCAATCAGGAATATTTTCTCCACGCGCGCCGCTGCGATTCGATACAATCCTTCGAACTTCGTGAGCCATGATTAAGATCGCGGGAATCTGGTGCAAGCCTCATCGAGAGGAAATCTGCGCCGTCGTTCCGCGCATCGCCCAGTGGCTGCGCGAGGGCGGCGTCGACGTACTCCTGGACGCAACCGGCGCTTCCTGCTTCCATCCGCGCGAAAAAGAAACCAACCCGCAAGAAATGGCCGCAAAGATGGATATGCTCATCGTCCTTGGCGGCGACGGCACGTTGCTCGCCGCGGCCCGGCAATTCACCGAATGCGAAGTGCCCATCCTGGCCGTGAACCTTGGCGGAATGGGCTTCATGACCAGCGTCACGCTCGATGAAGCATTTCCCCTGCTCGAGCAAGTGCTCGCGGGCAATCACCGGCTCAGTCCGCGCATGATGCTTAAGGCCGAGTTGATTCGCGCCGGCCAAATCACCCAGCGCCGGCAGGCACTGAACGATGCCGTCGTCACCAAGGCGGCGCTTTCGCGCATCCTCGACTTCGATTTGTCCGTGAACGCCCATTTTCTTGGGCGCTATCGCGCCGACGGGCTGATCGTTTCCACCCCCACCGGCTCCACGGCGTATTCGCTCGCCGCCGGCGGGCCCATTCTTTATCCCGTGCTGCAAGCCTTTGTGCTCACGCCTATCTGCCCGCATATGCTCACCAACCGTCCACTCGTCCTTCCGGACAGTGTGCAGCTCGAACTCGACTTCAGCGCTCTCGAGGAGCAGGCCTACCTCACGCTGGACGGCCAAATCGGATACGAACTCGAGCGCGGAGACCGCATCACTGTTTCGAAGTCGCCGTATCGCGTAATGCTCGTGCGCCCGCAAGAGCAAACCTACTACAAAGTCTTGCGCAACAAGCTGCGTTGGGGCCAGCGTTAACGGAATTTCTCGCATGCCATGAGGAGACCATAGGAGGAAATGATGAAAGCGAAATTTTTCTCGTGCGTCTGTTTGCTGGCTATCAGTGGACTGATGATCCCGCGAGCCCAAGCCCAGCAGCATCCGGTGCGTCACGCCACACGCGCCGCCAATAGCGCCAGCGTCTACCCGATGCACGAAGGCTTCGTCGACGCGCACGGCGAGATGATCTATTACATGATCGTCGGCCGCGGCGCGCCGCTATTCATCGTTCATGGCGGACCGGGCGCTTCCCACGATTATTTCCTCCCGTATTTGCTGCCTCTCGCCCGCCACAATGAACTTGTCTTCATCGACGAGCGCGGCTCCGGACGCTCGCAACAACTCTCCGATCCGTCGGGCTACACGGTCGAAAACATGGTCGAAGACGTGGAAGACGTGCGCACCGCGCTCAACCTCGGAAAAATCACCCTACTCGGGCATTCCTATGGCGGGGTGCTGGCGCAAGCCTACGCGCTGAAATACCAGAAAAATCTCACGCACTTGATCCTTTGCAGCACGTTCCCCAGCACGAAACAGATGAACGACGTGTTCGTGAAAATGAAAGAAAATATGTCGCCGGAGCTGCGCGCGAAAATCGACGGCATGGAAAAAGATGGGCTATTCGGTCACGGCGATCCCTACCGGCAGGGTCGCTACACCGACGACTACATGATCGCCGCGTGGGGCGAAGGATATTTCCCGTATATTTATCAAAATCATCCCGACCCGAACTACGACCCGATAGCCCAGGGCGTAACCGCATGGGCCCTTTATCGCGAAATGTGGGGCTCGAACGGCGAATTTGTCATCGATGGAAATCTGAAAACCGTTGAATACGTGGACCAGCTGCCCACGATTCACGTGCCCACGCTGATCCTCGTCGGCGATCACGATGAATGCGATCCGTCGCTATCGAAGGAAATGCATCAGAAAATCGCAGGCTCGAAGCTGATCATCCTGCCGAACAGCGGCCACATGACCTTCGTCGATCAGCCCGAACTTTTCATCGGCTCCGTCGACAGCTTCCTCCACCCCGGCCGCATGTAGCGCCTCGCGCCGAACCATTAGGCGAATTGCGGGCTTGATGCTAGGAGCGCTCGCCGCGAATCAAGTCCTCGCGTGTTTCACGGCGGCGAATGACCCGGAAGCGTCCACCGTCGACGAGAATCTCAGGGACGCGCAGACGTGAATTGTAATTCGAAGATTCCACGAAGCTGTAAGCGCCTGCGCTCCAAATCACCAGCAAGTCTCCCGCGTCCACCTCAGGCATCGGCCAGTCGTGCAGAAAGAAATCCCCTGATTCGCACACCGGCCCCACCACGTCCACGCGTGAAACGCTCGCGCGCGCCGCCGCCCGGTTCACCGGCGTGATGCAATGCGCGGCGCCGTAGAGCGCCGGCCGGATCAAATCGTTCATCGCCGCGTCCACGATGACGAACGTCTTTCCGCGGCTCCGCTTCGTATAGAGCACGCGCGTCAGCAGCACGCCTGCATTGCCAATCAGGGCGCGGCCCGGCTCAAAAAGCACCTCGCCGCCCGTCGCGCGCATCACCAGCCCCAGCGAACGCGGCAGCGCCTTCGCATATTCCACAAACGACAGAGGCTTCTCCTTCGTATAGCGAATCCCGATGCCGCCGCCGATGTCCAGAAAGCGCAGCGCGAGTCCTTCGCCGCGCAGCTCCGCAAAATATTTCGCCAGCCGCGCCGATGCACGCTGGAACGGCCCCACCGTGGTAATCTGCGAGCCGATGTGGCTGCTGATTCCCCGCCAGTCGATCCACAATGACTGCTTGTGACGAAGGTACAGCCGCCGCGCTTCCGCCCAATCAATTCCGAATTTGTGCCGATGGTGCCCCGTGGCGATGTGCGGATGCCCGCCCGCCTCGATATCAGGATTCACCCGAATCGCGGCTGGCGCTGCGCGCCCCACGCGAGCCGCTTCGCTCGCCAGAACTTCCAGTTCCTCCTCCGATTCGATATTGAAAAGAAGAATCCGCGCGTGCAAAGCTTCGCGCATTTCTTCGCGCGTTTTGCCCACGCCGGAAAAAACGATCCGCTCGCCCGGCACGCCGATGCTGCGCAGCCGGAACAGCTCGCCGCCGGAAACAATGTCGAAACTGCTGCCCAGGCGCGCGAACGCCCGCAGCACCGCCAGGCTCGAGTTTGCTTTTACGGCGTAGCAAATTCTGTGCGGCAAACGGCCGAGAGCGCGATTGAGCTCGCGATACGCGGCCGTGAACGCACCGCGGCTGTAGATATACACCGGAGTTCCCGCGCGCTGCGCGATCGCCGCGAGGGAAACCGATTCGCAAGCGAGCGCGCCGTGCCGGTAAGAAAACCCAGGCGTGTCATTCGCAGGATCCTGCATTTCGCGAGGAGTGTGCGCGGCCATCCGGGGGTTTCTTATATCACTTTCAGGACGACAAGAGTGCGGTCATCGAAAGGATGGGCGCCGCCGGAGAACTGATCCACGTCCGCCAGCAGAAAATCCGCGAGCGCCGCCGCGGACAACTCCGCGTGCGCGGAAACCGCATCGCGCAACCGCTGCCAACTATAGAACTGGCCCGCTGCATTTTGCGTGTCGGTGATTCCGTCGGAATAAAGCACCAGAGCGTCGCCCGGCGCGAGCACCAGGCTCATTTCGTCGTAAGTGGACTCGTCGAACATGCCCACCGGAAATCCCGCCAGAGGAATTTTTTCGCATTTGCCGTTCTGGAAAATCAGCGGCTGCTCCTGCCCGGCGTTCGCCACCCGCAGTACGCGACTCGAAGGATTCCACGAAAGAAAACACATGGTCATGAACCGGCCTTCGATGCGCCGCTCGCAAATCACTTGGTTCAATTTTTGCAGGATTTTCGCGGGCGCCAGGCGCTGCGGCGAGAGGCTGCGCAGGATGCCCACGGCGGCTGCCCCGTAAAGAGCCGCCGCGCTTCCCTTTCCGCTCACATCGCCTAAAGCCATGTCGAGATCGCCCGAATTGTGCGGCAGGAAATCGTAAAGATCGCCGCAAAGTTCGCGCGACGACACCACGCGCGCGGCGATGTCCAGCCCGTATTCTTTGCCAGGAACCACCGGCAGCAGCGCCGACTGCAAACGCCGCGCGGCGGTAAGGTCGCGCTCCATGCGCGCTTCGTCGCGCGCCACTTGTTCATACAGCCGCGCATTCTCGATCGACACCGCCAGGTGCGACGCCAGAATCGAAAGCGCCTGAACATGGTCCGGCGTGAAGTAGTTGAGCTGCGGGCTTTCAATGTCCAGCACGCCGATCACGCGCTGCTTGTACAGCAGCGGAACGGCCAGTTCCGAGCGCGTCTCCGGATTCAGCGAAATGTAGCGCGGATCGAACGACACATCGGGCACCACGATGGGACGCCGCAAAGTCGCCGCCGCGCCCACGATGCCTTCGTGCGGCGCCACCACGGAACGCTCCTGAATGTGCTGCCCGAACTTCACGTTGACGCGGTGGCGGAAAACGCGCGCCGCTTCGTCATACAGAAGAATCGCGAAGATTTGATAATCGATCACGCGCTTCACCATCTCGGCGGCGCGTCGCAGAACGCCTTCCACGTCGAGCAGCGAGTTTGTTTCGCGGATCACCTCGTTGAGCAGCAGCAGCGTATCCGCTTGCCGTTTCGCGCGCTCGAAGAGCCGCGCATTTTCAATGGCGCTGGCGATTCGCGTCGCCAGCATCGCCAAAATATTCTGCTGGTCGCGGGTGAAGTAGTCGCGCTCCGAGCTTTCGATATCCAGCACGCCGACGACGCGCCCCTGCACCAGCAGCGGAACGGCCAGCTCCGATTGCACCGAATCGAGCGCGTTCAAATAGCGCGGGTCTTTGTGAACGTCGCTCACGCGCACCGGCCGGCCCGTTGCAGCGGCCGTTCCGATGATCCCCTGGCCCATCGGAATGCGCCAGTTTTCCACCACTTCGCGGCGATGGCCGATGGCGAACCGGAAGCTCAGTTCGCGCGCGTGCTCATCCACAAGCAGCACGGCGAAGACTTCATAGTCGATCAAACTCTTGATTTGCGCCGCTGCGTGCGCCAACACTTCATCCAGATCGAGCGAGGCATTGATGTCCTCGCCGATTTCCGCCATCTTCGACAGCACTTCGGCTGGCAGCTCCGGAACCGGAATTGGCTTCGTTGGCTCCATAAGTCCTTTTGTTTGTTGGTAGACCACGACCCTCTATTAGATGTACTTCCTGCGCACGGCGACTCAGGTGTCCGCGCGCGCGATGAAACGATTATAACAATGTGGTTCAATTTGTTTTGCGCGGAATCAAGCGAAGTGCGAAAACAGCAATGTGAGCGTCGAAAAACAGGATTTAATCGCTCAGCGTCGTAGGCGCGCTGCTTGTTTACCCTGAGCCACGAAACGCTACGCCTCATTCCGGGCGAGGATGCGACCAGCATCCGACGAGGAATCTGCAGTTACCCTTTGCGTTTTATGCTTTTCGAACTTCGCGTTTCAGAGTTTCGTGAATCCGTCCTTGCTCCACCCCTCGGAGCCCACTCCATTGTGCACGAAAAATAATCCCGACGGATCGTACTTCCTTTTCGCCGCCGCCAGCTGCGGATAATTGCTCCCCCAATACGCCTGTTGCCAATCCTCCTGGAAGAAATTGCTCTCCGACACGTACGCTCCTCCATTCGGCACAATCGCGCGCAACTCATTGACGCACCGGTGGACCTGCTCCCGCGCCTTTCGGCCGGCCGCAACATCCGGCTCATGTCCGCGCACGCCCGGATACCCTCCCCCGGCGTCTCCAACAATCGCCAGCGCAAACGCACTCAATACCGCCGGATTCATCGCCGTGTCTCTCGTCGTCTCGATCGCCTCGCGTGGCCCTCCCGCGAGCCCCTTGTTGAAGTGCAGTTCGATTTCCTGGTGGCGCGAGCCCGCGAACAGCGCATTCGCCAGACGCTCCTGCGAATCGTCCTCGAGCAACGATGCCGGCAACCACAACGATTCGTATCCATAAATCGTCCACGCGACTTGGCCCGCGTCGCCCGTCCACCACACGTTGTTCACACTCGCCCCGGGACGCGAATCCGAAACAAAAACTTCCTGATGCTGCTCTTTCCTCCATTCCACGTCCCACCAACGTCGCGCCGGCATGCTGCCAAGAATCATGCTTCCCTCAATCGTGTACGCGCCCGGCGCGCGCGCAACCCAATCCAAAAACGGCTGCCACGCTTTCCTGCCTTCTTCCGTGCTCAATCCATAAGACACCATGGTGATGTCCAGCACGTTCTCCGGTCTGATGTGCGCCGACTCGCCCCAGTGATCGTTGAAAAGATTTTCACGATAGAAACCCACAAATTGCCGCACCAATTGCCGAAACGCGTCGTCCGACGACGCCTTGATCTTGAAAATCGCCCCGCCCGCGAACTCCGGCAGCTCGTGCACGCGCAGCGTCACCTTACTCACCGCGCCAAAGCTCCCGCCTCCCCCGCCTTTCAGCGCCCAGAACAAATCCGCATTCGTGCACGCATTCGCGATGCGCACCTCGCCATCGGCGGTCACCACTTCCGCTTCCAGCAAACCCGCCGCCGCGGTTCCGTAATGTTTCGAAAAACTTCCGAAGCCGCCGCTCTGCACCAAACCTGCCACGCCCACCGTGGTGCAGCCACCGCCCTGCACGTAACCGCCACCCTTCGTTGTGACCGCATCGTACGCTTGCATCCAAATTGCTCCGGAGCCCAGCGTCACCGCGCGTTGCGCCGCGTGCGTGCTCTCGCATCCTTGCGCAACAAACGCGTCGTGCATGGTGATGTCATGCATGTGCCGCGTCCAAATCAGCAGCGAATCGGGCGCGTTCGACGTGCCCTGGTAGCTGTGGCCGCCGCCCTTCACGACCAGCCGCAAATCATTTTCCCGCGCGAAGTTCACCGCTGCCGCAATGTGCTCCGCGTTCTTTGCGGCGACCGCGTAAACGCTCGGCTTTGTGAACCACGCGTCGACCCAGCCCAAAGTTTGCGTCACGCCCGGTTGGTCTCCGATGTAGTAAGGGTTTTTGATATTTGTGATCAGATTCTTGCACGCCGCGCTGCCCACATCCTTGATGCAAGCATCCAGCGGAAATTCCACAGGAATCAAGTTCCCGTCCACGGCGTCATTGAGCCGCTTCCACGCTGCTTTTGACGGCCAATCCGCATCCGAGGGCCGCCGCCGCCGAAAAGTCGCGCCCCCGAAAACGTCGCGCGGCCACAGCGGCATCAGCGCCGCTAACCCAGATCTCTTCAAGAATGTTCGTCGGTCCATTGTTATATTGTCATCCTGAGCCTGCCCGCCAGTGGTGGGCGAAGCGCCTTTCGCGCAGCGAAGGATCTCGCCGCGGTCTTCGCTACGAAGTTGTCTCCCACTTCCGACTCGCTCGCCAGACCGCATCTCTCCAGAAATGGCCACCCATCCACTTCCACTGCTCTCTCACTCGTACCTCAGCGCTTCCATCGGCTCAATCTTCATCGCTCGCCGCGCCGGAACATAGCAGGCGAGCACGGCCACAATAGCCAAGACAAGCGAGACAGCAAGAAGCGTCACCGGATCGCTCGCGCGCACGCCATAAAGCAGATGCGAGAAGCTCGGCAGCATTCGCCCAAGAGTTATCGCCGCCGCTGCGCCGAGAATCATTCCCGCCAGCGCCAGCCGCAGCCCTTGCCCGATGACCATGCGAAAAATCCTGTGCTTCTCCGCGCCCAGCGCCATGCGAACTCCGATCTCGTGTATGCGCAGCGTCACCGAATACGAAATCACTCCATAAATTCCGATCGATGCGAGCACCAGTGCCAAAACCGCAAACGCTCCCAGAAGCATCATCGGGAAGCGCTGCGAAGACATGGACTCCGAAGCAATCTCCTCCATCGTTTCCACGTCGTAAATCGTCTGGTCGCTTCCCGCTCCATAAACCACATTCTTGATCGCAGGCATGACCGTGGCGGCATCGACCGTCGTCCGCGCGACAAGCTTGATGTCTGCATAGCCTACCAGCCACCACTTGTCGGGCACCTGATAAAGCGGATAGTAGCTCTCGGTGCGCGTGTATCCCGCAGGCTCGTCCAATCCAAAATGCTTGACGTGGCCGACAACGCCAACAATCGGACACGGTCCCCACGGCGGATTCCAGCCATAGGTGAGCGTCTGCCCGATAGGATTCTTTCCCTTGAAATACATCTCTGCAAAATCGCTATCGATCACACCCACGCACGGAGATCTTGTCGTGTCCTCGGCGCTGAAAAATCGACCGCTCAGCAACGGTATGCCCATAGTCCGCAAATAATCGGGCCCCGTGTTGAACACCAGCATTCGCGGCGCGTTCTGAACAACCGGAGGCTTTTGCGAATTGATCCAGAAGGGCGCGTCGTTGTCTTCGCCAGTGAGCGGAACGATCATCGTGAAGTCGGCAGCCTGCACCCCGGGAATTCCGCGTATGCGTTCGAGCAATTGCTCGAACCCCGCTCGCACACCCGCTCCAGTTTTCTTGGCCGAAGGCGATAGCCCGACCTTGAAAGCCATCACGTTCCGCGTGTCGAAACCCGGACTGGTCTGCCACAAGCGATCGATCGTACGAAACAGCAGCGCCGCGCCCATGAGCAACAGTAGCGTCAAGCCCATCTGCACAATCACGAGTGCATCCTGCATCCGATGCCGCGCGCTCGTGGACCCGCGGCCTCCCTCCTTCAGCGACGTCTGCAAATCCGTCTTTGCGCTCTTGAAGGCAGGTACGAGGCCAAAGACAATTCCGACTATCACAGAAACTCCAAGCGTAAATAAAAGAACGTAAGCGTTGAGCCCAATGTTTTGCATGCGCGGCATGCTTCCCGGCATCGCCGCGAGCACAAGGCCGTCGCACCATTTCGCAAGCAGTAAGCCTAAAGTTCCTCCTGCGAGCGAAAGCAAAACACTCTCGGTGACCAGTTGCCGCACGATTCGCGCGCGGCCCGCGCCAAGCGCCAGCCGAATCGCAAACTCGCGCGAGCGCGCCGCGGAGCGCGCCAGCAACAAATTAGCTACGTTGGCGCACGCGATGAGCAACACCAACCCCACCGCGCTCAGGAGCAGCAACAGCGTGCCACTTACGCGGTCTACGAGAACCTGCTGGAACGGCCGCACAGTTGCGCCTGTGCCGCGGTCCGCATCGGGGTAAAGCTCGTCCAAATGACTCTGAATCGCGTTCATCTCCGCCTGCGCTTGCACGATATGCGCGCCGGCATTCAAGCGAGCGATGGCGATGATGTCGTCGTGGCTTCCGCGCGCGTCGAGGATCAGCGGATCCTCCTGCCCCAGCGGCGTGTACACGTCTTCGTGCTGGATAAGCGGGCGGAATCCTGGCGGCGCGACTCCAACAATCGTGCACGCGACTCCGTCCAGAGTCACCGATTTTCCGAGAACCTGCGGGCTTCCCGCGTAGCGCTCTCTCCACAAGCGATTGCTGATGATGGCCACCGGCGGCCCGCCGTGCCGGTCTTCTTCCGCGGAAAACTCTCGACCGAGCGCAAGCGTTGCGCCCATCGTGTTGAAGAAGCCTGCGGAAACTCTCTGGCCGTCCAAGTGTTCGGGCGCTCCCGGAGCGGTCAGATCAAATCCCTGTCCTCCCATGAGCGCCGCCATTTGCGCGAATGAATGCGCCGTGCGCTGCCAGTCCAGAAAGTTCGGATACGAGATCGCGTCTTCTGGAAATCGCTCGTTGCTTTCGAGCACCATGACCAATCGTTCCGGATGCCGATAAGGCAGCGAAGCAAGCAGGACGCCCTGCACCACGCTGAATATCGCCGTGTTCGCGCCGATGCCCAGCGCCAGCGTCAGCACCGCCACCGCCGTGAATCCCGGTGACTTCCGCAGCATCCGCAAGCCGTACCTTACGTCTTGGCACAGCGTGTTCATGCCACGCCTCCATTCGCGCGTGAGCGGCAACTTAATGCCTTTATCATAGTCGCGGCTCCTCTTGGACTGGCCGTCTGAAGCGATTCGAGGAATGAACGTTTGCGGCGAGCAGCGAAGAGCAACTTTCCATGTTTCGGTTTTTTGAGTTTTGCTTAGCGCATCGCCGCGCGCGCCTGCTCGACGATTCTCACGCCCGCGCTGGTTCCGATGCGCGTCGCTCCCGCGGCAACCATTTTCATCAAATCCTCGTACGTGCGGATGCCGCCCGAAGCCTTCACTCCCATCGTTGGCCCCACCGTCGCGCGCATCAACGCCACGTCCTCAACCGTAGCACCTCCCGCGCCGAAGCCGGTCGAAGTTTTCACGTAATCGGCGCCCGCGCGCACCGCGATTTTGCAGGCGCGGACTTTTTCTTCGTTCGTCAGGAGGCAATTTTCCAAAATGACTTTGCAGATGGCCTTGCCGCGATGGCAAGCGTCGGCGACGCGGCGAATGTCGTCTTCCAGGGCATCGCCATCGCCGGATTTCAGCAAGCCCGCATTCATCACCATGTCGATTTCGTGCGCGCCGTGCTGGATCGCTTCTTGCGCTTCGAACACCTTCGCGTCTGTGGTCGTCGCGCCGAGAGGGAAACC
>JBAPRL010000094.1:0-15767 GCA_049281095.1 Candidatus Acidiferrales bacterium
GTTCCATTCTTGGACGTACGGCTGCTTGATATTCGGGTCGAAGCCGGCCTCTCCCCAGTAATAGTTCCAAGCCAGTTCGCTCTGCGGAACCACGCTTGAATAAAACGGCGGGGCTTCGTTGTACCCGATAGAGGTATCGGGACCAAATTCCGTGCCCAGCGCCAAGCTTCCCGGAGTGAACGTCCCGGTTCCTCCACCGTTGGCAGGCTGAAGCGAAAAATATTGGTAGTAACCGATCCCATGATTGGTTCCGAAGTTCCAAAAATACTGGTTCGGTTCGGTGAAGCGCTTCAGGTCAAAGCCCGCGCGCACCACAGTCTTTCCTCCTCCGCCGAAGACCTTGCCCAAAATCCCCTCCGTGTAATCGGGGTTCCACGCGACACCGATGGTCGGCTGCGGGGTGACGTCCCACGATCCGTACTGG
Source organism: Candidatus Acidiferrales bacterium (assembly GCA_049281095.1). GTDB lineage: Bacteria > Acidobacteriota > Terriglobia > Acidiferrales > UBA7541 > DAHUXN01. Next base: position 425 of record JBAPRL010000094.1, read on the forward strand.
TGGGGCTGCGCCACATAGGCCGGATCGCTTGTACCAATCTCGACGCCAGGATTGAAAAGATTGTTTACGCCGGACGGTCCAAAGAAGTCTGCCAGCGGCGTGCCTAGATACTGATGAGCCAAATCGTGATCGTCACCGATGAAATCCCAGCGCAAACCATAATTGAGCGTTAGGGTCGGCTTAAACTTGTAAGAGTCATGAGCAAAGAGGCCCCACGACCTCTGCAATTCGTCGAGATTTACCGCGTAACCCGGCGTATCTGCGTATTCGCCGGTCGCTGGATTGTACGGAAAGCCACTACCCGTTGGTCCGATGCTGGAAATTCTGCCCACGAGGGTCGCATAGAGAGCCTCAGCCTCGGACCGGTCATTGGTGTCCCCCGCCGCGAAATAGTTTTGGAAATCCGTATAGGCCGGATCTCCGTTCACAAGCCCCAAGCCTATGGCGGGGATTCCGTCTGGCGCGTTGTAGTAGTGGTCCTGCTCGCGCGCATAGTCAAAACCGAAGGACCACGTATGCGAGCCGTGCAACCACGTCAACGTATCCGTCCCACTGATAGTCGGATAATATTGTCCCGTGCCCAGATTGAACTGTTGGCCCGAATTCGGGGTGATTCCATTCATTGTGGCCCAGTTTACCGCGGGCTCGTTGTCCCAAACCGGCTGTGCGCCGGCATCGTAGCTGAGCCAAGTATACAAATAGCCGGCGCGAAACTCGTTCACCAAGCTAGGCGAAATGGTCCAGCTTAGCCCCAACGAACTGGTGTAATTCTTCTGGGCGAAACTGGCCGACTGATTGGCGAAGTCCGGCCCCGGATAGTAGGGCGCTGCATTGCCTTGATGAGTTTCTCTTGTTTCTTCGAACGCGAAGTTTATGTGGAAGCTCTGCGTGGCGTTGTAGTCCAGACGCATCGCCGGAAAGTAGTAAGTGTCCGGGGCGGGTACGAACCAGTTCACAGTTTCAAGATTCGGATCGCCATTCGCCCCCGCTGAAATGTTGGCATTTGTGGCCGTCAGGTCCTTGTTTATCAATGCTATCTCGGACGCGATGTTCGCGTAGGTATTGTTCGGACACGGACTCTCACCGGAAGCACACGCCGGCGGAGCGGCTGGATTATTTATCGCTGCCGGAAGCCCATTGGGAGCCGCCACAGCAGAAAACAGGTTGATTTGCTGTCCCACGGTAAACGGTGAGCCCGACGGCTGGGTCTGCCAAACGGTGTAAACCCCCGTTTGTGCCGTCGGCGAAAGAAACGACTGAGTCTGCGTAAAGCCACCCGGCTGCCTCGACGTCGAGAAAGAGCCGAAGAAGAAGAGCTTATTCTTCCGGACCGGCCCGCCAACGGCGCCGCCGAATTGGTTGAGAATGAGGGCATTCCTTGGCAGGCCAACTGCGTTGTTGTACCAACTGTTGGCGTCCAGCGCAGTATTTCGGAAGTCCTCGTAAACCTGCCCGTGATACGAGTTTGTGCCACCCTTTGTGAGGTAGCTCGTACCCATGGACGCCTCTCCAAATCCCTGATTGAGGCTCGTCTGGCTGGTCTGGATGGTCATTTCCTGAATATCCTCCAGGCGTGCTTGCATAGCTGGAGTGGCATTTCCTCCGAATTTCATGCGGTCTGAGTTGGAAACTATGCCATCCACGGAGTTACTTTGGGCGATCAGCGGAAGGCCGTTCCACGTGCCGTAGCCCGCAGTGCCTGAAAAGCCGGGCGTCAAAAACACCAGTTGGCTAACGTCGCGGCCAGCAACGGGCAGGTCATTGATCTGCTTCATGTCGATCGTCGTGGCGATCTCGTTCGATGAAGTCTGCAGCAAGGGAGTCGCGCTGGCTGTCACCACCACCTGCTCAGTCGCCGCGCCAATCTTCAGAGAGACCTTGATGTCGGTCACGCGTCCCGCCTGGACGATCACGGAGCTTAAGACGTTCGTCTCAAATCCCGCCCTCCCAATTGAGAGCTCATAGGTGCCGAACGGAACGCTGGCAAATGTGTACGACCCGCCGGTTTCCGATGTGCCGGTGAGGACACTATTCGTATCCAGATTCTTCAGTGACAAACTGGCGCCCCCAACGGAAGCGCCGCTCGGGTCCAGCACTGTAATTTTCACCTCTCCCGTAGTGCCGCCTTGCCCCCAAACGGGCACAGCCGTCAGCGCGAAGAATGCCACCAAGCAAATCGCCGTGGTGCTGATGAGAGCGCGAGAGAAACTTCGCGACATATACTCCTCCTTAGTCACGCCCAAACTTTGTGTGCGCACGCCACAATTTCAATGCCTGCTGACACAAAATCACCCAGTCTTCCCCGAAAATCCGCTGCCCCATTGAAACCTTTGACAAAAGCGTTGAGATTGACTTGCGAAAACCGTCAATGAAAACTCCGCACCACGAAGAGAGAGGGGCAAAACCGCTGTGGGCGTCGCCCGACCAAGCCGACGTTGTCTCGAAGTTGAAAGTAAACGTTTACTCAAACTGCCCACCTCACTGACACAGGCCCCTCGAAGATGACCGATTTTTATAATCCATTCATAGTCGTTGTCAAGCCAAATCTGAAAAATCTGCCCCCGACCTCAAACTGCGTGGCTTGAGCCGCCGGATAAAATCAACACCACCAGGAAAAACCTTAGGACCTTCTTCAAAATGGTAAACGTTTACATCGATGCCGCGCATCCGCGGAGTACACTCGGATCGTAGAATTCCGTCTCCCGCGCCCCGTTGCTGTGATAACGTCTGAGAGATTGATGGCGCTGGGCTTTGTTACAGGCCCCTTAAAACCATGTGTCCAGCAAAGCAAAGCACATCTCTTGTTTTCCGCAGGTTGGGAAGCTTCTCTCTGCTACTCTGCCTATTCTGGATGTGTACCCGAGCGCCTGCCGATGTGAGGGACGGTCTCGGTAGCGTCGATTCGTTGACCCAGTCAGCCCTGGATGCTCAAGCGGAATCAGAGCTTGTGACCGGAATTGCACTGACTCACAAGGGCGAGTTCAGCAGCGCGATTCCACACCTCTTGGCCGCACGTGGCAGAGTCGCCGACGAATACGCTGCCAATTTTGACCTGGCTCTCTGCTATGTGGCGACAAACCAATACGAAGATGCAGTTGACGTTCTCGCTTCTCTGACGAATGGAGGCCACGCAACTGCAGACGTGAATAACTTATTGGCCCAAGCCTATATTGGCGTGGCTCAGCCACAAAGGGCACTCGCCGCATTTCAGCAGGCCGTCCAGCAAACCCCGCAGGACGAAAAACTCTATCTATTGGTGGCCGACGCCTGCATGGATCGCGAATCGTACGATCTTGGCACCGAGATCTTAAATATAGGGCTGCGGCATCTGCCGCGTTCCGCGCGCTTGCATTACGACCGCGGTGTCTTCCTTACCTTTCAGGACCAGCCTGACTTGGCAAAATCTGATTACGAAATGGCTGCCAAACTTGCTCCCGAAACCGATATTTCCTACATGGCCCTCGGCCAAAATGACCTTCTTGAGGGAAACCTCCCAGGCGCGATAGAGATTACACACAAGGGAATTCGAGCGGGCCATGAAAACTACATTCTGCTGACGATCTTCGGGGATGCGGTCATTCGTTCCGGCGCCACTCCGGATGAACGCGTATTCGTAGAGGCACAACAAGCTCTGGAGAAATCAGTCGCGGAACGTCCCAATTACGCGGCTTCACAGCTCGCGCTTGGCGAGCTCTACCTTGCAGGCGGGCGCCTTGACGACGCCGTCGCGCACCTCGAAAGCGCACGGCAACTTGCGCCACAAAACCCTGCCGCTTATTCACATCTGGCAATCGCCTATCGTCGCCTAGGGCGTTCTGACCAAGCGCAACAGGTACTGGCGATCCTCTCAAAATTGAATCAGCAACAAGCGGAAAAATACAAGACCGATTCACCCAGCAAGCCAAGTTACATCGCATCGGGACGAACCATCCGGAACCCTTCTCAATAGCCGCGTAGCCCGCCAGATTCAAATTGTCGGACCACCTTCTGTTCATCCGCGCGAAGGAACGCGCGGAAACGGCCGTTCCACCAGTCCCTGCCCTTCTTTGATTGTGACGACTTGATCAGCGTTGACATTCTGAAGTGTTGTGGCACTGCCGCTCGGCCAAGCAATCTGCAATGAATCCACAACCTGGCGATGTCCTAGCCCAAAATGGAACCGCGGATCCTGCGCCGACTGATAACTCATCCCGCCTTTTTTTTGGTCGTAGAGAACCAGGTCGTCTGCCACCAGTTTGATCCGCGCGCCTACGCCATCACGGTTCGATTTCGTTCCGATCAGAAAAATCTGGAGCCAATGATTGGCATTCCCGCCATCGTTGCGAAGCAATTGTGGCGTTTGGCCGTTATTGTTCACCAGAATGTCCAGATCGCCGTCATTATCAAAATCGCCGATCGCGGCACCCCGGCTCACACGTGGCACAAGAAAATCCACCCCAAGATGGTCGCTGACATTCTCGAATATGCCTTTGCCCAGATTCCGAAACATCAGTTTCGGCTCGGCATAGTGAACGGAAGAGTTGTACCGCTCGATGTTATCGAGAACATGGCCATTCGCCATGAAGATGTCGCGTGCGCCGTCGTTGTCGTAGTCCATAAACCGCGCGCCAAACCCGCTCATGTGGAACGTCGTATAACCAAGTTGAGATCGCAGCGTGGCGTCGTCGAAGGTTCCGTCCCCCATGTTGCGATAGAGACGCGCCAGCTGGGAATCCAAATGCGTGACCATGAGGTCCATTCGCCCGTTGCCTGTGGTGTCCGCCGCATCAGTTCCCATGCCCGCTTCCGGAAGGCCGTCGGCGCTGACAGCGACGCCCGCGACGTATCCTACTTCGCGAAATGTTCCATCCCTATTGTTATGGAACAGAAAATTAGCCATCGAATCGTTGGCAATGAAAACGTCTTGCCAACCGTCGTCGTCGTAATCGAATGTGACGACGCCAAGGCCATTGCCTGGTTTCAATCCCAAGCCGGATTTCTTACTGACATCCACAAAGGTTCCGTCGCCATTGTTATGGTAGAGCGTTGGGGGCTGGCCGTTGTAATCATCGGGATGGCAGTAGCTGCGCATGCCGGGACCGTGCTCGCCGCACCAGAAATTGCGTTCCGGCGACCAGTCAATGTAGTTCGCGATCACCAGATCCAGCCGGCCGTCGTTGTCATAATCAAACCATGCTGCGCTGGACGCCCATCGGCCAGCGTTCGCAACACCAGCGCGTGCGGTGACATCACTGAACGTTCCATTTCCGTTGTTGTGGTAAAGAACGCATTTCCCATAGCCGAGAACCAGCAAATCCGGAAATCCGTCGTTGTCGTAGTCCCCTACGGCCACGCCCATGCCAAACAAACCTCCCGCTCCGACGCCAGCCTTATCCGTCACGTCGGTAAACGTTCCATCTCCGTTGTTGTGGTAAAGAGCGCTGCGCAAAGCGTACGCCGGAGTGTAAATTCGCGTCGCCGCGCCGTTCACAAGATATAAGTCGAGTAATCCGTCCTGGTCGTAGTCGATCCACCCGCATCCGGAACCCATGGTCTCGATCAGATATTTCTCGGAAGACGCTGCGTTGTCATGGAGGAAGCGAATTCCCGCCGACCGCGCAACATCGACGAACTTGACGGCCGGAGCCCTGTGTGCGCCCAGTCGGGATAAAGGAGAGACGGCCAGCATCAAGCCCATCGACTTCAACAGCTCTCTCCTGGAGATTCCAGAGAACGTTTTCACAAAGAAGTCTCGCCCATAAGACCTAAACGGCCGCAAGCCTTACATCCGCGAATCGGCGGCGTCAAAATTCTTCCTCCGTCAGTTGGGCCAGCCACCAAATTGTTGGTATTCTTTCCCTGCTCAATGTAACAGGAAAACGTTTCCTTTTCAGGCGCGCCACATCAGCCGTCGGCGTCCGTTGACCTTGGAAGGCGGGATTGGGAAGTTGCCGTACTGGACCGAAAGCGGAGCGGGAGTGTCCCAGAGAACGACGGATCGAACCGGCGCATTTTCGCGGCGGCGCTTGCTCCGGATGTTAGGTTGGTCGGGCCTCGCGGGCGCGTGCGGCGGAGGGAATCTCGGTCGCGCTCTCGCGGCGTTTCCGTCTGCGAATACCGCGCCAACCTTTGAGGTAATCCCCAATTCGGTAAGCGGAATTTCCTGGGTTCACGTCGCCGGAATCTCTCCACAAATGTATGAACCAGAAACTCTCGGCGCCGGCTGTGCCTTCCTCGACTACGACAATGATGGGTGGATGGACATCTACCTGGTGAACAGCGGAAAGTGCGATTTCTATACCCCTCCCCGGCCGCTGCGAAACGCTCTCTATCGCAATAACCGTGACGGCACTTTCACCGACGTCACCGAAAAAGCAGGAATCACCGGAAACGCCTACGGCATGGGCGTGGCCGTGGGCGACTACGATCGCAACGGCCTGCCGGATATTTATGTCACCCAGTATCCGCGCAGCATTCTCTACCGCAACAACGGCGACGGCACCTTTACCGATGTGACGGAAAAAGCAGGGCTCGCTGCGCCGGGATGGGCTACCAGCGCCGTTTGGTTCGACTACGACAACGATGGACATTTGGACTTGTTCGTCTGCCAGTTCGCTGACTGGGATAAGGCGAAGAATAAATTCTGCGGAAACACTCTGACCGGCGAGCGCTGGTACTGCAAACCGGATGCCTACGAACCCATGCAGTCCTGGCTCTACCACAATAACGGCGACGGCACTTTCACGGATGTGAGCAAGGAGTCTGACATCGCGGAATCACCCGCCAAGGCTTGGGGGGTGGTTGCATGCGACGTCAACAACGATGGTCTGATGGACCTTTTCGTATCGAACGACACTGTCGCGAATTCTCTGTTTCTCAACGACGGCAAAGGCAAGTTTTCCGATATTGGTTTGCTTTCCGGCGTTGGCTACAACTCATTTGGCCGCGCGCGGTCAGGCATGGGTGTGGACGCCGCCGATTACGATCAGGATGGATGGATTGACCTTTTTGTGTCCAATGTCGACCACGAAATGTTTTCGCTGTACCACAACAATAAGGATGAAACGTTCACCGACGTTGCCCTGTCCGACGCGATAGGACTCACTACCAAAATGATGAGCGGCTGGGGCGCGAAATTCTTTGACTACGACAACGACGGCGAACTCGATCTTCTCCTGTGCAACGGCCACCCTGACATAGCGGTCGAGAATCACATGCAGGGCGTAACATATCGTGAGCCGATGCTTCTCTTCCGCAACACGGGACACGATTTCCGCAATATCAGCGCCTCGAGCGGTCCGATATTTGCGCAACCCATTGCCGGGCGCGGGATGGCCCTGGGCGATTTCGATAACGACGGCTCCGTGGATGTCCTCGTCGCGGTGAATGATGCTGCGCCGATTTTGCTGCGAAATAATGCCGGTCGGCAAAACCATTGGCTGGGCGTTCGGCTGATCGGCAAAAGGGCAAACGTTGATGCAATCGGCGCCACGATCACTTATCAAGCCGGCGACCTGAAAAGGCACCGCTTCAAGGTCGGAGGTGGCAGTTATCTTTCCTCGCACGATCCGCGAATGGTCTTGGGGATCGGAAAGCGCACCAAGATTGATTTGCTCGAGGTGAAGTGGCCTCCGCCTGGAGGCGCCACCGAGCGCTTCACCGGCCTTCCCATCGATCGCTACATCACGATCGTCGAAGGCGAGGGAACCTGGCAATAAGCGCGGCGGCTAACTTCAGTCCAGCGGTCAACATCGTGCCACTCAGTATTGTGATCCGGGATCCCGCGGCGCAGATTGCGCCTTCTTTTCGGCTTCATGTTGCAGAGCAATCTCGCGGTTGGCGTCTTGCATCCGCCCCGTGCGCGCATAGGCGATCGCAAGTTGATAGTGACCCGCGGGATCCGCGGCCTCCATCTTCACGTATTTCTCAAGCGGCGCGACGGCCTCGGCATGCTTCCCGTCAGCGTTGAGGGACAAACCGAGCCCGAGAAAAGCTTCCGAGAATCCCGCGTCCAGCTTCGCTGCCTGGCCAAAATGCTCGATCGCGTCGTCCCAATGCTGCGCCTGCCTGGCGAGATCCCCCAACATAAACTCCGCGGAGGCCGCAGTCGGATCGATCTTCAGCTCCGCTTCGAATTCCTTCCTGGCGTCATCGACAGAGCTCTCCGTTTGCGGCTCCGTCAGAATAATTCGGCCGAGCCGGTAATGGATGCCGGGCTGCTCGGGGTATTGCTCCAGAATCTGGCGATACGCTTTTGCCGCTTCCTCCAACTTCCCTTGTGACTCAAGCGCCTCCGCGTTCAGTTCCTGCATCTCCGCCGAATGGGGAGCGGTCGCGACAAGCTCGTGAGCTGCGCGCATGGCCAGCTCGGAATAAAAATGAGTTGCGGTATAGAGGACCCTCGGATCGTGCGGAAATTCGCGGCGCAGCAACACCAACGCGTCGACCGCTGCCTCTTCCTGGTCGGCGCTCATTCCGCATTGCGCCATGGCCATGGCCGCATCGTACATCAGCTGTTTTTCCGCGATATGCGCCACGCTCTTCCTCAACAGCGGCAGCGCTTCGTTGCAATGTCCCTCTGACGCGAGCTGAATTCCCTTGTGAGCGGATGCCGACAGGTCGGACACGGGAGCCTTCTTGGAAACCTGCACACCGGTTGCCGCCGAAAAAACGCCCAACGCAGCAACCTGCAGCACACTGAATCCGATGCGTAGCGAACTTTTCATCGTCAAACCTGATCGTTGCATGACGGAATTATAGCGTCCCTCGCTCGCTCCCCAGCATAAACTCAAGTACAACCTTACATTGACACTTCCATGGGGCGGCCTTCAAAAACGATCGACCGCGTCGCCTGGTCAACCTTGACCTCAACATTTCGCCGCAACGGCGCCAGCATCCGCGAGCCGGGCGCAAGGCCCAACCGCAGCGCGCGTTGTGAGTCATTCCACGCCATCTGAATGCCCATCCACTCGCCTTTGCGGTAATCGAATGACTTCCCGTCATCTTCGTACAACAAGAACGAACCATCGGCCCCGGGATAAACCGTCACCGATAACGATCCACCCACTTTCTCGCCGGTGTGTTGCTTCACCGGACCCAGCGGCAGAATCGCTCCCGCCCGAACGAAAAGCGGCAACGTCTCCAGATCAACATCGCGGCTGGTTTCGCGGCCTCCCTCGCTGCGCTCCCCGGTCCAGAAATCGTACCAGTCGCCGTGCGGAAGATAGACACGGCGCGAAGCCGCTCCCTTTTCGCATACCGGCGCAACCAGAATGTCTCGTCCCCACAAATACTCATCATCGCGCGCAACGGCCGCAGGATCGTCAGGATAGTGAAGCCACAACGCTCGCATGATGGGCATGCCGGTCATGGCGCATTCGCGAACGGCGCTGTACAGATACGGCAGCATCTTGTAACGAAGTTCCAGATACTTCCGGCAAATCGGCTCGACCTGCGCATTGTGGAGCTGGCTCGCGTCGGGAATCGCCGCGCCGCCATAGTTGCTGATCTCGATCGGCCCGGGATCGCCAGTATTCCAGCCCCACGGCACACGCAGCTTCCATGTGCGCCCGTGGCAACGAAACAGCGTGCAGAACGCACCGAATTGAAACCATCGCAAGTAGAGTTCGGCGGTGAATTCCTTTGTCGGCACAAAGCCGCCGATATCCGTACCCCAGTACGGAATGCCGGAAAGCGCCGTGTTAATCGCGTTTGGTATGTGAGTCTTCAGCGTTTCCCACGTCGAATACACATCCCCCGACCACAAGAACGACGCGTACCTCTGCATGCCCGCGTAGCCGTTGCGATGAAGCGCATACGGACGCTCGTTGGGCCGGTCGATTTGCGGCCCCTCCCAATACATCCGGTTGCGCGTCAAACGCGAAGCGATGTCGAGCGGATCGCCTTCATCCGGCCACCACCCATCCACGCCCATCGCGAAGTCCTTGCGGTGCGCATCCCAATAGCAACTCGCTTCTTCCTCGTCGAATCGCGTCAGGGAGCACGGATCATGCACTGCCCCGCGAAGCTTTCGCGTGAGAATCACGGCGTGCAGCACAGCGCGAAAGGCGTCCTGATGCAACTGGTCGAGAATTTCCTCGGGATCGGGAAACACCCGCGAATTCCACGCAAATGAACCATTCTCCGTGTTCCATCCCGATGGGCAGAAACCAGTGCCCAGATAAATCAGCGCGTCGCATGGCAGCTTCTTCTCGCGAAACGTTTTCGCCTCATCGAGAATTTCTTCCCGGCTGGCGAGCGTGCGATGGGATTGCTGATAGCCCAAACTCCACAGCGGTGGCATCTCCGCGTGGCCGGTGAGGCGCGCGTATTCCGCCATGATCGTTGCTGGCTCGCGAGCAGCGACGAAAAAAATGTCGAGCGGAAGCACGCTGTCCAGATCTTTAGGCTGGAACTTGCTTTCGGGCCCCGAAAAATCGAACGTGCCAAACGGTTGGTGGATAAACATCGCCCAACCGGCAGTGCCGATCAGCCACGGAATCGGCACGCGGCCGCCGTGTGTCGCAAGTTCGTAGCCGCCCTGACCGCTGCGCATGGCGTCAAACGATCCGCGCCGGTCGAACTGCGGACCACCTTCGCCCAAGGCCAGCAGCGGCGCGTCCCCCGTCTCGAATGAAACGACACCAGTGTCTCCGTCCACTCTGATTTGTTGAACTTTGCCAGTCGACGTGGTGATCACGAAAGTCAAAGGATTAGCAGTAATTCCAATAATTGTGTCGCCGCATTTTGTATTCTGCGCGTGCACCGCTCCGCGCAGCTTCGCGACTGGCTCGCCCCACGAAGTGCGAACGAGAGAGCCGTCCGTGGGAATCGCCATCGCATGGCCCTCCCTAAGAGGAACTATGCTCAACCGGAACGTGTGCGCGCTAACCGTACCAACCTGAATCTCGACTTCTTGTCCGGCCACACGCAGACTCTCCGCGGACGATCCTTCTTGACCCGGCAATAGGTAGGCCGCGCAAGCCGCGCTCATTCCCTTCAAAATTTCCCGGCGGCCGTATCGTTTGCTCATTCGGCGGTTATCCTCTGCTGTTGGTCCGTGCCTAGCGATTCGCGGCGAGTTCGATCCAAGTCGTATCCTTGTGCAGAGGCACGGCATAAGCCTCACGCACGAGTTCAAATGACTCGACGGGACGATACGATCCCACGCCTTGAATGTTCGCTGGCTGTTCGACGCGTAGAAACGCCGTCGGCGTAAAGTTTGTGGCTGCAGTAAGTCCTACTCGCACCGCACCCGTCTTGGAATTTAGCTCCACACTATCGAATTCGCCCGCGTCCAACGTCAGCCAAAGTCCTACCGGAGCGATGTACACGCACCGGCGAAAGGAATCGAGCGGAGTCGCGCTAACCTTGTCACCCTCCGACTTGACGTTACCACCGAAGGCCAGCCAGCCGAATTCAGGGTGATCCACAATATAAGTAGCCGTGTCGAAGGCGTGGCCGAAGAAATTCGGACCGTAGTCGCCGGAATAGGGATCGGACCTCAACATGTCGGGAAACGCGTGGAACGCGACGGAGGCAAATCCGCCCTGATCGATGTCCGTGAGCGCGCCCATCGTCCCTCCGTACCCGACCCGGAGCAGATAAAAATCATCTGGATGCTCGCGATATTCAGCCAGCAACGGGATGGCGTTGATGCCCGAGCCATAATGGTGAAGCTGGCGCTCGAGCCGCTGGATTTTGCCGGCGTAAATGAAGTCCCAGTAGCGGCGGGCACTGCCGTTATATCCCCAGCTCGGTATCGTCGGATCGTAGCCGAGAATCGCATCCAGCGTCACATTAGCCTTGTCTTGGTAGCCAAAATATTTCATCCAGGCGTAAACTTCTTCCTGCCCGGTCGAATCCCACGGCATTTCGCTGCCGAACGGATAGGCTTCCTGCTTCCATCTGTCGGCGCGCTGGCGCATCACCGCTTCCAAGTTATCTGCCTCTCCGGTCATGCCTTCCTTCCTGAGATCCTGCAAAATCTTCAGGAAGATGTCGCCTTCCATCTGGCCGAAGTGCGCCAAGCCCGGAGCAAACTCGGTCATCGCCATGGACGTCCGGTATGCGTGCATCAGATACCACTGCCAGGGATGGTTCGTGACCAGTCCCTGATGATAACGAGCCAGGCGATACAGCACCCAGTACGCGGTGGCAACATGCGGATAATTGAATGAGCGGTCGACCGCTTCGGATTCCTTCCTCGTCCAGCTTGTCCAGCTGCTCCAATCGAAGTCGTTCCGGTAATAACTTCCTCGCACTTCGCCGGGCTGATAATAGAAGACGCTTTTCCTCACGCCATAACGGTAGGGCCCATTCTTGTACTGAATCCCGCCCCACAAAACGCCGTCAACAAACTGCTGATATTTGTCGAGCTCTTCTTTTTCCGGCTGCCCAAATTCTTTCATAATCGCAGCGAGCCACGAACCGGCGCCGCCTTCGTCGCTCAACCCTGCAATCCAAACGCGGCTGTCTTGCGTCACGATGGCATTCGCTTCTCTGTCGTAAGTCATCACCGACGGACTGCGATGAAACGGATCGTTCGGGTCAACAAACCACTGTATTGTCATCAAGAAATGGCCCAGATCGGACACTACTTGCGATTCCGGCTTAATCACAAAATAGTTGATCGTTTGAACCAAACCATCTTGATACGCGACCGTCAGCCGCGAACGGCCCCACTTGTGCCCCTTCAGCGTGAAGTCCTGCCAGCCGCCTGCAAGGGGCGAATCTTTATGAATCGTCACCGCCCCGGCAGGATCGACCGACATTGACCGGATGGACTTCGGATATTTCACGAACAAGCGCGCGTCAATATCCATCGGTAGGACGTAACCCGGAATGCCGACCGCGACCGGCCGTGCATTCGCTGAAAGCGTCTTCTCGATGTCCCGGACGGAATCCGCGAGGAGGAATTTGACTCCGTAACTCTTCGACTGACCCGGAGCGAGGCTCAGCATGCTCGGCGGATTCCACGGCTGGGCATTTTTCCATTCCTTTTCGGCATAGGCTTCGCTGTGGACCATCCAGTCGTAGAATCCTTCAAAGGTCACGCCGCGCGGCGTTGGATCGTTGAAGATTGAGACGCTTCCATCGGCGTTGCGTTCGTCCAGGATCGGTTTGTAAGCCTCAAACGGAGTTTTGCCGTCAGGCACCACCAACAGCGCCGGTCCGTGCCCGTTCAGTCTGGTCACCTGCAAATAACCAGCGTCGTCTCCGATGTACGGATCGTAAAAAGAACACTTCGCGTGCGCTTCTTCGAGCGAACGGTCGTTCAGCACGTTGTTGAAAATCATGGGAATGCCGAGCGCGCCGATTTGCACCACCTGCGCCGTCTTATTTTTTAATGTAAATCGCAGCACAAGTTTGCCGTCTTCCAGGGCCCAGATGCGCGTAACCTCCAATGGAAAATCGGCGGGAAGCGTTGGAGCGAGATCAGCCGCCGCTAAAATCTCGCGAGAGGAAGGCAGAGCGGTAACAGGCGTGCGCGAAACAGCCGTCGAATAACTCTTCCAATCGCCCGAAGTTCCCGCGCGCAAACGAAAGTCAACGTCGCCGACATGGTAGTAGCCATTCTTCGAGCGCTCGACGAGCAAGTCCCCTGGTGTAAAGTCAAAGCCATCCGCGCCCTTGGGCTTGAGCGCAGCCACTGTCTGCGATGAACGCACCAGGCTCAGGTCAAAATCGGGCGTATTGAAATCGACGGTTCCCTGCGCGAGCATCGGACCCGGCGTGGCAACTTCCCGAGCTCCGCGCCCTTGCGCCGCCGCGTGGCGGTGCAGCGCGAAGCCCAGCTCCACAGCGAGCAAGCCCAGCAAAATTCCGTTCGCGAATCGATAGGTACGGCTCGTCACTCTCACTTCCCTTATCGCAGGCCAGCCATTTTCAGCCAAAACCGGGAAAACGTTTACCGGCGCGCCCTGGATTGTGATACAACTCCCCCGCCAGAAGCAAAAAAATCAAATCGGCACCTCAGCCCAGCCACTGAGGCATCCGCCGGGGAATGCGCCATGGACCGTCGAAATTTCCTGAAAAACTTGGCCATCACGACCGCCGCAGCTCGCTACTTTCCCAAGACTGCCGCGGCCGCGGAGCACGCAGAAGACGCTCCCCCTATGATCGCTCCTGCAACGCCGTCGCATCTAGGCGCGCCCGACGTCGAAGGCCACACGCAAGTCTGCGAATTCAAGATCGAATCGATCGCCTGGAGGGTTTTTGAAGATCTTCGCACGCGCGATGGTGCAATCACGTTCATCGCATCGAATGGAAACAGCAGAGTCCTGCCAAAGAATGCTGAAGCCACCTTCGCCGAAGCCGATCCTCCCTATCTGGGCCTCAGCCTAAGAGACATCGGAATGTCCGGTCCCGATTTGTTGGCCGAGAAACTTCTGCAAAATGGCGATCCAGACCCCGATCTGGTGAAATCCGCTGCTCCGCCCATGGGCTCTGCCACCGGCGGGCGCCCCGTTTTTTTTCGCTTGCCTTGGAATACGTTCGTTGGAACGAAAGAATGTTTCGACACCATGCCCGTGTATCCAGGTGGAAGCACGCGCACCTACCATCCCGGGCAATATTTCCCCGAGCTTAGCTCTCCGACCGCGGCCGGAAAACGCTTTGAAGGTCTGATCGGCGGCTGGATGCCGGCGGTGCGCAAAATAATGCCCCTATCCGATGACGCTTATGACGAAATCGTTGTGTTTGGCGATGTCGAGGCTCATGACAAATTCATTGTGCAGACCTGGCATCGCACCGCCCACATCGAAGATGGTCAAATAACGAAAGTCGTGTACGGACACAGCTACCCGGCCTTTCCTCCCGCCCGCGTCGATCCGCAAGCTGAGGAATTCTACCGCGCCCTCTTGCAGTTCACCGGGTATTGGGAACGGCAATTGCACGACGTTGCCTCGGCCTCCCTCCCACAAAATTCTTGGGTCGATATGTCGCGTTACGCTTTTGCGAAGGAGCTGATGGTTCGCCCTGGTGGCGTCTACCCCAAATACGGAGCCGTTGATCGCGACTACTACGGCTCGGAATACGACGGCTTCCAGGACATTTTCACGATGTCCGTCGCCACAAATCTCGAATGGGGCCGCTTCGAAATGGCCCGCGCAGTCATCGACAACTACCTCACCGATTTCACGGACGCCAAAGGCATGATCAATATGCGCGGCCCGGAGACCGCGCAGTTCGGCATGGAACTCATGCTGTTCGCAAAATATTTCAATTACACCCGCGACAGTGCCCTGCTCCTGAAGCATCAGGAAAAGATCGCAGCAACGGCCACGCTGCTTTGCGAAATGCACGACGAAAGCCTTCGATTGCCCGCCGACGATCCCGGCTACGGCTTGATTCACGGTTGGAG
>JBAPRL010000095.1:0-8041 GCA_049281095.1 Candidatus Acidiferrales bacterium
AAAACTCCCGCTGCGAAGCAGCGCATCTTCAAAGTTCTCCATATTCGAGCGCCAGTTCGTCCCACGCCATGCGCACCTCGGGGATTTCCCAGGCCCGGCGAAACAAACCCTGCACCAACTTCCATTCCTTCTCCGAGAAGCCGAATGTAATCCCGTTCGCATGCGCACGAAACCACACGTCCTTCCCCTTGCCCTCTTCGGAGGGCGCGACATAGCCGAAAAAATACTCGCCATTCCAGCGAGCCGAGCCATCGATCAGCGCGGCTAGCATCGCGCGGAACTCCGTGATCTTGGGATATCCGCTGATCGGATACTGCGGACCGCGAGGGCCGGGGAAGCTCAGAAGCAGGGAGAAATCGCCGCCTTCTCCACGGGCAAACGAGAGCGAGTATTCCCCCTCCTTAACAGACGGGATCGGAGGCTGATAGAAAGACTCCTTCGCAGTAGAAGGCAGTCGGAGCGGTTCTTCCTTCAAGCAGTAGTGGCCTCGCGCTGCCAGTCGCCAGAGAATAGGCCAGAACGGGCGAAGGGCACGGTCGAGAGGCTCGGCCCCGGAGAGCTTTTCTTCTTCCAGAATCACGTGAAGGTTCCGCGCGGCCAGCAACGGCTCCCACTTGGTTCCTGGGTCGTTCAACCGTTTGCGAGTCTCGAGCACTGTCCGGCGCACGATTTCAGGAGAGGCTTGGTCGTCAGCGTCCTTCGCTTTGGCAGGCCGATACTCGGCGGGCAGATTGCCAAGGTAATACTCGTCGAGCTTTGAAGTGCGTTCCTTCCGCAGTTCATACACCGCGAGAAACGCATCCAGAACGGTGGTCAGGGATTCGCGAGAAACAGGGTTGGGCGTCCGGTCGGAAAAGGCTTCGAAACCCTGCTGCACAAAGTAGGCGAGGACGGCCCATTCCGCCCGCGATAAAACGTGCTGCGCTTCTCCCTTCCTGCGAATCTGGAGAAGCGTTTCGGTTGGTTGGGCCAATAGGTCTACAACCTCCAGGCGGTCCTCGCGAGCCGATTCGAGGAATTGCTTGGCGACATCGGAAGTCGTGACGCTCTCCCCGGTCTTCGAGGACATGAGTTCCTTGGCACGCTCCAATCGAGAGCGCAAGGCGTCGCTGATGCGGACGGAGATCGTTTGCTGCTGTAAGGGCCTCTCTTCGTTGTCGGGTTTCTTGGGCATCGGTGAATCCCTCCGGTTCGTAGGTAGGATGCAACCATACGCTTCGCGGTTGCATCTTTACATTACAGTTGCAAACATATTACAATGTCTACATAACGTCAAGCTGAATACGAAAGTAATGGAGAACTCAGAGAAAGTCAAATGAAACCCCGCACGACCCAATCCGGCGCGCGCAAGAACCCAGACTCGCCAAGAGTGCATGGCTTGCGCCTTACAGTAAGTCCGTCGTCGTTGCAATCTGAAGAGCTTCCCGGAAACGCGGAACAGAAAACGGGATCACCGCCAGCCGAAAGATTCGGTTTGCGCTCCACTGAGACCACAGAGGCACATCAAGCTGTTGAACCGCTTCTCGACTGCGCCGCCGCCGCAGTTGTCCTCGGGGGACTTCATCCTAAAACTGTCGAGCGATGGGCACGAGAAGGACGCATACCTGCCTATCGCTATTTTCGGCATTGGAGATTCCGCGTTTCTGATCTGGAAGTCTGGATGCGTTCTCATGTACATTCAGGTTGCCATCCGTGCCGCTTAAACCAGGAGGAATAGGATGGAACATAAGCGGCAACGGGTTCAGTTTGGTTGGGTTTGTTTGAAAGCACGAAAGAAGGGTCCAGACGTGTGGGTTCTGCGTTATAGGGAAAATCTTCCGGACGGAAGCACGACAAGGCGAAGCGTAGCTATCGGGACAGTTAAGGAATTTCCGAACGAGTCCCAGGCACGCAAAGCCGCTCTGTCTTGGTTATTTTCGATGAACGCGGAAGCATCAAACGGAACGCCTGTTTCGTTCGGCGCAGTTATTCGCCGATATCTAGCGGAAGAGATTCCCGAAAGACCTTCGACCGCTTCGCGGTATCGGTGCTGGCTGAAAAACCATGTTGAGCCGAAATGGCGAGACTATCCGATTGAGCAGATCAAACCGCTGCTGGTCGAAGACTGGCTCAAGAAGCTCAATTTGGCATCGAAAAGCAAGTCTCATCTCAAGAACCTAATGCGCGTCTTGTTCAACGCGGCGATGCGGTGGGAACTGATTCCCTATCAGCACAATCCCATGAGCCTCGTCCGTGTGAAAGACGGTTCTAAGAGACAGCGGGAACCGAAGGCACTTTCAGTGGACGAGTTTCGAAAAGTGCTGGAGAACATTCCCGAGCCCTTCGGAACCATGTGCATTGTGGCGATGTGTTTGGGACTTCGAGTAAGCGAAATCCTCGGTTTGAGATGGAATGCCATCGACTGGGAAGGACTGCGCTTGGCGGTACGACAAGCTTACGTCTACGGGAAGCAAGGCGACGTAAAAACACAGGCCTCTCACCGATGGATGCCTCTTGACCGATCGCTTGCGGAGAGACTTCGTCAACATAAGGCGAGGCTGGCTCCGCTGGCGAAGTCCGAAGACTGGATATTCGCGAACCCGGAAACAGGAAAACCGTATTGGCCAGGCAGAATTCAGGAGAACTGGCTCGTCCCCGCGGCAGAAAAGGCAGGGATAGGCCGGATCGGCTGGCACACGTTCCGACACAGCCATTCAACGTTACTTCATGCGCTCGGTGTCGATCTCAAGGTGCAGCAGGAACTCTTGCGACATGCAGATGTTCGAACGACTATGAACATCTACACGCAGGCCGTTCCGAGTGCGCTGCGAGAGGCGAACAGCAAAGTCGTTCGCTTAGTGCTCCCTGCGCAAGTCGCCTAGCGTTAATGGCCCCTTGTGGCCCCTCGAAAAGTCACAAGCTGTTTTCTATGAAGGAGATGTTGGTAGGGGCGGTGGGGATCGAACCCACGACCAACGGCTTAAAAGGCCGCTGCTCTACCACTGAGCTACGCCCCTAAGGGGATTGGTTCACGCAACTTGCCGGTGCTGAGTTTCATGGCTTCGGCGCCGGTGCTTCTGGCGTGCTACTCGAATCCAAGCTCGCCACAACTTGATGCAGCTTGCTCCGCCCTAGACGCGAAACCGCTTCGTCATCATCAAACTCTTGGCTTCTCAGTCTACCATCGGCCACTTCGACGTGTACATGCCGCCCTTGCGCAGGCCGGTGCTGAGGGCCAGCTCGAATTCCAGCGTCTGCTCGAATGACTGGGATTCTTACTCGCCCTGGTTCTTTCGGGGTAGAAAGTGATAGCAGTAGAAAACACCCAGCAAAAACAGACTTGCTCCCCACCAGACATTGGCGTGAAGGTAGTACAACACGACCGGGTGTTGGGGTGGATGCACGAACTCATAAAGACCCGCGCCTAGAATCAGCAGTCCATTCACCAGCAATGAGACGCCGATAAAGAACCAGATTGAAATCGATGCTCGCGAGTCCACGGTATCACCAAAAAATAACGTTCAGGACAACAAATACGATTCCCACGACCGCTGCCCAAAAAACAGGGCGCTGATAAAGTGGGGCATGGGCTTCAGTGGGTATTTGAGTTGCCCCGTAGACAAGTCCGTTGAGCGCAGCCACCGGCTTTGGCCGCGTGGCCATACTCACGACAATTGTGACAACCATGCACACAATCCAGGACCACAGAGCGCGATACATATCCGCGGCCATGGGGCTGGCGTGGCTCGAGAGCGCAACATATCGGACCGCCGCCGGGTTCACTTCGATCCAGCCAAACATGGCGGCTGCAGAAACGGTTCCGGTAAGCAGGCCCCAGAATCCTCCCGCAGAAGTGGCCCGCTTCCAGAACATCCCGAGGATGACCGTACCGAACAACGGAGCGATGAATATGCTGAACAGTGCCTGGACATAATCCATGATACTCAGAAATTGCATTACGAAATACGCCGTGCCGATACTAATGAGAACTCCCAGAATTGTGCACCACCGTCCCATCGAGACATAGTGGGCGTCCGATTCCTGCTTTCGAATGAGCGCTCGATAGATGTCATAGGTCCACACCGTCGAAAATGCGCTGACGTTGCCCGCCATCCCCGACATGAAGCCGGCGATGAGCGCTGTTATGCCAAGCCCGAGCAAACCAGGACCGCAATACCGCGCCAGCATCAAGGGCAGCACTTCGTTATAGCTATGCCCGCCCGTCACAGCCGCCACACTGGCACCCGTCAGCTTAAACGGCAGCACCGCCAGCGCCAGCAGGCCCGGCAAAATGACGATGAATGGCACAAACATTTTGAATGCGGCGCCAATGATGGGTGCCATCTTCGCAGACCGCAAATCCTTCGCGGCCAGCAATCGCTGCACGACCAGGAAGTCTGTTGTCCAATAGCCGAACGAAATCACTAGGCCTTGGCCAAACAGCACACCCGTCCAGTGGATGCCTTCCGGATTCGTGCTAAACGAGCCCAAGTAACGCCACAGATGCACATATTCAATCGACGTATTGTGGATGATTTGCGCTTTCAGTGGGCCCCAGCCGCCCACTTCAATCAGCCCCAAAATCGGAATAAGTAATGCCCCAGCCCAAATGAGCACAAACTGCAGCACCTCGTTAAAAATCGCCGAACGCAAACCGCCGAGCGCGACATAGATGGCAACCGTGACGGCGGAAATCCAGATGCTGAAGTTCATGTTCCAGCCCAGAACAATTTTCAGCACCAGCGCCATCGAATACATGTTGATCCCGCTCATCAGCACGGTCATGAATGCAAACGAAACGGCGGCGACGCCGCGGCTCGATTCGCCAAATCTCAGCTTCAGGTAACCAGGAACAGAATGCGTCTTCGAAATGTAATAGAACGGCATCATGAAAATGCCGAGAAACAGCATCGCGGGAATCGCCGCGATCCAGTACGCATGCGCGGCCAGAATTCCGTACTCGTAGGCCGAGGAAGCCCAGCCCATCAGCTCCAGTGCTCCCAGGTTTGCGGAGAGGAAGCTTAAGCCGGCGATCCACGCCGTCATTTCACGGCCGGCCATGAAGAAATCTTCGCCGGTGCTGGATCGTCGTTTCAGATAAAAGCCAATTGCCAAGACCAGAGCGAAATAGAAAATCACGATGATCAGGTCAACTGGGGAAAGCCGGACCAGCCGCGTAGGAACCGCCAGCATCGCGGCGGGAGTCATGACCTCCTCAACGCGGCTTGTTGCGAGCGGAGCCCCCGCGTCGAACGCGGCGAACAATTTTTCCCGTGATGATCCCTGCGAACAGAAGAGGTGTAAGGCTTTCGTGGGAATGCGACTAGCGTGTCAGCGATTTGACACCGCGCGTGGCTCAATTTTCATCCGATCCGCAAATTCACTTCGCCCTGATCTGCACCAGCACGACCCCATGCCTCGGCACGTAAGCGCTGAATCTGTCGATGAACGTCCCGCGGTCCTTCTTCAACCAAAGATCGCGGACGGTGGCGTCACCGCTCAGGCCAATGTCTGAAAAATTCACCGCCATTTCCTCCGTCGTGTACTGGCGATTGAACAATCCCACAACCTTGCTGCCGTCCGCCATCGGCTTCATCCAAACTTCGAACGGTCCTTCCTGCGTCACGCGGTATCCCTGTTTGCCGAGAGGGTCCTGATCGACGGCAATCACCTCGGGATTGGTCAGCAGTTCGATCGTGTAAGGAGTCATCTGCGAGAGGTCGTTGCCAGCCATCAGCGGCGCGGCCAGGATGGCCCACAGGGCCATGTGCGTCCGGTATTCATCCTCCGACATCCCTCCGTTGCCCACCTCCAGCATATCTGGGTCGTTCCAGTGGCCCGGGCCCGCGTATTTCTCGAGGCCATTCTGGTTGAACCCATTTTCCGCCATCGAGAAATACCGGTCTTCAATATCGCCCGTGGTTCGCCACAGATTGCCGCCCACGGAAGGGCCCCATTCCCAAACTTTGTGCCAGCCGTATTGACAGAGGCTCAAGACGATCGGCCGGCCGGTTTTCAGCAGCGCGTCGTGCATTTTCGTGTACGCGGCTTCCATATCTTCGATGCTTCCGGCCGATTGGCACCAATCGTACTTCAGGTAATCCATCCCCCAATTCGCATAAGTCTGCGCGTCCTGCACTTCGTGTCCCAGGCTGCCAGTGTAATCAGCGCAAGTCTTCGCCGCCGGCGAAGAATAAATTCCCAGCTTCAGCCCTTTGCTGTGCACGTAATCCGCGAGCGCCTTCATGTCTGGAAACTTATCGTTTGGATGGATGAATCCATTGGCGTCACGCTGCCCGGCCCACGTGTCATCGATAACGATGTACGTATATCCTGCAGCCTTCATGCCGCTGGAGGCCATCGCGTCGGCTTCGGCGCGCACGATTTTGTCGTCGATGCGCTCGGCGAAATGATTCCAACTGTTCCAGCCCATGGGGGGCGTAGGCGCCAGATTGGCCTGCTGAGCAGAACACAAGCGGGGAAACACAAGCCCGAGGAAAACAATCAGGAGATACGCGCAGAAGTTCCGCTTCATTCTCTTACTTCCTTCCGAGCGAAGAACAGCCACTCACGATACGCTCGCAGGATTTCGAGCGGTGAGTATAACGCATTCACTGGATGCGGGAAACGTACGCATCCAGTGAACGCATTCGAAGAGCGGTTAAACACTAAACGGCCTAGAAATCAATCCTCGCGCGAAACTCGACCAAACGGGCACCGTTGTTCGGACAAGAGGCGCCAGTGCATAGCTCCCCGTAGGCTAGACCGCCAATGCTGGCCTGCCCGAAACCGCCGCCATCTTGGATGCTGTCCAAGCCGAGCGTGCTAGAGCCGTTTGGATTGCCCCATTCCGGGTGATTGAAGGCATTCAGCAGCTCACCTTGCAGCACGAACTTGATGTTCTCCCGAATCGGAACGGTCTTGGTAATCGAAAGATCATCGTTCCAAAGGTGAGGCCCGTACAGGTATGGATCGCCAGTCAACGTTCCGGGATTCAGGTTCTGGCATACGCCCACCAATCCACTGGTGCAATTCGCGGGTGACGTATAGCTGGGCCCTTGAGCAGCCGCAAGCAACGTCGGATTGATATCGTACGCCCAGGGGCCGGTGGAAAGGCCGCCGTACTGGCCCGCTTGGGGATGATAGACGCCTATGTTGCTTTGAAGCTGGTGCAAGGTTACGCCGTTTAGGACCACGCCACCGTCCGCGTAATCGTTGAACGTGTGATAGCCTCCGCCGAGCGCGAAAGGAAAACCTGTCTCGTACGAAAAGATGGTTCCCAAGGTCCAGCCACCGACGAACCTATCGATTAGTCCCGGACGGTCGAGGAACCTCTTGCCACTGCCAAACGGAAGGTCGAAAGTACCGCTGGCGTGCAGCACCTGCCGGAGATCAAACAGCGTTGGACCATAGCTCAACCTCAGGTCACGCATGGTAAATTCGTTGAACGTTCCCAGCCATTGCTCGTCCGGTTGAATTCCCAGCGTGTGGCTCCATGTGTAGTTGGCGTCGAACTGCATGCCATGCCATGCTTTCTGCCGGAAATCCACCTGCAAGCCGTTGTACATGCTATAGCCGCCGTTGGTCATGAACTCCTGCGCCGCGCCATAAAAAGATGAAGCCCCATAGGGGTTGGCCTGGAAGAAGTTAGCAGGGTATTTTCCCGGAGCTGTAGCAGTTCCAAACGTTCCGTTGGAGCACGGCGTCACGTTCGATCCAACGAGGTTGCAGATGTAAGGAACCGTCCCGTATGGAGTCGAAAGGTTGTAAGCCAAGTCGCCTGCAGCCCCTTGATGCAGGTCCGTAATGAACGTGGGGTTGGCGTAATCGGACAGCGGGACACCTGCTCCTCCGGATGGTTCGCCGGCGAACGCCGCGTCAAAAATTGGCAGCGCTACCTGCCCGGGATAGCCGTTATTGGCGAACGAAGTGATCCCGTTCTGAGCGTTAATCGCCATGTTCGATTGTGCGTTCTGGAATTCACTCAGGAAACCATTCTCGAAGATATTGACCTCGTTAGGATCCTGAGCAATCCACTGATGCACGCTCCGCGAGCCCACGT
>JBAPRL010000096.1:0-48507 GCA_049281095.1 Candidatus Acidiferrales bacterium
GTTTCTCATCCGCTCGCGCGGTGGAATGAGTGGTTTGCTCAACTCGGTGAAGGATACGATTGCCGGCGTGAATCCCGAAATTGACATCCAGTTCAAAGTCCTGAGCACGCAGATTCGCGAATCGCTCGTTCAGGATGAATTGATGGCGACTCTTTGCGGATTCTTCGGCGGCCTCGCTGTCCTGCTCGCGGCAATTGGGCTTTACGGCGTCATTTCCTACACTGTTGCCCAGCGTACCAACGAAATCGGCATTCGCATGGCGCTCGGCTCGCAGCGCTCCGGAGTGATTTGGCTGATCCTCGGCGAAGTCGCGGTGCTGATTGCCATTGGCGTCGTTGTAGGCGTGGGCTTGACGCTGGCGGGTAGCAAGGCGGCGAGTTCGCTGCTTTTCGGCCTCAAGGCGCATGACCCGCTGACGCTCGCGCTGGCCGTCGTGATTCTGGCGGCGATTGGCTTCGCGGCAAGCTTCATTCCCGCACGCCGCGCTTCGCGCTTGGATCCGATGGTTGCGTTGCGCTACGAGTAGGCGTCGCCCGGATGCAGTTTGCCATTTTGTTTTGATCCGGAACCTGGATTGTGGCGTCTAGCATATGGATTTCTAATCGCAACACGAACGATTAGAAACGCGCGTAACTTGCACAAAACAAAGAGTCGATAAATCTCTAATCGCAACTCTTAGGGCCCTTTTTGCGGTATCTTTGGGCCTGCGTTTCAATCGAACGCAACGAATTCCTGGAGGACGCTGATGAACACGCTGCTGCAGGACCTGCGCTACGGAATTCGCATGCTGGCGAAGTCGCCGGGATTTGCGGCCGTAGCGATTCTCACTTTGGCGCTGGGGATCGGGGCAAACACGGCGATTTTCAGCCTGATTGACGGCATCCTGATGCGCTCGCTGCCGGTGCAGGATGCGCAGAGCCTAGTCGTTCTGAAGTGGAGCGCGCGCAAAGCGCCGGAGGCTCATAGTAGCAGCAGCTACGGCGATTGCCAGACGGAGTTTTCGCGCAAGGGCGAATCCTCGAGTTGCTCGTTTTCCGAGCCGTTCTTCCACGATGTGGCCTCCCACGTGAGTGCTTTTTCCAGCGTAGCAGCATTCGCGAACGCGGGTCAGCTTGACCTGAGCGGCAATGGAACCGCGAGCGTTTTGGATGCGGAAGGGGTTTCCGGGGAATTTTTCCCTGTGCTAGGCGTTCAGGCGGCAGCGGGCAGGTTGATTGCGCCGGGCGACGATTCCGTTTCCGCGCCGCCGGTCGTGGTGCTGAACTACGGCTACTGGAAAACACAGTTCGGCGGTTCCGCGGCGGTGATTGGCAAAACTGTTCGGCTGAACAATGTGCCCTTCACGATTATCGGCGTCACCGATCCGCGATTCGACAGTTTGAGTCCTGGACGCGTCTACGATGTGTGGGTGCCGCTTTCGGTGCTGCCGCAGCTCAGCGTGTATCCGTGGGTAAAAGTGCGGGCGACGGATATTTACAGTTGGTGGCTGGTGATCATTGGGCGGCTGAAGCCGGGCGTGACGCGCACGCAGGCGCAGGCCGCGGTGTCGACTCTTTTCCGCAACGAGATGCTGCACGGCGCGAAGCCGCTCTCGAAGCCGGCGGACGATCCGCAAGTTGCGGCGCTCCCGGCACAGTCCGGGCTGACCGGAGAGACTACGCATCTCTCCACGGAGCTGTACGTGCTGATGATGGCGGTTGGGATTGTGCTGCTGATTGCGTGCGCAAACGTTGCCGGCCTGCTGCTTTCGCGCGCCACAGCGCGGCAAAAAGAAATGGCGGTACGGCTGGCGCTGGGTGCAGGTCGCAAGCGAATCGTGCGGCAGTTGCTCACCGAGAGCGTTTTTCTTTCGCTAGTGGGCGGCGCCTTGGGAATTCTGTTTGCGATTTGGGGCACGCACGCGATTGTTTCGCTGATGGCGAGCAATTCGGATGAGGCATTTGGATTTAGTCCAGGCATCGATGGGCGGGTGCTGGCGTTCACGTTCGGCGCAGCGGTGCTGACAGGAATTATTTTTGGGCTGGCGCCGGCGTTTCGTGGCACGCGGGTGGATTTGACGCCCGCGCTGAAAGAAGGCGCGGGAGGTTCCGCGGCGGAGGGGCGCGCGGGTGGCAAATGGTTCAGTTTGGGAAATGGACTCGTGGTCGCGCAAGTGGCGCTCGCGGTCGTAGTGCTGGTGGGCGCGGGGCTCCTGGTGCGCACGCTGCAAAACCTGAGGAATGTGGATCCGGGATTCGACACACGCAATCTGCTGACCTTCAACGTGGAGCCGACGCTCATTGGATACAAAACGCCGCAGATCGACGCGTTCTATCGCGATTTGCAGGCACGGCTCGAGGCGCTTCCAGGAGTGGAGGGGGTTAGTTATTCCAACAGCACGCTGCTGAGCGGCAGTTTGTGGGAGACGGGTTTCCATCTGCAGGGCACGCCGAAGGATCAGGAGTCGGATGCGGACTATCTTCCCATAGGCGCTGATTTCTTTTCGACCATGCACATGCGGATGCTTGCAGGACGGAATTTCAACTCCACCGATTTCGCGCAAGCGGAACTGGCACAGGAAAAGGAGCGGGAACGGGAAGCAGCGGAGGAGGCGAAGGAGGCCGGAGCTGCGAATCCGAGCGCCGCGACGGGTTCCAGCGCGGTTTCGACGAGTGCGGCGAATGAAGCGCCGGTGCCGGTGATCGTCAACAAAACGTTCTTGCAGAAGTATTTCCCGAAGGTGAATCCGCTCGGAGTGCATTTCGGCGAACGGGAAGCGGACCCGGAAAAGGGAGATTGGGCGGCTCCAGGATGGACGATTGTCGGAGTGGTGAGCGACGCGAAATATCAGGATTTGCGCAGCGCGATTGATCCGACAATGTACGTGCCTTCGAGCGGCGGCGGCACGAGTTTCGAGCTGCGCACCAGAACGAATCCGACGGCGATGACGGCGGCGATTCGCAGCGTAGTGAGCCAGATGGATAGCAATCTGCCGATCTTTGAGGTGCACACGCAAACGGAACTGATCGACCAGTTGCTGTTCCAGGAGCGCATGATTGCGCAACTGTCCGGATTTTTCGGCGTGCTGGCGCTGGTGCTGGCATGCATCGGATTGTACGGGCTGCTGTCGTATGAAGTATCGCGGCGAACGCGCGAAATCGGCATCCGCATGGCGCTCGGCGCGCAGCAGCGCGATGTGTTGCGGCTGGTTGTTGGGCAGGGAATTGCGCTGGCGATCGTGGGAGCGGCGGTAGGGATTGGCGTGGCGCTGGGAGTGACACGCTATTTGAAGAGCATGCTCTACAACGTGCACGCGAGCGATCCAGCGACAATTATAAGCGTCGCGATCTTGCTGACCCTCATCGCGCTCGCCGCGTGTTACATCCCTGCGCGGCGCGCCACGCGCGTGGACCCCATGGTGGCGCTGCGGTACGAGTGACGCGCTGCCGCGATAACACGCGGCCGTAGGGGCGACCCTTGGGTCGCTCGGGCGGGGCAAGCCCCGCCCCTAAGAAGGCAACTGCTTCACGTCAGCCCGCAAGAAGGCGCGTGACGGGACCTGAGCTGCAAATCAAACCCACTGCTGCTTCCCAGGCTTGCCCTGGTGCGTCTGAATACGTAGCATAGCTGCGGCTATAGGGGGGCGTGCCATGAATAAACTCCTGCAGGACGTCCGCTACGGGCTGCGCATGCTGGCCAAATCGCCGGGCTTTGCGGCAGTGGCCATTCTCACGCTGGCGTTGGGCATTGGTGCAAACACGGCGATTTTCAGTTTGGTCGATGCTGTTATGCTGCGGTCGCTGCCGGTGGAAAATCCGTCGCAATTGATGCTGCTGAAGTGGAGTGCGCGGCATTCGCCGGACGTTCACTCGATGATGTCTTCTGGGGATTGCGCAATGGACTTTGGTATGCGCCTAATCCAGCCGCACGGCTGCTCGTTTTCCGAGCCGTTGTTCCGGCGCCTGGCGCAACTGAATGCATTTTCCGGAGTGGCCGCGTTCGCAAACGCGGGCCAACTGAATTTGACGGGAAATGGGCCGGCGACGGCCATCAGCGGGCAGGTGGTTTCCGGGTATTTTTTCCGCACGATGGGACTGAAAGCGGCGGCGGGCCGGCTGATTGAAACGAGCGACGATACGCGCACCGCGGCTCCCGTGGCGGTGCTGAATTACAGCTATTGGCAGAGCGCGTTTGGCCGGTCGCGCGACGTGATCGGGCGGACGATCGAATTGAACGACATTCCGTTCATGGTTATCGGTGTGGCCGAGCAGAAATTTACGGGCATTACGCCGGGCAGCGATTACGACGTGTGGCTGCCGCTCTCGCAGGCGGACCGGATCGATCCGCAAGAGAAGGTCATCGATCGTCTGGGGGGGTTCGCGCGACAGGACGACGCGGCCTCTTGGTGGCTGACGATTATTGGTCGGATGAAGCCCGGAACGCCGCGGGCGCAGACACAGGCCGAAGTAAGCAGCTTCTTTCGCAACGAAATGCTTCATGGCACCGTGCCGATGTTCCATGGCGGCGGGCCAGGAGGACCCGGTCGAGGGCCAGGGGGCGGAGGCATGGCTCGCCAGATGATTATCGGCGGCGGGCCGGGGCCAGGGCCTGGCGGACCACCGCCGGGCGGAGGCAACGTGCCATTCGGCGGAGGCGGCGCGCCGCCACAGACGGCGCCGGGGAAAGGGCCTATCGTGTTTCACGGCGGGGGGCCTGGCGGACCAGGAGGACCGGGGCCGCAATCGGCGGGGAAGCAGCCGTTGACGATGACCGGGCCAGCGGGAAAGGCGCCAGCTAGCGGCCCGCAGGCAGGCCAAACGGCAAACGGCCTGCGGACGCTTTCGACGGCGGAAGACAATCCGCAAATTACTCTTTTGTCGGCGCAGACGAACCTGGTTGGAGCGCGTGGGCGCTACGAGCACCCGCTGTACGTGCTGATGCTGGCAGTGGGAATCATTTTGCTGATTGCGTGCGCGAACGTGGCGGGATTGATGCTGGCGCGCGCGTCGGCGCGGAAAAAAGAAATGGCCGTGCGGCTGACGCTGGGCGCGGGGCGCTCGCGAATCGTGCGGCAGCTCTTGACAGAGAGCGTCCTGCTGTCAGTGTTGGGGGGAATTCTCGGCGTATTGTTCGCGTACTGGGGCGCGCACGCGATTGTTTCGTTTGTGTCGAGCAATCAAACGCGGCCGCTGGCGTTTGCAACCGGCGTTGACATGCGCGTACTGGGATTCACGGTGGCGATTTCGCTGCTGACGGGAATCTTTTTCGGGCTGGCGCCGGCGTTTCGCAGCATACGCGTGGATTTGACTCCGGCGCTGAAGGAGGGGGAGGGAAGCTCGGCGGGCTCGGGGCACGCGGGAGCGAAGTGGTTCAGCGTGGGAAATGGGTTGGTGGTGGCGCAGGTGGCTCTGGCGGTGGTGGTGCTGGTGGGTGCGGGATTGCTGGTGCGCACGCTCGAGAACTTGCGCAGCGTCGATTTGGGATTCAACGCGCACAACATCGTGAACTTCAGGATCAATCCGTCGCTGGCTGGCTACAGCAACGCGCAACTGGACAGTTTTTACCGTGATTTGCTCGACAGGCTGTCTGCAACGCCGGGCGTGAGCGCTGTGAGTTATTCGCAGATGCCGCTTTTGAGCGGCGGACTGATGATTACCGGTTTTCATTGGCCGGGAATGCCGCAGGACCAGGAATCGGACGCGGACACTCTCGACGTTGGACCCGGTTTTTTCACCGCGATGGGTATTCCCTTTGTCGCGGGGCGCGACTTTAACAGTGCGGATTTTGATTTGGCTTCTGCGAACCGCGGTACCACGGCAACAATGGCGCCAACACCAGTGATTGTGAACCAGGAGTTTGTGAAGCAGTTCGTCGGGAAAGAAAATCCACTTGGGAAGCAATTCGGGCAGTCGCCCGCAGACGCGAATGGTCCCGCAAATCCAGGTTATGAAATCATCGGCGTGGTGCGCGACTCGAAATACAGCGACTTGAGCCGTGACATTCACGCCATGATGTACGGTCCGGAGGGCGGCGTCAGCGGGGTGATGGGAGCGTCCTTCGAGTTGCGCACGGCGGCGGATCCGCTGGCGATTCTTCCGGCGATTCGCAAAGTGGTGGCGCAAGTGAATTCGAACCTACCGCTCTTCGACGTGAGCACGGAATCGGAGCAGATCGACCGGCTGCTGTTTCAGGAACGGCTGATCGCGCGGCTGTCCGGATTTTTCGGCGCGCTGGCGCTGGTGCTGGCGTGCATTGGACTGTACGGGCTGCTGTCGTATGAAGTTTCGCGACGCACGCGCGAAATCGGCATTCGCATGGCGCTCGGCGCGCAGCCCGGAAGCGTGCTGAAGCTGGTGCTGCGGCAGGGAATTGCGCTTGCGATTGTGGGCGCTGCGGTGGGCATCGGCGTGGCGCTGGGCGTGACGCGATACCTGACGTCGATGCTCTACGATGTACACGCCAACGACCCATTGACGATGATCGCGGTGGCCGTGCTGCTCGTGCTGGTGGCGTTTGCCGCGTGTTACATTCCCGCTCGCCGCGCCACGCGCGTGGACCCCATGGTGGCGCTGCGGTATGAGTGACAAGCGGTGAGTGATGAGAAAAAGCTGACGTCCGCCTTTCCTTCTCGTTACTGCCGACGAACTTCCGAATCGAATTGACGGGACGTCCCAACCAAGCTAGGCTTTTTCGCCGCAATTGAATCGCGTGCGCAGGCGCGCGGTTGGTGGAATCAGGAGGCGCGCGGAAACATGGCCGACGTTGCGCAGCCGTCGAACATCAGCGAAACAGCGCCGGAGCCGCAACCGATGGCGCCACTCTGGCATACGGCGCTCTTGATTCTGATTCTTCTGGGACTGTCCGCTGGTTCGTACCTTTCTTCGCGCCGCTTCGTCCCTCAGAGCTCCCACGCGGGCGCGCCTCCGACGGGCGCGATGCTGCTCACCTATGGGGCGACGCTCGCGGAGGAGTGGATTCTGTTTTTCATTGTGCTCTGGGGCGAACGCATGCGCTCCCGCGTTACCGTGCGCGAGCGAATCGGCGCGCGGCGGGAAAAGGACGCGCTGGTGCGGGACATTGGCATTGCCGCCGGTGTTTGGGGAACGCTGGCCCTCGTAGGAGGAACGCTCGGCTACTTCCTGCATCCATCGGGAAAGGAAATCGTCGCGAAGCTGCTCCCTCGCAACCTTCCGGAGCTCGCGCT
Source organism: Candidatus Acidiferrales bacterium (assembly GCA_049281095.1). Lineage (GTDB taxonomy): Bacteria > Acidobacteriota > Terriglobia > Acidiferrales > UBA7541 > DAHUXN01. Next base: position 7,184 of record JBAPRL010000096.1, read on the forward strand.
ATGGACGGCGGTCGCGGTGTCCGCTGGATTTTGTGAGGAATATATTTTTCGCGGATACTTGCAACGGCAGTTTGCGCTGCTCACTGGCAGCATTTGGGCGGGCGTGGTGATTCAGGCGGTGATTTTTGGCCTTGGTCACGGCTACCAGGGGCCGGCGCTGATGCTGACTATCTTCTGCTACGGCCTCATTTTTGGCGCCGCGGCCAAGTGGCGTAAATCGCTCCGGCCAACGATGATTGCGCACGGCTGGACGGATCTCTTCAGCGGCTTCGCCGGCTACATCGGGCACGTGATGCACCTCTTCTGAAAGTGGGCGCGCGTGAGTTTCGACACGCAACGGCCGGCGTGCTTGCAAAACTAAGCGACTCTCCAGGTTTCGCAGCGTGGACACCCAGTGAATGAGCGTGAAGGACGATATGCTACGGATCTGGGCCAACCCGTGCAAGAAATTGTGGACATTTCACGGCCTAAATCTAAGGTGCAGAGTGACACATCGCGGCGATATGGAACTGGGGTTATGGTTGAGGTCCACACTGGGAAAGGGCAGGTGTGGCGTGACTGGTGGAAGTTGAACAAACAGAAGCACTAAGCAGACGTTATAAGAGCGTAACCAACACCTACCTGAGCGTGAGACTGGCGGCCAAGCTGCACTACTTCTTCTGTGATGAATCTTTGCCTAACTACAGGTGTGTTTCGCCGGCCAGCGCTGATAGCCGCGCTTCTTTTCGCAAGCAGCGCGAGCCTGGCGCATGCTCAAGCGCCGGTGCAGGCGCCCACGAACGCAAGTGTGCAAAACAGCGAGGACTGGCTGGAGCGTGTGCAGCAGCGCGTGGCGGCGCATGACCTGCCGGGCGCGCAACAAATCGTGGACGCGCGGCTCGCGGTTGCACCCGACGATTCCGACGCACTGGGTTGGCGCGCGCAGCTTCTCGCATGGACCGGCCATCACGCCGAGGCCGAAGCGGTCTACCGCCGCGCGCTGCAACTCGCGCCCCGCGATGCCGATTTTCTGCTGGGATTGGCGGCGCTCGAGAGACAGGACGGGCACGACGCGGACGCCCTCGCGCTGCTCGATGCCGCGATGCAAATTCCGCCGCCGCGCGCTGACGTGCTCAACGAGCGCGGGCGGGTACTCGCAGCATTGGGGCGCCGCAGCGAGGCGCGCGCGGACTTCCTGAAGGCTCAAGCTCTCGAGCCGAAAAATATTTCGCCCGCGGACGACGAGGCGGCCGCCGGCTTGCGGTCATTGGCATCGGACAGCGAATTCCCGCCGCGCTTCGAAGCCGACTTCACCAACGAAACCGACACCTTCAACTACACCGGCGCCGCAGACACGCAAACAGTGGTGTTTGTCGCCAAGCCGAACAATCGCTGGATTTTTTCGGGTGAGGCAGATTCCTACCAACGGTTCGGCGAAGATGCGCAGAAATTCGTCGCCGCCGCGGCGTACCGTCTGAACACGGCGAATACGTTGACGATAGCAGCCGGTGCAGGAAACGCGCAGGGCATCATTCCACGTACCGAGACGTATTTCGAATACGACCACGGCTTTCGCATCTCGGAGACCGCGCCCTTGCGCGGCATAGAGACAACCTATAACCAGCACTGGTTGTGGTACGACGGCGCACACATCCTAGTGCTGACCGGAACGGTCGCGGCCGATCTTGCGCGCGATTTCCGCTGGACGATTTCGGCGAATGGCGCGCGCAGTGGATTTGCCGGCACGCCGGTCGCGTGGGAGCCATCGGGCTACACGCGTTTGGATTTCCCGCTGCCGCGCGTGCGCTCGGAGAGGTTCTTGCCAAACGTGATATTTGCCGTGGGCTCGGAGAACTTCAGCGAAGTCGACCAGGTGAGCGCGTTCGCATCGCGAACCTACGGCGGCGGGTTTCGCCTGGGATTCACGGAGCGGCAGTACGCGAATTTCTACTTCGCGTGGCAGGAACGAAACGGGGGAAACACCGAAGGAATTTACGGTGTGAGCTATGGGATACGTTTCTGACGTGCCGGGCCTGAATTCGATCAACGCGGGCGCCGCGGCGTTCGTTGTCCGCGCGATTATTTTTTCGGTGCTGGGAATTCTCGCGCTGGTGGGATTCATCTTCGCGCGCCGCACGCTTCGCCGGCGCTACTTTGACCGGCTGGCCAGCGCGGAGTTTTACGTGCGGCAACACTGGGAGCAGATTCTCTCTGGTGAAATTGCGGCGGATGACTGGCGCGCCGTGCACGGCGATGCGGAAGCGATTACCACGCTCACGCTCGACCGGCTGGACGCGGCGGATGGCGTCGAGGGCGCGAAGCTGCTGACTTTTATGCGCAGCGCAGGCCTGCTGGACCGCATTGCAGTGGATGCGCGCCGGTTGCATGGGTGGCGCCGCGAGGCGGCGCTGGTGCGCCTGGGGCGCACGCGCGCGCCGGAGGCTGTTCCGATTCTGGTGGCGGCGCTCGACGACCATCGCGCCGCCACACAATTGGCCGCAGTGCGCGGGCTTGCGCGAACAGGACTTGCCACCGCTGCGGAAGCCATGCTCGAGCGAGTGGTTACCGGCGAGCTGGCGCTGGAAGCGACGTCGCTGCTGAACGCGCTGATGATTTGCACCCGCAAGAACCCGCGAATTGTGCTGCCGTATCTTTACTCCGCCCAAGGCCCAGTGCGCGAACTGCTTGCGCGCGTGATGGCGGAAACCGCGTCGCTCGAACTCGGCGACGATTTGCTTTTGCTCGCGCACGATCCTTCCCCGGAAGTGCGCGCGTCGGTGGCGCGGGCACTAGCGCACGCGGAGTTCGCGTTCGCGTTTGCGGCACTGGACGGCCTTACCACCGATGAAGAGTGGTTCGTGCGGCTGCGCGCGATCACCAGCTTGGGGCAATTTCGCGAGGCGCGCGCTTTGCCGGCGCTGCTGCGCGGTGTTTGCGATCGCAGCCGGCACGTGCGGCAACGCGCCGCCGAGGGGCTGGCGCGCATGCCCAATTCCGCCGATGTGCTACGGGAAGTTCTCGACACACACGACACCTATGCGCTGCAAGCGATGATCGCCGAGCTCGACCGCATCGGCGAATTCGGAAGGCTCCTCGAAGAACTCCAATCTCCCGCGAGCCCCGCAGCGGGCGCCGAAGCGCACCGCCTGCTGGAGGCGCTGGAGGCCGGCGCGGAGAAGCTTGGCGCGATGATACGCATTCCGCCCGCTGAAAAGACCGCCAAGATGGTCTGAGATGCGCACGCTGCTCGACATTTCGAACAATACGCTCTTCTTCTACTATCTCGCGTCGAACCTCATCTATCTGGTGTTGCTCATCGTCGCGCTGCTCTCCAGCCGCGCCCATCACCAGCATCTTGCGTCGCTGCGCCTGGAGCGATTGAAACTTTCGCCGGTGACGCCGCCCATCACGCTGATTGCACCGGCGCACAATGAAGAAGCATCCATCGTTCCGTCGGTGCGCTCGCTGCTGCGCGTCGATTATCCCGCACTGGAAGTGGTGGTGGTGAACGACGGATCGAAGGACCGCACGCTGGCCAAGCTCACCGAAGAGTATCAGCTGGAACCAGCGCGCATGCTCTACATCGCGCACATCGCCAGCGCTCCGGTGCGCGGGATTTATCGCAGCGCGCGCGAGCCGCGCCTGATCGTGGTGGACAAAGAAGCGGGCGGCTCCAAGGCTGACGCGGCCAATGCAGGCCTGAACGCGGCGTCGAGCCCGTACACCTGCGTCGTCGACGCGGATTCGATGCTCGAATCCGACGCGCTGCTGCGCATCATGGTGAAAATTCTCGAAGACCCGAAGCATGTGGTCGCCGCCGGGGGTATTGTGCGCGTGCTCAATGGGTGCGAGCTAGCGGGCGGTAAGATTCGCCGCGTGCGTTTGCCAAAAAAGCCCATCGTCATCATTCAGGTGATTGAATATCTACGCGCATTTCTCATCGGGCGCGAAGCATGGTCGCGCGGCAACATGCTGACGATTATTTCCGGGGCCTTCGGCGTGTTTCGCCGCGACGTGATCCTGCGCGTGGGCGGCTATCGGGCCGCGGCGATTGGCGAGGACTTCGACCTGGTCGCACGCATTCACCGCCGGATGCTCGACGACAAAAAGGAGTATCGCATCACTTTTGTGCCGGACCCGGTTTGCTGGACGGAAGTGCCGCCGACGGTGCGCTCGCTGGCGCGGCAACGCGCGCGATGGCAGAAGGGCCTCATCGACACGCTGTGGCCGAACCGCGACATGCTTTTCCGGCGCAAATACGGCCGCATCGGCTGGATTGCGCTGCCGTACATGTGGGTCTTCGAATTCTTCGCGCCGGTGATCGAGCTCATAGGACTCACCACGATTGCGCTGGCTGCGATCCTGGGCGTGCTCAGCCACACATTCTTTATCGAGTTCCTCATCTACGGCTATCTCTTCGCCGCGATGATTTCCGTCGGCGCTGTGCTGCAGGAAGAAGTGACCTATCGCCGTTATAACGACTGGCGCGACGTCGCGCGGCTCATTTTCTTCTGTTTCCTCGAACAAATACCCTATCGCCAAATGCACTTGGTCTGGCGCCTGCACGGCATGTGGCAGTACGCGCGCGGCGACTTGGTGTGGCGGCCGATGGAACGCGTCGGCCTGGAAGCCGCCACGCCTCCCAGCGAGTCGCGCTTGTAACGGGTGTGCGGATGATATTCGCGGCGTTGCTGATGCTAGGGACAGCGGCGGTCGAGCTGTAAATATTCTTTCTTTACAATAAGGCGCTCACTGACCCTCAGTCGAAAGGGCCATGACCCCAGACAAAATTACTGCATCTGCGGCACGGCGTTGCCGGAGAGATCCACGCCGCCGTAATACACCGCCCACTTGCCCGGCACCGCCCGCGGAATCAAATCAATGATGCCCAGCGGCTGCGGCACGTCGTCGCGCGCGACCCAGAACATGTGTGGCCCGGCGTGCTCCTTCGACGAATGCACGCGGATCAGCAGCGTTTGGTCTCCGTCGACGCTCGCGCCGTTGCGCATCGCAAACCAGAATCGCCACTCTTCGATCTGGTCGCGGATCTGGTCGAAGAGCAGGCCGCGCCGGCCCTCGAGTAGCTCTACCGTCGGCGGCGGAATGATTGGTCCGAGCGGCGCGGGAACGTGCACCTTCACCACAAACTGCTCCGGCAGCGCTCCCTCCGGAGCGAAAAATTCCAGATCGCCGGGAATCTGTTCCGGCTGCGCGGGAAGCTGCCAGCCGGGCGCCGAGTAATTCATTTCCTTGCCATCCGCAAATTGAATGTGCACCAGCGTGATGTTGACTTGCGCCGGGCACACGGAAGTGGTGATGCCGCTGGTCGCGCCCAATGTGAACGTGGCGCGCGGAGCGAGTGGCTGCTTCCACGGCACAATTTCATATTGCGAAGGCAAATAGGTGGCGAACCATGTCGGCGTGGTCGTCTGCGTGGCGGACGCGGCAAAAACGGACGAAAAAATCAGCTTCCCGCCGGGATCGTCGTATTCCGCGACGAGCGCGATCTCCTGAATCGCCTGCGGAAAATAATTCTGGAATGTGATTACGCCCACGGAATTATCCCGGGCGATGAAAGAGTTGTTCAGCACGACCAACTGCAGAAAATCTCGCGGCAGCTCGACGGTAACGTCCTTCGACTGGCAAAGCGGCGCGGCGGTGGGTGTTTCTTTCTTTTTTTGCGGCGCCTGCTGCGTGGACTGGCGCTGAGCCGACGCCGCGAGCGCGGTGGTCAGCAGCAACGCCGTCAGCGCCGCGCCTACAGCGCCTCGGCCGAGCCATCGTGCCCGATGCATACCAATTCACGATAGCATATGCGCGCGTTTCGCTGACTGCCCAGCGCACGAGAAATGTCCTCACCACGCAACAGCGCGCAGTGACTCGCAAGCCGAGCGAACTGTGCCGGGCCGCGCTGTTCTCCGTTTTTTCCAGTCGCTGCTGCTGTGCGCGCGGCGTGAACCCGCGACGCTTGCCGTAGCGGAACTCTGAGGGTAATATCCCGCCAGTATATCGCCCGGCGAGTGGCGCTGTAAGGCTGCTTTCTGGTGCAGACGTTTCTTCGCGGTGCGAAAGGAGTTTTGCCATGCGTGTGAAACTTGCGGCTGCTACGTGTGCGTTGTTGTTTGCCATTCCGTGTTTCAGCTTCGCGCAGGCACAGCAAACGCCATCGGCAGCGCCTCAGCAGGCCCAGCCCGCGCCGCAGGATTCTGGGCGAGTGCACCTCGCTGGCAACGTCATCGCTGCAAAACTGATTCACATGGTGCCGCCAGTCTATCCCGAAATTGCAAAAGTGGCCCACGTGTCCGGAACGGTCGTTCTGCACGCGATCATCGCCAAGAACGGTAACGTGCAGGAGATTACCGTCATTTCCGGGCCTTCGCTGCTCAGGCAAGCGGCGATCGACGCGGTGAAGCAATGGCAATATCAGACCACGTTGCTTAACGGGGAGCCGGTCGAAGTCGATACTACTGTTTCTGTCGTCTTCGATCTCGGCGGAGCCCCGACGGCCGGCTCAACGGGCGCTGTTGATACAGGAACATCAAACCCAGTCGACCCGCAACTCAAAGCCAGCATCGTAAAGCTGCTCGATCTGACCCACGCGATTAGCTTGGGACAAGACGTGGCCAACAGCATGTTTCAACAGATACGTCCGCAAATTATTGCTTCTTTGCCTCCGACACCTCACCGTGAGCAAATTGCGGACGCATATGGGAAAAAGCTAGCGGCCTTGCTGACATCGCAGGAGATCATCGACCGGATTACCCTCATTTACGCGAAGTACTTGTCCAGTGATGACGTCGATGCGTTGATCCAGTTCTATCAAACGCCGGCAGGCCAGCATTCATTGACGGTCATGCCGCAGATCACGGCAGAATCGACGCAGGCTGGAGCGGACACTGCGCGCGAAAACATCCCGCACATCTTTGAGGAACTCTGCAAGGAGTATCCTGAGTTGCAGGGCAAGACGCAATTTTGCCCGGCGGCAACTCAAACTAAATCGAGCGAGCTCCTCGGGAGGGAATTGCGCTCGCCAACCAGCTCGTTTCCCGCAGCGAGTGCTAATCCATGAGGCGTTCGAGCAACATCGCGCGAGTAGCCGTGCTGTTGACGTTCATTAGCATCACCGCATCTTCCCGGACGCCCGCTCGCGCGGCCGCGCTCGCGCAACCGCAGCAGGAGCGGCCCGGAGTTCCGCAGGGCGCCGGCGAGCCGAACTTCACGGTGACACGCCACGGCGACATTCTCTTCGAGGCAAGCGTTGCCGCGCCGGACGAGGGGTCCGCGTCTCGCGTCATGCTTACCGAAACCATAGAAATCTCCGGCGTAAAAAGCGGGCAAGGCTGGATCGAGTTCATCCATGCGTTCGCGGCCACGAGCGGGCGGGCGTTGTTGGACGCAATCCCTGCCTCAGAGAGCGGGAAGAAAGGCAAAGTCACCGTGGAGTTCGCCCTTCACCGCGACGGCGGCGTCGAGGGGGCGGTTTCGCTGGTGCACTCGTCGGGCAATCCATCCATCGACGACGCCACGCGCCTTGCCGTCGCCAAGTCGGCGCCGTTTCGCGCGCTGCCGCAAGATTTTCCCAACGCTGTCGCGCACCTCCGCGTCACCTTCGCCTACAATCATCCTCACCCGCTTCCCCCGCCAGCCGGGCCGTCGCAATGAAACGCTCCGGTGGAGTGACCGCAGCGACGGTTGTGCTGATCGTTGTCAGCGCGGTTGTATGTTTTGGTTTGGTTGTCACAATACCCGGCGACTTCATGTTCCGCGCGATCGCACCGAAAATGACGCACGTTTTCGCGAACATGCTAGCCGGCGAAGCTGTCGCCCTGGCCATCGCCATTTGGGGAGTCGTCACGGGAGTCGGCCTGCTGCGCCTGCGCCGCTGGGCGTGGTATTGCGTGCTGATTCTCAGCGGGCTTCTCGTCGCCGAGGCGATTCGCAACATCGTTGACGCGCGAAAATTCATTCGCGCCACCACGGGCGTCCCCACGGTTGGCCCTCAGAACATGATCGCGTTTGCATATTTCGGCATGGCGATTGTGACCCTGGTTCCGTTGGCGCTGGGCCTTTGGTGGCTCCTGCTTTTCACCCGCCGCAGCGTGCGCGCGCAATTCGCGCCCGGCGTTACGCTCGATACCGCCTACTCGCAGCTCGCGTTCGTTCCATCCGCGCCGCCGCTCGCCAGCGGCGCGCAGTTCACGTCTCCGCGGACGCAGCTTTCTTATCGCCGGCCCGTGAGCATCACCGTCATAGCTGTCTTGCTTCTGGCCGGGGCCGCAGCGTTTCCGCTGTTCCTGTTCTATCCCGCAAACTGGCGCGTGACCGCGCTCTTCGGCGTGGTCCTGACCGGCAGAGCGGTTCTCGCCGTGCTGGCGTTCTACTCAGCGCTTGGCGTGGTTCTCGGTGTTGGGCTTCTGCTCCTCAAGCCCTGGGCGCGCGCGGCCGCCATTCTGTACGCGGTGGTTGTGACCGTGAATGTCGCCGTCTCGATGCGCGCTCAGATGCGCGCAGTTCAGATGCTTCAGAGCACCATCGGCATGCCGACCCTTCCGGGGAACCAGGCGCAAATGTTCCAGCGGCTCATGCATGTGAGCATGATCGTCGGCGTCGTATTCGGCGTAGCCCTTAACCTCGTCGCGCTCTATTTCCTCGTCACGCGCCGCGCCGCATTCTACCCCCCGCATCCCGCTCCGGCTATCTCTCCGCAGGCCGCGCCGTGAAGCGCTCCGTGGGCGTCACCCTAGCCGCGGCCGTTGTATTCCTTTATGCGGTTGTGTTTATCGTTGCAGGCGAGTACAACTTCCGACTCGCGTTTCAGCTTCATCCCGGGGAAAACACGCGCGTCGTCCGCGCCATGGCTTTTCCAGAGCTACGGCTTTTGGTCATGGTATTCGGTCTCTTTGCAACATCGTGGGGACTTTCCCGGCTGCGCCGCTGGGCACGCTGGAGCGTTCTTTGCGTTGGTGCCGGAATGTTTGGACGGGGAGCTTACTTTTGGATCGCCGTGTACCTCACTCTACCAAATCACGAGCGTACCGGGCGGCCATCGCTGTTCGATTCACCGCTCGGTGTGGCTCTGTTCGTAATGCTGTTTTTAGTTGTTCCGGGAGCGTGGTGGCTCATCTTGTTTACGCGGCCGTCGGTTGAGGCGCAATTCGCGAACTCCGCACCGTCTTGCGGAACGCCCGAGGATACTAGCGACTCTAGCATTTGATTTTTGATTCCTATCGCGCGCCTTATCCGCGCGAAGTCGTCGCTTTTCTCGGGCTACGCGGCGCGGGAGCGTGCGCTGCACGTCAGCGTGCGAAAATATTTTCGCGCCGTCGCGCGGTCAAAACCCGCTCAATTTTCGAGGTTTAGAAAATTTCTACCTTGGACGATTTTCCTCTAGACAAAAAAGCACTTGACAAAGTTTCCGCGAAGGCGTAAAAGTTTTTCTGTAATCTCGATTCGTGTGACTCGCAAGGGCCTCACGAGTCGCCCCAAAGCAAAACCTGTTTTTCGAACGCCAGCGTCCTGCTGGCGTTTTGTGTTTTTGGCCCGCTTTTGTCGCGTTTTGCTCCGTTTTCCTGTAGCTGCCGCGACTTGCCGCACCTTTCGGCAGCTCAAACAGTCTGTTTTCTCTGAGTTCTACTATTCAGTTCCACACTTCTGCACTTTCCGGAGGTTTTCGTGCCCGATTACAACGCACAGAATCCGCCCAATTCGATTTACCCCGGCGACGTGGCGCTGGCCTTCAATTCCGAATCGCCCGCCGCGGACCAGGCCAGCCAGCAATTCGCGCTGCCGAATTACTCCGGCTTCCCGGAGAATGGCCGCACCATTCGCTGGCAAACGATCTTCGGCACCGCGCCGACGAGCGTTTCCATCGCGCTGCAAACCGCGATGAGCGACGTGGCCGCGCAGTACACGACCATCGACACGTCCACGGCGGCCGCCGGTGAAGCGCGTACTGTTTCCGGCGTGCGCGGGAACTTCATTCGCGCCACCGTCAACGCCATCTCCGGCGGCTCCGGCGTCACCGTGCAAATCCTCGGGTAGCAGCTCTGATGCCTACATCCAAGGAACGCGCACGGCGCAAGCCCAAGCGCGACGAGCCGGCGGATAGCAGCCCGCGAAAAACAAACGCGGCTGACCAGGCGATCATTGTGGCTCTGAGCGAATTGCAGGAGCCGGCACAGCCTCGCGCTCGCATGCGGCTGCGCGCGGCGATGAGAAAAGTCGGTCTGGATGAATGGAAGATCGCGTGGCTGCTGAATTTCAAAATTCATTGCCTCGCGGAGTCGAGGAAGTCCAGCGACAATAAACTCCTCCTCGATTATTTGAAAGAAGCGGCGCGCCATCTCGATCCGGTATCGCTGCGCGCGGCGGCGCAGGAAACTTCGGCCATCGAAATTGTCCACGAAGTGCCGCGCCCAAGCCGTGACGAATTAAACGAGCAGTGAAATTGCTCTGCACAACACCCCTAGATCGTGTGCACTACGACCAAAGTCATGTCTGGATTCGAGCGCTGGAGCGAGGACCACGCTCGTCCTGCTCCCGGCCAGCCGGACGGAACGCCTACTGAAGACGATCGTGACGGCGCCGCTTTACTCAAGCGCGCGCTCGGCTATCATCCGTTTCCCAAGCAGCGCGAATTTCACAACGCCGGGGCCAAATATCGGCTGTTCGGCGGCGCCGCAGGCCCCGGAAAATCCAAGGCGCTGCTGATGGAAGCGATCGTCCAGGCCAACGAATCTCCCGGCGCGAACACGCTGCTCCTGCGCCGCACTTTTCCGGAGCTCGAAGGCTCGCTGCTGCTGTATTTTCGCCGCGACGTGCCGCGCGAGCTGTATCGCTCGTTCAACGAGGCGAAGCATACGGTCACGTGGCGCAACGGCTCGACCACGCGCTTCGGTTACTCGCAATCGGAAAACGACATCTATCAGTATCAGGCCAGCGAATTTCTTTTCATCGGCATCGACGAGCTGACACATTTCACCCTGCGCCAATGGCAATTTCTCACCAGCCGCAATCGCTGCCCGGTGCGCGGCGCGTTTCCTAACATGGCCGGCGCGACGAATCCGGGAAACATCGGCCACGCCTGGGTGAAGTCGCTTTTCGTCGACAAGCAGCCTGCGCCCGGCATGGACCCGCGCGAATATGACGCCGACGATTACGCGTTCATCGCCGCGCGCGTCTGGGACAATCCGATTTATGCGAACGATTCCTCGTACCTGAAATCGCTGCAACAGCTCCCGGATTTCTACCGCCGCGCGTTTCTCGACGGCGACTGGAGCGTCTTCGCTGGGCAGTACTTCACGAATTTCGACCCGTCGCGCTGCGTGATTCGCGCCGAATGCGTCAACGCAGCGGAATGGTGGCCGCGCTGGATTTCCATCGACTGGGGCTTCGAGCATCCCGCCGCGGTCTATTGGCACACTGCTGCGCCGCATCGCGCTTCACATTTCGCGCCAGATTGTGTGGAGGAGCAACGTCACCGGCTCGAAGAATCTGACGCGCATGGACACGGCGATGGCCTGTCTGCGAAAAACGTCTGGATTCCGCGGGCCGGTGACGCTGCTCCTTCTCCCCAAACGCGTGCGGCGTCGCCCGTCGTGGACGCCGCCGCGCCCGCCCGCCTAGGTGGGCCCCCCGCCTCACCGACAACGGTGACGTATCGCGAATTCATCGCGCAGCATCTTGCGCCGCGCGTTCTTGCCGCGCAAATCATCGAACGCTCCCGCGCGCGCGACGGCAGAGCCGAGAAAATCGATGCGATCTACCTTTCGCCCGACGCGTTCGCGCGACGCACCGATGAAGCCTCCATCGCCGAGCAAATCGGCGACGTTCTGCACTCCGCAGGCCTGCCGCGTCCCGTGTCCGCCGACAACGATCGCATTGGCGGATGGATGCTGATGTATCAAATGCTGGACGCGGACGAATGGCTTGTCGCGGATTCGTGTCCGGAACTGATTCGCACGCTGCCCGAGCTGGTGCGCGACACGGTGAACATCGAAGACATTGCCAAACGCGATGGCGACGACGCCGCCGACGCTGCGCGTTACGGGCTGAAATCGCGCGCTTCGGCGCGGCCCGCACGGCCGCCGCGCGAACAGGAATTCCAGCAGCGCATTACTTCAAACGATCCCACGATTCGCGCCATTCAAATCCAGAAAGCAAATCTCGATCTGCGCGGCAAAGTCGGCCCCATCCCGCGCCCCGGCGCAAAGATGCACGTTCGCCATCGCTGGCTGTGGTGACGATGACGCTCATTTGGACGAAGCTCGCCGCGCGGCTGCGGATACGCACGCGCTACACACGCGCGCTCGAAGAGGAAGTTGTGCGGCTGCGCGCTGAGAATCGCGCGCTCGTGAATTCCATCCTTGGCGTCGCCGGCATCCCGCCGATGCGCGCAGCAGTCGTGCATGCGCCGCGTCGATCCTCCTTCACGGTCGCCTCGGGAGGAGCAGAACCGGCGTCGCCGCAGTTCGAGTCGCCCGTCAAAGACGTGGGTGTCACATCGAGCGCGCCGTTGCGCAGGCGTTCCTGGCAGCAGATTGGCCGCGTACTGGAAATCGAAGACGCCCGCGCCGCGCGCCGCGAGCGAGAAGCCGACACGGAAACATTTCCCACGCCGCGCCGCGTGGTTCCGCGGCTGTAGTTGTCATTTTATTTGCCACTCGCTTCTGCGCGACACAGCTTATGACCCAAAAACAATCGACTGCACCAGTGCTGCCGCCCGGTCCGTCCGCCGATCCTACAATCGTCCCGGTGGAGCAGGGAAACGCGACCGACGCGCTCGCAACGCCCATCACCGCCGCCGCCGCGCAGGCCTTCGGCGTCAATAACGAGCAACTCCCGGAGCGTTTGCAAAACGCACTGCGCCGGCTGGTCCTGGATCTCACCACCGAATCGGAAATCTCGCGCCGCGCCGAAATTCGGCGCATCAAACAGGCGCATCAATTCTGGCGCGGAATGCAGTACCTCTGGTGGAGCGACCGCGACCAGAACTGGCATTTGCCCTTCGAGCAGAAATTTACCAGCGAAAGCACGCTCGAAGACATGCCGCGCTACGAATTCGTCACGAACATTTACCAGGCGTTCGGCCTCTCGATCATCGCGGTCCTCAGCCAGGACATTCCGCGCGTGCGATTCTTCCCGCAATCGGCGGAAAGCGAAGCGGACGTGTCTACAGCCAAAGGCGCAAGCGAAGTCTCCAAACTCATCGAGCAAAATAATCGCATCGGCAATTTGCTCGTCGAAGAAGCCTTCCATTTGTGGACTGGCGGCAAAGTCGGCGCCTACGTGCGCTACGTCGTCGACGGGCAGCGCTTCGGTTTCCATCCCGAGGCGGAGCTTGGCACGCGGCAAATCAAAATCGCGAGCGTCTGGATTTGCCCGTCATGCGGCGCGGAAATGCCCGCATCCGCAGCGCCGGGTCCAAAAACCGCCAATGTGCCGTGCACGACATGCGGCGCGCTGCTCGCGGAAGAGAACTACGTCCCCGAAGAAGTGATCACCGTGCCGGCGGGCGTGCGCACCGTACGCGTGGCCAACGGTCAGGAAGTAATCACCATGGTCGGCGCGCTGGAACTGAAGACCCCGCCGTGGGCCAACGAAATGCACGAATACCCATTTCTGCAATGGAACATGGAAGTGCACCAAGCGCGCCTGCGCGCCGCCTATCCGCATGCCGCGGACAAAATCGGCGCGCCCATCGCCGCAGGCGAGTCCGCGCAATATGAGCGCCTGGCGCGGCTCGAACAGTCGCAGGGCGGCCCGCTCACCCAAGGCGGCGACTTCAATGCGAATCTGATCACGTTCCAGAGAACGTGGCTCCGTCCGTGGGGCTTTTATCAGCTCGACGACAAAGCGCTACGCGACGAACTCCTCGCGCTCTTCCCCGACGGGTGCTACGTCGCGTTTGCCGGCGACGTCTACTGCGAATCGCGCAACGAAAACATGGATGACCACTGGCGCGTGATGCACGCCATGCCCGGCGACGGTTCGAGCGGCCGCCCGGGGATCGGCGACGTGCTCATCAGCGTGCAGGAGCGCTTCAACACGCTCTCAAATCTGCAAATCGAAACCTACGAATACGGCATCCCGCCGATTTACGCGGATAGCGAAGTGCTGGACTTCGACGCGCTGCAAACGCAAACCGCCGAGCCCGGCGCGCACTATCCGGCAAAGGCCAAACCTGGCCAGCCCCTTGCCGCGGGATTTTTTCAGCCTGCGCCCGCGCGTGTGCCGCCCGATCTGGCGCAGCACGCCGCAGAGTTGATGGGCCCCGTCGCGCAATTTCTCACCGGCGCATTTCCCGCGCTTTTTGGCGGCGCGATGACCAACACCAGCACCGCTTCCGGCTACGCCATGGCACGCGATCAAGCCATGGGCCGCGTGGGACTTGTTTGGCGGCGCATGAAATTCTTTCACGCGGACGTGATGCTTGCCGCGGTCGATTGCTTTCGGAAAAATCGCCCCGGCGACGTGGAAGTTACGCTCCTCGGTTCCGGCGCCGCGTTCGAATCGCAATGGATTCGCCTGGCCGACTTGAAAGGAAATTTGTTTTCGTATCCGGAAACGGAGGAGCAATATCCGACGCTGTGGTCCGAGCAGCGCGCCGTGCTGATGCAATTGATGGCCAATCCCGATCCGCAGTTGCAGGCCGTTCTCGGCGATCCGTCAAACCTTGGCTTGCTCAAAAGGCTGATCGGCCTCGACGAATTGGTCATTCCGGACGAAGAGTCGCGCACCAAGCAGTATCGTGAAATCGCGCAGCTCCTTCAGGAGCATCCGCTCACGCGCGGCGATTCCTCTACGGGCAGGGAAGAGCTTCTGCCCAGCATCATGCCCGACGAATTCACCGACAATCACGCCATTGAGCTCGACTCCTGCAAACGCTGGTTTTCTTCCGACGCCGGGCAGGTTGCAAAAATCGCTGATCCTGCCGGGTACGCGAATGTTCGCGCGCACGCGCAAATGCACCAGCAATTTTTGCTCAAACAACAACTCCAAGCCGCGGCGCAAGCCCAAGCCACTGCAGCAGCAGCGCAAAAGCCGGCGCAATCTTAAGGGGTTTGCAACGGAAGCCGCTCGAGACGAGCTGGCATTAACAAGGAAGGCGTTACAATGTGCGTCCAATCGTGGTGTTGCCCGAGCTGCTCTGGGAAGGCTTCGCGTTCGGAGCGAACGGCGATGGCGCCAGCAGCCGCACGACCTGCAGCATCCGCTCCGGATTAAACGGCTTGGCCATGCAGACCACGGCGCCGAACTCGCGGCTCGCGGCGTAATCGGCCGGCTTCGCGCTTCGCGTGACCAGCACCACCGGCACGTTCTGCAGCCGCTCGCTGCGCTTGATAATCAGGCAGAGGTCGTAACCGGAAGTATCCACCGTCTCGATTTCCGCAATGAAGCACGCTGGGACGGTGGTTCGCAAAATGTCCAACGCTTCGGCGCCGGTTCGCACCGCGAAAACATCGTAACCCTCTGGCGTCAGCAGATTCTTTAATTGCTCCTGCGCGCGCAGATCGTTTTCCACCACCAGCACGACGGGCCGCACCGCGGCGGCTTGCTGGGGCGCGCCTTTTGCAGCCGTGGACGCGCCGTGCACGCTGGATTTCTCCTTTGAGCCAGGGCCGGTAGCCGCAATCGCGGCCGCCGCGCGCTGTTGCGCGTGAGTGAATTGGATCGCCACGCCGACCTGGCCATTTCCCAGATCGAGAGCGCGCACAACTTCGGCGGCCTGCTCGGTGTTCAGCGCATTGGACGCGGTCGAGAAGGGAAACGTGACGCCGACGGCCATTCCTGCCCGGAAGTCCTGGCGCAAAGTGGAAAATAGAATGCCGTCGCGCGAAACGTCGATTGTCATGGCAACTTCGGTAAAGGGGTCGGCCTTCATGTCGATGCCGCGCACGCGCACCTGCGCGGAAACCTTTACACGGTTTCGCCGGCGGCGATCCGCGGGCCTCGCAGGGTTCACCGTCTTGGGCGTTTCGGCGTTATTTTCTTGATGCAACGATGACATTACGGAACCCCATTTCCGAATTCGCGAAAGAAACGTCTCGTGCGCTGCGGCCCATCGGAACTGAACCACTCAACGACTGGCCCGCCGTGGCGGGCCGGCGTGCAGCAGGCCAGCGTCTGCGGGCAATGCCTGCCGCTCTATGAAGCAATCTTCCTCCGAGGGTAGCACTGCGGACTATGGTACGGAAGCTCTTTGTGACGCATCGGCTACCTATCCCATTTTGAAACAGCAGTTCGAAATGGGCACACTCGTTCTTCACACGCAGATTCGCAGGCAAGCGCTTCGGCAAAAACAATTTTGCAATTCACGCTTCCGGTGAGCACCGGAACGCACTAAGGAGAACTTCGATGGCCGTGAACACAACGCGATTTCCTTTGCGTGGCGCGCAACCGCGTTCCGCGACGACGCGACGCGCATCCGCGCAGCATCCTCAGCAGCCGAGTGATGACGAAATTCTGGGACTCGTCACCGCCGTGGCGCGCCCCTCGTCGGATGCTTCCGACGATGCGGACGCGTTCGCCGTCGCGCCCGATGCGACATCATCCTCCGCCGCGCAGCCCGTCGGAGCCGCTGCGAATGGAGGCCAGCCTTCGGCCGCTTCCACGGGAGCTGCGACGCAACCTGACGCACAAGGCCCACCCGCGCAGGCCCCCGCGCAGGCCGCTGTTCCGACCGTTGTCCCGCCGGAGCTCGCCCAGGTTCTCGACACGCATCCGCAATTGCGCGACGCCTGGCATGCCGCGCAGCAATTTCGCGCGGTCTTTGCAACGCCTGCTGCTGCACAGGACGCAAAAAACCAGCTCGACGAGCTCGATGGGATGTTCTTCTCTTCGCAGCCGGGCGATCAGGCCGCACTCGCTGCGCGAATTCATGATTTGTCGCCGGGCGCGTTTCACGCTCTGGCGCAGGCCATGCAGGCGCACTCCGCAAGAATCGCCGCGGCAAGCGCTGCGCCGCAAACCTCCGCAGGCCCCGACGCTCAGAGCGGGAACTCTGCCTCTGTGGGGCCGGCTGTTGGCCTGCCCGCGCAGACAGCGCCCAACCGTAGCAATGCGCCAGCCCCGCCAGCAGCCGCTCCGCCAGCTGCTGCAGCGCCCGTCACACCAAACAAACCCGCGCCAGCACACATTCCGGCAACACCAGCGCCAGCGCCCGCGCAATCGGTTGCGCAACCCGTTGCACAGCAAACGGCCGATCCCCGCCGCGCGGCACAGCTCGCGTTTTTCCATTCGACCAACAGTGCCGCTGTCCATCAAGTGATCGGCGCGATCGAAGCGCAGGTAAGTCATCTGCTACCCTCGGGAGTTTCAGCGCCCACCAAAACACGCATTGTGGGCGAGATTTACCGCGACCTGGGCAACGCGCTGCGCGCGAATCAGCAGCTCGGCCAGCAATTGCGCGACGCCTTTCGCTCCGGCGCGGGCGACGCCGCGCATCAACAGGCCATCGTCTCGCTCGTCACCGGACGCGCCAAGCAGGCGCTTCCTTCGATCGCCAGACGCGTCATCAGCGAATGGACGCACAGCGTCGTCTCTGCAAATCACGAGCGGCTCGCGCGCCACGACACCTCGGCGAAGCGCGTGGACATCTCCGGCGCGGGCTCATCCGACGGCGTGAACCGCAAGCCCATTTCGCCGCGAGACGTGGACTACAAGCGCCTCTCCGACGCCGACATCCTCAATTTGTAGGTATGAAATTACAGCTCAGTGAGCGAAGCTGGCCTCAATTTGGTACTCGACCCCATTCTTGCCGCAGCGCAGGGGAGGGAATTGCATGCTTGCCATCCAGGTCCGAAGGTCCTTGTCCCCGAGCGGTTTGGTCGAGTGAATCACAGTAACCGCGCGGGCGCGCCCAGCCGGACCAACCACGTAGTAGAGCGAGGCTTTGGCGTCGCGCAGCGGTTCGGTTGCTCCTAGCCCGATGGCAGGGTCTGTAAGGTAGATTACCTGCATCGGTGTCCCGTTATCCATCTTCGGCTCCGCGCACCACGTTTCCTTCATCGCATCGGCGGGAACGTTGAACGCGTCTCCTGGAAGGCCTTTCATAAGCGCGAGTTGCTGAACGTCAATCTCGATGGTGTGATCGTCTCCGCCACTAAACACGATCTTGCGTGGAAAACGTTTCGTCGTAAAGCCAACAAAGTCGCCGAACTCGTAACGTTCATCCAGCGCGGACATGGCCGGCGGCGCGTTGCGTTCTGACGTCACAACGTCGCCGTTGCTGTCAATGCACCGGTCAAGAAGCGTAGGGTTCTTGAACGCCAGGCAAACGAGAGCCTCGTTTCCCGATTGTACCGAATTGACGGTCTTGATTTTGTCCTTCGGGCTGGCGCTGGCGTGCATCGTCCTTTCAACGGTTCTTTCCATCTCGTACATCATCAGCGGCATATCATTGTTTGTGCGCGTCAGATAGCGATAGCCGTCGCGCACAATTTCGACATAACTGTAATTCGGCGCAGAGTAAGCTGCGCGATAATGATCGGGCGCGGTCCAGATGATCTGGCCTTCGCCTTCCGCCGTCTGCGTTCCGATTTGATAGTGAATCGTCGCGTTCAGCGTGAACGCCGGACTGCCCGGCGCTTCGATATTGCTCAAGTCGTGTGATTTGGCGAGCAGCGCTTCGGCTTGCGCCTTCAATTCTTTCTCGTTGTCATTCGCAAGCGTTGCATGAAGCACGAACGCCGCTACCAAAACGGCGATCATACCGACCAGAAAAATGGTTCGCGGAAGGGACGCTACTGGGCGCATACGTACTGCGGAAGTTATCACTTTTGTAGAGGGCAGGCAACGCGCCCACCCCGGTGTTAGAGGGAAGTAACTCTGCACAAAAGCGCGTGGCTCAATTCAGCGATGCGCGCGCCCGTTGGTATGTGTCCGTGAATGGCTGGCCGCGGAGTGGTTTCCGCGCGAGTGCTTCGAACCATTCTGGTTTGCCGGCTGTTCGCCCACCGTCGGCGGGGCCAGCATGCGCACCACGTGCAGCAGACGCTCCTGCTTGTACGGTTTGGCGATGCAGACGATCGCTCCCAGCGCATGCGCCGTGGAATAGTCATTCGGTTGGCCACGCCGGGTAGTCATCACCACCGGCACGTTTCGCAAACGGTCGTTCGACTTCACAATCAGGCACAAATCGTAGCCCGACATATCCGTGATTTCAATTTCCGTGAGCAGAAGGTTCGGCGTGCGCTGCCGCAAAAACTCCACGGCTTCCGCGCCGGTCTCGACGGCCTCGACGACGTAGCCTTCGTTGCGCAGCACAGACCGAAGCGTGTCCCGCGTGCGCGCGTCGCTCTCGACGACGAGCACCAGCGGCATGGGCTTTTCCAGCTCACGCGCAACGTCCTCGGCCTTTCGTGGCGTCTTGGCGGCAGGCGCCTCTTCTTCGATAATTGCATCCGGCCGCTTGCCGTCATAAAAACGGATTCCGATGCCGAAACGCCCCTCGGGCATCTCGAAAACGCGTGCCACCACGCCGGTGCGCTCGTGCTGTACTCCGCCGGCGCTGCCGGAATAGGGAAAGGTGATCGCCAAGTCCATCCCCGGACGGTATCCAGCAAACGCGGTGGTGAAAAGCAACCCGTCGCGCGATGCGTCCACCGTGGTGCACACTTCCGCCTGCTGCGTCGAGCCGGAGTTCAGGCGGACGCGCACGGGCGCGGAGAGTTTCGTGCGCAGGCGCCGTCGGCGCTCGCTCACAGGAGGCTCGGCTTTTTCGTTCTCGGCAGGTTTTTCCATTGGCGTCAAGACGTCCGTCGAATCGGCCATATCAATTCCTCATTCGCGAATGCGGCTGCTGGAATGGCTCAAGCGCCCCATTCATCTTCACGTGCAGATTGTGGCAGGCCCCAAGTGCGCAGGACATAGCGCAAGGGTCACATTTTCGCAGTACTGACAGCACTTTGGCACTGGTACGAAAGTACCAGCGTGGCAACTTTGCCTCCGGGGGAGCTTTTTTGCACCGAAATGACCGGCGAGGAACTTCATCGCTAACAGTCAATAGATCCGGAAGTCAATTTCAATCGGCATTCGTACAGCCGCGGGTTTGCCATCAGGTCCTGAGGCTGGCTTCAATTGCCAGCTCAGTACGCCTTTAACAGCTTCTTGATCGAGCCCGTGCCCCAGCCCTTCCAAAACCCGGACGTCGTGAGCCTTTCCGTCTGGCATAACGACGAGCGTCAGCACAACCGGACCTTGAATTCTTTCGTTGAGACCTTCGTCTGAATACGAAGGCTGCGAGCAGTAAATGCATTCCGGGTTCGTGTAACCTGCCTCACCAGCAACGGGGAAGTCCTTTGGGTCCACAAACTCGGTCATTCCGATGTCCATTTCGCCAATGACCACGGGCGTTTCCGATGCCATCGGTTTGCCGCCGCACGTCGCCGGCGAGAACCGCATCGTATCGGAAATCTTTCGTATGGCGGCATCGCCAACCGCGCCGCCTGCGCCGATCATTTCGAAGCGGGTAAGCGTCCCGTCCGCGCTGACAAATGCGTCAAGCGTCTCCGGATTTGTGAAGTCTTCCGGATGTACCCGCGGCGGGGCTTTGAACGGCAACAATCGCGCAGGATTCTCGTCATAGCACCAATCCAGTTGTTCCGCGCCGACCGGCGGCACAAAGGTGTCCGGCGGAAATCTGTCCACCTTCGTAAAGCGCGTAATGTCTGCTTCTTCAACGCGTTTTTCGGTGCCGAAGTACTGGCGTTGCCGCGCGAGAAATCCTGAACCGGCGTTTTCGTAGTTATTATATAAAATAGCCTCATCATCGGCGGTGCTGCGACGTGAAATCTCTGTCGGCTGCCCATCGTTCGCGTCCACACACAGTTCCTCATAGAAGTGTGCCGGAATAGATATACAGCTCCCCTTGGTCATCATAGTGTTGAAGCGCTCTCTCGCTATCCTTGGCAACTGACCACTTTTCACAGTTTTCGCACCACTGGCGGTACCCGACGCAAGGAGCGCCGCGTCCCGCTGAAACTCAGCAATCATCTCCTCCGGGTTCATTAGTTCCTCGAGCCGAAACACAACGAGCGGCATGTAATCCGTGCTCCGCTTGCGATACAGAGTCGCGCCGTTCGCCACACTGACTTCGTCGTATCCAGGCAGGTGAATTTCCCGCCGGAAGCGGTCCGGGGCAGCCCAGTCGAGCACATAAGTTCCTTTCTGGGCGCCGCCCGCCGTGGCGATTCGCACCTCGGCCTGCATCTCGAACGGCCCGACAAGGCCGAGGCTCACCACGTCCTTCGCCTTGGCAATGATTTCTTCCGGCGTTGGCTTTTTGTCAGCGAAGACGCGCAGCGCTAGCGCCGCTGCCACACACAAAACCGCAGCGCAAAGAGCACCTGGAAAAACGCACGCGAGTATCCGTCTCATGACGTGCCCGCAATGTAGCACCGCACGTCGCGTGCCGCAACGCCGCTGAGGGTGGGCGGAGAATCAGTAGAGGTGGAAATCGATTTCGATCAGCATGTGTACGGTGGCCGGTTTTCCATCCGGTCCCGTGGCTGGTTGAATAGCCAAACGTCGTGAAGGGCACGAATCGCCTGCTCGTCCAGCCCGTGGCCCAAGCTTTTCTTCACAACCATGTTGTGCGCGTGGCCATCGGTCCCGATCACAACATCCAGTACGACTTGGCCTTGGATTTTCTCACGCAAGGCTCCTGGCGAATATTGTGGCGCTGGACAGTAGGAGCAGATCGGCGCCGTGTAACCATTCGTGCCGGCTGCGGGTACGTCCGCCGGTATCGAGGAAGAAACAGGCGCTGGCGATGGAGATGGGGCTGGTGGTGCGGAAGCGAGGTTACGGTGAGCCGAGCACGAGGAAACCATCACAGCAACGGTGAAGACGCCCGTCAGTAACGCTCTAGATGCCACAGGTTGTTCAGCGCGCGACCATACCACGACGCATCTAACCGGGGCAAGCGCTTCGAATGCAAGATAGGCGTTAGGATCCGATCTGGACGAGGTCGCTTTCGCCTTTGGGCCGTGGCGCGTTTCGGCTCCAGCGGGGATGTTTCGGGGGACGCGTCCGCAGGCGATTCAGGAGCATCCCCACGCGAATCGAATTCTGAATGAAATGATCGACCTTCAGCGGCCCTGCTACTTTGATGGTGCGGATCCAATGCAACGCGTTGCTCACCGCGCAGCCGCACTGCGAACAGTCCGGCGTGCCGCCAAAAACGCACGGCTCGACGCGGCTCTGCAAATCCGCTGAATAGTTCACGGACATTTTTGCGAACAGGCAATCATCCGGATTGCGCGGCGGCTCGAGAAATGCCTTTGCCATGCCGTCTTTGAAGAGCAGCTTCGGATAGCGCGCCGCCAAGCCGGGCAACTGCCGCGCGAGAGCCTCGCGATCCTGGGCAGTCAGCATTTCGCGGCTTTGCTCGCCAATCTGCGGCGTGTAAACGCTCACCCAAATGCGATTCACTTCCGGGCGTTCGCTCCAGAATGCCGCGTATTCTGCCAGATAACCCGGCCGCGCGAGCATTGGGCGCGTGACCACCCAGTGGATGTTCACTTCGCGGCCGTCGATATTTTTCAGGATGCGTTCGTACGTGGCCGGCTTGCGCCGCACATCGTGGTCTTCCGGCAGTCCGTCCACGGAGACGGCGACGCGCACGCGCGGAATTTTCATCCATTCCAGGGGAATGGGAATCACCGCGCTGGTAACGACCAACGAAAACGCTCCGAGCTCGCTGATGGCGGGAAGAATCCGGCTGAGTTCGCGATGCCGGATCAATGGCTCGCCGCCCACAAGAGAGACGTGAAGCGGTTTGTGCTTTCGCACCAGCTGTAACACGCCGTCGACCAGCGCATCGCCGCGCAGATCGCTGAGCTCACGCAGCGTAACCCCGCCGCCCAGATGCGTTTCACCGAACGCGTAGCAGCCGGGGCAGCTCAACGGGCACTCGCGAGTGATCTCGATCGACAGCATCGGCACTCTGCCAGTCAGAATTTTCCGCCACGCGGAGAGCAACTCGCGCGGGGTCATGCTCGGATTGGGCACCGCAGGGAGCATATGCGGATTAGATGCTAGTTTGTCCGCCCGCGATGGGGACGTGTGTGAGTTTTCGGAAACACGTGCTTAAGAAGCAACGGCCACGCGTCGCGCGACTGTTTTTCACCGACCCTAACTAAAACCCCGCAGCACTGCATTTCGAATTTCATTTCTCCAGGAGAAAACACAAATGGCACAGATGCAAAATGCGCAGTCAGTTGCATTGCAGCTCGAAAAAGTCCGGGACAAACTTCCGCTGCTCTACGAGCGGGACGACATCCTGCTCACCATGATCCAGCAACGCGGCGACGTGGAACGCGTCTCCAGCCGCAACATGCGGCTTCCGCTGCAAATCCGCCCCGGAGGAAAAGCGGGTCTCGCCAATCTTGACGGCGGCGACCTGGGCCGCGGTTCCGGAACCACCTACGACGTGGCGCAAGTCACCCCCGTGTTTTTCCGCCACGCCGTGGAAATCACCAAGCTCGTCGAGTACAGCACCAATTCGCCCGAGAAGGCCATCGAGAACGCCGCCAAACGCGAAGTGAAAAACAACATGGCGCAGTTCCGCAGCTTCCTCGACAAGGTTGTGCAGACCGCCGGCAACGGCGTGCTCGGCACCATCGGCTCGATCGTCACCACTGGTTTGCCGTCCGGCGTGGGCGCGCAGATCAACTTGGTCACGCCGCCCGGTGCGGCGCTTTTCTATTACAACCAGACGATTCAGTTCTACGATCCCACGCTCACGAACAACTACAACGTGAACACGAACACCACGACGAATATTTTGCTCGTCGATCCGTTCAACAAATTCATCCAGATCGATAACCTGCCGACGGGCACTTCCGTTGGCGACGCGGTCGTTCACGACGGCCTCACCGGCGCGCAGCCCGTTTCGCTGTTTGGAGTGCCGTATCATCAGAGCAACGCGACCACCGGCACGTGGCTCAACTTGAATCGCGCCACGTATCCCGTTGAGCTCGCTACGCCGCACGTCGCTGGCAACAACGCCGCCATCACTCCGGGCGTTGTGCGCCTCGCCATCAACAAAGTGCGAAAGGCGTTGGGCACCAATCAGGTCGGCAAGCTCATCGCCTACACCGCGCTCGAACAGGAAAACGCATGGGAGCAGTTGGGCATTTCCATCTCGCAAATCATCAAGGAAGGAGCGGGCGGCCGCGCCAGCGACCTCGACTTGCTCTTCACCGGCGAGCTGACCATGGCCGGCGTGCCCATCAAATCCTCGATCAACGCCAACCAAGCGCGCATCGATTTTCTCGATCTGTCGCATTGGGGACGCGCGGTGATGCAAGACATCGATTTTTACGAAGTGGGCGGGCAAACCGTGTTTCCGATTTACGGAGCCTCGGGTGGCCTCTCTGCGGCGTACATCTTTTACTTCGTCACCGGCTTCCAGGTGTGGACTGATTCGCCGCGCTCCGGCGCCTACATCGATTCACTCGCCATCCCCACCGGATACTAAACCGCATGCCTGTAGCTCACGTCCCGCCCGGCGGATTGTGCCGGGCTGACGTGAGGCTTCGCGCGGTGGGTGGCATAGGCCTGCCAGCCGCAGCCACGCTCTTAGCCTGTGTGTTTTCGCAGGGGCCCATCCTTCGCGTTTTGTGCGAAGGGTGGGGAAGTACGCACACAAACAAAAAGGGCGGCGTTTCCCTGCCTACCGCAGGACCGCAGGCAGGCGCCGCCTTTTTTAAACTGTACTGGACGCGCCTGAGAAGCAATGAAAGCTTAGCATGATCCACATTCTTCGCGAAACGCATGACGCGCCGGCATCGCTGCAATTGCGCCTGGCGCGCGCCGGCGGACTGAACCGCTACGGCGAACCGAACTTCCGCGTGGTGTGGGGCTGGTCGCGGCTGACGTGGATCGGCGGCAAATGGACGGACACGGACGCGCACGGCAACGTCACGCGCGAAATCATCGAGCTGCGCGAAGTCCCAAAGTATTTTCCGTTTGACCGTTGGCACATCGAGCGCTGGATGCCGCCGGAAACTTACGGCTCGCCGCAGCAGTGGTACGCGCAGACCATCGAACGCAATGATGGCATTTCAATTCCCGCGCTCGGCCCTTATCCGCAGCGCGGCGAATACGAACACTGTTTCACTCTCGCAGGCCCGCTTGGCGAATTCATTCCGCTTTCGCCGAGCGCTTGCGAAGCCATCGTGCGTGCCGTGGAATTTGCGCACGCGCAGCCAGCTCACGAACGTCGCGCCGCTCTCTCGCGACGGGAGATGCGCTACGAACGCGAGTGGGATGCGCACGCCGACGCTGTATTCAGCGACTCGTCGCCAGCTTTTCACGGTGCGCCGTTCGTCACTTCGACAGCAACGCAATCACAATTCCGCTGCCACGTCTTCGCGGATCACCCATAGCTGATGCGCAATCCAGCTCACGCCAAGCGCCACCAGGCCGCCGCCGAGAACTTCGCCCGTGCGCATCAGTGCCGCGTGCATTCCGGCGAGTTTCTCCATGTGCTCGACGCCCGTGGCCATCACAATCACTGAAGCGACCGGCCCGGTCCTCCAATTGCTGCCAACGTGAACGAAATAGAACGACAGCAACGACGCCACCGCTGCGGCCACGCTCATCTGCCACAGGCCAGTGCCGAACACGGCAAGGAATATCAGCCCGACCGCGCACCCGACCGACGTATAGGCCACGCGCGATTTCGTTGCGTCCCACGTGGCTTTCAGCTCCACTTCGCTGACCATGACCGCGGCGACCGTGGCCCAAATCGGGTAGTGGTCGCCGAGCGCGCGGAACACTTCCCAGGACGCGAGCACGCTCACCAAGATTCGCAGCGCGTAGCGCAGGCCCATCGGCTCATGCTGCGGCAGCGGGAAATGTCCGAACAATCTGCGTGGGGGATTGGGCGATTGTGTTCCATCATGCGCCTCCAGCGGAAACGAGCAACTCCGCGAGTATAGAGTTTCGTTTCGCTGAATCCAAAATCATCTGAAGGGAACTCCGGAAAAACAACATGACCACTCTGACCAAGGAAGCTCGCCCGGCCACGCACGATCCGCGAGCGCGCGAGACGCAAGCCACCATCGCCTCCGTCTCCGACCAGGATTTTTACGTCACGCGCACCTACGGCGTGTTTCATATCCCCGCGCGTCCGGCGAGCGAAGCCTGCGCGCTTTTGGTCGTCACGCCGCGCGGCGACGTCATCGATCTCGGCGACAATCGCCGCTTCCCATTCGTGATTTCCCCGCGCGACATCGCCGAGGACATCATCCAGGACCTCGAGCAGCACGGCATTTTCGTTTGCGCCGCTGAGCGGCCGACCGAAGAAGAGCTCGCCTCCGCGCACGAAGTCCGTGACGCGTGGTACCGCCAGCTCGTCGTCGAAGCCGACGAAATGTGGGCGCGCGGCCACTCCTATCGCGAAATTTCCGACATGCATCGCCGCGCCTCGCTGGCGATGAAGCTCGATCGCGAGTGGGCCTATGTGCCGCAGCGTAATGTGGAGTGTCCCGCGTGCGGTGAACAATTGCGCGCTGGTGTGGCCATGTGCAAACACTGCGGCGCCACACTCGACGCCGAGCGCGCCGCCAAATACTTTCCCAACGGTCCGCGCGACAAATTCGCCCAAGCTCTTGGCACTGCCCGCAAACCAAGAGCAGATTAGCGCGGGCTGAGCTATTCGATGATATTCGTGGTGTTGACCTCGACCGTGAAAGCATGATCGATGGGGTTCAGCGCGCGTACGGTGAGATAGCGGTAATGTCTATGTCCATGTGCCGAACGGTATGAGATGTCAAGCTTAACTCTATAAACGGCCCCTGCGGTGATGCGCGTCAGGTTCATTTGGACTTTGAAGTCAAGAGGGATCACGTGGCCAGGCGGAATCTCTAGCGATCCAGGATTAGTCAGTCGATTAAGCTGTTCGCTCTCGCTGAGGTACGTCGATCCGTCGAGGACAATGCCCGTCGCCGTAAGGGCACCGACGTTTTTTAGCATTACGCGAAGGTCCAGTAGCCCGCGACTCAGCGAATTGAACCCAGATGGTTGGACCGCAGGCTCGACGAAGCTCATCACCCAGACGACTAACATGGGCTGCTCTCTCTCGGCAGCGACGTCCGCAGATTGCTTTGCCAGTTCTGCCGCGGCTTTCGCAGCGTCAGCGGACTTCTTCGTTTCGGTCCAGAGGTGGTGTGTATAAACAACATATAAAATCGTCGCCACAGCGATGACAAAGGCGAAAGCGGCCGAAATCCACGCAGGCACGTTCGAAAGTGCGTTGATATTCATAGATGCGTCGATACTAGCAGATTAACTATCGGAACCGACTACCTTTCACCCTGCATCTCTAACGAGAGGCAATTCATTCCATGAAACGAATGCATATTGTTGCAATTCTCCCCGCGCTCATGTTGATTTTCGCTACGCCCGCTCGCGCGCAGGGCTCGCGGCATGACGGCGTGGTGCAGGGCGAACAGGGCATTCCCGTTGCGGGCGCGACGATTGTTGTTTGCACGCAGCCTGCCAACGTCACCATCACGCCGTGCACGCCGCTCGCGAACCTCTACACCGACACGACGCTCACCACGCCCGCCGCGAATCCGCTCACTTCCGACGGTCTGGGCAATTTTCATTTTTACGCCGCGCCGGGCGAGTACACCGTGCAGGTCTACGGCCCGGGAATCAACACGTACACGACGCCGGACGTTCTACTGCCAGCCAATCCGTCGAATGCGCAGTTCGGCTCGATCAGCGCGACCAACGCCATCAGCGCGCTCACACTCAGCCTCGGCGGAAATCTGGCCGTTGGCGGAAACGCCAGCGTCACCGGAACGCTCACCGCCGGCTCGCTTGCCGCCAATCTGGCCACAACCAGCAATGCGCAACTCAAACCGTTCGCTGGAGACGCAGCGCTGTGGGTTTCGCCTTCGGGATCGGATTCCAACGATGGGCAAAGCGAGGGCACTGCAATGGCTACGATTTACCATGCATTGTGCTCTCTGCCCTCAGGAAACTGCTCGACTCAGACGGCTGGCAACGGCACGGTGTATTTCTTCGACGGTTCTTCCGCCAACTCAACCTCTACCTGTGGCGTTTGGCTGATGGGCATTCTCGATCCGAACTATTCGTCGCCGCCCGCTTGTTGGCTTAAAGTCGTGAACGGCACCGGCGGAATCGCACTCATTGGCATTCCGAAGGCCAGCTACGGGCCCAATACACAGATCCCGCGCGCCGCCATTGTCGGAGGCTCGAGCGCCGACCGCAATCATCCTGGCATCTGGCTCTCCGGAACGAACGAGGCAATCTACGTCGCTAATGCGGGGGTCCATTATCCCGGGCGTGGCATCGTTGTGGGCGAATGCTCGAACAATACCCGCACGAGCACTTGCCAGGTGGCCAGCGCGTATTTCGACAACGACACGGCGGGCCTCAACTCCGCCAGCGGCAACGGCCCTGCCTGGGATATTACCGGCGCCTCGTTTTGGATTCGCCTCAGAGACTGCGGAGGCAGCGGCCTGGATAGCGTCAACACGAACACCAGCGACAACGCGGCTGCGGTACTCGTGGACGGCCGCACCAACGCCGGCGTCGGTCTTGTTTTCATCGACGATTTCAATGCTTCAAACGGCGGCATCAAATTCTACGCGGGCGCAAACGGCGGCAGTTTGAACGTCAACAAATTGACCACCGAAGCGCAAAACGGCGAGCCAGCCGTTTGGTTTGCTTCTTCGGGGAGTGGCAGCGACTACTACGTCGTCGGCACGGTAGATAAAGTTGCCGTCGCTGACGCGCTCGCCACCACTCCCGGCGTGGAAGTAGACATCCCCGGCTACGGCATCCTAGCCAACGATGTCGAGGGCCAAGGCGTCAACCTCGTCGGCCCCATGCACACCGATGTCCAGTACACCAACAGTTTGCAGAATGAAATCATCTCGCCGCAGCGCTACGGCCAGACCGGCACAGTTTTGGGATGGAATTATGGCAAGCGCGACGATGTGCAGCGCGGCGCGGCGCTCACCACCGTACGATTTGCAAATCAGGTCGCTGGCTCGACCTGCGCGAGCTGGACCACCAGCCAATTCGCGGGCACAAGCACGAAAACCTGCACCGGAATCGCCGATCCATTTGGCGGGACCAACGCGGGCCAAGCTTCCAGCAACAACTCAGCCGTCGAGCAATTCAATTTCACTCCTGGCTCCGGCGGCGTGGAAAACGTCAGCTTATCCGTCGGCGAATACATCATCGCCGGAGTCTGGACGCGTTCGCAGACCGCCAACGGCTATTCGGGAAATCCCTACGTCGGTGCGGCGCTGTCGATCAGCGGCACGGGATTTTCGGCGTCTGGCGGATGCGATGGCGACTCTATGATGGGCGACGGCCAGTGGACATGGAATCGCTGCATTTACAAAGTCACGGCCATCGGGACAAATCCAGCCGGCGTCGAATTTGGAACCTTATTCAATTCCACCTACACCGTGCAGGCCTATGCGCCGGTTCTCAATTTCATTCCGCCCGGCACATTCAGCGACAACGAAGCCTACGCGTATGAGAACGCTCTGAAAACCTACGACAGCCTGTGTGCCGTTGGCGCATCATGCGGGATGGAATTCAATCCCATCCAGGCGCCCGCATTCGAAACCGAAACGGCCAATCCGGCGCAAAGCGGAATTTTCCGCCTGTCCGATGGCGACGCCATCGCTTGGCGCAATCACGCGAACACCGCCGACGTCTCGCTCTCGAAGAACACGAGTGATCAGCTTGTCGCGCCGCCGTTCGCATCACCCACGTTTTTCTCGCCGATCGTCGACTCCACGTCAGGCGCGAGCGGCGTCACCTTTCGCAACACCGGGTCAACTGTTTGGACCGCAAACGCTAGCTCCTCCACGCTGAGCTTCAATTTCAATGCTCATCTTGGCGAAACCACGATGAAGCTCGCGCCGTTCGGCGGCCAGTCCTACGCCGGCTTGCTCGACAATTACGGCATGGCCGCGGGATTTGTCGGCGTCACGGAATCAAGCGGCACCATGGCCTTCGACGCGGGCCTCGGCAACACATTCGAGGTAACGCTCAACGCCGACGTCAGCAGCACCAACCTGGTCAACGCACAGGCCGGCCAGTGGCTGCATTTCGTCATCTGCCAGCCATCCAGCGGCGGCCCGTTCACGTTCAATTGGCCCGGAACCGTGCGCGGCGGCATGACCATCGGCACCACAGCAGGGAAGTGCAGTGCGCAGAGTTTCGTTTTCGACGGCACGAGCGCTTTCGCCACTTCTTCCGGCGCCGCCAATCAGTAGTTTTCTGTTTGCAGTGTTCTCCGTTGCTTTTGCTGACCACTGATCGCTGAGCATTGACTCCTTGTTTTTTCTCGTCACTCATCACTTGTCACTCGTCACCGGTTTCCGGAGGTAACACATGCCCGTAGTTTCCACAACGGCATACGATCAGGCTGAAGACGCGCTGAATCTGGCGCGTTCGCTGGCCAATGACGCCGCCGGCGCTGTTTTTTCCGACGCCGTGCTCATGCCATTTCTCAACTCCGCGTATCGCGCGTTGCAGCGCCAACTCGCGGAATCAGGCGTCTCCGTGCTCATCGCGCAGGCGGATCTCGATTTGCCGCTCACCAACGGCGTGACTACCACCTTTCTCAGCGACGTCAGCACGCCGCAGCTTCCCACCGACCTGCTTGCGCCTCATCAGCTGTGGGAACAGGCCACCGGCTCATGCGACATCTTCACGCCCATGGAAAAAATCACCGGCGGCCTGCCAAACTTCCAGCCCGGCTGCTATCTGCGCATGTGGGAATGGCGTACAGACACCATCCAGCTGATCGGCGCCACGCAGGAAATCACCGTGCGCCTTCGCTACGAGAAATCCCTGCCCGCCATCGTGCTCGGCACCGATCCGCTGCAAATCCGCTCGTCGATTGATCCGCTCGCGTATGCCGTTGCGGCCATGGCGGCTCGTTCACGCGGCGCGCAGGCGCTCGCCGCCGACATGTTCGCCCTGGCCGAAGCCGGCGCCGAGGACCTG
Organism: Candidatus Acidiferrales bacterium; assembly: GCA_049281095.1. Classification (GTDB taxonomy): domain Bacteria; phylum Acidobacteriota; class Terriglobia; order Acidiferrales; family UBA7541; genus DAHUXN01. The sequence goes on from JBAPRL010000096.1 coordinate 38,180, forward strand.
ATCGAGCGCTACGTGCGCCCGGAGCAGTTCAAAGGACGCCGCCGCAAGCCTTACGGCTATCGCGCCCGCGTAATTTATTTGTAGTTTTAGTGCCGTTCTCTTTCTGAGAGAGAAGGCAAGTCGGGACGGCTTCAGTCGACGTTGAGGGTTAGAGTGATCGAACGGCCCGCGTCTTGTGCGGTGCCCGTGATCACCACCGGATAACTACCCACCGGCGTTTCATTCGGATTTACCGACGAGTTGTTTTTGCATCCGGTGGCGGCCGCGCCTGCGAGCAATGCAAAGCACATCGCCGCGAACCGCGCACGTCTTACTCTTGTCGCGCCGAAGCACTGCTCGGCCGTGATGCGCCGCAATCGGAAGAAGCACAGCGCTAGCATCATGACGAACACGAAGAGCAGCAGAAGGCGCATGCGCGGCTCGCGCCCGCCAGGCGCAAAAATTCGTGTTGCATAGGGCCCGCCCGTGGTCAGCGTCACGGAAAACGGCTGCGCCTGCCCCGGCGTGATGTTAAGTGTCGCCGGCTGGATGGTGCATCCGATCGTGGTGGTCTTGGCCGACAGTTTCGCGGGGCACGCCAGCGTCACCGTGCCGCTGAACGTGTTATCCGGAGTCACGGAGATCGAATAAGTCGCGGGGTTGCCGGCCGCCACGCTCTGCGTGGTGTCCGTGATGTTGGGTACGGTCAGCTCGAAATCGTCGCCCGTTCCAGAAAGAGTTGCCGTCTGCGGGCTCGATGGATCCGAGTCGGTCACTTCTAGCGTCGCGGAACGCGCCCCCGAAGCGCCGGGTGTGAACGTCACGTTGATCTGGCACGATGCGCCCACGGCGAGCGATGGCACGCAAGTAGTCGTTTCCGCAAAGTCGAGGGGATCGGCGCCGGCAAACGCAATGCTCGTAGTCGCGAGCGCAATGGCGTTCGAGGAGTTGTTCGTCAACGTGAACAGTTGCGCCGGGGTCGTTCCGCCGGTGGGCTCATCGCCGAAATTGAAACTCGAAGGCGAGAGCGTTATGTCTGCCGGCGGATCAGGCGCGCCTAGACCCGGAAATTCCACTACGCGCTGGTTGCCGCGATCCGCCACGAACACATTTCCCAAGCGATCGATCGCCAGGGCGCCCGGCGAATTCAAATTCCCTTTGATCGCGACGCGTGAAAGCGTCCCGGACTTGGCGTCGACGCGCACAATGGCATTTGCGCCGGTGTCGGAAATGAAGACGTTGCCTTGGCCATCCACGGCCACGCCTTCCGGCGCGCCGAGCTGCGCATTTTCCGGCGCCACATCGGCGCTCGCATTCGCGCCTGAGGCCGCGTCCGATGCTGAAAACGCCCCGCTGCCCGCAAACACATTGACGTCGCTGTTGTTGAGATCAATTACAAATATACGATTCGACGCGGGTGACGCAACGTAGAGCTGCCCCTTTCCGGAATCCGTGGCAACCGCCGCAGCGTCGAGCACATGCGCGAGATACGTGAAATGCGTCGCGTTGGGCTGGAGCCCCAGCACGCGATTGTTTCCACGATCCGCCACGTACAGATTTCCCTCTTTATCCGCGGAGAGCCCGGCCGGCTCAAACGGATCCAGATTGCTCGATTGCGGCTGCGCGGCGCTGTTTCCAGATCCAAGTGGAATGGCCGTGACTTTGCCGGTCAGCATATCCAGCAGGCGAATCGTATTCTGCGCGCGATTGGCGAGATAAACCGTGCTTCCCGACGCTAGCGCGATTCCCGAAGGATCTTCCGAAGGCGCCAAAGTGCAGTTTGAGAAAATCGTAAGCGCAAGTCTCGCCGTTCCGCTGGGTGAGCTGACGGCCGGGGTCACGCAATCCTTCGCAGGGGGCGTTGCCGAAAGCGAGATGTACAACCCACCGGCCGCATCGGTCGCCAGTCCACGGACGTTCGCATATTGCGCTCCGGAAACGACGACCACCGGCGTCGTCGACGCGGAAACAGCCGTCGCGCGCTGCGCGGACACCTGCTGCTGCGCCTCGGCACGTGGGGAATTTTGACTGACAACCCAAATCAGCGTCGCGAGCAGCGCCAACACCGCTGCAAAACGCAAAACGACACGGCGCAAAGGCCCCCCTTATGGCATTGCGGACAGCAAATCCACGTCAGATGAACGTTCTTACAGCGCTAAGCAAGGCCCAAAATCATAACACACACGCGCGGAAACATCGCCGCCAGAAACGTACACAAATCCACTACGCCTCGGCTAAGACGAACCCCCAAGCGCACACCGGCCATCGGCACATGCGATGATGCCGCATGGCCCTCAGGTTGCATCGGGAATTTTACGAGTGAAGTGCGTATTATTACGCGTGGTGCGGCGCATGGACGCGCACTTCCACCTTGGTCTGAGGAAACGGATGTGCTCCAGCCGGAGCGTCAATCGATAGCGATGTGGGTGCTCGTCCGCCCGACGCCGTCAATACCCTGAATTTTGCTCATGACCAGCGAATTCAGGTCCTCGGAAGAATTCACTTCCGCCACAACATAAACGTCAGGATCGCCCCAGCAGGCATTGGCCATTTTCACTCCGGAGAGCGCGCCGATTTTTTTGGCAATGTCGCGCGCCTTACCGGGACCTACGGTCACCAGAACGTACGCTCTCATGGGACCTCCTCGTGGAACGCATCCGCACGCGCCAACAGAACGGATGACAGGCTGGAATGAGCCACATTCTACGCGCATCTCGCGCGTAAGGATACAGCCCATACCCGGCGCCAAGCGCCGCAGGAGCTGCGTCACCCGGAAGGGCGCTCGCAACCGAGAGGTCACCTACACAAGCTGAAATTCAGGAGGAAAAAACATGGCGTTAACATTCACCTTAGTAGACTCGTGGGATGATGGCAGGCGCGTTCACATCGTCGGCAGTGTGGCCGCTTCGGGAAGCTACACAACCGGCGGCGACACCCTCGATCTGAGCCCGATCGAGCCGCTCGGCGTGCCCACAACGCAGCCGCCAATCGCCGGCACGGCTTGGATGGACGGCCTCGCCGGCTACGATTACGCCTTCACACCCGGCGCAGCCATCAATTCGGGCAAAGTCAAGATTTTCCAGGACGCCGGCGCCGCTGGCCCGTTCGCCGAACTGGCCGCCGGTTCCTATCCCACGGCCATCACCGCCGACACCGTCACCTTCTACGGCATCTTCCCTCGTTTGCAATAGCCTCGGCGCTCGCAGGGATAGACTTCCGTGCGGTTGGCGTCCCGGCGCTTCACTTCGGGAAGACCCACCCTATAGTAGCGATTCGAGCACTTCTTTGAACGCACCGCAAAGCCAGATTTCTGTGATGCGCGCTGTCGCGGTATAATTCTAACGGCCCTCTTGGAGAACCGTTAGATGCTCGATTCATTTGCAAGTTATTTCTGGCAGCATCCTGCAGCGGTCATCGCCGCCGCTATCGGGATCATTATTGTCTTGATTTGGATGACCGGCAGTGGCTCGCGCCAGCGCTTCATATCTTTCCAGCGCACGAAAGAGACCGATCAGCTCGCGCGGGATCTGAGCCGTATCGCCGCCGCGCTCGAGAGAATCGCGCGGAATCAGGAAACGCCCACCGATTACGTTGGCCGGCCGATTCCACCGGCCTGGGAGAGCACCATCTCTGCAGGCGAGCCTGCGGAGGAAATTCCAGCGGCCCCCGTCGCGGGCGACGGTGAGCGTACTGTGCCCGTCGGAGCGCCCGCTGCCGCAGATCAACTCGAGGCGCCAGCAGCGTTCGCGCCTCCCGCACCAGCTCCTGTGCGCGAGAACAGTCCTGGCTCTTTCGTCAATCCGCTGGGAGGCAGTGGCGGTTTGCTCGGCGGGAAGAAAAAACTCGACTTGCCCAATCCGCTCTACCGTCCGAAGTAACTTCGCTTACAGGCGCAGAATGCTTTTATCATCGCCTCGTTTTCGGCGACGCCGCACCAGCGCGTTTACCATCGCGAAGGCAAACAGAAGAATTAGCGCTCCAGCAGATATGGCCAGCTCTGGATGAAGCTGACCCGCTTCTGGCGTGAGCCACAGTTTCAGAAAGAAGTACGCTCCGCAAACAAAAAGCACCGAAGTGAACAGTAGCCTGGCTGCCGGCGGCATGGCGAAGCGCCGGCGAGCCCGCGCCGTGGAAAGGGAACTGAGCCGCTCCTCGGCCACCTTGCTCGGCCGCCACGCAGAAGGCTCCTGTTTTCCCGGTGCAGGACTTGGCCCCAAGGATCGTCCATAGTTTCCTGCAGCGGTACCCAGGCCGAGGACGGAAGACTCTTGTTTTTCCGGTGCTCCCATGCGCCTAGATTATCATCGGAATTTCGCGTCGCGCTACACGCTTGACCTCTGACGCGGAAATTCCCGTCACTGACCACTCGTCACTCGTCACCGCTTTCCTGAGGAACACGCATGTCCGTGGAAACTTTTTCACCGTTGCAGCTCACCACTTTCAGCACGTGGATGACGCTCGTTGACCCCTCCGCCGTGCCGCCCGGAATGTCGCCCGACGCGCGCGACGTCGAATTTTTCCCCGGCGGCGTGCGCACGCGCCCTGGGCTCCTCTCCATGTACCCGGTGCTCAGCGGCTCGCCTTCGATCAACGGCCTGAAGACCTACATCACCACAAATCTTGTGCAACGCTTGCTCGTCCTCGACTCGCTCGGCAATTTGTACAAGGAAACTTCGCCGGGCGTGCTGTCGGTTGTCACCAGCATCGTCACGCCGGGACTTTTCCTGGCCTCGACCACGCAATTCGGCCGTGAGTACATGGCCTTCTCGGACAGCATGCTTGGCCAGGATTTGCCGCGCCAATTCGACGACACGTATTTCGACCGCGTCAGCCAGATCGGCCCCGCCGAAGGCCCCACGGTCGCCGACGCGACCGATGCCGGCAGCATTTCGCCCGGCGCGCACCAGGTCGCCGTAATTTTCGTCACGCGTCAAGGCTACTGGACCATGCCTTCGCCTCCCGTGACCTGGACTGCGGCGGGCGGGTTCAAAGTAAACGTCACCAATATTCCGACCGGCCCCGCAAACATCGTGCAGCGCTTGCTGGCATTCACCGGCGCGGGCGGCGCCACGTTTTATCAAGTGCCCGCGACGATGACCATCAATGACAATGTCACCACATCTCTCGAAGTCGACTTCACCGACGATATTCTGCTCGCTGGCGAGAGCATGGACGATCTGTTTCAGAATGTCGAGCTGCCGGATCAGCTCGGCGTCATCGCCTATTCCGAGCGTCTTTTCTGGTGGGGCGAACGCGCCAAAATGCCCAACTGGCGCAATTTGAGTTTCGACGGCGGCTGGGACGCTTCCGGCGACGGCCGCCCTCTCGGCTGGCAGCTCGGCGCCAGTTTTAGCGCTGGCGGCTCGCGGGAATCGAGCGACGTCGTGTGGGGCGACGCGTATCGCATCACCGCCGACGGCGCCACCGTCGAGCGCGGGCTGATTCAGCAAACGGCGCTCGCCGACGTGAATGGCGATCCTCTCTTGCAAAACAACACGGACTACTCCGTGCGCGCGCAAATCGCACGCAGCGCTGGGCTGACGCAGGGCACGTTTCGCATCAATTGCTATAGCGTCTCGCACGGATTTCTCGGCAGCGGCCTCGCGGTCACCGCCGTTCAAGCCACCACGGACTATCAGGAGTTCGTCGCCGAGCTCATGCCGTCCGAGCTTTCGCTTCCAAATGATTTAATGCTTCAGGTGTATGCCGACGGAACTCCCTCTCCCAGCGGCGAATCTTTTCTGGTCGATAACATTGAGATTTATCCGACCAACGCCGCGGAAAGCCCTGACGTGGTGCGCGCCTCGCGCAACTCCGGCCCGGAATCCTACGATGGCGTGCTGGGTCTGATCGAAATCGACGTGAACGACGGCCAGGCGATTCGCTCCGCCTTTGTCATCCGCAACAATTTGTATTTCGTGAAGGAGCGCAGCCTTTACGTCACCTCCGACAACGGCACCGGGGAGCCGGCCACCTGGGACGTCGAGCAAGTTTCTGATTCCACTGGCACTCCTTCGGCGCACGGCGTCGGCATCGGCGAAGACTGGGTTGTGATCGCGTCGCGCGCGGGCCTGTATATGTTCAACGGCGGCGAGCCGCAAAAACTGTCGCAGGAAATTCAGCCCACCTGGGACGCCATCAATTGGCAGTATGGCAGCTCGCTGTGGGTCACTGTGGACACGCAGCACAAACGCATTTACGTCGGCGTGCCTATGGGCGCGGCCACCACCCCGAATGAAATTCTCATGCTCGATTACACCGAGGGCTTTCAGGACCCGCTGTGGATGGCACTCTCCGCGCCCGGCAACTCGCGCAAATGGGCGCCCTGGTTCATTTCTGCAAACAGCGTCGGCCTGATCGAGCGGCCCAACGGCACGGCCGCGGTTTTCCTCGGCAACAATGCCGGCAATGGGAAAATCTATCAGCTCACCGAAGGGCAATTCTCCGACGACGGCGCGGCGATCAATTCCTATTACACCACCGCGTTTCTCTCGCGCACGGGCGCCACCGGCAGAGACCTCTTCGGCTATTTGACCGCCTACGCGCAAGGCTCCGGCACGCTGAACGTCAACGCGTTCACGCCCGGCGATGCGACCGAGACTTTGCTCGGCGCTCTCGCGCTCGCGTCGCCCGCGCCGCAGGATTTGGAGCTGATGAGCAATCTTACCGCCGAGCGTGTCGCCTATCAGTTCGGCACCAACGCCGCCGGCTCGTGGTTTTCGCTGACCAAACTCGTGCCCTGGTCCAAACCCGCGCCGTGGTCCCTCATCCGCGGCCACAACTAACCGCCGCTTGCGGCACCTGGCATCGACGTCGAACGGATTCACAGAGCTAACCGCGCTGCGAAAATCGCTGCCACGCTGTCATCAGCGCAATGATCACGCTGCCGACGCCGCCAACCAAGTAACTGAACGCGTGCGCGAACACATCCGCCATAAAAGCGGCTTGCTCATTCACCGGGAGCATCGAACCCCACGCCTGCACTGAAGATATTCGCCCGGTGCTAGCCATCCAATGGCCCATGAATCCGGCGAGCGTGGCGCTCGCGCCCATCACGAGCAGTAACACCAGCACCGGCCGCACGAGTCGCCGCCACGTAAACTTTTCCGGCGAGCCGGTGCGCGCCGCGAGCGCTAGCGCGATTCCGGCAGCGAGCCCGGCCCGCCACGTGGCCACCACGCCCCAGCCAAGCGCGATCAACGTCAGCGAGCCGGTACGGAAAATATGCGGGTGCGCCACGGTGAAATATTCCGGGCACACGCGGATGGTGATCTGATCGTGAACGATACCGTATCCAATCGCCGCCACCATCGCCAGCAAAATGATTTTCAGCGATTCGCGCGAAAATATCGCTGTCAAATTGGACGTCACCGAACGCATTGAGCGCATTCCTCGCGCGGCATCTTATCAAAATCGGCGTGGCGTCACTGCGGTCGCCGAGAACTCAGCCGGGCAAACGAACCATCATGCTGACCATTCCCCAAATCGAAGGACTGAAGCAAATCAGTACACATCTTTACGAATCCATGAAGCGCGTTGTCTCCGGCGTGAACAATCTAAAACTCTCGATGGACACGGGAGTGACCGACGGCACAGATTTTGCGCGCGTCTCCACCGACGCCCTAACCTCGAATGACGTCGACCCCACGAAGCCCGGCGTGCTGATGAAGGGCTCCGTGCCGCCAACGTGGTCCGGCGCGTTCACCTACACCAGCACCACGTCGAGCATCACCTGGTCGTGGAGCAGCCTGACGATTTTTCGCGCCGACGGCACCACCACGCAAATCGCCAATGGCTCGCTCACGGTCACCAGCCTCGCCACCGCAACCACGTACTTTTTTTATCCTTACTGGGACGAAACGCAGCTCGCGCTGGCATTCGTCGCGGGTGGGGCAGGGAACCCGGCCAACGCACAAACCGCGAAGACCATCGCCGCCGCGCAGCAGCAAGCGCTTCAAGGGCTCATTCCGTTGTCGGCGGGAGCGATGACCGCAGCCACGACTGCTTCAGGAACCGGCGGCGGCTCCGGCGGAGGATCCGGCTCTTGCGTTCGCGCCGGCATGAATGTGCTCACGAAAGACCGTGGCATGGTGGAAATCCAGCTCCTGCGGGTCGGGGATCGAATTCGTGGGCGCGAGACGTGGACGCAAGTCGTGCGCCACGAGGTTCATCCCGCGGATTCCTTTGTGCGCCTCACGCTCTCGAACGACGACGTCCTCGACGTCACGCCACATCACATTTTCACGCTTGCCGACGAAGCTCCGGTTCGCGCCGAACGCCTCTGCCTTGGCGACATTCTCGTCGGCAGCCACGGTTGGCTCACGCTTAAGAAAATCGAGGTAATTGTTGAGGAGGGAGCAAAGGTCATCGTCACCTGCGAACCGGACCACGAATTCTTTGCCGGCCGCGTGGCCGCGTCGGTGCTCACGCACAATTACAATTTCAGTTCCTGAACGACCTGCGGCTACTCGGCGTAGACGCGCACGCGCTTGCCATTGCGCCCTTGAATGTTGACATTCATCCGGTCGATGGCTGCCTGAAACTCCTGGTCATTCATCGCGTCCAGCGAGCCAAAGTCGATTCCGTATTCGGATAGCTTGTCGGCCACGCGCAAGGGAAGAAAAGCTGCCCAATGCCGCCCGCATCGAGCCACGCCGAGCGGCACGCGCACGTCGACGTCCTCGCGCCCTGGCCGCTGGACCTGTATGCGTAGAAACCGCGGCCTCTTCGCTCCTGGGGCATTTCCCGGCGCGCCAGCGCTTGGTCCTGAGGTTGGCCCTGGGGCTGTTTGCGAATTTGCTTGCTCTGCTGACGCCGCTGCGCCCGAAAGTTTATCGAGCAGCCGTTCGGCATCATCGGGTGAAATTTTTCCTGCGGCGAGCATTTCGAGTATCTTTTTCGTTTCAGCGGACATCTGTCGCTCCTTTTCTCTTCGTTTCGCGTTGCACAAAATTCTCAGCCGAGCCGTTCTAGCGCCTCGTCAACGGTCAATTCGCCTCGCGCAAGCTGCTCGAGGACGTATACATTCGGCGTCGGCGCCTCAAAACTCTTGTCCAGCGCCGCGGCAATCGCGTTCAGGCGATTTTTCACCGTCGGATAGCTGATGTCGAACAGGCTTTCCATTTTCTTCAAGGAGCCGTGATGGCGCACGAACGCGATCACGAACGCCTGGTCGTCGAGCGGCAGTTTTCCGAGCGGGGACACTTCGAAATCGCCGTCCATGGCCAGCCCGCAAGACGGGCAAAGGGCCTTTGAAAGCTTCATCGGCTGCTTGCAATCAGGGCAGGTCGCCTTTGATATATCCATGAAATGTCTCCAATACATTCATATTTACAACTCATTACTTAATATTGTCAAGTCGTAAATTGATTTAATTAAGTGAAGCAGACCATTCACAGGCAGGCCACGGACTTAAACAGCTATAATTCAAACACTTACATGACTGGCCGACGATACTATCTGACGACCCTTGCTGCTTGGCAGCGCCACGCGCCGCACTGCGCCGAAACTCATTTTGTCGTTCTGAGCGTGCCTCAGGAAAAGGGAACTACATCGACGCTGCGGGGCCCTGTACCTGTGCCAAAGGAACGAACATCGCCGGACGATGCCGCGCTCGTCTTCGCGCTGATCACCGCCGATGAAGCCGCGCACATCGCCCTCGAAAACGACGTGGAGACCGAGCCGCTCCCGCATCCCCTTGCGCGCACGCCCATTTCTGAGCGCGTCGCTGGTGCTCTCGCGCCTTTCGGCGTTGTTTCTGGCGATGATACTTTCACGGCGGCGGAGAAGCTGGCGCATGTGAATCCGCTGCTGCGCCATCGCGTATTTTGACAACCCGACCAGAGTTGTCATCCTGAGGAGCGCACGTTTGGCGCGACGAAGGATCTCGCAGTGGGTAGTTTCGCGTTTCACTGGCTGCTGGCCGCTGCCACTTTCTTCCAATGGTTCGTGAATATACCGACGCGGATCTGGACGCGTTGCTCGCCATGCATCGCGCCCAAGGCTTCGACTATCCGTTACCCGATTTGCGCGACCCGATTTTCGTCAGCAAACTCGTGCTCCAAGACGAGGCAGGAAATGCCGTCATGGCAGCGCTCGCGCGGCTGACATGCGAAATGTACTTGCTGGTTGACCCGAAGGCGGGGACGCCGCGCGAACGCTATGCGCGTTTGCTGGAACTGCATCGCATCGGCGCTAACGATCTGCGCGCGCGCGGGCTCGACGACGCGCACGCCTGGCTGCCGCCGCGCATCGCACAGCGCTTTGGCAGGCGCTTGCGGCAACTTGGCTGGATCCGCGACGACGCTTGGACCCCATACTGCAAGCGCCTGCGGTAGGTAACTCTGTGG
>JBAPRL010000097.1:0-7598 GCA_049281095.1 Candidatus Acidiferrales bacterium
ACCCGGCGGCAACGACTGGCCGCGTCATCCTCGGCCACCTCGGCAATGGCGCGAGCCTGGCGGCTGTTCGCGACGGCAAATCCGTGGACACAAGCATGAGTTTCACCCCGACCGCCGGAGTGCCGATGAGCACTCGCTCAGGCGATCTCGATCCTGGACTGGTTTGGTATCTGGCGCGGACTGAAAAAATGAGCGCGAAACAATTCAACGAGATGGTGAATTTCCAGTCCGGGCTGCTCGGGATATCCGAGACCAGCTCCGATATGCGCGACTTGCTTGAGCGCGAAACGCAGGACGTCCGGGCGGCTGAAGCCGTCGCGGTCTTTTGCTACCAGGTCAAGAAATGGATCGGCGCATTCGCGGCAGCGTTGGGCGGCCTCGACACGCTAGTGTTCGCAGGCGGCATTGGAGAGAACGCGCCCGCGGTGCGCGCCCGGATTTGCGAAGGGTTGAAATTCCTTGGAATCGAACTCGAAGAAAAGCAAAACGCGTCGAATGAGGCTGTGATCTCAACGGCGGCAAGCCGGGTCGCGGTCCGTGTCATTCGCACGGACGAAGAACGCATGATCGTGGAGACGGTGTGCCGCGTCCTTGGGCTCAGCTTGAAAAGGGAGAATTGAACTATGCAGACAGAAACTCTTGCCACAAATCTTTCCGGGACTCTTTCCCCGGACCTGCTTCATAGAATGAATGCCTATTGGCGCGCCGCCAACTATTTGTCGGTCGGCCAGATCTATCTTTACGACAATCCGCTGCTGAAGGAGCCGCTGAAACTGTCGCACGTGAAGCCCCTGGTGGTAGGACACTGGGGCACGACGCCCGGCCAGAACTTCATCTACGTGCATCTGAACCGTGTCATCAAGAAGTACGACCTCGATATGTTTTACATCGCTGGTCCCGGGCACGGCGGCCCAGCGATTGTGGGCAACGTGTATCTCGAAGGCACCTGGACGGACATCTACCCGAACGTCACCAGAGACGAAGCCGGAATGAAGGAGTTGTTCAAGCAATTTTCGTTTCCCGGCGGGATCTCCAGCCATGTTGCACCGACGACGCCTGGGTCGATTCATGAAGGTGGTGAACTCGGATACTCGCTTAGCCATGCCTTCGGGGCGGCGTTCGACAATCCCGATTTGATCGTTGCCTGCGTCATCGGCGACGGCGAAGCGGAAACAGCCTCCTTGGCGACCGCATGGCAGTCCAACAAGTTTCTCAACCCAGTTACAGACGGAGCAGTGCTGCCAATCCTGCACCTGAATGGCTACAAGATCAGCAATCCAACCGTCCTGGCCCGGATAGAACATGAGGAATTGGAACAATTTCTGCGAGGCTGCGGCTGGACGCCCCACTTTGTCGAAGGCGATGAGCCGGAAAAGATGCATGAACTCATGGCCAGTACTTTGGAGACGGCGATTGAGGACATCCGGACAATTCAAAAGAAAGCACGGAGCAACAATGATCCCGCTCGGCCGCGCTGGCCGATGATTGTGCTGAAGTCACCCAAGGGTTGGACCGGACCGAAATTCGTCGATGGCTTGCAAATCGAGGGCACTTTCCGGGCACACCAAGTGCCGCTCTTGGTGGATACCGAGCATCCCGATCATGTCAAGCAACTGGAAAGCTGGATGAAAAGCTACAAACCCGAGGAGTTGTTCGATGGGAATGGGCGACTCATCCCCGAATTGGCCGATTTGGCGCCGAAGGGCGACCGGCGCATGGGCGCCAACCCGCACACCAACGGCGGAATGCTGCTGCGCGACCTGCGCATGCCAGACTTCCACGTCCACGCGGTGAATGTGCCTTCGCCCGGGGCCGTTAACGGCCAGGATACACTCGTGCTGGGCAGTTTCCTGCGGGATGTGGCCAAACTAAATGAGGATCAGCATAATTTCCGAGTCTTCGGCCCTGATGAAACCTTATCGAACTTGCTGGGCGCGGTCTTTGAAGTCACCAATCGTCAGTGGGACGCCCGGGAAGTAAAAAATGATGAATTCCTCGCGCCCGCCGGACGCGTGCTGGACTCGATGCTCAGCGAGAACCAGTGCGAGGGCTGGCTCGAAGGCTATCTGCTGACCGGGCGGCACGGGCTGTTTAACAGCTATGAGGCCTTCATTCGCATCGTCGATTCAATGTTCAGCCAGCACGCCAAGTGGCTGAAGGTATGCCTGGAGCTGCCCTGGCGCCGGAAAATTTCATCGCTGAACTACCTGCTCGCCTCGCACGTCTGGCAGCAAGATCACAACGGCTTCACGCACCAGGATCCTGGCTTCCTCGATCATGTCGTCAACAAGAAGGCTGATATCGTGCGCGTTTATCTTCCACCCGACGCCAACTGCCTGTTGTCTGTTTTTGATCATTGCCTGCGCAGCCGGAATTACGTCAACGTCGTGGTTGCAGGAAAACACGCCTTGCCGCAATGGCTGACCATGGACGCCGCCGTTGTGCATTGCACGGAAGGAATCGGCATCTGGCAATGGGCCAGTAACGACCAAGGCGCCGAGCCGGACGTCGTAATGGCCTGCTGCGGTGACACGCCCACACTCGAGATTTTGGCTGCCGTTTCCATCCTCCGCCAGCATTTGCCCGAACTGAAAATCCGGGTCATTAACGTCGTTGACCTCATGAAGCTACAGTCTTCGAGCGAGCACCCGCATGGATTGACCGAAACGGACTACGATTCGCTTTTCACCAAAGATAAGCACATCATCTTTGGCTTTCATGGCTACCCGACGCTCGTCCACCGCCTGACCTACCGCCGTGCCAATCGTAACCTCCATGTCCGGGGCTACAAGGAAGAAGGCACCATCACAACCGCTTTTGACATGAGGGTGCAGAACGATTTGGACCGGTTCCACCTCGTTCAAGACGTGGTTGATCGGCTACCGCACTTGGGCACCAAGGGGGCCTACCTGAAGCAGCAGATGCAGGACAAGCTCATCGAGCACAAGCAGTACATCGACAAGCACGGCCAAGACTTGCCGGAAATCCGAAACTGGAAATGGGGCAATTCTAAATGAACACGAAATCCAATGTCGATCAGACCAAAGCTCCCGAATCCAAGGCGGGGTCGAAGCCTGATCCGAAGGACGATCTGAAATCTATGCCGCTTCCGGAAGTGGAGGAAAAATTGGGGTCGTCGCCGGACGGTCTCACTCAAGCCGAAGCGCAGAAACGGCTGGCGCAATACGGCCCGAACGAGATCGCGGAAAAAAACCCCAACGTATTCCTGAAGTTCCTCAGCTATTTCTGGGGTCCCATTCCGTGGATGATCGAAGGAGCGGTAATTCTGTCAGGTGTGGTCCGGCACTGGCTGGATTTCTTCATCATTCTCTTTCTGCTCTTCTCCAACGCTGTGATCGCATTTTGGGAAGAACATCAGGCGGGCAACGAAATTGCCGCGTTGCGCGCCAAGCTGGCAACCAAGACCACTGTGAAACGGGATGGGAAGTGGACCAATCCTGTGGCGCGAGAACTGGTACCCGGCGACGTCATCCGTCTGCAACTGGGGGACATCGTGCCGGCGGATGCGCGCGTGCTGGTGGGCGATCCAATTCAAGTTGATCAGTCTGCGTTAACCGGCGAATCTCTGCCCGTCACCGCCAAACCTGGCGGGGCCGTGTTTTCCGGCTCGATAATCAAGCGGGGCGAAACCGACGCGATGGTGTATGCGACAGGCACGAACACCTACTTCGGCAAAACCGCGGAACTGGTACAGGGCGCTCACACCGTCAGCCATTTCCAGCGTGCTGTGCTGAAGATTGGTAACTACCTGATCATCCTCGCAGTGGTCTTAGTGGGGGTGATTGTTACCGTTGCGCTCTTCCGTCACGATCCTGCCCTCAGTACGTTGGAGTTCGCCCTGGTGCTTTTGGTGGCCGCGATCCCCGTGGCCATGCCCACGGTGCTATCCGTCACCATGGCGGTCGGCGCGCGCCTGTTAGCGAAAAAACAAGTGGTTGTGACGAAGCTGTCGTCGGTTGAAGAACTGGCTGGCGTCGACATACTGTGCTCGGACAAAACCGGCACGCTGACCCAGGACAAGCTGACGTTGGGCGATCCCTTTTGTGTGAACAATATCCCTGCCGGTCAAATCATTCTCTGGGCGGCACTGGCTTCGCGCGCCGAAGATAAGGACACCATCGACCTCGCTGTGATCGGCGGCGTGAAGGACGATAAGGCGTTAAAGGCTTTTCAGGTACTCCATTTCCAACCGTTCGATCCCGTGCACAAGCGCACCGAAGCTACTGTCAAAAGCTCGGACGGAAAACAGTTCTTTGTTGCCAAGGGAGCGCCGCAGGTAATTCTGGGGATGGCGACCAACATCGCGGAAGTAAGGCCCGCCGTAGAGAAGGCCGTCAACGATTTTGCCGGGCGCGGCTTCCGCTCCTTGGGCGTGGCTCGTGCGGATCAGGAAAATAAGTGGCAGTTTGTTGGCGTGTTGCCAATGTTCGATCCGCCGCGCCCTCAGGCCAAAGCGACCATCGCGAGCGCGCGCGAGATGGGCGTGAAGGTCAAGATGATTACAGGCGATCAATTGGCCATCGCCCGGGAAACCGCAAAGCAACTGGGGATGGGCACGAACATCCTTGATGCCACCGTATTACGCGACAAACAAAAGAAGGCAGAGACGGCGGAGTCCATCGAAAAGGCGGACGGCTTCGCCCAGGTATTTCCCGAGGACAAGTACAACATTGTCGAGGTTCTACAGAAGCGCGGCCACCTCGTCGGGATGACGGGGGATGGGGTGAACGACGCTCCGGCGCTTAAAAAGGCAGACTGCGGCATCGCGGTTTCCGGAGCGACCGACGCGGCGCGTGCGGCGGCGTCGATCGTGCTGCTGGCGCCCGGCCTGTCCGTAATCATCGACGCGATCAAGGAGAGCCGGAAGATTGTTCAGCGGATGAACAGCTATGCGATCTACCGCATCGCCGAAACGCTGCGCGTTCTGTTGTTCATGACCTTGGCGATCCTGGTCTTTAACTTCTATCCGGTGACCGCGGTAATGATCGTGATGATCGCGGTGCTCAACGACGGCGCTATCCTATCCATTGCGTATGACAAGGTTCATTACAAGAACAAGCCCGAGGCCTGGAACATGCGCCTCGTGCTCGGGATCGCCACCGTGCTGGGCCTCGTCGGTCCCGTGGCCGCTTTCGGCCTGTTTTACCTTGGCGACCGCGTATTTCACCTTCGCCATCCGCAACTGCAAACACTGATGTATCTACTGCTGTCCGTGGCCGGGCATTTGACGATTTTCCTGACGCGCACGCGCGGTCCGTTCTGGTCCATCCGTCCGGCGCGAATTCTGTGGATGGCAGTTCTCGGCACGCAAGCGGTAGCGACTCTGATTGCGGTTTATGGGCTGTTTATGACGCCACTCGGCTGGAAGCTGGCGGGCCTCGTTTGGGCCTACGCTCTTGTTTGGGCCCTCGTAACTGATCGTGTGAAATTGCTCGGCTATCGAATTTTTGGTTCTGCCAAGGCCGACAAGCCGCAGTCTGAAGCCAAGGCCCAGCCAAAGCCCGACGCCAAAGCCGAAACGACCTCTCAACCGAAGGCGGAGCCGAAACCTGAAGCCAAAGCTGAGTCAAAGCCTGAGGCCAAAGCCGAGTCTAAACCCGATGCCAACGCAACGGCCGACTTGACGCCGCAGATCGCCAAACGAGCCTATGAACTCTACGAGGAGCGAGACCGCAAGGGCGGTCGATCCGTTCAGGACTGGGAAAAAGCAGAGCGGGAGGTTCGCAAAGGCGAATCTAAAGCGGGATCCAAGCCTGAAGCCAAGGCCGAGCCGGAGCTTGAAGCCAAAGCCGAACCGAAGCCTGAGGCCAAGGCCGAGCCAAAGCCCGAAGCCAAAGCTGAGCCGAAGCCTGAAGCCAAGGCCGACCCAACGGCCGATTTGAAGCTGCACATCGTCAAGCGAGTCCATGAACTCTACGAGGAGTTGGGGCGCGAAGACGTGCGAGAAGTCGAGGAATGGGAGAAAAAGGAGCGGGAGACTCGGGAAAAAGAACCCCACAAGTAGCGGCACGAAAACTACGCGTCGGACATGACCGAAGAGATGAAAATGAAAATCAATTCAAAGGATTTCCGCGTGCGGCCGAAAGAAAAGGTCAAACTCAGCAAATGGCCGACGCTGATAAAACCCTTTTGCAAGTCGAAGAAGCGGTACGAGAAACTGTTGGAAAAACACGTAGAAGAGCTGAGCGCGCTGCAGCAACTTCACTACGCATCCGCCCACTTTGCGTTGCTGCTGATTTTTCAGGCGACGGACGCTGCCGGCAAGGACGGCTCCATCCGGCACATCATGTCCGGTGTAGATCCGGAAGGCTGCGAGGTTTTCAGTTTCAAACAGCCGAGCGCGGAAGAGCTGAAACATGATTTTCTCTGGCGCACCACGTGTCGCCTTCCCGAACGCGGGCGCATCGGTATCTTCAATCGTTCTTACTACGAGGAGGTGCTCGTCGTTCGCGTGCATCCGGAGATTCTCCGCAACCAGGAGCTTCCGGAAGCGTTACTCGACGAAAAGAACATTTGGAAGGAGCGGTATCGGTCCATCGTGGACTTGGAGGAACATCTCCATCGTAACGGCACCAGGATCGTCAAAATCTTCCTCCACCTGTCGAAAAACGAGCAACGAAAGCGCTTCCTCGAGCGCATTGATGAGCCGGACAAGAACTGGAAATTCAGCCTCGCTGACATTCATGAGAGGAAATACTGGAAGCGTTATGTGAAAGCTTACGAGGAGTGCCTGCACGCGACAAGCACGCATCACGCACCCTGGTACGTCGTCCCCGCCGACGACAAGGAGAACGCCCGCCTGATCGTTTCCCGAATTGTTATCGACGCTTTCAATCACCTGAAGATGGCCTACCCAAAGACCACCACGAAACGTCGGGGCGAATTGAAGTCGATCGGCAAACTGCTCGCGAAGTAACGTACCGGTTGTGAGGCTGAACTGGATGGGAACCAACATGGTGCGGCGTCTTATGCGCGCTGGACACAGGTGCGTGGTTTACGACGACCCAAGTTCAGGCTCCGGCGCAACCGGCATCAGCAAGAGTGAATTGAAAAATCAGGAGTTAGTGGTCGGGGCGTCCGGATTTGAACCGGAGACCTCCTGCGCCCAAGGCAGGCGCGCTACCAGGCTGCGCTACGCCCCGACATGAAGTACGTAAAGATTATAAAGGACTTCCCAACAGAACTGTTGCTCCATCTGACCAATTTCGCCTCCAACTGTGCCAAAACTGTGCCAAATAGATTTCACTGAACCATCGCTGTGCCAGAATCCAATGGCATTTCATTGGCCTGGCGGTTGATTTTCTCCAGAGCTTCTCTCTTCATTTGCAGTTTCATTTGCGAGTAGCGTTTGAAGACCTGGGAGTCCCCTTGGCGAAGCAACTGTGTCACCCACTCGTCGGCTACGCCGCCCGCACTGAGGCGAGTGGCATACGTGGATCGCAAATCGTAAATCCGAAAGTAAGTGACCTTCGCTCTTCGGAGAGTCTTATGCCCAACGGTCCTCAATGCTACCTGGTGCCCTGTCGAATTCAAATCGCTGGGGAATAGAAACGGTCCATCTCCCGCGATTGCCAGTT
>JBAPRL010000098.1:0-35509 GCA_049281095.1 Candidatus Acidiferrales bacterium
GAAATTCTTCTGCGCTTAACTCTTCGCGCCGCTTTTGCTTTCCATTGGCGCGGCTCTCCACTAAAGTACAAACCCATGCCCCGGAAGAAAAATAATGCCGCCATCGTCGACGTCACCGGCGTGGGCATCAACGCCACCGACACAATTATCGACCTCCCGCGCTTCCCGGAATTTAATTCAAAACTTGAACTTTGCTCCGCAACTGTTTTCCCCGGCGGCCAAGTTACCAGCGCCCTGGTCGCCTGTCGCCGCTGGGGATTGTCGGCGCGCTACGTGGGCTCCGTCGGAGACGATTCCGCCGCGACTCTGCAGTCCCGCGAATTGAAAAGACACAGCATCGAATCCCATCTCATCCGCGTCCCCAATTGTCCAAGCCAGCTTTCTTTTATTCTTGTCGACGGCCGCTCGGGCGAACGAACCATCCTCTGGAAGCGCGACCCGCGCCTCACTTTGCTTCCCCGGCACCTCCAGCGACGATGGATCACCAAATCGAAAATCTTGCTCGTCGATGGACATGACACGGCTGGCGCCGCTCACGCCGCCCGCTGGGCGCGCGCCGCGTGCATTCCGGTTGTAGCCGACGTGGATAACCTCTACGCAGGGGTTGAAGTTTTACTTGAGAATACCGACTACCTCTTCGCTTCCCAAGAATTCCCTTCTCGCTTGCTGAAGATCCCCGGCTTGCTTGCAAGCCTTCCCATGATTTCGAAGCGTTTCGGATGCAAGGTTACCGGTGTTACCCTCGGGTGCCTTGGTGCGTTGGCCTGGGACGGCGCACGGTTCCACTACTGTCCCGGCTATCGAGTTGCTGCGGTCGACACCACCGGAGCCGGCGATATCTTCCACGCGGGTATTGCCTACGGAATCTCAAGGCGCTTGGAACTTGATGCGATACTTGAATTCAGTTGCGCGGCAGCCGCCTTGAACTGCACTGCCCGGGGCGCACGCGGTGGAATCAAATCATCACCTGAAATCCGCAAGTTCATGCGCAAGGCGAAGCGTTCGGAACGCGCATTCTCCTCGGAACAACTGGCGCGGCACGCGCGTATTCAAGGAATGCATTCATGATTCCCCTGAAGAATCTCAGGCCGCGCACTCATTTCCCGTCCGTGACGCTGGCACTGATTATCGCCAACTTCCTCGTCTTTTTTTACCAGCTCTCCCTTTCCCCGCGGGCGCTGCAGGCCTTCATCACCACGTACTCGCTGGTCCCGGCCCGCGTTCAACTGGCCCTTGCCGGTTCACACTTCACGTTAGCTCAGGGCTTCGTTCCTTTTATCACCTCGATGTTCCTTCACGCCGGCTGGCTGCACATCATCGGCAACATGTGGTTCTTGTGGCTTTTCGGCGGCAACGTAGAGGATCGCTTGGGCCACATCCCGTATCTCGGATTCTATTTCCTCTGCGGGCTGGGAGCCGGCACGGCGCAAACATTATTCAGCTTGGGTTCGACGATTCCCTCGCTCGGAGCCAGCGGAGCCATCGCCGGCGTGCTCGGTGCGTACATCGTTTTCTTTCCTTCATCGAAAATCCTCACGCTGGTTACCCTGTTTTTCTGGTGGTTCTTTGCGCGCTTACCGGCGGTGTTGTTCATCGGGCTGTGGTTCTTGGTTCAATTCCTCAGCGGCGTGAGTTCTCTTGGCAGCACGGCTCAGGGTGGCGTTGCGTGGTGGGCCCATGTGGGAGGCTTCTTACTGGGGATGCTGCTCGTCTCCGGCATGCGGCGCAAGCAGCCGTACGACTCCTACGATTATTCCTAGGCTCCTGCGCCGGCAAGGCCTCGCTTGAAAATGCGCTCGGCCATCCAATCGCCCACCTCGCGCGTGCCCGTTTGACCGCCCAAGTCCGGCGTCGTCTTCCCCTCTCGGACCGCGGCGCGCGCCGCGCCCTGAATAAGCGTGGCCTCGCGCTCCAGGCCCAAATACTCAAGCATCATCGCGCCAGTTAGGGCCGAACCCATCGGGTTCGCCATATTCTTCCCAGCGATATTCGGCGCGGAGCCATGCACCGGCTCAAAGAGAGAAACTTGGCCGGGATGAATGTTTCCTGACGGCGCCAATCCCAATCCGCCGGAGAGCTGCGCTCCCAGGTCGCTCGCGATGTCGCCGAACATGTTGCAAGTAACAATCACTTGAAATTGCGACGGATCGCGCACCATCTCCATCATCAGCGTATCCACATACAAGTGCCGCGTCTCAATCTCCTTGTACTCTTCCCGTAATTCCTTCCAGACGCGCTGCCATAGCCCATGGCCATAGGTCATAGCGTTGGATTTGTCGCTCATGCACACGCGCTTCAAGCCCTTGCGCCGCGCATAATCCAGGGCGTAGCGAATGATGCGCTCCACACCCTTTCGCGTGTTGACGTCTTCCTGCACGGCCACTTCGTCCGCAGTGCCCTGCTTGAAATTGCCGCCCACGCCGGCGTAGGCCCCCTCCGTGTTCTCGCGAAACACGATGAAATTGATGTCTTGCTCGCCGCGATCCCGGAGCGGCGTCAACCGCCGGTCGAAAAGCACGCACGGACGCGCGTTCACGTACAGATCGAGCTTGAACCGCAGCCCCAAAAGAATGTCCGCCGCGTGTTGGTTCGAAGGCACGCGCGGATCGCCCACTGCCCCGAAGAGAATCGCATCGAAGTCCCGCCGGAGCATCTGCGGCGCCTCCGCAGGGAGCGTTGTGCCATCCTTCAGAAAACGATCTGCTCCCCAATCAAAGTGAGTGAAGGCAAGTTTCTGTCCGGTCGTGGCGCACGCCGCCTCAAGCACCTTCACCCCTTCCGGCGTTACTTCTTTTCCGATTCCGTCGCCGGGAATCACCGCAATGCGTTTCGTTTCGGACATTTTGCACCTTAAAGTCTTACTTTATATCATCTCGGCGCGTATTCCGTGCGAACTTCGGCGCAGCGCAAGACAATCGTTCATGCCCCGGCAGTTTCCACGGGCACTGGTCCCGTGCCTGGCCCGAATTCCGCCAAGTAAACGCCAGCCAGGATCAATCCCCCGCCGATGAGCAACGCTTTGGTAAGACTCTCACCAAGAAGGATCACCGCCAGCAACGCCGCCAGCGGCGGTTCGACATAGGTGAACACCGCGAGCCGCGAAGCCGGAAGATGCGACAGCGCCCAGAAGAAAATCAGATACGCTGCAATGGAAGAGATCAGCACTGTGTACGCCAGACCCAGCCAGCCAGTCGCGCCCACCGACGCCCAGTCCAGCCGCACTGCCTCGCGCACTGCCAGGGGCGATATAAAGATCGCGCCGGCCAGATTGCAAAATGTATTCATCGAAATCGTGTCGTACTGCCGCGCCACTTTTTTCGCCAGCACGGTATAAAGCGCAAAACCGGTTGTTCCCACTAGAGTGATCGAGTCGCCCACCCAGGTTCCCGCGCGCCGGTGGAACTCTTCTCCGGCCACTAGTATCGCCACGCCCGCAAAGCATATCGCCATACCCGTAATTTTCGATCGAGTCACCTTCTCAAGGTTATGCGCGCGGGCAAGCAGCAAAACCAGGATCGGCCCGGTCGCCACGATCAGCGCGGAATGGCTGGCCGTCGTGTAGTCCAGCCCCATGATGAACAATCCGCGGTTGACGACCACTCCCAAGAAACCCAGCACCGCAAAATTCCACAGGTCTTTTCGATTCAGGCGCGATCGCCGCGGCCTGGCAAAATAAATCGGCACCATCAAAATTCCGGACAGCGTCATCCGAAACGACGTCAGCGCATACGGGTTCATGTGCCGCAGCGTGATCTTGCCGATGATGAAGTTAAACGACCAACCAACCACCATCAGCAGAATCAGCGTGTAAAGCACCACAGGATGGCGCGGCCGTTCCACCGATTAGACCAGCACCTCACTCCGAATCGTGAGTTTTTCAATGCGTTCAAGTTTTGGTTGATATCCAATTCCCGGCCCCGACGGCACTTTGATTGTTCCTTTAGGCGTCACTTCAATTTCCGGCTCGACAATGTCCTCCGCCCAGTAGCGCTTGCTCGCGGAAACGTCGCCCGGCAAAGTGAAATTCTCAAGCGTCGAAAGCGCGATATTCTGCGCGCGCCCGATTCCGGTCTCGAGCATTCCTCCGCACCACATCGGAATACTGCTCCGCTGGCACAGATCATGAATCCGCCGCATCACCGTGTGGCCGCCGACGCGCCCCATTTTCATATTGATGATTCGGCACGCCCCCATCTCGATCGCGGCGACCGCGTGGCCGTATTCGTGAATGCACTCGTCCAAGCATATCGGGGTCTGAATCTGCTTCTGCAGCTTCACGTGGCTGTAGATATCATCCCAGCCGAGCGGCTGCTCGATCATCATTAGCCCGAACGCATCCAGTTGCTTGAGCAGCGCGATATCGTCCAGCGAATAGGCCGAATTCGCGTCTGCCATCAGACGAATCTGCGGCCAGCGCTTCCGCAACGCCTCGACGCTTTTTACATCCTGGCCCGGCTTGATTTTGATTTTGATTCGCTGGTAGCCCGCGGCGAGTTCTTTCTCGACGTTCGCGAGGAGTTCTTCAGCGCTCGGTTGAATCCCAATCGAAACTCCGCACGGGATTTCCTGCCGGACGCCGCCCAGAAGCTTCCACAGCGGCACATTTTTCTGCTTCGCTTCGGCGTCCCAAATCGCGGACTCCAGCGCCGCCTTGGCCATGTTGTGGCCGCGCGTATGCCCGAGCATTCCCCAAATGTCCCGGGCGGCGCCGAATTCCCTTCCCCGCACGTCCGGCCACAAAAAATCGCGCAGGATGGTCCGCGCCGTATCGATGGTTTCCGGCGAATAATATGGCCTTTCGTCCGCGACGCACTCGCCCCAGCCGGTCACGCCGTCCACCTTTACTTCGACCAGCAGAATCCGCCGCTCTGTCGTCGTGCCAAAACTCGTTTCAAACCGCATGACCATCGGCATGCGAATTTCCCGCAGCATCACTCGTTCAACGCGCATTTAGTCCACCCTCATTTTCCCGGCCATTTTGTAGTAATTTGCGAAGCCACGCGTTCTTGCTCTTCCAATACGTAGCTCGCTTCGGTTGGCCCGATTTCCAGTCCCGTCACCACGAAACCTTTGTTCAAGTACCGCAAGAACTCCTCGCGCATCTCGCCTTGTACGCGCGCACCGGCCGCGGGATCCACCTGTTTCTTGGCGCTGATATCTTGCGGGATCGCAATGCGTACCGCCGCGGCGCTCGCTGCCGGCATCTCGCCCCGCAAAATGGCGGTGACGCGAGGCGAATCGAGATACCACTCCGCCATCAGCCGGTCTGTTGGCAATCCCGCATGTAAAGGGCTCTCGGTGATTCCATAGCAATTGGGAATGTATCGTTTAACCACCGCGCCCAGGCTGTTGATATTGAAATGCGCGTTTTTCAACTCCAGCGGATCGAAAGTCCATTCCACCAGGTGCATTCCCCGCGAAAGGCAATCGTTTCGCTGTGCCAGCTTCAGCATCCGCCCGATTCCTCGGTCGCGAAATTCCGCGAGGACCGCGGTCATATGCGAATGAATAATCGGCTTCCCTTCCTGTATGCCCGCAAACCCCAGCGTAAAGCCGACCATTTGGTTGCCGGCAAAAGCGCCCAGCGTTTGCCCGCCAGTTTCGCGCGCGACCACGAACAGCCCAGACGGCACCACCAGGTCCTCGCCCCAAGTGATCAGTTGCAGCCGCACGCACTCTTCATATTCTTCGAGCGTCGAACAGTGGCGCACCGTAATCGGCGCGCGCGCTACGCCCGGGCCTTCGACTCGTTCCATAATTCTTCCATCTCCATACGAGGAACGTCGGCGAGCCGACGTCCGTGCTCTTGCGCTTCGCGTTCCATCCACTGAAACCGCCGCGAGAATTTCCCGTTCGCGCGCTTCAGCGCGCGTTCCGGATCGACACCCGTGAATCGCGCCAAATTCACAACCGAGAAAAACAAATCACCAATCTCCGCTTCCACTTCAACTTGAGCCTTTGCAGACTCGGGCTTCGCACCGGCCAGCGCTCCGCGAACCTCATCAATTTCCTCGTGGATTTTTTCAAGTATTCCTTCGATATTTTCCCAGTCGAACCCGATGTTCGAAGCGCGCCGTGTCAATTGATACCCTTCAAGTAGTGCTGGAAGTCCCCGCGGAACCCCCTCCAGCACCGAATGAAACGCCTGTTTCCCGCTTTCGCCGTCGGGCTCGCGCGCGCGCTCCTCCGCCTTGAGCTGTTCCCAATTCTTCAGCACCTGCGCCGAGCTTCGCGCCTTCACTTTGCCGAAGACGTGCGGATGCCGCCGCACCATCTTCGCATGTACCGCCTGGATCACATCTGCGATGTCGAACTGGCCTGCTTCCCTGGCGAGCTCTGCGTGAAACACGATCTGCAAGAGCAAGTCGCCCAGCTCGCCCGCAAACTTCTGCGCGTCGTCCGAATCCAGGGCGTCGAGAACTTCGTAGGCTTCCTCAATCAGGAACGGCCGCAAACTATGATGCGTCTGCTCGCGATCCCAGGGGCATCCATTTGGCGCGCGCAACCGCTTTTGCAGCGCGACAAGCTGCTCAAACACTTTTCCCGTGCCAGCGGCGCCATTTCGCAGTTGCTGCGCCGTTCTCCTCGCCCTGGGCTTCTGTTCTTTTGGATGCTTTCTACGCGACGGCACGCGGAATCTTTTCTCCAAGCAATCGCACACTGTACGGCACGCTGCACCCGCTGACAAGATGAAATTCCCGGTAGCGACTCAGGTTGATTTGGTGGCGTAACTTCCGATAATCCGGCTTATCACGCACTGGCAAGTTTTGGGGGTAAAATCAGCGATATGTGCCTCGCTGAAATCCTGCGTAAAATCGTACTAGCTACACTCTGCGTCGTGCTTCTGTGTGTGGTTGGCCAGACTGCCGCGAAGAATCAGGAGGCAATCGAACCCCGTGCAAACCAGCCGCCTGCGCCTCCCGCGGTAACCAAATTTGCCAAGCGATACCTGCGCTCGATTCAGTACACAAATCCCTTACGACTCCCCTCAGGGAAATGGCCTGGATTTCATCCTCCTCGGAGATTCACGATCACATGGCGGTGGGTGGAGAGTTATCGTTGTCCGCTCGAGCGATTCAAAACCGCTATTGGTCTGGGACTCACACTCCTTGTCGCACGACGATTATTTCTCGGTGAATGGACTTGGTAGCCTGGACTCTGACGCTGACGGCGTCGATGGGTACATCATCACGTGGCATGGATGTGTTCCGCACCTCTGCGCCGACGGCAGATTGGGCTTCGCCCTGTTCTCCAGCCGCACCAACCTGACCTACGTCAGCCACATCACAACCAAGGACGATGGGTCGTATGTTGTGACCTACTATCCCAACTCCGGTATACCCGACGTGTACCGCAAGCCGCTGGACCGAATGATGTGCTCCCCGGGCAATGGTGCTTCACAACCCTCCAAGCTACCCATTAAGTGCCCTACTCCATAGAAGGTGCCCTAGTAAGCGAGCCTGACGACACGCGGCAACATGCCTGAGTAACGCGGTTATCGGAAACTGAGTCACCACCAAATTCCCCGCCGTCGTGACGCCTACTCGTCCATAGTGGTAAACTGATCTCCGCAATTCTCTGGGCGTCACTCTAAGGAGCGTGTCGTGGCCGAGCCGAAGCACGAAGAGTCGTTTCGCGTCGTGGACCGACGGCTGTTCACTTCCGAAGGCGAATTGCGCCCCGAAGCTGTCGAAGAGCAAGCCCGCGAGCAGGCCAAACCGCAGCCAGCGCCCCCTCCACGAGATGCGAAGGCCGACAAGGCCGCTGCGCCAACGCCTGCTCCGCAGGAAGTCCCGCCGCCAAAACCCGACAGGAATTTCCAACTCCTCGTGGACCTTCTGGCGCGCAACGCCGCCGCGCTGCTCGGCGGCATTCCTGATCCTGGCACGGGCCAGACCTATCTCGATCTCGAAGGCGCGCGCGAAATGATCGACATGCTCGACACGCTGCGCGACAAAACGCGCGGCAATCTCGCGCCGGACGAAGACCGCATGCTTTCCGAGGTTGTCGGCAGCCTCAAACTTTCTTACATGGAGATCTCCAAAGCCGCCGCAAAGTCCATGCGCGAAGGGGCCAAAGGCGCGCGCTAGCGCACTTCCAACCGTTTACTCCTTATGGCGCAGACTCAGGCGAACTCCGTTGAAGCTTTGAGCGATCGGTGGGAACGGCGTTAGCTTCATGCCTTCTGGAAACATTCAGCACGACCCCCATACAAATCATCTACGACTCACCGTTCTTGGCTCCGGCACGTCGATGGGCGTTCCAACTCTGGCTTGTCGTTGCGAAGTGTGTCGATCCTCGGACCCTCGCGACCAGCGCACTCGTCCTTCCGTATTGCTTTCCTACCGCGGCCGCAACGTCGTCATCGACACCACGCCCGATTTCCGCCATCAGGCCTTGCGTGAGAATATCGATCGCCTCGACGCCATTCTCTACACTCACGCCCACGCCGACCACATTCTTGGCCTCGACGACATTCGTCCGTTCAATCAAAAGCAAAAATCCGCCGTCTCTGTTTATGCCTCGGAAGAAACCCTCGCGATTCTCCGCCGCACCTTCGCGTACATTTTTGAGCCGCAATCCGCGGAAAGCTCGCTTCCTCAGGTTGAGCTTCATCCACTGAATGGCGCCTTTGAACTTTTCGGCGCACGCATCATTCCCGTTCCCGCCCAACACGGCCCGCTCACCGTGTACGGCTTCCGCATCGGCTCCGTCGCCTACCTCACGGATTTCAGCTCCGTACCGGAATCCTCCAAAGCTCTTTTGCGCGATCTCGACCATCTCATCCTCGACGCGCTTCGTTACACTCCTCATCCCATGCATTCTACCGTCGACCAATCCCTCGCTCTCGTCGGCGAACTCGCGCCCCAGCACGCTTGGTTCACGCACATTTGCCACGATCTCGGCCACGAAGCCACCAACGCCAAGCTCCCCGCCAACGTGCGCCTCGCGTTCGACGGCCTGCAATTCGAGGTCGCGCTCTGATGCCCTTCACCGTCGTGCACTCCCCGCAAGAATGGGCCGCGCACTTCGGCCCGCAAGCCCGTGCCGTTCTGACCATCGGCAATTTCGACGGAGTCCACCTCGGCCATCAACAAATTGTGAAAGGCGTGGTCGAGCGCGCCCGTCGCGAGAAAAACATCGCTGCGGCGCTCACGTTTTGGCCGCATCCGCTGCGCATCGTCCGCCCGGAAATCGCTCCGCCGCTTATCGAAACGCTCGAGGAGCGCCTCGAACATCTTAAGGAGCTCGGCCTCGACGCCGTTTTTGTCCTGCCCTTCGACCACGCCGTCGCGTCGCTCGCTCCCGAGGATTTCATCCGCCGCATCCTGGTCGATGCATTGCACACGCGCGCCGTGCGCGTGGGCGAAACTTTTCGCTTCGGTCACCGCCAAGCCGGAAACGTTCCATTGCTCTCCGGACTCGGCCACGCCCTCGGTTTCGACGTCGAATGCGTTGCGCCCGTCATCGTTCGCGGCGTCATTGTTTCGAGCAGCGCCATTCGCGCCTCAGTTTCTGGTGGCCACATGATGCAAGCCGCGCGTCTCCTCAGGCGCCCATTTTCGCTTGCCGGAGAAATTCGTACTGGCACGGGCACCGGTCGCCGCTTTGTTTTCCCCACTCTGAACCTTGCCACTGAACAGGAACTCCTGCCCGCGCGCGGCGTTTACGCCACGGAAACAATCGTTCGCGGCCGCGCTTATCGCTCCGCCACCAACGTCGGCATTCGTCCCACATTCGACGGCACAAGCCTCGCCATCGAAACTCATCTCTTTGATTTTTCTGAGGAAATTACTTCAGGCCAAATGGAAGTCCGCTTCTGGCATCGTCTCCGCGACGAGAAAAAATTCTCCGGCCCCGAAGCTCTCCGCTCACAAATTCAGCAGGACATCACCCACGCGCGCTCGTTCTTCTCGCGCCTCGACGCCGCGCGCCGCCTCTGCAAGCCCCGCCAATCGATTTAGCGAAACCTATCCGCGACGTTCTCTACCGCTTTCCGTTTCTCAGTTGGCATTGATTGCCAGCTTGCGCCGCGCAACGAACGCTATGCCGGCCAATCCAAGCCCAAAAAGGATCAACGCCGATGGCTCAGGAGTGGCGCCCACCGTCGCCTGGAAGCTCGCATTATCGAAACTCGTCAGCGTAAACGCCCCGAGCGAAGTGGACAAATTGTCCCAATCTCCTACTGCCCCGTCTGTCGGTTCCAGTCCCAGCGGGCCGATCGAGGACTGAAGATTGTAGCTGGCGAAGGCGCTGCTCCCTATGTCGGAGTCAGAGATGTCAATGAGGTCGCAGCAGTGTATAGGAGCATTCTCGTCCCCAAAACCCGCCACCGCGAACACATCGTTGTCGAAGACGTACGTGGTGCCCGTAAACGTTCCCGAACCAACCCCGCCAACCGTGAATGACGATGATGAGAACAATATCTGGTAACCGTCGCTGAACGTCGTGACGGAGCTAATGGGTCCGCTCGCCGTCACCGTGAGCGTGGCGCCTGAAAAGGAAGTTGAGCCGATTGTCCCAGATGCTGTTCCCGTAAACGTGTACGTCGCGATTGCCCCTGCAAAAGCGGAAGGCACTGCAAACAACGCTAGAATGATCAAAGCAACCTTGCGCATCGAAAACTCCTCCGACCGATTCGACCGGCTGAAGATTCGCCCACCTGGCGGTTTGGATAGGCCCTGACTAAGCATACTACAAGCAAGTCACGTTCCAGAGGGCGTCCGGCCGGCATCGCCTGACACAGAGAGAGCCAAGTTGCTTTGGCTTCGTTGAAACCGCCAGCTCTTCGCAAAGCTCTTTGAATCTGATCGTTAGTCCGTTCATTTGGCTAAACAGCGCCCCACCACTCACATGGGCCACGCCACTTCGGCACCCGTCCTGCCTGTAGCCCGATCCCCGCGACGCGAGCGCAGAAAGTTGCACAGTCGCGAACCGGTATTCTGCACACCTGCCGAGACGGTCGACAGCTGCTCTATACCAAGTCTGTTTCGTGACGGAGGAACCGATGGTTGTTTTTCGAACTTCGTTTTTCGCTTTATCTGCAGTTCTTGCAATACCCGCCGACTTCCGTGCGCGACAGCGTGATCTTCATTTCGCAATCCTGCTCGATCTGCTGTTTGAGCTGTTCATACAGCTCGCTCTCGAACTCGCGTACTTTGCCGCATCGCAGGCAGGCAATGTGAATGTGGTCGCGCGGACCATGGCTTTCGTAGTAGTGCCGGTGGCCGCGCAGATGCAGAAGGTCCAGCTCATCGATCAGGCCGTGATGCTTCAGGAGATCCAGCGTCCGATAGACCGTTACGCGTGTAATGCGCGGATCGATCTTCTGCGCCCGTACCAGAATTTCGCCGGCATCCAAATGCCGCGGCGCCGTGTCCATCACCTGCAACACAACTCTGCGCTGCCGCGTCAGGCGGATGGATCGCGCCGCCAATTGTTTTTGAAGTTGCCCAGGCTTCTCGTGAACGTTGATACGTTCGCCGGTGGAAACGCGCCGTGCTGCGGTCTGCGCCATCTTAGTGCCTTAGGACATCGAAATACGTCACGAATCCGATGATTGTCAGCAGGAAAACCAACCCTACGGTCAGAAAACGCTCTTTCACGGCCACACTCAAATCGCGTCGCAGCGATCCTTCGATCGCCAGCATCAGCACGTGCCCGCCATCGAGAATCGGAATCGGCAGCAAATTTAGAATGCCCAGATTGACGCTTAGAAAAGCCATGAAAATAATGAATTCGGCGAAGCCCAGTTTCGCTGCCTGGACAGACACTTTCACGATCCCGACCGGCCCCGCCAAGTCCTTGATGGAAACGCGTCCGGAGAACAAACCGCCGAAAACGGAAAGAATTTCCTTCGAAATCGTAATGTTCTTCTCCCAGGCTTGCCGAGCGGCGTCAAAAAACGAATAGGTCTCGCGAACCGTCTCTCCGGGCCCAAAGGCGGCACCGATCACCCATCGGGTCCCGTGGCCGTCTCCCAGATCGGCATATATCGGCTTTATCGTGGTAGTGGATTCTTTTCCGTTGCGCCGTATGCCCAGAGTCACAGGTTTGCCGTCCGACTCCTTGATCAGCGCCACCGCGATATCGCTATTCGCCAGCGGTTGTCCATTGACGGAGATGATTACGTCTCCGGACTTCAACCCCGCCTTTGCCGCCGGATCATCGCGGGAAACCGAATCGATCTCCACGCGCTCTTTCGGACAGCCAAGAACACCGAAACCATCGGTCAGGTCCTGCGGAACCAACACCGTCAGCGGAATCACCGCCCCGGCGCGGTCCACATCAAGCGAAAGCTCGTGCCCCGGCGTAATCGAGGGATTGGAAAACGCCTGGTCCCAATCTGACACCTTTGTCCCATCGATCGCGACGATTTTGTCACCAACCTTGAGGCCCGCTTTCTCCGCTGGAGATTGCGGAATCACTCCGGCCACCTGAACCGGCTGGTGGGAATACGCCGGCACTGGCACGCCAACCATGAACAATCCCCACGTCAGAACAATGGCCAGAACAAAGTTCATGAACGGGCCGGCGACGATAATAAGCAGCCGCTGCCATCTCGGCTTCGCCAGAAACTCGTCCGGAGCGCCGGTGCGCTCCTCCGCGGGATTGTCCCCCGCCATTCTGACGTAACCGCCCAACGGAAACACACTGATGCGGTAATCCGTGTCGCCGCGCTTCCAACCGAATATCCGGTTCCCGTAGCCCAACGAAAAAACCAGCACACGCACGCCGCACATCCGCGCCACGACAAAGTGTCCCCATTCGTGGACAAATACGATCACGCCCAGGCCAACCGCCGCCGCGACGATTCCCACCCAAGTGTGCGTCATAGGCTAATTCTTCCTCTTTTTCTCGATTTCTTCCCGCGCTATCCGCCGCGCTTCCTGATCCGCGGCCAGCACGTCATCCATGTTGCGAAAAATCACCCGCGGCATTCGCCCCAGCACGCTTTCGATCACTTCGGCAATGCCCGTAAACGCCAGTTTACCCTCCAGAAACGCGGCGACGCCCTCTTCGTCCGCCGCATTCAACGCACACGGCGCTGCGCCGCCCATTTCCATCGCTTCCCGCGCCAATCTCAGGCATGGGAACTTCTTCAAGGGTACCGGCTCGAAATCGAGTTTCCTCAGAGCGGCCAAATCCAGGGCAAAACCATTCGATGCCACGCGCTCCGGATAGGTTAGCGCATATTGGATCGGCATGCGCATATCCGTTGGTCCGAGCTGTGCCAGAATCGAACCGTCCACGAATTCCACCATGGAATGAATGGTCGATTGCGGATGGATCACCACGTCGATCTGCTCCGGCCGCATCGCAAATAGCCATCTGGCCTCGATGACCTCGAATCCTTTGTTCATCAACGTGGCCGAATCAGTGGTGATCCGCTTCCCCATCTTCCAATTGGGATGCGCCAAAGCCTGCTCGGGCGTTACTGCTTTCAGCTTTGATGCCGGCGTCTTCCGAAACGGGCCGCCCGAAGCCGTCAGTATCAGTTTCTTGACCTCGCGCGGCTCTCCTGCGCGCAAGCATTGGTGAATGGCATTGTGCTCGCTATCCACCGGCAGCACCGCTTTTCCTTGTCGCTGCGCCTCCGCCATCACCAATTCGCCCGCCGCGACCAGCACTTCTTTGTTTGCCAGCGCCAGGTTCTTTCCTTGCTGCACCGCCTTGTATGTCGCAGGCAGGCCCACCACGCCCACCGCCGCCGACAGCACCGTGTCCGCGTCAGGATGCGTCGCCACGCGCTCCATTCCCTCCGCGCCACACACGACTTCCGGCATCGGCTCCAGTTTCGCCGTCGCCAGCCGCTCTTTAAGCTCTTTCGCGCCCTCGCACGTTCCCGCGGAAACCAGTCTTGGCCGGTACTTCCTCGCCTGCTCCGCCGCCAGCTCCACATTTCGGCCCGCAGCTATGGCGACCACTTCAAATCTACCAGGAAGCGAATCCACCACCTTCAGGCACTGCCGCCCAATCGAGCCGGTCGATCCGAGAATGGAGATGCGTTTCACGAGGTTTGTTGAATTACGGCCGACCCTGCAGCAACCATCCTGCGGCGAGCCACACCACCGGAGCGGCAAAAATCAGGCTGTCGATGCGGTCCAGCATTCCTCCATGTCCCGGGAGCATTGCGCCGGAATCCTTTACGCCGGCGCCTCGCTTATATGCTGATTCTACCAGATCGCCGACTTGTCCCGCGATGTTCGCCAGCGCCGCAGTCACTAGCCATGCCGTCACGTCGCCATTCTGCCATCGCGCAAAGCAGTATCCGGCGATGAGCGACCCTACCACGTTCCCCACTGCGCCTTCCCACGTCTTCTTCGGTGAAAGCGCTGGCGCCATTCTCAAGCGGCCAATCGACTTCCCTACGAAGTACGCGACCGTATCTCCGGCCCAAACGATCGCCAGCGCAAAGAGCACCAGCGCTGGACCTCCCGGCAAGCTTCCATCCATGCGCACCAGATAGCTGAACGGCCACGCCACAAAGATGAGCGCCGCTGAGCCGGCCGCGATCGCGGGGAGGACGTCGGCCATTGGAACCCGGCTTGCCACTCCGATCAGCGCCGCGCCAAACAAAAATACCAGGAACACCTTTTCATTCGACAAATAATTCCCCATGTTCATATTCGTTATGATTTCCGTCCCCGACCCAAGCCGATGCACTTCCGCTGTGCCTGCCAACCATTGCGCATAAAAGAGGGCGGCCGCGCAAATCATCGTCCACGCGCGAAACGCGCGCAGGCCCATCTGCGACGTGAGCTTGAAGAACTCCACCATGGCCAGCAACGCGACCACGCCCGCGGCAATGGCCACCAGCCACGAAGGCCCCAAATACACCAGGGCCACCACAACCGGTATGAGGATCGCTGCCGTTACGATGCGCTTGACCAATCAGCCCGCCGTTCGCTGGAATTTAACGCCGTTGCAGAAATCGAAAAGCCGCTCCTTCTCTATTATGCGCCATTTCCGGATTCGCGCCCCAGGCCCAGTCCTCCGTAGCGCCGCTCCCGCTGCTGAAAATTCAGCAGCGCCTCCAGCAGCCTCTCGCGCGAAAAATCGGGCCAAAGAGCGTCGGTAATGTAAAGCTCGGCATAAGCGATCTGCCATAGCAGAAAATTGCTTACGCGCATCTCGCCGCTG
The DNA here is from genome assembly GCA_049281095.1 of Candidatus Acidiferrales bacterium. Lineage (GTDB taxonomy): Bacteria > Acidobacteriota > Terriglobia > Acidiferrales > UBA7541 > DAHUXN01. The sequence goes on from JBAPRL010000098.1 coordinate 15,145, forward strand.
GTCCGGATCAGCAAATCCGGATCCGGCAATCCCGCCGTGTACAGGTTGCTCGAAATCGTCTCTTCGTCAGCGTGAAACGCGGTAAGGCCGTTCAACCGCACGCGGTCCAGGATGGCGTTGAACGCGTCTACCAATTCCGCGCGCCCGCCATAATTCAAAGCCACCACCAGCTTCATTCCCGTATTCTTCGAAGTCAGCCGCATGGCGTTCCCTATGTCTTTTTGCACGGCTTCCGGCAGTTGCGCCGCGCGCCCAATTACCAGCAGTCGAATGTTGTTTTCATGGATGGAGGGAAGCTCTTTTTTCAAATACTCGCGCAGGAGCCGCATCAAAAAAGAAACTTCCGCCTGCGGCCGCCTCCAATTCTCCAGAGAAAACGCGTACAGCGTCAGCGCTGGCACCTTCAGCCGCGCGCAGGTTTCGATGGCCTCGCGCGCAATTTTCACTCCCGCGCGATGCCCGGCGATCCGCGGCAAATGGCGCTTTTGCGCCCAGCGCCCATTGCCGTCCATGATGATCGCAACGTGCCGCGGCAGACGTTTCAGGTCGATTTGTTCCAGAAGCGCCGTTTCCCGGCGGCCGGCAGGCTTTATCAGGTCGATCGCTTTCACTCAGACTCGCTCGAGGACTTCCGCAAAACGCTAACACAGCACTATCGCTCAGGCAACCGCCAGGCCTGCGCCGTTGTGCACCGCGGCGTGTGACCTCAACCGAGTCCCGCCGCGCTCGGATTCACAATCGACACATACACCAAAATGAGCGTCAGTATGATCATAGCAATACTAACCAGCCAGGCGATGATGTTGAACGTCCGGCCGTTCACGTGGTCGCCCATCAAGCTCTTCCGGTTCACCAGCAACAAAACAAAAATCAGCACGATAGGCAGCCATATCCCGTTGCCGACTTGCGAAAGCACCAGGATCTTGAACAGTGGCGCGCGCGGTATGAGAATAAGCGCCCCACCGACGACGATGAGCGCGGTATAAAGTCCGTAGAACATCGGCGCCTCGTTCATTTTGTGGTCGATGCCCGCCTCGAATCCCAGGCCTTCACAAATCACGTGAGCGGTTGAGAGCGGCAGGATGGACGCCGCAAACAGCGATGCATTCAATAAACCAAACGCGAAGAGCCACGAGGCCCATTTCCCCGCTAAGGGCGCCAGCGCCCGCGCGGCGTCATCCGCACCTGAAATTTTCGTGTGCCCGGTAGCATGCAGTGTCGCCGCCGTGCAGACGATGATAAAAAACACAATCGCCATGCAGCTTATGCTGCCCACCAGCACATCCATGCGCGCGTGTTTGTACTGCCGTGCTCCCACCTTCTTCTCCACATAGCTGGCCTGCAAATAGAAAAACTGCCAGGGCGCCACGCTCGTCCCGATCAATCCAATGAGTATGAGCAAATACGCGGAATTGAATTGCAGGTTTGGTATCACTGTCTGCTTCGCTGCCAGAATCCAATCCGGCTTGGCCAGAAATGCCGATGCGACGTAAGAAGCATAGAAAACGCACGCCACCAGAAATATTTTTTCGACTTGCCGGTAAGTCCCGCGAACCACCATGATCCAGACCAGGATTGCAGCAACGGGTACGGAGATATACTTGCTGACGCCAAAGATTTCCATCGAGGCCGCCACGCCAGCGAATTCGGCCACCGTATTTGCCAGATCCACCACCAGCCCGGCCACCATCACGAAAAATGTCGACCGAAAGCCGAATTCCTCGCGAATCAAATCCGATAGGCCTTTGCCCGTCACCACGCCCATGCGGGCGCACATTTCCTCGCTGACGTAAAGCGCGATCGCAATCGGGATCAGCGACCACAGCATCGCGTAACCGAATTGCGCTCCGACCACCGAATAAGTCGCGATCCCTCCGGCATCGTTGTCGACATTCGACGTGATCAGGCCCGGACCCACGACCGCGAGAAACAACGCCAGCCGCCTGCGCCAATGGCGTCCCTGGCGGCGGACATGCTCTCCCCGCCCGCGCCAGGCCTCCCATCTCGCGCTGATGCTGGTCCAGTTCATCTCGTTCTTAATCTCGCTTCAATCTCACTTCAGCTTCGCGTGCATTCGGTTCACGATGTCATCGACGGTGATCGACCCGATCGGGTGCCTCTCTTCGTCCACCACCGTCAAGCTGCGCAAGTTGTATTTATCGAAAAGCTCGAAGATTTCTCGCTCTTCCACCTGCGATTCCACGGATATGAATGGTTCGCTCACCAGCGCGGACATTCGCTGTTCCTGCGCCGCCAGCACGAGCTTCGCCGCCGGCACGGTTCCGGCAAACACCGCATCCCGGTCGATCAATACAATAGTGTCCAGCTGATCGAGCGCTACTTCATGAAACCGGATGTAGTCGACCACTTCCGTTTTGGTGGCTTCCGCTCCCACTTCGACAATCTCCGTGTTCATCATCCCGCCGGCGGTATGCCCCTCGAACTGCATCAGTTCCCGCATTTCGGCCGCCTCGTGCTTCGGCATCTCGCTCAGCAGTTCGTGTGACTTCTCCGGAGTCATCTCCGCCAGCACGTCGGCCGCTTCGTCGGGAGGCATCTCCTCCAAAATCTCCGCCGCTCTTTCCGTGTCGAGCGTTTCCACCACCTGCGTTCTCAGCCGCTTATCGAGCTCCCCGATGACCTCCGCGGCAGTCTCCTCGTCGAGCGACCCGATGATCGAACTTCTTTCGTCGGGCGACAACTCCTCCATGATGTCCGCCAAATCTGCCGGGTGCATGTTCGCCAGCTTCTGGCTAGTCAGCCGCAGCTTTACGCGCCGCAGCGGATCGGGTTCAATCAGGTTCACGAATTCCCACGGAATCAGCCGCGTGGGAAGCTTTCCCTGAATGCGGCGAATCATCGCCGGCGAGGCCACCCCTTGCAGCAGACGCCCGACCGCCCCAGTCAGCCCCACGTCGACTCGCGCGATTCGCAGTTCAACGTTCCCATTGGTCTTGTGCTCGATCATGTCCAGGTCGTTTACGCGCACCACCTTCCGTCCATGCGTATCGATGATCTGTTGATCGAGCAGGTCCTTGCGCACTCCCAGCCACGCCTCATTCTTCGCATAAGGCTCCAGTTGCTTCTCTTCTACTGTCAGCTTGATGGTCCCCGGCTCAACGGAACCAATCTGGTCATATCGCGCCAGCAGTGGCTGGTATTTGCCTCTCGTGAGCAATACGCGGCTGACGCGGCCGCCCTGCTCCGCGGGCTCCAGGTAGAACTCCTTCACTCGCCCCACCAAGTGCCCTTGCGCGTCGTAGGCTTGAGACCCCAATAATTCCGTCGCGTGCAACATAACCAACCTCCCATCCCCTGATGCTTCATCCCCCGCCGTCGGCGCACAAAAAAAGCCCGTGGCCGGACCCATCGCCGACCACGGGCGGAAATCACTCCCGCCGTATCACCTCTGGTCGGCTAAGGCCTCCTGGCCCTCACGCTTCGTGCCCTGCAGGCCGCAAACACCGCGCGGTTCGATCCCCGTCCAGGCCCTCCATCCCGGCCTAGACAGGCATCGCCCCCCCGGCTCCAAGTTGGAAGAACGATCCACTTCAGTTCTCTCCATGTCAGTTTCCTTGTTAAAAGCAGTCCCAAATTTTGTCAAGCGCAGAGTGTGGAATTAACGCTTTTTTTTCTTGTCGAACACCATATTCGCAGCCTTCAGGCCTTTTCGGGAGCATTCCGCCTTGTACAGTTCCAAATACGACGCCGTAATGTAATCGTCACTCGAATACCCCAGCGCTCTGGCCGCCCGGTCGATGGCCCGGCGCGGCCCTTCCAGTTCCACAAAGATCCCTATGGGCGTCTCATCCAAATCGATATTGAGACCGGGATACCCGCAAGTGTACTTCGTCCGATACTTTTCGTATTCGAACCATGGGCGCATGCCGATTCGCCGGAGCAGTCGTGCGAACCGTCCAGCGTCCTTGATTCGATACTCGATTTCCTCCCGCTCTTTGTACCTCGCTCTCACGCCGCCCTGCCCTTCCACGCGCCCTTTGAACGTCAGCAAGCCCCCGATGGGAGTGGCTCTGCGCCCGCCCGTTCGCCGAGATTTCGCACCGAAGTCGGCATTCTCCTCGCGCCGAATCCTGAGAATTGCCTGACGCTCCCCGAGCTGCCGGTCTTCTGTATCGAACAGCGTATTGTCCTCGTGTACGCGTGCAATCCTCCTCGCTCCCATCTTCCGCATCCGTGCGATGAGTTTTTCAACGTTGCGGACGGGCAGCTTGACCTCGATTTCGCGATTTCCGGTCATCGGTTATGCCGCAGTATAAACGCACCCCTGGTATTCAGGCCGAGAAAAGCCCCACCCTCGCGAATCCCTTCCTGCCTGTTGCCAAAGCCTGCTCGACCCGCGATAATCGTCTGCGATTCCACCCCAAATGGCCGCCGCCCGAATGGCTACTGCCCGAATGATTGTTGAATGACCGAACCCACCACACCGCTGATGCAGCAATACCATTCCATCAAGCGGCAGCATCCCCAGGCATTGCTTCTCTTCCGCCTCGGCGATTTCTATGAGTTGTTCTACGAAGACGCGGTGGTCGCCTCCCGCCAGCTTCAGATCACCCTCACTTCGCGCAATCGCGAGAAGGGCCAGGCCGTCCCCATGTGCGGCGTCCCCTATCACGCGGCGGAAACCTACATCGCCCGGCTGATTCGCGCCGGCCACAAAGTCGCCATCTGCGAGCAGATGGAGGACCCCTCGCGCACGAAAAAGCTCGTGCGCCGCGAAGTCATTCGCGTCCTGACTCCCGGCACAGCCACCGATTCTCCGCTGCTTGAGACGCGCGAGAATAATTTCCTCGCCTCCATTGCGCGCAACGGCGGCGGCAAGCCGATTGGCTTGGCCTTTGTCGACTTCTCGACGGGCGAGTTCCGCGCCACGGAGTTTGCCGGCCCCGCCGCTGAAACGCGCCTTCGTGACGAACTGGAAATCCTTCGTCCGCGCGAAATCCTGTTGCCTGCGCCTGCGTCCACGCTCTTCCCCGCAGCCGCCGCTCCTTCTCTCAGCGGCCTCGGTGCGACGGAAACTCAAGTCGAACAATGGGTCTTCGAGCCGGCACACTCCGAACGCATCCTCACGCAGCACTTCCGCGTGGCCACGCTCGACGGCTTCGGCCTTGCCGGGCACGCGCAAGCCATCGCCGCGGCGGGCGGCCTGCTTCATTACCTACGTGAAACCTCCGCCATCGGCGCCTCCGACACCAGCAACGGCACGGCCAGCATGCAATTGCGTCCCGCCGGACGCGGCCTCGAGCATCTCGACCACATTGTTTTCTACGAACAGCAGGACGCGCTGGTCCTCGACCATGTCACTGTCCGAAACCTCGAACTCATCCAGCCCGCACTCGGCGACGAGCCCTCCGCGACCCTCCTGTTCACGCTTGACCGCACCGCAACCGGCATGGGCGCGCGCTTGCTGCGCTCCTGGATTCTTCGCCCCTCGATTGACCGCGAGGAAATTGAAGCGCGGCTGGATGCGATGGCTGAATTGAAAGGCGCGACGGTCGTGCGGGACGAAATTCGCCGCGGGCTGGGTGAGATTTTCGACTTGGAGCGGCTGACCAGTCGCGTCACGCTCGGCAGCGCCACCCCGCGCGACCTTCAAGCACTGGGCCGCTCTCTCGCAGCGATCCCCACACTGCGCGGATTGTTGGCGCGTTGCGCGAGCGCGCGGCTGGCGGCGCTGCACTCGCAACTGGACGAGCTTGGCGACATGCGCGACCTCATCGGTCGCGCCATCGCCGACGATCCGCCGGCGCAACCGACCGAGCCGGGTATGATCCGCCGCGGCTACAATGCCGAGCTCGACGAACTCCGCGACCTCAGCAAATCCTCCAAGCAAATCATTGCCGCCATGGAAGACCGCGAACGCAAGCGCACCGGCATCGCCTCTCTCAAGATCCGCTTTAACAGCGTCTTCGGCTATTACATTGAAATCTCCAAAGCCAATCAGCACCTCGCGCCGGCCGACTACACGCGCAAGCAGACCCTCGTCAATGCCGAGCGTTACACTTCACCCGAGCTGAAAGATTACGAACGCAAAGTTTTGGAAGCCGACGAGCGCATCATCGAGATCGAACGCCGCTTGTACCGCGAGGTTCGCGAATCGATCGCCGCCGAGGCCTCGCGCCTTCGCCAAACCTCTTCGGCCATCGCTCAACTCGACGTGCTGGTTGATTTCGCGTTGCTCGCGGCCGAGCGCAATTACACGCGACCGACTTTCAATGAGTTCGAACCAGGCCATGCCGCCAACGCCCCAGGTCGCGGCGAATTATTCATTGCTGGCGGCCGCCATCCGGTCATCGAAAATCTACTCGAACAACGCGGCGAGCGTTTTGTACCTAACGATCTGTATCTCGACGACGTGCAGCAGCCCATCCTTCTCATCACTGGCCCCAACATGGGCGGCAAATCCACCTATCTTCGCCAGGCCGCTCTCATCGTCGTGATGGCGCAAATCGGCTGCTTTGTTCCCGCCAACGAAGCACGCTTGCCGCTGATTGATCGCATCTTCACGCGCATCGGCGCATCGGACCACCTCGCGCGTGGCCGCTCCACGTTCCTTGTCGAAATGAGCGAAGTCGCTGCGATCCTGAACACCGCTACTCCTGCCAGCCTCGTCCTCCTCGACGAAGTGGGCCGCGGCACCGCGACCTTCGACGGCCTTTCCATTGCCTGGGCCGTCGTCGAGCACCTCCACCAGCACGCGCGCCCGCGCACGCTCTTCGCCACCCACTATCACGAATTAACCGAGCTCGAACAACTCCTGCCCGGCGTGAAAAACGTCCACGTCTCCGTTCGCGAAGCCGGAAGTGAAATCGTTTTCCTGCGTCGCGTCGAGCCCGGCACCGCCGACAAAAGCTACGGCATCGAAGTAGCGCGCCTCGCTGGCTTGCCTGCTTCGGTAATCGCGCGCGCTCGCGAAGTTCTCGCCGAACACGAAAAGAGCGAGCATCAACTCACTCAGGAGCTTTCCCCTGGCGCTGCTGCTCCCGTCCAGCCGGTCATGTTCACACCGGTGAATCAGGAAGTCCTCGACGCGCTCCGCGCCGCCGACCTCGACAACCTCAAGCCTCTCGAAGCGCTCAATCTTCTCGCCGCGCTCAAGAAGCAGCTCTCGTGACCCGGCCTTCTCGCGGCATCCTCGCCCTTGGACTGATGTCCGGCACTTCCGCCGACGGAATCGACGTTGCTCTGGTGCGTATTTCTGGTTCGCTCGCATCTCCGCGCGCGCGCCTCGTCAACTTCGCGGCTTTCCCCTATCCGCCCGCGGTGCGTGCCGCCGTCCTTCGCCTCGCCAACGGCGCATCTACGAACACGCGCGAGATCAGCCAGCTCAACTTCCGCCTGGGCGAACTTTTCGCCGACGCCGCGCTGCGCGCCTGTAAACGCTTCCGCGTTTCGCCGCGTCGCATCGCGCTGATCGGCTCCCACGGCCAAACGATTTACCATCAGGGCGCCCCGACTCCATTTCTCGGCGCGCCAGTGGCTTCCACGCTCCAGATCGCCGAGCCTGCCGTCATCGCTGAGCGCACCGGCATTACCACCGTTGCCGATTTCCGTCCCTCAGACATTGCCGCAGGCGGTCAAGGCGCTCCGCTCGTGCCCTTCGTCGACTATCTTCTCTATCGCCACCGGCGCACGTCTCGTATCGCGCTAAACATCGGCGGCATCGCCAACCTCACCGTCATCCCCGCCGCCGCGCAGCCGCGCGACGTTTTCGCCTTCGACACTGGCCCCGGCAACATGATCATCGACGCCCTCGCTGCGCATTCCACGCGCGGACGCTTGCCCTTCGACCGCAACGCGCAACTCGCGCGTCGCGGCCATCTCATTCCGTCGCTCTTGAATCAGCTTCTTGCCGATCCTTTTTTTCGCAAATCCCCGCCGAAGACCGCCGGCCGCGAGGAATTTGGCGCCGATTACACAGCGCGCTTGATCGCGCTCGCCAAACGCCGCCGCATCTCTCCCGCCGATCTGCTCCACACCGCGACTGCTTTCACCGCCGCATCCGTCGCGCAAGCCTGCCAAAAATTTGTCTTCCCGCGCGCTCGTGCCACCGAACTCATTCTTGCGGGTGGCGGCGCGCGCAATCCCCTGCTCGTGGCCTATCTCGTTGCCTTCCTGCCCGCGCTCAAGATTATTCCTGCCGCCGCCCTCGGCGTTCCCGCCGACGCGAAAGAAGCATTTGCGTTCGCCATTCTCGCCTACGCCGCGTTTCATCAGCGCTCGAACAATCTTCCCAGCGCCACCGGCGCGCGCCATCCTGCCATCCTCGGGAAAATCTGCTATGGCCGCCCGCGCTAGCCGGCCCCTTGTCGTCGCCCTTCTTGTTTTTTCAACTGCACTTCTTTTCGGCTGCTCTCACGGCCGCCCGGCAAGCGATTCCACCACCGTCAATTTTCTCCTCGAATCCATGCCGACCAATCTCGACCCGCGCATCGGCACCGACGCATTTTCCGAGCACATCGACTATTTGCTTTTCGACAGCCTCTTGCAGCGCGATGATCATCTCGACCTCGCGCCCGATCTCGCGGAGAAATGGGAAACGCCCGACGCGCAGACCTACGTTTTTCATCTTCGTCACGGCGTTCGCTTCTCCAACGGCCAGCCGCTCACTTCCGCCGACGTGAAATTCACCTTCGACTCCATACGCTCCGGTTCCATCAAAACTGCCAAACGCGGCGCCTTCGCGCTCGTCGATTCCATCACCACGCCCGATCCATACACGGTGATCTTTCATCTTCGCGCGCCGTACGCTTCCTTTCCTTTGAATCTCACGCGCCAAGCCGTCGGCGTTGTGCCGCAGAATGCTGGACCTGATTTTGCCCAGCATCCCGTCGGCACTGGCCCTTTTCGCTTGGTCAGCCTGGTCACCGACGAAGAAATCCTCGTCGAACGCAATCCCACTTACTTCGCTGGCGCTCCAACGCTTGATCACATTCGCTTTCGCATTGTGCCCGACGCGCTGGTGCGCGCCCTCGAACTCCGCAAAGGCTCCGGCGACCTGGAATACAATTCGCTCACTCCGGACATGGTCGGCGGCCTCGCCAGTGACGCGAATCTCGAAGTCACTCGCGCGCCGGGCACGGCGCTCGCCTACATCGCATTCAATTTCGACGATCCAATCCTTTCGCATCGCCAAGTGCGTCAAGCGCTCGCTTGCGCCACCGATCGCCCGTCGCTCATCCACTATCTTCTGCGCGGTCAAGCGCGCCCCGCCGACAGCCTTTTGCCGCCGAACGACTGGGCTTATGACGGAAACGTCGCGCATTACGATTTCGAAGTCGCGCGCGCCAATTCCCTGCTCGACGCCGCCGGTTTCCCGCGCGGCCCCGATGGCATTCGCTTCCGCCTCGAACTCAAGACTTCCACCGACGAATCCACGCGCCTCCTCGCCGCCGCGCTGCAGGACCAGTGGCATCAGGTCGGCGTGCAACTCGATTTGCATTCGCTGGAATTCGCCACGTTTTACGCGGACATCACGCGCGGCAGCTTCCAGCTCTACACTCTACGCTGGCTCGGCGCGAACCTCGACCCGGACATCTTCGAATATGTTTTCAGTAGCGCGAAATTTCCGCCGGCGGGCGCGAATCGCGGCCACTATCGCAATCCGCAATTGGACGTTTTACTGGAGCAGGCGCGCGTAACCGCGGACCGCGCGAAACGGAAGGAGATTCTCTCGCAAATTCAAAAAATCGTCGCCGAAGACGAGCCCTACATCAACCTGTGGTATTACGACAATGTTTGCGTGCATCGCCGCCGCATCTCCAACATTCAACTCTCTCCCGGCGGCGACTTCGATTTCCTCCAACGCGCCCTTATTTCCGGCCGTTAGCCTTCAATCACTTTGCGAATCTCTGCTTCGGGCACGGCGCCTTCGCGGATGATTGACCAATCGTCGCCGCGCAGCGCCACAATCGTCGACGAAAGCGTCGCGCCGGTTTCTCCGCCATCCAAAATCAACGGCAGCCGGTCGCCGAGCTGCTTCACAAGCGCCGCCGCGTCGCTGCATGCAGGAAAACCTGAAAGATTCGCGCTCGTCCCGGTGATCGGGCCGCCGAAGCATTCAATCAGATCGCACGCGACATGCGACTTCGGCCAGCGCAGCGCCACGCGCCCGCTGTTTCCCGTTACTTTGAGCGGCAGCCGGTGCGTCGCTTCGACGACGATGGTGAGCGCGCCCGGCCAAAACTTCTGCGCCAAGTCAAAAAAATGCTCCGGCAGATCGCGCGTCAGAACCACCGCCTGCTCCACGGAGTTCACCAAAATCGGAAGCGCTTTGGTCTCCACGCGGCCCTTCACTTGAAACACGCGCTCGATGGCGGACAAATTGTAGGGGTCGGCGGAAAGCCCATAAAAAGTGTCCGTGGGAATGCCCACCACGCGGCCGCGCTGAATCAGGCTGGCAGCGTAATGGATGGCGTGGGATTCAGGCGCGTCGATTGAGACTTTCAGGACTTCCGCTGGCAATGGGTTCGCTCGTGCGGCGCCGCGCTCAAGCCGCAATGCGTTGCAAACTACCACACGCCCCCGAAGTGGCGCAAGCGTTTGCGGGACGCGAGCGGCATGGCGGCCAATGGAGCGAGGCACAGATGGGTCGCGGCGGGCTCGGTGCGAAGGTTTGAAATTGAGGAACGGGGCGTTGCGAAAAACGCGATTTCAGTCCCGATTAGAAAATCGTTTCTCCTTTGTTTTGCGTGAGTTACGAAAAGCTGACTTGTGTTTTGTGTACCGATTAGAATGTTTTGAGGATTAAGCCTGTGTTTTCTGGAAGTTAAGCTCGATTTTGACGTCGACACCGGTTTGCGTGTCCCGATTACAAAATCTGCGACGCGACCCTCCACGGTACGCTCCCTAAAATGCAAAGGCCACCGAAGCAGTGGCGCGCAGCGCGACTGATATTCAGCGCGCGCCTTATGTGTACCATAATATAACTATATTGTAAAGGAAAAATACGTGCCGTTGGGAGGGATCTGAGCAATGACGGTCTGGCGGAATATCGGGGTTGATCTCTGACGCGCAGCTACCTCATCTTCCACAAAAGAAAAAACAACGCCAACATCAAACCAAAGAAAATCACGGACTGCACAATGGTTCGGGTTCGAGTCATCTTCTTGCGGCCTAACGACTCACGGGACTTCCACAGCCAAAGGCCAAAAAAGATGCCTATTGTCATACCTATCGCGAATCGGCCAACCACATTGTAGAGCGAACCGGAGTGGCCTGTCGTATGCCAATCCCAGAGCCACGTGCATAAAGCGGTGCTGCAGCCCCAGACAAGAACTCCCCACACGAAAACAAACAGGCCCTTTCGAGGACGCGCCACCTGTTCCATTTACGGCGATGCTACCTCTGTTGGTTCGCCGGTGGCAAGAGAGTTGAGCGCCGGTCCGGCGGGCGAAACGCGCGCTTGCGTTTTGGACGGAAAACGGAAAAAATAGTGTCCATGCTTCCCGAACAAAAATGCTCAAGTTGCGGCCGCCGAATGATCCTCTATCGGTGCTCGCATGACAATTGCACCACAGAACGCCGTCTCTGCGTGGTTTGCGAATGCGGCGGCATTCGTCCCCCGATTCCCTTCCGGCAAACGAGCGTCTTCCCGGAATGCCACTCCGACGGCATGCTGATCGCCGACGAAAACCGCAGCTACGTCTAACGTCAATCGCTACGAAAGAAGCGGTTTGATGCTGCCATTGCTCTTCATAGCTTGGTGAAAGGGCTCTTGGTTGTCCTTCCTGCCTTGCGGGCAGACCATGGCTTGCAAGAATCAAAAGAAGATGCGGATTCCTTGTCGTCCCGATCGAAGGAATCGAGGCTCGCTCGGAATGACCGTGAATGAGGTTTCGCAAGAAACTGTTGGCACCCTGCTGCGCGCTTGGCGAAGCGCGGTGGTCTCTGCTACGCTCGCTGCGATGCCCGGACCAAATCGGCATCGTTCTGGCCGACGACAACAGAAGCTATAGCTGATTCAGGGCTCGCACGGAGTCGGAGTAACTTGCGGTTCCTTCAGTTCGTGGTAAGTCCCGCCATCCCACGACCAAAAATTGGCGTCGTAGCACGCCACGCTCTGATAGGCTCCAGCGATGTAGCGATACACTGTGAGGCCGCTCTCGCCCGCCGAATCGTGATGTGCAACAACGATTTCCTTAAAGCCGCCAGTGCTCCTCTTCTGTATGGTAAAGGTCTGGCCGCCTCCATCAAGCAGTAACTTGTAGCCAGCTCGGGTTTTTTGGAAGACCCAGAATGAGCAATTACCAACTGCGCCGCAATCAGCCACTCCCATTCCTTGCGCTATCACTTCCGGAACGCCGTCTCCATTCAAATCAATCATCTTGATCCGTGTATCCAAAGCAGCCTTCAACAAATCTGCCTCTGATTTAATTTCAAGCGCGGACATATCCGGGCGAGTCTGGGCCTCAATTGCTTTTGCAATCGCAGCCCTTCCAGAATTGCTTACCTTGAGCTTCCCCAGGGACTGCGCTGCCGATAGCTCTTGCGCGCTCCGCCAGTCCCAGTGAAAGCCGTGTGGAAATGTAACGGCTGCCACTCCCTGTGTTAAGAGCAGGCACACTACCAGGCAGACACCAGAGTTCATGAACGTAGGATACACCCAGCGCCGTAGCTGGTCTTGGTTCGCTGCGCGCTTGGCGAAGCGCGGTGGTCTCTGCTACGCTCGCTGCAATGGCCGCACAATCCCGTTCTTCCGCAGCGAAATCGATGCCATTGCGAGCGCGGCAAAACGCTCCGATCACGTCGCGCGACAATCATTGGCTGAAGACGTTTCGCGCGGCGCTGCACGCTTCGCGGCCCTCATTGCGTGAAGAAGATGGGCGAATTGCGCTGGAAGGCGTGCATCTCGTTACCGAAGCGATCCGCTCTGGCCTGAAAATCGAAGCGGTCCTCGCCAGCGCTTCCGGAGAACGCCATCTGGCCGCGCTGCAAGCCGGGCTGGATCGTCCCACGCTGATTCTGCGCACCACCGATAAGCTTTTCGACTCGGTCGCGGCGACGGAAACGCCGCAAGGAATCGCGGCGCTGGCGTGCGCGCCGGAGTTCACGCTGGAAAATCTGCTGCGCGGCGCGGATTCTCTGGTCGTGGTGATGGTCGCAGCGCAAGACCCCGGCAACGTCGGCGCAATCCTCCGTTCCGCGGAAGCGTTTGGCGTTACCGGAGTGATCGCCACGCGCGGAACCGCGCATCCCTATTCACCGAAAGCGCTGCGCGCCTCCTCCGGCTCCTCGCTGCGCTTGCCGGTGCTTGCCGAGCTCGCCGCGCCGATCGCCCTCGCGCAGTTGCGCGTCTCCGGCCTCAAAATCTTCGCTGCTTCGTCGTCTCGAAACGCCGCCGCGCAGCGCCCGGACGAACTCGACCTTCGCGCCCCTTTCGCGCTGTTGATCGGCAACGAGGGCGCGGGCCTGCCGCCGGAAATCGAACGCAGCGCCGACGCGCTGATTCGCATCCAACTTGCGGAGCCGGTGGAATCCTTGAATGCAGCCGTGGCTGCCTCGCTCATTCTGTACGAAGCAGCGCGCCAGCGCCGCGCCAATGCATAAGCGAAACAAACACTCATGAATCTCTTTCGCGCCATCCAGCCCGAAGAAGACGAGCCGCAGGGTTCCCGGCCGCTCGCCGACCGCATGCGCCCGCGCACGCTCGACGAAGTGCTCGGCCAGGAAGCGCTCCTCGGTCCCGGAAAACCTCTGCGCATTCAGATCGAGCACGACGAAATCGTTTCCATGCTCCTGTGGGGGCCTCCCGGCTGCGGCAAAACCACTCTCGCGCGGCTGATTGCCAAGACCACGCGCTCGGAATTTGTTCCTTTCAGCGCAGTGATGTCGGGAATCAAGGAAATCAAGCAAGTGATGGCCGCTGCCGCCGGCGCGCGCCGGTATGGCCGCCGCACGGTGGTCTTCGTCGACGAGATTCACCGCTTCAACAAGGCGCAGCAGGACGCTTTTCTTCCCGCTGTCGAAGCCGGCACGATTCTCCTGGTCGGCGCGACCACGGAAAATCCTTCGTTCGAGGTGATCGCTCCGTTGCTTTCGCGCATGAAGGTCTACGTCTTGCAGGCGCTTTCGAGCGAACAGATTCTTTCGCTCCTGCAGCGCGCGCTCGCCGACAAAGAGCGCGGCCTGGGCAATGACAACGTCGAGATTCCCGCCGAGGTGCTCGAGCGCATCGCGCAGATCGCCAACGGAGACGCGCGTGCTGCGTACAACACGCTCGAAGCCGTGGTCCTCGGCTCTGAATCGGCCGCGGATGGCCGCCGCGTGGTCACGCGCGAACGCCTCGAAGACGTGCTGCAGCGGAAGCTCCTGCCTTACGACAAAGCCGGCGAAGAGCATTTCAATCTGATCTCCGCGCTGCACAAATCCGTGCGCAATTCCGACCCGGACGCCGCGCTTTACTGGCTGGCACGCATGCTCGAATCTGGCGAAGACGCTCTGTACCTCGCGCGCCGCATGGTGCGCATGGCCAGTGAAGATATTGGCCTCGCCGACCCCAGCGCCTTGCAAGTCACGCTCGCGGCGATGAACGCCTTCGACTTCCTCGGCGCGCCCGAGGGCCATCTCGCCCTGGCTCAGGCTGCTGTCTATCTGTCGCTCGCGCCCAAATCGAACGCCGTCTATACCGCGTTCGGCGCCGTTCACGACGATCTGCAAAGCACCATCGCCGAGCCTGTGCCGCTCCATCTGCGCAACGCCGTCACCGGCCTGATGGAACATCTGGGTTACGGCAAGGGCTACCAATACGCTCACAACACCGAGGAAAAAGTCGCCGATATGACTTGCCTGCCCGAAAGCCTCGCCGGCCGCGTCTACTACCATCCGACCGACCAAGGCCTCGAAGCCCGAATTCGCCAGCGCCTGGAGGAGATTCGCCGCATCAAATCAAAACCGGCGAAAGCTCAGCCGAGTAAGGATACTCAACTAAAGGACTCCGAACGATGACGCGCCGCGCCGTCTCTGCAGGCCGCCGCCAAAAACTGTTGCGATTCGCGCTCTCCGTCGCCGCGATTCTCACGGCGCTGGCATCAGCGCCGCGCCTGGAAGCTCAGTTGAAACCGCTCGCCAGCATCGAACTCGATTGCCGCGCATTCGCGGTTTCCTCCGACGGCCTCACCGCCTGCGTCGTTTTCCACCAACTGGGCTTCAAGAAAACGACCATCGAACGCGACAACATCTGGACGGTCACGCGAGATGGCAAGAAGCGCAAAGAAATCGTCGACGGCCAACGGCTCGTCCAGACGGATATTCCCTTCAGCTTCAAGATTCGCGGTATCACTTTTTCCCCCAGCGGCGACCTGATGACGCTGCAAATGAACATTGCGGAATTAACCGATCCCGAGGGCTCTATCCAGGAAAGCAAACTGGTCGACCTGATGAACATCCAGGGCAAAGAAATCCCCGTTGCGGGCACCAAAACAAGCGTCATCGAAGACGCGGTGCAGGCTACTTGGCTCGCCGACGACGAGACCGTCGTCTATCTGCTGCCTTCGGACGAATCTGGCCTGCTCTATCAGATCGGGCTTACGCACCCGCATCAAGGCAAGGGCGGTGCGATTTTCAACGGCCATCTTTTCACCGCCGTCTCCTGGGACCCTGCGCATAGCAGCGCCGTGGCCATCGAGCGTGACAATTCGTTCGACGAACCCGTCAAGCTGGTGCGCCTCGACCTGATTCACCAGACCGCCGCACCTCTTGCAGATCTCCCGGCGTATCTCGGCCAGCTCTCGCTCTCCCCTTCCGGAAACAAAGTCGCTTACTTCGTCGACGGCGAAACCCTCGAGATCCGCGCTCTCGACCATCCGCAGACCGCGGTCACCGTTCACTGCGCTTATGGCACATTCGCATGGGGGCCTGACGAAAATCGCATCCTTCTCAAGCGCGGTTCGGAAAAAACCTCTAACGACCTGGTATGGGTTTCCATCCCCGACGGCAACCTCACGCCCATACTCCACGATTTGATTTTTGCTTCCTTTACCCTTTCGCCCGACGGGCACATGATCGCCGTCGCCGAGCCGGGCTCAGATCACGTGGAAGTCTACCCGCTGCAATAAACCGCCGCTGCCGCTGATTGCGTCTGAAGGTTATCCGGCGTTATTTGACCGTATAAGCTGAGAACCGCTTACTTTGCGGCAAACCTGCGGAAGAAGCTCGCCGATTCCCACGTGGGCCGCTCCGCATCATCCGCCACGCGATCCGCCAGCATGTAAATCAAATGGCAAAACTTCCCGGCGGCGTCCTGATCCACCTTTTGATTCAGGTCATCCGACGGCGCGTGATAGCGCGTGTGCACCCAATCGTTGAACGTTTTCTCCTGTGGCGAGCCTTTTTCGTATCCGAATTTGAACGCCAGCGCCGGAATGCCTTTCTGAACGAAACTGTACTGATCGCTGCGAATGAAGCGATTCGCATCCGGCTGCTCGTCCGCGATCACTTTCACGCCGTCCGCCTGCCCGGCCGCCCGAATGTCTTCCCCGAGCGTCGATTCATCCAGTCCCTGCACCTGCAAGTACTCCAGGGGGAAAAGCGGCAGGAACATATCCATATTGATGTCGGCAACGATTTCGTCTGGCGGCACGGTTGGATGATTCGCGAAATACCACGAGCCCAATTCGCCTTCTTCTTCGCCGCACAGCGCCAGAAAAACCACCGAGCGTTTCGGCTTGACCTTCGATTCACGAAAATCGTGCGCGATCTGTATCAGAGCTGCAACGCCCGCGGCATTGTCCATCGCTCCGTTGTAAACATCGTCTCCGTTCACGGGCGCGCCGATTCCCAAATGGTCCAGGTGCGCGCTGACAATCACGATTTCCTTTTTCAGCTTGGGATCCGACCCTTCCAGCTCCCCGGCCACGTTCGGCGACTCCATATCTGTTTCTTTCACTTTGGTCTTCGCGTGAATCCTCACCGCCAGCGGAAACTTCGGTAACGGTTGCTTCGCCTTGGCCGCGGCCATGATCTCCGCCAGCGTGTGGCCCGAGCCCGCAAAAAACGTGTCCGCATATTCTGGATTGACCGTCAGGGAAAGCTCCTTTCCCTGATCCCTCCGCAAGCTTGCATCCGCTAATTCCAGCGCCGGCCGCCGGTTCCCTGCGATTCGCTCCCACGGCACTTCCTGATTCGCGGAGTTCAAAATGACCGCCACTCCGATGGCGCCCGCCGCCTTCATCGCTTTCCAGCGTTCGCCGCTCGACTCTTCATGCGCCCGCAACGGATCCTTGATCGTGTCCGGTCCGCCCGCCAAATATACGGCGACCTTCCCGCGCAAATCCAAACCGGCAAAGTCATCGTAATTCGCCTCCGGCGCCGAAATGCCGTATCCGACAAACACGGCATCCGCCGTGATGTCTTCGCCAGAATCGCCCATCGCCGACAGGATCACTTCCTTACCCAGTGTTAGCGGCGTCGTGTTGCCTCCCTGAATCAGTTCCACCGACGAATACGCCTCGTCGAGTTCGCGGCTCTCAAATTTCACCGGCTGAAAAAAACCGATGGTTCCTGCCGGCGTCAGGCCCTCTTTCTTGAACTGCTCCGCCACGTATCCCGCGGCCGCCTGATATCCACCGCTCCCTGTCATGCGCCCCTGCAAATCGTCGCTGGCCAGAAAACTCACGTCTTTCCACCACCGGCTGCCCTCGGCATGGGGATTCTGCGCCACCTGCGCGCCCGCTACGCCGCACACGAGCGCGCACATAGTAGCGAGCGCCGCCCAGCGCGATGTTTTCTGCGTTTCCTGCCGCGTCTTTTTCATTTTGTTCCCCGTCACTTTGCCATCACTGGAACCTTTTCGCGTGCTCCTTCAAAATGCACAAGTCCATCACCACAAACAGCCCCGCATCGCGCGCCCGCTTCGCCGCTTCTTCGTGAATCACGCCCTCTTGCAGCCACAACGCTTTCGCGCCAATCGCCACGGAGCTATCCACCACTTCGGGAACAAACTCCGGCCGCCGGAACACGTCCACAATATCTACTTTTTCGCGAATATCTTCCAGCCGCGCCGCCGCCCGCTCGCCCAAAATCTTTTCTTCGTTCGGATTCACCGGAATAATCTTATATCCGGCGCGCTGCATATACTCCGCCACGCCATAGCTCGGCCGCATCTTGTTCGATGAAAGTCCCACCACCGCAATCGTATGCGCGCTTTTCAACAATTGCCCGATCTCGTCGCCGCTTGCTTCTCTATGCACGCGCGCCGTCTCTCTTTGGCCCTCGCGGTTTTCTTTCTTTGCGCGCTTTGTGCGCAAACCGCCTTCGCTTCTCGCTGACCGCTGGCCTCTGATCACTCGCCACTGTCTTTTCGGCCTTCGCCACCACGCGTTCCAGGTCCATCACCTCTTCGCGCGTCAAGTGACGATACTCGCCCGGCGCCAGCGCTCCCAACTCCAGGTTCCCTATCGCAATGCGCCGCAATTTGTCGACGTGATGTCCGCCGGCGATGAGCGTCTTGCGAAACTCATCTTTACTGACCCCGCCCGCCTTCACTTCCCACCAACCCGACGGCATCCCTTTCGCGCGTTGCATCTTCACATGCCCGCGCCGCTCCACGTCGCGAACTTCTCCTTCGTTCAACGCGCCGTCAACCTTGCACAAATATTCCTGTCTCAGCTGGTGCGCGCGCATCATGCGATTGGCCAGCTCGCCGTCGTTCGTCAGCAGCATCAGTCCCGACGCGTGATATTCCAGTCGTCCTACAGGGAAAACCCGCCCCGGCACGCCGTGCAGAAAATCCGCGACCGTCCTTCTGCCCTCGGGATCCTGCATCGTCGCCACCACGCCGTCGGGCTTGTGCAGCGCGAGGTACACCTTCGTTTCTTTCGCGTGCAGCAACTTCCCTGCCACGCGAATATGGTCGCGCTCGGCGTCCGCTTTCGTTCCAAGCTCGGTGACCACGTGCCCGTTCACCGCCACTTGGCCGGACGAAATCAGCTCCTCGGCGTGCCGCCGCGAAGCCACGCCCGCCCGCGCAATAATTTTTTGCAGCCGTTCTTCCATAGGAATTCCGCCGGAGCGACCCTGAATAGTATCAGTCGGCGTTACGGTAGGAAAGTTCAGTCGAGGACTGCTTCACCCGCGCGAGGTGGCCGCTTTCTTTTCCGGCAGAGAAGCGTCGGGCGTCGTGGTGGCTTCTGCATTCGCCGTCGAGGATTGATCGCTACCCAACGGCGCGTTTTCGTCCGCGTGCAACTCGTGCTCCGCCGTGTCCAGTATCGCCTCCGCTGACGGCGACGCCATCTCCACCGGGAGATCCGAATCGACGGCCTCCGGCGTATCGGCTTCGCTTTTCGCGGATGCTTCTGCCGCGTCCGGATTCGCACTGCTCAAAATTCCCGGCTCTTGTTCCGGCGCTTCCTCCGCGGCTTCCTCTGGTTCGGTCGGCGCGATGCCGTCATCCGCGCCGAGCGCGGCCTGCGCCAATTGCTCAAACTCCTTCAAGCTCGGCAACTCATCCAAATCCGCAAGCCCAAAGCGCATCAGAAAATCCTTCGACGTGCGGTACAAAATCGGCCGCCCGACGGCGTCCTTGCGCCCGGCAGTGGTAATCAACCGCCGCTCCAGCAGCGTCTTCACCACGCCGCCGCAATTCACTCCGCGCACTTCGTTAATCTCCGGCAGCGTGGCCGGCTGCTTGTACGCGATCACCGACAGCGTTTCGAGCGCGGGCATGGTCAGCCGCAGCGCCGGTCGCAAGCTCTTGATGAACTTTTTCACCGCCTCATGGTGCTGCGCCTTCGTGTACATCTTCCAGCCGCCCGCCACTTTGCGAATCTCGACGCCGCGCTCGTCCGCACCGTACGACGCCACCAGCTTATCGAGCGCCGCGCGCACCTCCGGCTTTTCCGCGCCCACCGCCGCCGCGAGCTGATCCATCGTCGCGGGCTCATCCGCCGCATAGATAATCGCTTCCAACGCGCTCTGCAGTTCCTGTTCCGTCATCCGTTCACTGTACCGCCTTTCTCTTCTCAACTAGAACCATTCTTACCTTCTTCCCGGCAACCCACAACCCGCACCCTCCGAGCGCCGCTCCCGCAACTAATATCGCAATAAAGGACGCGTACTCTACCCAGTCAGGAACCCTTATGAAATCCCCTCCGACGAACGGCGGCCATTCCAACCCCCAGAACTCGCGATATGGCCGAACCGGTAGCACCAGAGCAGTATCGGACACAAAGAGAATCAGAAGTACCAGCGTGATGACATCGGCTAACAGCAGCCATCTCCTACGCTTCGTCACATCTTAGCGCCTCGCCTTCACGCAACACTTACAAATACTCTTCGTCAATCTTTGCAATCGCGCCGTCGCTCTCGAACACCAAATCGAACATCTTGTGCTTTCGCAGCAGCACGT
>JBAPRL010000099.1:0-77272 GCA_049281095.1 Candidatus Acidiferrales bacterium
CCATGGTTACGGCCATGGTTTCACCCAGCGCGCGGGCCATGGCAAGAAAGATGGAACCGACGATGCCGGTGCGCGCGAAGGGAACAACGACCCGTATGGTTGATTCCCAGCGAGTCGCACCGAGCGCAAGGGCAGCCTCGCGCTGATCAACGGGCACGGCCATGAGGACTTCGCGCGAAACGGAAATGATGAATGGGACGACCATAATGGTGAGGACCAGGCTCGCTGTCAGCACGCCAACCCCGTAGCTCGGCCCTTTGAAGAGAGGCAGAAAGCCGAGGGTGGATTCCAGAAACGGCCCAAGAACAGTGCGCACGAAAGGCACGACCACAAAGATTCCGAGAACCCCATAGATGACACTGGGGACCGCGGCTAGCAAGTCGATGAAAAATGCGAAGATGTCGGATACGCGGCGGGGGGCGAGCTCCGCGAGGAATATGGCCGCACCGACACCGAGCGGAACGGCAATTAGCAGGGAAACAACGGCAGTTACCACCGTGCCATAAAGAAATGGCAAGGCCCCGAAATGACTGAACACGGGATCCCAAACGCTCGTGACGAAGAATTTCCAGCCAAACGTGTGGCGCGAGAGAGCCGAATTCACCCACAGCTCATATACGAGAAGACTTGTGATTAGAATGACCACGGAAGCGAAAATGAGGGTTAAGAGATGGGCAATTTCATCTCCGCCGCGTAAGCGAGCCACGAAATCGCGAACCTTACGCTGCCGTGCAAAGTAAGGTTCGCGACCAACCGCCGGATTAGACGACATGCTCATTTCTATTGAATTTCAGCAATGTGCCGCATTTCGACGGAAACGACGGCTTTGGGCAAACGAGCATAGTTGAGGGCTTCCACCATGCTCTGCCCGTCGGTCAACATCCACCGGAGGAAATTCTTGACCGTCTGAAGCTTGGCCGGATCTGCGATTTTTTCAGGAATCAGGAGGTAGGTGAAGCTGCAAATGGGATAGCTCGCGGGACCGGGCGCGTCAGTGATGGAGATGCGAATATCTTGCTCCATTTTCGCTGCGACACCGCTGGCCGCGTCAGTGACTGTCGCCAAGCTGGCTTTGACGAACTTGCCGGATGAGTTCTGCACCAAGCCGTAACCGAGGTGGTTCTGGATGGCGTAAATCAGCTCGACATATCCGATGGCATTCGGTGTCTGCTCCAGAACGCCCGAAACTCCCTCGTTGCCTTTGCCGCCCAATCCCACAGGCCAATTGACCGAGGTGTTGCTGCCGACGCGGCTCTTCCATTCAGGGCTGACCTTCGAGAGGTAGTCGGTCCAAACAAAAGTCGTGCCGCTGCCGTCGGAACGATGCACGACAATGATGTCTTTCGCTGGCAAGTTAACGCCCGGATTACTGCCGGCGATTTCGGGATCGTTCCACTTCGTTATCGTTCCGAGATAGATGCCCGCGAGCGCCTGGGGTGTGAACTTCAAGACGGCGCTTACGCCTGGAATGTTATAAGTCGGAACAACTGCGCCGAGAACGGTCGGAAACTGGATAATCTTGAAACTGAACGTCGAGAGCAGTTGATCGTTCAACGGCATATCGGACGCGCCAAAATCCACAGTGCCAGCTTTGAGTTGCTGGATTCCACCGCCGGATCCGATGCTCTGGTAGTTGATCTCCGCGTTTGGATGGAGCTTGTGGTAAGCGTCAAACCATTTGGAATAAATGGGGTACGGAAAAGTGGCGCCTGCCGCGTTCATGGAGACAGGATCGGGTGCCTGGGCTCTCACGGTGGCCACGAGCAGGATCAGCGTGAGGAAAACGGTTGAGGCTTTAAGAAGTTTCATACGACCCTCCTAAGATTTTGTTAAGCCTAACGCCTCGGGGTTACAGGATCTATAGAATCGAATAAACACACGATAAATAACCTCCCAAAACACCCCCGTGAATACAGTGTCCCATGAATGCAACCGTCTGTTCTTAAAGTGCTTGGAGGCACTTTGTGCCTCCAAGCACCAATGAACGCCCTTGACCCGCGAAGTACGCTTACGGCAGGTCGTAGCGCAGGTCGACGAAGGCCATTCCCAGGTGGGCGCTCGCCGCTCCGCCTGGATTGCTGCCGGTGGCAGCGGTAGCCGCGTCGGCCCAGGGATTCCGCGACAGATAGGAAACCTGGGTGATCAGCTTCAAATCGCCGTAATTCGGATTCTTCCAAAACGTCTGGATAAGGCCGATCGTCGGCTCTTGAATCGTGCGATTTTGGCTGTTTGCTGAACCAGGGTAGCCGTAGCCCGTATAAGTGGTCGTCCCGCCGGTCCCTGTGGTGGCTTGAAAATCGCGGCCGAAATACGCGCCGCCGTAATAGGCGTACAGCAAACTTTTCTTAACCGTCGCCTCGATTCCGGCAATGCCCGAACCGGCGTGGAGAGGTGATGGGACGAAATTGCCCGCTCCGTTGACGTCGACCGTAAAATCAGGACCGAGCTGGTAGATGTAGCGGCCGCCGCCATCGCTCCAAAAGGTGTTCGCTATCAGGTGAACGCCTTTGGCGACCTCGAGATTCGCATTGATCGAACCCCCGCCGCCAGATGTAGTGACGTTTCCGAGGCCAACCGTATTCAGGCGGAAAGCGCGGTACACCCCGGCGACTTCGACGTGAAAGTTACGGCCTCCGCCGTTCGGATGTGTGTCAAAAGCCAACTTCGACATGATGTCTGGACCCTTATTGGGGGTCTTCGAGTTGCCGCCCGAATCATCCACCTGCGCGGTGTTAAATCCGGTCGGGAAGGTGACCAGTCCGCCCGTGTATTGCTCGGGATCTTCGAGTGCGAAGCCCCAAGCTATGTTGTCCGTTGGATGAAAGACGAGCCGGAAGCCGGGATCTCGCAGCCAAACCAAGCCCACTTGGTAGTTCGTATCCATGTCTTGGGAGTAGAAAACGTCGCCCGGCATGGGAGAGATGCCGACGCGATTGGGCGTCATCATGCTCCATGACTGGCCAGCGAGAACCTCCACTTTGCCGCGATGAACGTCGACCCAGTAGAGGCGCATGCGCAGCGTGTAGGAGTGACTGCCGATTTCAACGTTGGCTGCCGCGTTGCCCAGGAAGTCAGCCTCGAGGTAACCCCGCAGCTTGAAATTGCCCGGGTCGGCATCGATTTTCATGCCGATGCGGGAGTTCTGTGCGCTAAAGCGCAGTTCGGAGAGTTCGCCCGCTGGCGAGGCAGCGTTGAACGGAATGCTGCCGAAGCTGGTGCCGATGCCGCTGCCAACGTCCGTCGACCGAAAGACCGACGTGAAGTCCATAAAGCCCAGCGGTGAAAACTCAGCGCCACCGATCCTGAAGAAAAGCGGCGATTGATCGCCCTGGTCCGACTGAGTATTCGACACGGTTGCTGCCGTAACCGTCGCGGCTGGAGCGGTGGAAGTCGTCGCAGTCGTCGTGTTGGTTGCGGGCACGGGATCGGTCGACGAGCTTTCTGACTTCAGTTTGTTGGCGGCCGCTTTTTTGGTTGTGCTGCTTGCTGGGGCCGTAGCAGTCGTTGTGCTGCCACTATCTGAGGGCTTTGAAACCTGGTCCCCGTCTGTTCCAGCAAATGCCGCTGCTGCGAATAGAATCACTGCCAACGAGCTGAGCAAAATACGCTTCATTCACTCCTCCTTGAGGATGTCAGTCTGCTTGCATAGGCCATTTCGATTGGGAAAATTGCGAAACTCCCGCGACTGAGCGTCTCCGAGCCATCCGCCGCGCCAACCCGCAAAAATGAGGGGCTGGCGCCGGGGTGACGCCAGCCAGTCGAGGTGACGCAGCAGATCCCTTTTTGTTCGTTGCGATGTGGGGTAAGGCTCAAGACCTGCTCCGTACGGCAGCGGGAGAGTGACAGCAGACGGTGAACAGAGGGTGAGAGACATGTGAATATTGTGTTACATATCCTCAGGGTCGGCGGCTAAGCTCTTGATGTTGAAGGAGTTTGTATTTCCGTGACGAATGTCGAGGCCGTGCAGCCAGAACACGACATCTTCGGCGATATTTGTGGTGTGATCCGCAATGCGCTCCAGATTGCGAATTGCCAAGACGAACTGCATGTTGGGAGCAACCAGCGATGGGTCTTGCTTCATTTCAGACAACAGGCGTTCGAACATGCGGTCCCGAAAATCGTCAACTGCGGGCTCCGCCTCCAGAACCTCGTTCGCGAGAGTGATGTTGCGGCAGGTCAGCGCACTCAAACAGCGACTGACCATACTGCGCACCGAGGCGCTCATGGGCTCAAGCTCGCGCGGCGCCGCTACGCCGGGCATCTGGGAAAGAGAAATGACGCGCTGAGAAATATTGACGGCGAGGTCGCCCATGCGTTCGAGGTCATTATTGATTTTCAGGCAGGCGACGATGTGTCGAATAACGTCCTCCGAAACACTGCCTTCTCGGAGAAGTCGAATCGCGTGATCGTCGATGATGATTTCCATTTCGTTGATGCGCGGCTCGGTGAGAAAGACACCGCTGGCAATTTCAGCATTAAGGGTCAATAGCGCTTCGATCGCGCGGTTGATGGAGCTTGCGACAGTGCGAGCCATGGAAACGAGATAGCTCTCCAACGCGGTTTGGTAAATTTTGCTGGGATCGGTGGCTGGCGAAGCCATGTTCCCTCCTTGGGTCAGGAATAACGCCGGAGCACCTTGCCTCGTGGCGGAATTCCGCGGAGACAGTTGTTACACGCCGAGTGTGGACAGCCCGCTTTGCAGGAAGATGAAGAGCCTATGAATTCCTAGAGACTTGGGAAGACGAGGAGCGTTCAAGGGGCACCGAAAAATGAAACGTGGAGCCACTGCCAACGGCGCTTTCGACCCAAATCTTGCCGCCGTGAGCTTCCACAACGTGCTTGGCAATGGACAGACCGAGGCCCGTGCCGCCCACTTCCCGGGAGCGCGCGGCGTCGACTCGATAGAAACGTTCGAAGATGCGAGGCTGGTCGGACTGCGGAATGCCAATGCCCGTGTCCGAGACAGTCACGACAGCGAAACCGTCATCGACGGCTGCGGTAACTTCGACTCGACCACCAGGGGGCGTGTACTGAATCGCGTTATCGAGCAGGTTGCGCAGAACGTCGCGGAGAAGGTTAGCGTCTCCGCGAACGCAGGGCAGATTCGGAGGCAAATTTGGCGGCTCTATGATGAGCTTTTTCTGGGTGGCGGCGGCGTGCGCTGCCTCCACGGAGCTGTCGACGAGAAGCTTAAGGTCGACCGTCTGAAAATCGGCGTTCATCTTGCCTGCCTCAATCTGCGAAAGCCTGAGAAGGTCGTTGCTGAGGCGGGCCAAACGGGCGGCATGATTGCCGATGATTTCGACGAAGCGCCGATTGTTGGCCTTGTCTTCCAGCGCTCCGGTCAGCAGGGTTTCGGCGAATCCCTGAATGGCCGTGAGAGGAGTGCGAAGTTCGTGGGAAACATTGGCGACGAAATCCTTGCGAACCTGCTCGAGGTGGCGCAACTCCGTGATTTCGTGGAGCACGATGACCACGCCTCGCCGGGGAATGGGCGGATGCGATGCCGTTGGAGCCTCGGGCTCTTCAAACGGTGTGATCGGAGCAACTGTAGCGGAAAAGTTGCGCGGGCGCGCGCCCCCAAAGGAAATCTCTCCGACCAAAGTTTTTTCAGTAGCCAGCGCCTGAGGAATCAATTCGAGCACCTCCGGCTGGTAAATGACTTCGACGGCGGACCGGCCTTCGGCATCCCGCAGATCGACGTTCCAGATCTTCGCAAAAGCTGCATTGCAGAAGGCCAGGCGCGATTGGGCGTCGACGACGGCTACGCCCTCGGCCATGCTGCGAAGAATTGCGGCGGAACGGTTGCGCTCGTCGGTGAGGGACTGGATGGTGGCGCTGAGCCGCGCGGCAGTGTCATTCAGCGTTGCGGCCAACTCGCCCAATTCGTCGTTGCCGTCCTCTCCATGCAGAGAGCTGAAATCTCCTGCGGCGACGCGACTGGAGAATCCCTTCAGATTCTCAATCCGGCGCACGAATCCACGAGAGAACAACAGAGAGATGGCAATGCCCACGATCAGAATCAAGGCAGAGGCCTTCCAAAGGGCGTGACGAACAGACGCGAGAGAGGTGTTGATGGGAGCCAGCGGAGTTGCGAAGCGAATAATCACCGGAGGCTGAGCGGAGCGATCGAAACGAATGGCCCAATAAACCAAGTCGCGGTCCAAGGTGTGGCTATGCCGGACCGAGTCACCTTGCCCCTGAGCCATAGCCGCGCGAAATTCAGGACGGTTGGAGTGATTTTCCATTGTTTCGATATCGTGGGCTGAATCGGCAAGCACGCGACCATTGGCGGCGATCAGCGTCACACGCGCGCCACCGCGGGACATCCAAGAAGTCCACGCGGCCACAGCCGCGGCATCGTCAAACTGCGGAGGGCGTCCGCGAGCAACCTGCGCAAGGGAACTGAGCTGCTGGTCGGCAGCGCGGACATATTCCTGCCGTAGGACGCGGCCGGCGTAAAAATCCACGCTCACCAGGACGATGAAGAGAAGGAACAAGTAGGTGAGCCCAAGTTTCCAGAAAAGGCTAACACGCAGCGGTTTCAAAGAGGTAGCCTGCTCCACGAACGGTCTTCAAATATTCGGGCTTTTCGGGATTTCGCTCCACCTTCTCGCGCAAGCGGCGCACGTAGACATCCACGCTGCGCGGGGTCACAAAACGGTCCGTGCCCCAAACGGCGTCAAGTAACTGGTCGCGAGAAAAAACGCGATTGGGGCGAGACGCAAGATAGTAAAGGAGGCGAAATTCGAGAGTGCTGAGCGGGAGTGTCCTGCCTTCGCGCTGTGCGCGGTAGGAAATCGGGTCAACGCGAAGCGCTCCGATTTCGAGGAGCTTGGCCTCTTCGCCTGGCGGCTGAACGCGCCGGAGAAGCGCCTTCACGCGAGCCACGAGTTCGCGGGGACTAAACGGCTTGGTGACGTAATCGTCGGCGCCGAGTTCAAGGCCCACTACGCGATCTGCCTCTTCGCCGCGCGCTGTGAGCATCAGAACGGGCAGGCGACCGAGCCGGTCATCGCGGCGAATTTCCTTGCAGATCTCGAGACCGGAAAGTTTGGGCAGCATAAGGTCCAAGAGCAGCAAGTCGGGAGGCGATTTCCTTATTTGCGCGAGGCCGGTTGCGCCGTCGCCGCACGCAGTTATTTGGTAACCGTCTTTCTCGAGATTGTAACGAACCAGCTCGACGATGTCTTTGTCGTCTTCGACGACGAGTATGCGAGCGCGCAGAGTCATCTTAGAAGAAGAGCATAACGGAATGGATTCTTGGCTTCAAGGCGGTGGAAAGATCGTTACAGTTTATTTACATGGGAGTGAACGAAGGTTCTCAACGGCAAGTCGCGGCCGGGAAAGGCGACCTCGCCCCCCAATCAAGCAGCGGGCCTTTATGCGTCAGACACCGAATAGAGGTAGGAGGGGCCGTTTTAGTTCAGGTGAATGATGCAACGGCCCCTGTCGGAGAGTTGTGCGCAGAGGGACGAACGCGGAACAAAAGAAGTAATCATCACAAGAGAAGAGTACTTTGCGGCCGATTTGATTTCCATCCACTGAGAACTTTAGTTCTGCTAGAGATTTTCCGTAGAGTAGCATAAGCCACAAAACACCCCCGTACAGTCATTTGCTGCGCACTTCTGGGACGCCCTCGCCAAGGGCGGTGGCCAAATCAATCTGGTGCTCCTGCTCATTTACCAGAATCTTCCTAATTTCTTCGGCTGTGGCTATTCACTGAGCACTTCGCATTGGCGGACGCGCTGGCGATAACCGGCGATTGTTTCCGTTTCCCGAGATCATAACGAAGCATGTCTTCCGCTTGTTCGGGCGTGCGAACGGGCAAGGGCTTGACCGCGGGCATGCCCCGAGATAATCGACCTGCGATGATCAACCCATGGTTCAGTTCCTCCAACGCATGCTTCTCGAGTTCACCTGCGACATTCATATACTCGGCCCCTTTCAGCACTTGCGAGTAGACCACCTACGCGATGATCGCCTGGTACTCGCGGGCCAAGTCCTTATTAAGCAGCTCGATGAGATCGCTGCGAGAGACAATCTCCTGCGGCACTGACGGAGTCGGCGTGGCTGTAACGTCCTGTTCGGGTCGCCAAAGCGGCGAGACGATCTCGCCCTCGCCGTTTGACTTGACCTTATTTTCTACCTTTGCCCAGCGCGCCGGGTCTGTTCATCCGCCTTTTGGTCCAGTTGTAGGTTGTGGACAAATTCGTCGACCTGCTTTTCGGCATTCTCTTTGGTCAGGCCGTAATATTCCTGGACTTTTCCAACAAGCTGCTGGCGGTTCCCCTCGATTACATCGAGGTCGTTGTCGGTGAGCTTGCCCCATTTGGTTCTTAGCTGCCCTTTGTACTGCTTCCACTTGCCCTGCACTTGATCCCAATTCATGGCTTGCCTCCTCATACAACTTGAGTTCAAGACGACTGCAACGATTGCATTTCTTAACCTTGAACTAAGATAAGGGGACAATACTTGGCGCCCGCAAGGAATACCGATTACGCCTGAACGCTGCGGGGGAATCGCCGTAGCAGCGGACTGAGTATGGGGCAGGGAGAAGCTGGGCATTGCGGGTACATGTTTGAGCCTACAGCAAGGCCCTGCTTCCCATACTGAATCGTACCTATTGTGGGTTCGCACGAAAGGCTCTAAAACAGAGCGTCACAGGGGCGCGAAGGTATTGCCCCACAGGAGGCGCCATGTTGGGATGGGCGGTGGTATTCCTGATCGTCGCGGTCATCGCAGCGATATTTGGCTTTTTCGGAATTGCTGCTGCAGCCGCGGGGATCGCTAAGATTCTGTTCTTCATCTTCATAATCCTATTCCTGGTCTCGCTGGTCGGCGGGTTGATGCGAAGAACGTAGGTCGCAAGCAGCAAGAGGCGCCTGCGCACGCGTGGCGGCGCCGCTTCTCCGGAGGATGCCGTGAAGGCTGCGACGGTCGTCGGTATTGTATTGATCATTCTGGGTGTGATCTCGTTCGCCTATCAGGGAATCACCTATACGACGCACAAGAGGATAGTGGACTTAGGCCCGATTCAGGCGTCAACCACCCACCACAAAACGGTCCCGCTCTCTCCTATTTTCGGCGGGATTCTGCTCGTGGGAGGCATAATCCTGGTAGTGGCCGGCGGCAAAAGCCGACCGTAAGCCTCCCCCGCTACGTTTTCCGTGTGCTCGCCGCCAACACGGCGAATGGAAGATGGTGGAAGAACTCCGACGCCGGGGCAGCTGAGCCCTCCGCGCGCTGAGACAGATCGATTTGCTCATTAGTCAGGATATTCGTCCACAGCTCAGGCATTGTTGCGGGAATCTCGAGCGTGGTTGTGCCCCAAATTTTTCCTAGGGGAAATGTGCTGGCCTTAACGATGTTCTTTAGCAGCCGCGGGACCGCCACGATGAGCCACTCATCCTCAAAACGCCGGAAAAACGCGGAGACAGATCGCCGGTAGCTGCCGTGGGTGGAAAGCGGCATGTAACAGCCCTTGGAAAAGAGATCGGGATGCGATCGGCGGAAATTCAGCACGCGCGTGGTTAGATAGAGCTTCAGCCGCCCATCGGGCCAATCATTCAGGAGCTTGGCAATGCAGTCGGCTGACGGGTCGGCCCCTTGCGATTTCAAATCCTCCAATGCGGTTATGCGATTTCGGAAATTGACCAGCTGCCGATTGTCGGGATCTGTAAGACTCAGATTCCACAGCTCGCTTCCTTGATAGAAGTCGGGGATTCCAGGCGCCGTCATCTTCAGGAGAAGCTGCGACAATGAATTGCAAGCACCGAGGAACGCAAGGCCTCTGTGCAGACGCCGGAAATCAGAAATGAAGGGATCGCTGGCGGGAGCGGAAAGAAGTAACGAAACAAACTGTCGCAGCGCAGACTCGTGCTTTTCATTTGGAGACAGCCAGCTGGTTTCTGTTTTTGCTTCCTTGGCGGCCTTTACAACGAATTCCTCGAGCCTTGACTGCAAGGCCTTCTTGTCGGCGTTTGCGAAGGGTTCCAGCGGCCAGACGCCGAGCATGGCCTGATAAAGAATCACCTCTTCATTCGGAGTGGGCACGGGTTGCCCGTCGACCAGCGTTTTCTTGCGCTTATTCATTCGCGACCAGCGTCGAAGGCACTTGGCCCATTCGCGCGGCATCTCCGAGAGAACATTGATACGCGCACGCGCGTCTTCGCTCCACTTGGTATCGTGCGTGGAGGTTGCATTCATGGTGTGCGGATGATCGTGGAGCGCAACGCGGTTGAATTCATGGAAGGCATTTATTCCGAAACGAATCTGCTCGTGAAAAGGGTTGTTGCCCACTTCATTGATGGAAATTAGGCCATGGTGCACGAAGAGCGCCGTGTCCTCGAGGCCCTTGGCCATGACGGCGCTAGTAAATTGCTGCCAACGAGTCATGAAGCTCAGCCATGCTTTCTGCTTTTCTTCTGCGTCCAAGGGCAACTCGGCAAGAAAAACGCTGCGGAGAAAATCGAAAGTAGCTCCGCTGACCAAGGACGGAGAAGTGCGCCGGCACGCATCAGACAAAGCCGACTGCAAGAACACTCTGTCTTGCTCCGGTAGAGTTACGGTGCGGTAGTAAGTGCGGTACACGGGGAGGCACACGGTGACCTCCTTGAGGCCGCTGATCAGCTCGCGGACCGGAATATCTCCTCCTCGGACATCAAGAGCGGCGACGCGACCGAGGCGGTAGCCCAGCAGTTTCAGATCCGTGGCGAAAAGCTCATCGATGACCTGCTTCTTGCACTGATACCATGTGTCGGCAAATGACTCTTTAATCTCAGCGAATCTCCGGTAACTTTCTTCGAGATTCCGGTAGCCTTCGGGATCGATGAAGAGAGCGTTAAGCGCGTTTAGAAAAACGTATCCGGTGGTACCCATGACAGGCCACTCGAGCGGTACCTTTTCGTCACCGCAGGTGATCTTTTCGACGATCGTGTAGATGCACATGCCGCCGTGATCCTTGTCCTCGTCCGCACAAGGAATAGGGATCGCCTTGAGGCGCTCGAGATATTCCAATGGATCCAGCAAACCGTCGATATGGTCGACGCGGAGCCCGGAAACTTTACCCTCCTGAATCAAACGCATGATCGATGAATGTCGGGCTGAAAAAACGAGAGGATCTTCTATGCGCAGCCCGACAAGGTCGTTGATGTCGAAAAATCTTCGATAGTTTGTTTCATAAGGTGCCAGGCGCCAGTGTGCCAAACGATAGGCTTGCCGGGATAAGAGCGCGTCCAAGAGATCAAAGGACGATGGTTGATCCTGAACGCCATTGAAAATGCGCAGAGCTTCATCGACTGCGCGGCAAATCGTTTCATTGCTCTGGTGCAGGCGCCAGAGTCTCGTTTTGAGTTCGACGACGGCTCGTGCGCGGTCATCAGAAGGAATGCCGCCGCCATTTTCCGGCTTCGACAAGGCCTCTGAGAGCGCTCGGAGATCCTCAAGGCTAGCGACAGGCGACTGATCTATGCTCCTCAGGTTCTCCACACAGAATTGCAGAACGTGACGGTAGGTCCCAGGGTTGACCGGGAGCCGGTGCTCCTCATACTGAAAAAAGAAACCGCGGTCGTCAAAGCGCAGCCGAATGCCCTGGCTCAAGAGGATGTCGGCGTAGGGACGGGCGAGAATTGGCAGGATGACGCGATTGTTTTCGAGCGCGGCGACTTTTATTCCTTGCGGCTCCCAATCAATATCAAAAAAGGGCGCGTAGCGAGATTCGCGTCCGTTTTCTAGAACGTCCATCCACCAGGGATTCTCGGAACTGGCGGCCATGTGATTGGGAACGATGTCCAGCAAGAGGCCCATGCCGTACTGACGAAGCCGCGCAGCCAGACGATCAAATTCTTCTTCCGTGCCGAGTTCGGAGTTAATGAGCATGGGGTCGGCAACGTCATATCCATGAGAACTCCCTTTGCGGGCTTTGAAACGCGGAGAAGCATACAAATCGGAAATCCCCAGATCATGTAGATAAGGTACGAGAGCCTCGGCGTCGGCGAACCGAAAATTGGGGTTGAATTGGACGCGATAAGTCGCGGAGGGAATTCGCATTGTGACTATTCCATTCGCCTAAGAGATCTCTCCGGCACGAGGCAAACTGAATCAATCGAATTAGTGTGAAAATGCGGTGCGCATTTTGTCAAACAGCGCCTCCTTGCGCGAGCCGGAATAGCACCAGCGAGCGGCCTTCCACTTCGAGTGAAACTTGATTGCCGGCGTGCAATGAGGCAGGAGCCGAACTGCGGAGACCGTTCCATTTTTCATCACTGGACTCGAGTTGCTTTTCCCAGATTCCGGCCGCGAGAGAACAGTGGATCGAGATGGGGCCCGCTCCAAAATTGTAGAAAATCGCAACACGATCTTGCTCGTGCCAGCGCTCGATGATCAGGGTATTGGGTTCAAACACTGCGACTTTTGTATTGGCTTTGCTCGGATTCGAGAGGGCCGGGATAGCCTTTCGGAGCCTGAGCAGTTCGGTATAGAACAACCGAAGTGCGCGGTGCTGGCCGTGTTCTCGTTCCTCCCAATGCAGCTTGGAACGCATGAACGTGTCCGGCGAAGCAGGGTCGGGAACGTCGCCTTGCCAGGCGAAATGCTCGAATTCCTGGCGCCTGCCTTCGCGCACTTTCTTGATCAGGTCGGAATCTTCGTGGCTGACAAAATACAGGAAAGGTGAAAGCTCTCCATATTCCTCGCCCATGAAAAGTAGCGGAATGAACGGGGAGAGGAGCACAATGCCGGCAACGAGCTTCAATGTTTCAAAGGAGACGAGCTGCGAAAGGCGCTCACCCTGTGCGCGATTCCCAACCTGGTCGTGGTTCTGACCGAAGACGACAAACTGATAATACGGGGTGTTGGCTGAGGCACTTCCGTGATGCCGCCGGCGGAACGCGGAATACTGGCCCGAGTACACGAATCCCTCACGCCAGGCCTGCGCCAGATGATCGATCGTGCCGAAATCCTGGTAGTAACCCTCGCGCTCGCCGGTAACCAATGCGTGAACAGCATGATGAAAGTCATCATTCCACTGCGAGTCGAGGCCGAAGCCACCAGCTTCCCGCGGAGCCAGCGATCGGGCGTCGTTGCGGTCGTTTTCGGCGATGATGTGGACCTTTCGTCCAAGCTGTAGCGAAAGTTCCGCGACGCGCTCCGTTAACTCCTCAAGGAAGCGTTTCGTGGAGAGGTCGACGATGGCGTGAATGGCGTCGAGACGCAGGGCGTCGACGTGAAATTCGGTGATCCAATAAAGGACGTTCTCAATAAAGAACCGGCGAACCTCGTTGCTATAGGAGTCATCGAAATTGACTGCATTGCCCCAAGGTGTTTTGTAGCGATCCGTGAAGTACGGTCCGAAGTCGCTCAAGTAATTCCCCTCCGGGCCAAGGTGGTTATAGACAACGTCGAGCGCCAAGCCGATTCCGACGCGGTGACAAGCATTGACTAGCCTCTTCAGCGCGACTGGGCCGCCATAGGAGTTTTGGACGGCATAGGGATAAACGCCATCGTAGCCCCAATTCCGATCTCCGGGGAACTGCGCGATCGGCATTAACTCGATAAGAGTTATGCCGAGTGACTTGAGGGTCGGCAGGCGGTCGATGATGGCGTCGAGAGTGCCCTCTGGCGTGAAAGTCCCGACGTGGAGCTCATAGAAGACGGCCTCAGGGAGAGAAAGGCCGGGCCAACCCAAATCCACCCATTCAAATGAATCGCAGTATACCTGCGACGGGCCATGTACACCTTGCGGCTGGTACCTTGAAGCAGGGTCCGGACGCGTTTTTTTTCCGTCCAAAAGATAGAAATAACGAGTCTGGGCTGGCGCCGCGGAAGTGCTGCAATGAAAATAGCCGTTATCCATAACCCTCATTCGAACCTGGCACGGGCGAGGGCCCTCGATTTGAAGCATGACGTCCTTGGCCCGGGGAGCCCAGACCAGGAACGAGCAGGAACCGTCCGCCACGATGTTTGCGCCGAGCGCTAATTCGTACGATGAAGGCTCCGTCATTATCTTTTGGTCCCTTCAAGTACTACTGTAGTAAGCCATGAACCAAGCGACGGCGACATACGGAGAAGTGCGTATACGGCTCGGGAGTTTTCGAGTCCGAAGAACGGACTTGGGGACCTAGCGGCCAGTCCGTCGCAACGAGGTAACTGCAAGTCGCAGAATTCGTTCCACTTCGCGCCTTTGGTAAGGATGGCAAAGAAAATCGAAGGCGCCCGCATTCATCGCGGCAAGGTATTCGCGGTATTCGTTCGTGCAGGAGGGCGTGGAAACGATTATCACAGGTACTTCTGGCATTTGCCGCTTTGCGTGCTTCACCAACTCCTTGTAGCTGCCATCCTCAAGACCAAAGCCGCAGAGACAAGCGGCGACGCCGTTTTCGGCGAGAAGCATCTTGGCGGACTCAACACCTTTGACCCACTGTATGTCGAGGCCGTGGCCGTCGAGAATCCCAGCAAGAGCATCGCGCAGCTCCAAGTCAATTGTCGCAATCAACACAGTCTGCGCTTCGCTGTCCTTAGGAAGCGGAGACGGGATGTAATGTCCCGACAGAACGGATTCTGTGCCGGTTGCCGCCATCGTGTTCATGGGATTGACCTTTCAGCGAGTGTCATGGAGAAGAAGAGGGGAGCCGGCCCAGCCCTTCTGGCCTTGATCTCTCAAGGCGCCTCGACTCCCCTTCCTCTTCTTCCAATCGAACGGAATTAACATTCCGCAGGAGGATGATCTATGCGGATACGTCGCGGAACAATACGGTCGATTCGTTAGCGGCCGGTGGGAATATGCTGTAGGCAAGCTCCGGTGTTTTCCAGGTCTATCATTCTGAAGATAACTGGCGGAATGGAATCGCGGAGAGGCGATTCGTCATGGTTCGATGATCTGGTTACGGACGGCGTAGCGGACGAGCTCGCTGACTGTGTGCAGTTGCAACTTCCGCATGATATTGGCGCGATGGGTCTCGGCAGTCTTCACGCTTATGCACAATGAAGAAGCGACTTCCTTGCTGCTCTTGCCCTCGGCGAGAAGTTGCACGATTTCGCGCTCCCGCGAAGTGAGTCGGTCACCGATCAACTCCAAGGGTTCCGAGTGAACTGCCGCCGAGCTGAAATTGTTCAAGATTACCTCGGTCGCGCGCGGCGTGAAAAACGGTTTGTGCTGCGCCAGAGTTTCGATAGCGGCGACCAAATCTCGATCGGAGTCGGTCTTGATCATGTAGCCGCGAACGCCGGCATCCAGGATCTCTCGAATGAGCTGGTCGGAATAATGCACCGACAATATCAGCACCTCGGCGTTGGGCGCCACTTTGCGAATACGACGCGCGGCCTCGACGCCGTTCAACTCCGGCATACTGATATCCATAATCACGATGTCCGGCTTCATTTCCTCGGCCTTGGAAACAGCCTCGCGTCCCGTGTGGGCCTCTCCGCAAACCTCCCATCCGGGATGCGACAGCAGCAAGGATCTTACGCCACGCCTCATCAGGTCGTGGTCGTCAGCAATCAAGATGCGAAGGTTTTTCATTTCCTATTCTTGACCGATAGACTCAAGTTCTTCAGCACAATCAGCGCCAAAAGCCCACAAGGGCTGAGCGGCTACGATGAAACAGTGGCTTCATTCTTCGTTCGCTTCCGGCAGGACTGTACGGATGACGCTTGATGATTTACTTCGATAACAAAAGCAAACAAGAAACGAAGTCGCGGCGAGAAGGCGACCATACACATTCTCAAGTGCCAAGGTCATTTGCATCCGGGCAACGCAAGGATAGCATCCTGTTGCGATGGCCGTCAAAGTAACGAAAGCCAGTCCCGTTTCTTTCGATCACTCTCGGAAGCTCCGGCTTCAAAATCGAATCATTGGACCAAAACCAAGAACCAACGCCCCGCCACCGGAGTTTGTCTTGACGAAATTGCCGGGGCTGGGGCCGAGAGCACCTCTGCATCCCTGCTTAAAGTATCGCCCGCTCGGACCGCGGACGGGCGCGCGCCGTCGAGCAGAACGAAAAAATCGGGCCGTGTTTACTTTTTCCGGATTGTACGACCGGTTTCTCCGGCGGCTCGCACTCAGCTGCTTGACCCTCATGGTGACAATGGCATGCGGCTAAGCAAAGCGCTGTTCTATTGCGATAGATGTGGGGAGCGTTTTCATTGGCTCCCGCTGCTCGCTTGATCGTGGATTTCATCGTTCCGCCGTGCTTTCGCCCGTGCGCCGCCACTGATGCTAGCCACTAGTTCATGCGATCGGCCAGACACTCGCGCAGTTGCTGACGCGCACGCAAGAACCGCGTTTTCACGGCGGACTCTGACAGGTTTAGAATTTTTGCAGCCTCCTTGGTCTGGCGCTCCTGCAGTCCAAGCAGCCAAACAACCACGCGGGATGAGCTCCGCAGCCCGTCGATGGCTTCTCTCAATACGCGCTGCGTTTCATGCCTCGAATAAAGCGTTTCGGGATGCGAAGACTCGCCAGCGCACAACATCTCGAGAGGGCTTACACCGCGGTCAGAAGCAACGTCGTACGACAAGTAAAAATCCTCAGAACGGCGCTTGCGGACCTTCATTCTTGCTTCGTTAATCGCAATGCGGATCAGCCAACTGGAAAAACGGGCGTCTCCATGGAACTGGTCGATGTGCGCATATGCTTTAAGCAAGGTTTGCTGTGCTGCATCTTCGGCGTCTTCCCGGTTGCTCGTAATCTTTAATGCGACGTGGTAGGCCTTCCGCATGTACGGGCGGACGAGCTTCGAAAAAGCGGCGCTGTCGCCATTGCGCGCCTGCATTACCAGAAGCAATTCATCTTCGGGCTGTAGGTCAGCGTGGGTTTCAACTGCGGGCCGGGGCTTGGTCGCTCCAGCATCTTTTCTCTCAGTTTGCACGAACTCACCTCGTCTCTGGAATGTGGGCACGTCTATCGTTTTTGTACGGGAGCCCGCTGCATAATTGCCTCTCTCACTGGAACGGGAACCGCAGCCAACAGAATCGCCGCAGGCGCATGTTTGATTCAGAATGGAACATGTTTGAGACTTCCAGAATGGACGGTTCCCCGCCACGCCTATGAATCCAATGATGAATAGCGAAGACGGGGAAACCGACGGTTAAATCAATGACTGGCATGAATCGAGTCATCCCTCTTGAATCGAACTCTGGAGGCCACGAGCACCGTAACCTACGCAAAAAGAATGGTCTATCCCAGGCATGCTGTACGTTTTTTTGGGGGTTGCTGTATCCCGGGAGGCATTCTACCCGCGCCACTTGTCCTGTACTTTGCGGTCCATGGCCCATACTTCACCCCAGGAATGTACATGGAACAGCTGATTGCCGCACGGCAAGGGACCGTCTATCCTGCCTAGGTAATGTATCCAAAGACGGCCGCAAGACGGAGCCGCGTTTCTGCTCAACAGTTTTGACGTAGGCCTCGGAACGCCAAGTGGACAGCATTAATCGGCTATACGAAAGTTTGCAGAGCTCGTACAGAGGAGGCAGAAAAGCTATGAAAGTGATGCTTCGGATGCTTATCGCGATGGTCGCGATAGTACTGATTGGGTCGACGGTTCGCGTATGCACAGCAGACACGAAAGACACAGAAGACAAGCGGCTGAGAAACTCGGGTCGAGTGCTCAGTGAAATCATGAACATTCCCGACAACATTCCGCGGGACCTGCTCGACAGAGCCCGGTGTGTGGTCGTGATACCCTCAGTTATGAAGGCCGCTTTCGGAGTTGGCGCAAGCTACGGAAGAGGCGCGATGGTCTGCCGGACGGGCCACGACTTCAGAGGGCCTTGGGGTGCGCCGTCGATGATGGTGCTCGAGGGCGGCAGCTTCGGTTTCCAGATCGGCGGGCAAGCCACGGATTTTGTCCTGCTGGTGATGAACGATCGCGGGGCGCATAGTCTTCTTCACAGCAAGGTGAAGCTTGGTGCCGATGCATCAGCCGCAGCCGGCCCCGTGGGACGTTCGGCCGAAGCCGACACTGACGCCTATATGCGGGCGGAAATACTGACGTATTCCCGAGCCCGCGGGCTTTTCGCCGGTATCTCATTGGAAGGTGCGACGTTGCATTCGGACAACGACGGCAACGAAGCGCTGTACGGCCAAAAGATCACCGCCGAGGACATCGTGTTCAAAGGCTCTACGACTCCGCCCGAGGCGGCCGATCAACTTGTTTCCATACTGCAGAAGGCTTCTCCCCAGGAAAGAGCAGAGCGTTAGTTCACCGCCGAACCTGAGGATTCCGAGCAAACTCAGCGGCCCTGCAGGCTGGCCGCTGAGTCGCCCCGGATAGAATGCGTCATACCCGCGCAAGCAGGGTGGTTTAGCCCTAATGAAACAAGCCCGAGAACCATTCCAATTCGTGAGCGCATTTTATCTTGTGATTGTGGGACTGGAGTCCGCACACACACTGCGGGAACTCGGCAGACAGATAGCCACGGTTTCGCCAGACTCGATTTTTTGTCACACCTTTCACTCGCTGGCAACACACCACTACACGTCCTATTCCAGCGATTTTGCACAATGGGCGATGGCTGCCTGTAATGAGAGCGAACTCGCCGAGCAACTCGGCGCCATCGATGTGAGGCAGTTCGTCGAGCTGGAAGACCTTCGCTCGGCGCTGGTCCACGCGGTTGACAATCATCTGCGCACCAATCCCGTGTCCGCTGATCGGCCGGCATTCGAGCCATTCTATTTCTCGCAAACCCGTCAAGTCGCACTCCCCGGCGACATGCAAGCGTCGAACCTCGCGGAGCTGGCCGAGGGCATCCGTCACATGAGCCTGCATTCGCTGCATTATCACTTCGTTAATTCGCGATTACGGCTGCACCTGCGAACAAACGATTTCTCGCACTGGATTGAGAAGGAATTGGACTCTCCTGAGCTTGCGGCCCAGGTCAACCGCGTCGATTTTTACACCAACACCCTGCCGGAAGTGCGTGAAGGTATTCTCGGCTACATCAACCCGTGGATCAACCGTTGAGCACCCAAGCGACGCCAGCACAGTCCGCCGCACGCCCACTCAACGACTACGCGCCCATCGTGGGCCAGCCTGAAATTGATGAGCTGTGGATGCTCGCGAGAGCGCTGCCGAATCGTTCGGTAAAGATGGTCAATTCTACTGCGGTCGGCGGCGGAGTCGCGGAAATCCTCAATCGCGTCGTCCCTCTATTCAAGGAGGTTGGGCTGCCGACCCAATGGGACGTCATCACAGGCGGCGAGGCGTTCTTTTCCGTGACCAAGGCGTTTCACAATGCGCTTCACGGCATGGCCTACGAAGACCGGCCCGAGTGGTTCGATGTATTCCTTGCCACAAACGAAGAAAATCGCCGACGCATGAAGTTCGATGAGAATTTCATCGTGATTCATGACCCGCAGCCGCTTCCCCTGGTCGCTGCTCGCGAAGGAAAGCGGAATCACTGGCTCTGGCGGTGCCACATTGATTTGTCGCAGCCCAACGAGCGCATCTGGAATTTCTTGCGGCCGTTCGTGGAAAAGTATGACGCATCGTTCATCTCATCGGCCGCGTTTACCCACCGGCTGGCGATTCCTCAGTTTCTGGTGGCGCCGACGATCGATCCGCTGGCGGACAAGAATCGTGAACTTGAGCCGGAATTCATTCAGTCGGTGCTGGACAAGTTCGGGATCGATAAGGATCGCCCGATCGTGACGCAGGTCTCGCGCTTCGACCGTTTGAAGGATCCGCTTGGCGTCATTCAGGCCTACAAATTGGTGAAGAGGTACAGCGACTGCCAATTGGTCCTCGCAGGCGGCGGCGCAACGGATGATCCGGAAGGCTCAGTCGTGTTCGCGGAGGTGCAGGAAGCCGCCAAAGGAGACAGCGACATTTTCCTGCTGAATCTTCCGCCATGGAGCCATTTGGAAATCAATGCATTGCAACGCGCTTCGACCATCGTCGTGCAGAAGTCCCTTCGCGAAGGGTTTGGTCTGACGGTCACCGAAGCATTGTGGAAGAGAAAACCAGTGGTGGCGTCCGCCGTGGGAGGGATTCTTCGGCAGGTACTTCACAAAATCACCGGAATGCTGGTTCATTCCGTCGAAGGATGCGCCTACCAGATACGTTATTTGCTTTCGAATCCTCAGCTGGCGAAAAAACTTGGTGAGGCAGCCCACGACCACGTGAAGGAAAATTTTCTCATCACGCATACGCTGAAAAACTATCTGGTTCTTTTTCTGATTTTGGAGCGAAAGCCGCAGCCTGGCGGGATTTGACAGGAAGGTCAAAATAAGCACGAACGACTATACACATCCATGGCAGTACCACGGTTCGTTGATCCGCCTGCAACCTCACAATGATTCCTGGTTTATGGGGCAGGGACGCACCGTCTTGCGCACGGCAAGGGATGGTTTCGTTCCGCCGGATTCGCCATATGGCCTTTTCGCATATGAGACCCGGCTGCTCTCCAGATATGAGATCCGCATAGACGGCGAGGAATTGATTCCGGTAGCGTCGTCGAATGTCAGCCAGCACAGCTGGCTGGGCTACTACATTTTATTGCCTCCGGGCGCAGATCCAGGGCCGCCTGATCAGGGGAGTGGCGAAGTTCCGTCGTATGCGGAAAAAACTCTGGAGGTCAAAGTCTCGCGATTTGCGGGCGAAGGGCTTCATGAGGACATCGATCTCGTCAACTATTCTCTCCAGCCCACCTCATTCGATATGAGCTTCTGCTTTGACGCGGATTTTGCATCGGTGACCGAGGCCAACGACAAACGCAGAATGAAACAACGCAGGAAAACGCTTCAGTGGAGTACACCGTCGGAGGGCGCTGAGCTGTATTTTCGACATGCGGAAACTCACGCATACAGCCACTCACACGAAAAAGGGATCGCCAAGATTGACCGGGGACTTCGCATTCGCATCTCCGTCCCCGGCCCGCCGCCGAAGTATCACAAGGGCAGAATCACCTACCGCGTGCATTTGGCACCGCACGCCAAGTGGCATTTTTGCCTGGATTTTATGCCGTCCATTGACGGCCGTGCGTTCACTCCCGGATATTCGTGCCACGCGTTTTTCGATGCGCACAACAAATACGATTCTCTCCGGCTGCGATTTTTGGACTCCGCGACACATTTCAGCGCTCCGACGGAAAAAGATCTCACTTCGGTTGTAACAGGTTGTGTCAAACAAGCCGCGCGGGATCTCACGGCCCTGCGGCTCTACGATCTGGACGCGAACGAAAATGCCTGGACGGTCGCCGCAGGCCAGCCCATATACATCGCACTGTACGGCCGCGACACGTTAACCGTCTCGTGGCAATCGGCGATACTCAGCACGGCCATCCTTCAGGGCACGCTTCCGCAGCTGGCGCGCTGGCAAGGCACAGAAGTGAATGACTGGCGCGATGAACAGCCGGGCCGAATGATTCACGAGTCGCACACCGACCCCCTGTCTGCTTTGAATTTCATCCCGCGAGGGCGCTATTACGGCGCCACAACCACTTCCGCGTTCTACGCGGTAGCCGTTGCTCTTCTCTGGCATTGGACGGGAGACAAGGCGCTGGTGGCACCATACCTCGAACCTTCCCTCAAAGCCCTCAAATGGCTGAACGATTACGGCGATTCCAATGGCGATGGTTTCTACGATTACAAAACCCGCTCCAAGATGGGCGTGCGGAATCAAGGATGGAAGGACTCGAGCGATGCCATCGTCTATCCCGACGGCAAGGAAGTTGCACCTGCAATAGCCACGTGCGACGAGCAAGCCTTCGTTTACTTCGCAAAGACTTTCTTCTCGGAGGTTCTGTGGTGGTTTGATCGCAAGGACGAAGCAAAGCGCCTGTTTCGAGAGGCAAAGGATCTCAAGAAACGTTTCAACGATACGTTTTGGATGGACAAGGAAGGCTATTTCGCGATGGGTCTCGATGCGAAGTCGCGGCCCATCCGTTCCATCGGCTCCGATCCAGGGCATTGCATAGGCTCCGGGATTGTGGACGACACGCTTGTAAAGCAAACCGCGGAGCGCATGTTTGCTCCTGATCTTTTTACGGGATGGGGAATTCGGACGCTTTCCGCCGACCATCCAGCCTACGATCCGTTTAGTTACCATCGCGGCTCGGTGTGGCCCGTGGAGCACGGACCTTTCGCGTTAGGATTCGCGCGCTATGGTTTGCACGCTCACGTCGAGCGAATTTGCCGCGCGCAATTCGAGGCCGCCGAGCTGTTTGAATTCTACCGTCTCCCGGAACTTTTCAGCGGGCACCCTCGTGACAATGAGCATCCGTTTCCGGCGATTTATCCGAACGCAAACTCGCCACAAGCATGGTCGGCATCAACTGTCTTCTCTCTCCTACAGAGCATGGTGGGCATATATCCTTACGCTCCCCTGAAAATGCTGTTCGTCGATCCTCATCTGCCGGAGTGGTTTCCGGAGATCACGTTATCCAATCTACGCGTGGCGGATGCTGTGTTGACGATTCGCTTTTTTCGCAAAGAGAACGGCTCAAGCGATTACGAGGTTCAGCAACAAGAAGGCAAGCTCCACATCGTTCGACAACCGAGCCCGTGGTCCCTTACGGCCCATTTTGCGGAGCGCATGAAAGACATTCTCACGAGCTTCTTACCGGGGAAATAAAATGAAAACCATACGAAAATCCGCTGGAACGGGGAATTTTCGCAGGCTTTTACAGGTTTGGGGAACAACCGACCGTGCGTGGCTTGGGATGGCTGAGACCTGTTGACGAGCGCAGCGAATCACGATTCTTCTTAGCCGAAAGAATC
Organism: Candidatus Acidiferrales bacterium; assembly: GCA_049281095.1. Lineage (GTDB taxonomy): Bacteria > Acidobacteriota > Terriglobia > Acidiferrales > UBA7541 > DAHUXN01. Next base: position 22,721 of record JBAPRL010000099.1, read on the forward strand.
AGTTAGCGCTGACCGCAGGTACCCGTCCGCTCACGAAGGCGCAGCGCGTACAAGCATCGCGGGACACCAATTACAGGAATTGCCGGATTGTAACCTCGTGGCTAGAGCCGCAGACTCCGCGGATGTTGCAGCAATATGACGATTTGGAGGTGTTTGGCATGTCAGATCAATCGAACCAACATAAGTGCACTCAATGTGGCAGATCGTTCAATTCCTCGAATGAACTGAGAGAGCACGAAAAGAACTGCAAGGGCAGCAGCTCGCAGCAACGGAAATAGCGATTGCTTTTGTCGCCTGCTGTTTTTCCCCGAGTGAAGTAAGCGTGGATCGCGGCCGGCCTAGCTGATTCCTGACGCAACGCTCAAACTCAAGTTTCCGACTGCTGGCCCCAAAACCCACTTCCCTCATGTTTCACGAAGCCCATCAGCGGCATACCCCGACGCCGACCTCGCGCTTAGATGGTTCACCCTATTGCCGGAACTCAGAGGTCGAAGTTAACTAACGTGGCCCGCATGCTGTGCCACCGCGGCCCAATGTGAATGCTGACCCGAAAACAATGGCTCGCCATCAGTGCCGCCGCGATCGTCGTCCTGGGCGTATGTGCTGCAGTGTGGATCGTGCCGAAATTGCTGAACTCCTATGTTCTGCGCGATAAGGTCGAGAAGATTGCAGCAGATCGATTTCACGTTGACGTCAAGCTTGCAACCCTTCACGTCTCCCTATTTCCCAGGCTGCGGGCTCAGTTCACCGGTCTGGTATTGAAGAATCCGGATCGACCCGATCTCCCGCCGCTGATTGAAATAAGCAAATGTTCGGTCGAGACCGGCATTCTCACCCTTCTTGAACCTCGGCCTCACCTTCACGCACTAGATATGCAAGGCCTTACGGTCAATGTCCCGCCACGCGAAGAGCCCGAAAATGCCAAGAAGCCGTTCCAAACCAATTTTGTCATCGACGAGGTCACGTCTGACGATATGACGCTGAACATTCTGCGCAAAGGCGGCGGCCGGCATTTGTCTTTCCTTTTTCATAACCTCCGCATCGACTCGTTTCAGCCCGATAAACCCGCAGCGTTTCATGCCAACCTCACCAACCCGAAGCCAATAGGAGAAATTCAGACGCAGGGTCAATTTGGTCCGTGGAATCCCGATGATCCTAGCCAGTCGCCCGTCTCCGGAAGTTACACGTTCTCGAATGCCGATCTCGGGGCAATTAAAGGGATTTCGGGAACACTTTCGTCGACAGGGTCCTTCAGTGGCGTGCTCGACTACATTCAGGTTCGAGGCAAGACGGAAACACCCGACTTTGAAGTCAGCGTCAGCCAGCACCCCGTGCCGCTGAACACTGAATTCAATGCCGTCGTGGACGGGATGAACGGTAACACCATCCTAAACACAATCAAAATACAACTGCTTGATTCACAGTTGGTCGCGAAGGGCGATGTGGCCAAAGGCCCTCAACAACCGGGCCGCGCTGTGGCCCTGAATGTGGTCGCTGACGCCGCTCGTATTCAAGATCTGCTACGAGTCGCGGTCAAGTCCGATAAGCCTCTCTTGACGGGCGTCGTCACTCTGAAAACCCGCTTCGTGATTCCTTCCCGGCGCGCCAGGGATACGGACATCGCCAATCGCCTTGATCTGCAAGGCAAATTCGGAATTTTCTCTGCACGTTTTACTCAAAATACCGTGCAGGAAAAGATCAACGCCCTCAGTCGCCGCGGCCGAGGCCAGCCAAACGATACCGATGACGGCAGTGCGGTATCCAAACTGGCAGGGGCCTTCACGCTGCGGCACGGACTGATTCGGTTTTCCAAACTTACCTTCCATGTTTCCGGAGCGGCAGTTCTCTTGGATGGGACCTACAACTTGGATACGGAAGAATTGAATTTTAGCGGAACGCTTCGGCTTGAAGCAAAGCTTTCGCAGACCACCACCGGAGTCAAGTCCTTCTTCCTCAAAATGATTGACCCGCTCTTTGAAAAGAAAAAGACCGGCACAGTACTACCCATAAAGATTACAGGCACGCGGGAAAAACCGTCGTTTGGCTTGGACATGGGACGCGTCTTTGCGCGCAAGTAAACTGACTCGGTTTCGCTTTACAGATCTGCCTGTTTTACTCGAGAACCGTGGATTCTCAGTGGGTGGTATTGAGAGAACGGCGAGGTAACGTTACAGGGAGGACGCCGTCGTAAAGATAGAATCGCTTGTCACAGTCCAGGCATCGATAAGGCCGGACGAAGGACATCCGCAGCAGAAACCGTTCCATAAAGCCGACTCGATGCGAGCGGCGGATGGACTTACATTCGCACCTGGGGCAGGCGCGATTCAACATGCGTCTGAGCGTGTTCATAAACGTTTCTCCTCCTTGGGTTTGGCCCGCGCTTCGCGCTCAAGCGTGTGCGCTGCGTTGCTGGCATTCATTCACCGAAGGAGATACATAGGGCTCTTGCCCTGGGACCGCGCAACGTTCCGGTTCAATCCTGGCGTCTCGTGCAACCGAGACATCTTGAGCGCCGGTTTGGATAAGAATTTGCCTTACCTGTTCGATCACAGAATCATTGCACCGGACTGACACCAAGATCCCGCCGTTTCTGATTTTGGATTCCAGCCTTTCCGAGTCGTAAACTGGAATGCCCAAGGTAAGCAGCGCCTTGGTCAGCGCACTAGCCAGCGGCGCAACGCGTGCGGAGTAGCCCGGATACGCGGACGCTGCAGCGCCGCTGCGATTTCGCACAGCGGCTTCAATTCTTCGCGGATCGCTCGGGATTGGCACGGCAGACATAATAGACCCATCCGGGAGCGCCACGGAAATATCGTTGGCGCGAATCCCAATCGACTTTACTCCATCGATGCAACTGCGCGCGCTTGCGAAGTTCAAATAAAGACCACAGAGTGTCGAATTTCGACCGGCCGGCATATCCATTTCTCCCAAGGCTGCGCAAACTTACGCAAACCGCGCTAAGTCGCACAGATGAGACTATGGCATGCGCCGCGCCTGGGCAATACAGGGGAGGCTGGATATTCAACGAAGGAAACACCTTATCGCCGAACAAGCGCACACACAGTTCCGTCTCGCAGGCTCAGACCATTTCTCACACTTGCCATCTTTTGCGTTTCTTGATCGGATTCTCAGGCGGTGGCTGCGAACAAACCCATAAAGCGCCAGTTTTGCCGGAGCAATATGGTGGGGCTGGGGAGAGTCGAACTCCCGACACGCAGTTTAGGAAACTGCTGCTCTATCCGTCTGAGCTACAGCCCCGGCTGATCCGTATTTCTAACCCCTAAGTTAGCATATGCCGGCGGCCGCTTCACGCGGCTGTACTCTGCCGTAACCATACCATTGAGAAACAGCCTCGTAACTTACAAACTTGAGCGTGCCGCTGGCGGCTGTTAGCATGGATGAATCGGCTTGCTTCCGTGCTAGCTGGCTGGCGATACAGGGGGCACAAACCGGTAAGCATTTATGAACATTCGCAGGAAAACTAGACGCGCCTTGCTCTCGGCGCACCGGGCCGTGCGAAGCTGGCGCATGATTGCCAAAGCGCTGCTTTCGACCAAGCATCCGCTGCTCGCGCATATCATCCCCATGCGCCGCTGCAACCTCTCCTGCACGTACTGCAACGAGTATGACGATTTCTCGAAGCCTGTGCCGCTCGAAGAAATGCAACGGCGTATCGATCGCTTGGGCTCATTCGGCACTTCGGTGATCACCATCAGCGGAGGCGAGCCGCTGCTCCATCCCGAGCTCGACGAAATCATCCGCCGGATCCGGCATAACGGCGTCATCGCCGGGATCATCACCAACGGTTATCTTCTGACCGCAGACCGCATCGAGCGGTTCAACCGCGCGGGGCTCGAGTTTCTGCAAATCAGCATCGACAACGTCCAACCGGACGACGTGTCGAAGAAGAGTTTGAAGGTTCTCGACCAGAAATTGAAGCTTCTGGCGGAGCATGCTGATTTTCACATCAACATCAATTCTGTGTTGGGCAGCGGCATCAAGCATCCGGATGACGCGCTGGTCGTCGCGCGGCGTGCGGTGGAACTCGGTTTCTCATCGACCGTCGGCATCATCCACGACGGCAACGGCCAGCTTAGGCCGCTCGATGCGCACGAACGAGGCATTTTCGAGGAAATCATGAGCCTCGGAAAGCGCTCCTTCTCGCGCGTCAATTCCTTTCAGCACAATATCGCCGCGGGGCGCGAGAACACTTGGCGCTGCCGCGCAGGCTCCCGCTACCTTTACATTTGCGAGAACGGCCTGGTTCATTATTGCTCACAGCAGCGCGGCTATCCGGGCATCCCGCTAGCGGAGTATTCTATCGAGCGCCGGCATCGCGAGTACTACACGAAAAAATCCTGCGCGCCAAGATGCACGGTTTCGTGCGTCCATCAGGTCGCTGTGCTTGACAATTGGCGCGGCCCGCAAACCATCGTTTCCGACGACGCCGCCGAACCACAATCCCTCGTCCACATTGCCGGCGACAGCGCGCGGGATTGAGCGCGCGACTTTGTCAGTTTAAGGCTGTTCCCGGGTTCCGAAATGCGCTATAGTAATGTCGCTTTCACTATTTGTTCGCCTGAGGGGCCTCGCGAATGGAACTCCTCGCAGCAATCATTCTTATTCCGATGGCCATGCTTGTTATTGGCCTTGTGTGGCTTTTTGCGCGCCGCCAGAGCGCCGCAAGCAGCGACCTGAGTGTTCTCCGCCAGGATATGCAAACCGCTTTGATGGCGCACTCCCAGGCGGTAAATAGCCAATTGGGCCAGGTCACGCAAACCGTTCTCCAGCAGCTAGGCCAGGTGAACTCATCTCTTCAGGACGGCCTTGCGAGTTCCGGGAAACTGGTCTCTCAGGCCCAAGCGGCAGTAGCCAGCGAATTGCGCAATTCCCAGGAAGTCCTGGGCCGCGTCGGCAAGCAGCTCGGCGAGATCCAGCAGGCCGGGCGGGATCTCTCGAATGCAACGCAGACTCTGCAAAGCGTTCTTGGAGGCGCAAAAACGCGCGGATCCCTAGGCGAAGCGGCCCTCGAAGCCCTGCTCGCTGATGCCCTTCCCTTTAGCGCTTACGAAACCCAATACCGGTTTTTAACCGGAGCAATCGTCGACGCCGTGATTCGCACCGGCGACAAGATGATCGCCATCGATTCGAAATTTCCGCTCGAGAGCTATCGTCGCCTGATCGATTGCGGAGAGGAAGCCCGCAAGGAATTTTTCCAGGCGGTGCGCAAGCACGCGGAGTCCATCGCCGAGAAGTACATCCTGCAAAATGAAGGAACCCTTGACGTGGCGCTGATGTTCGTCCCGTCCGAAGGGGTTTATTACGAACTGCTGATGACCTCTGATGCCAAGCTGGGCCGTCTGGATGACCACTGCCGCAGCAAGGGCATTTTCGCCGTTTCGCCCAACACACTCCATGCTTACCTGAGCGCTATTCTCATGGGCCTCAAGGGCATGCAGGTCGCCGAAAATGCCAGGCACCTTCTCGCCGGGCTCGCTGGCTTGCAAGCGCAGCTCGATTCCTTTGCGAAAATCTACGACACGCTCGGCGGGCACTTGCGTCACGCGCAGCAGTGTCACGATGAAGCCGGCCACAAACTGGATCGCCTGCAAGGCAGCGTCGAGCAAATGGCCCAGGGAGTTCTTCCTGAAGCTCCCGCGCGGGCTCTTGAGGCTGCTGCAAAACCGTGACGGTTATTTTTTCGGTGGTTCATTCGCCGGCGAGTGCACGGCACGCCGCGCGAATCAGCGCTTGAAAATCAGCCGAGCTCTCATTTGAAATCTCCTGTAATCCATTTCGTGCCTTCACCACATCAACGTTGTCTCCGCGAAGTTCCCTCAAGATAGCGCTCATGCGATCCACCACATCTGGCTGCGCAATCTTCCGCGCTCCTTCGAGAAAATCGCGTGCCACCAGCGCGTTCACTGTGGTCGAAGTATTTTCGAGGCTTACGGCATATGAAAACGGCCCTGCGCTCATTCCTTTCAACCGAACAACCGCGGAATTGTCCGATCCACCCGTGGTGCGAACGCGCACCTCGTTGCCATGCGGGAACTGAGCGACCTGCGGGTTCAGGTCTCGGATTGCCAGATCGAGAGGCTCAGTTGTGCCGAGCGCGTGCAAGACAATCGTCGCCTTTTTCCCACGGCGAATCTGTGCGTCGGAAGATCCCTCCGGCACGACATCCACGAGCGTTATCTTCGCCGCAATCTCCGTTGTTCCTTCAATCAAAACGAGACTGGCTGGCCCGGGAGGCACACTTGCGGGTGGCATTACAATTAATTGAACGGGCGACGACGCGAGAACCAAAACACCTTTTCCCTCGAGTTTAATGCGATTTCGGTCCGCGTCGCCTTGGAAACCACCTCCGCGGATGGCAAAGTGATTTTCAAGCGACACGACTTTGGGGATTTGGGCCAGTTGCAAACTCCCGCTGCCTGACCCGTGCGGTAATACGTCTGCCGCCTCGCGCACTTCGGCTCCCGGAATTCGCGCGAACATCAGTCCCGTTTCTGGCGGCACAAGAAAATGCGCGCGGCCGCTTTCGTCTGTTGTCACCACTTCGCCGCTTGACAGCACGACCTTCACTCCTGGCGCAACGTGCCCGTTCGCCGTCAGCACCGCAAGCGTTGCGGGCTGCGCCGCCACAAGTTCCAGCGGCAGAACAATCGTCTGCTTCGCGTTCTGATCCAGGTTCTGAGAACTGTTATCCTGCGCCGGCGCTGTCACAGCAAATATCAAGAGCCACAGAGTGGCGATCGCCAATCGCGGGTTCGCTCTACCGGACATTCGCGTGATTTTATCCTGCCTTCTGGATGTTTAGCGTGCTAAATTGCCCCGCTCGCAACCGAAACTTGCAAGAATCAGCGTGCACGAGGCAAAGCGCCCGCGTTTCCGCCGAAGAAACCGTGCGCTTCACGGTTATTGAAGTGCGATTCCACGTTTGTTAGCCTAACCCGCGTCCGTGCCTCTCAAGGAAGTCCGCCCGCGTCGAGACGCGCGCCGCGATTCCGGCTCATGAGCCAACGGAAAAACCCCAGCTTCTTCGACGTTATTCCCGCCTGGTGGAAACACAAAGGCTCGTTCGCCATCAGTCTCGCCGTGACGGCCTTCGCATTCTTCGTGTATTTCGCAGCCTTCATCGGCGAACGTCCCACGCCCACTTTCGATTTCGTTTCGCGCCTCGAGCTGAACAGCCTGGACACGCGCTTCCTGTTTCGCGGCCGACGGCATGCGGATCCGCGCATCATCATCGTGGACATCGACCAGCGCTCGCAGGAAATTCTCGGCCGCTGGCCGTTCCCTCGCATCTCGTTTGCGAAGATGCTCGATAATCTCCACGCCGACGGCGCCAGCGTCGTCGCGTTCGATATTACCTTCAGCAAGCCCGACGATACGCTCGCCCCTCTGCGAATATTGCGCGCCCAGCTCGCTGCCGAAAAAAAGCCCGGACAAGCGAGCAATCCGGCGCTCGCGGCGATCGACAATCTCGAAAAAACCTACAATTACGACCAGCAATTCGCCGACTCCATTCAGAAGTTCGGCCGCGTGGTCCTCGGAAACTATTTCCTTTACACCAAAGCTGACCTCGAGGGCGTGTCCCAGCAATCGTTGAAGCATTACGCCGATCTGATTTCATTTTTTCCTTATCCACAGGTTCGCGCGCTGAAATCGTCAGGAGGCTCGGCAAACTACGTTCGCTTGATCCACGATTACGGCGAATTTGACCTGATTCCCAGGGGTGCGGAAGCAAATGAAGATCTCTTCACCGGCGCGCTGGCTTCCGATCGCGCCGGCTCCGGCTTTTTCAATGTTTTGCCCGATCCCGATGGGGTTGTTCGCCGCGCGCTGCTCGCAATTCCCTTCGGCACGGACCCCAATCCTGCCAATTGGGATTTCTACGCTTCGATGGACGTCCAGGCCCTTCGCCTTTTCCTGAATCTTACCGATCAGCAGACGGTTCTAGACTACGGGCCGGATGGCATCGTGGCTCTGGAATTCGGCCCGTACGCCACGGTCCATCCAGACCTCATTGGCCGGCTGATGATCAACTATAACGGTCCGTCGCACACATACCGCTACGTCTCCATCGCCGACGTGGTGAACAGGAATTTTCCGACCGGAACATTTAAAGGGAAATTGGTCCTCGTCGGAGCGTCCGCTACAGGCATAGGCGATCTGCGCACAACTCCTTTCGGCGGACTCGATTTCCCCGGCGTCGAAATCCATGCCAACGTCATCGACAACATACTCAATCATCATTTTCTTCATCACGGCGCCGCTCAGGTCCTCACCGACTGTTTCTTCATTTTCCTTTTCGGAATCCCTCTCGGCATCTGGCTCGCTCTGGTGCAACCGCGCTGGCTCGCCGCTGGGCTGTTGTTGCTTGCGCCGTTTGCTGGGCTTGTTTACTGGGCATTTCTTCACGGCTGGTGGCTCGACTTCATCGTGCCGTCGCTTTTCACGCTCATTCCCAACGTGGGCCTTGTCGGGCTCTATCGCGTTCTCGTTGAGGAACACGAAAAGCGGCGCGTGCGCGGCGCATTTCAGCAATACGTCAGCCCAGAAGTCATCCGCCGTGTTCTCGACGATCCGAAGCTCGTGGAGCCGCGCAAGACGGACATCACCGTCATGTTCAGCGACGTGCGCGGCTTTACCACGCTGTCCGAGTCCCTGGATGCCCAGGACCTTGCTGCTCTGCTGAATAGCTACCTCACCGAGATGACCCAAATCGTCTTTACCAAGCAGGGCACACTGGATAAATACATCGGCGACGCCGTAATGGCTTTCTGGGGCGCTCCTTTCGAGCAAGCAAATCAGGCTGACAATGCAGCGTATGCAGCCCTCGAGATGATGGCTCGCCTCGCCAGCCTGCGAAGCGAATGGACGCAGCGCGGCCAGCCGCTCATCGACATCGGCGTCGGCATCAACACCGGCGTCGCGTCGGTAGGCAATATGGGTTCTGAGCTTCGTTACGGATACACAGCCCTGGGCGACTCTGTCAACCTGGCGTCGCGTTTGGAGGGCCTCAACAAGGAATACTCCACGCACATCATTCTGTCCGAAACCACTTACATAGCCTTGCGCGACGCCGGCTTTCTGGTCCGCGAGCTGGACCTCATTCGCGTCAAAGGGAAATTGCTGCCCGTAACGATTTACGAATTGATGGGCCGCCGCGAAACCGCCGGCAATTTGGGGGAGCTGGCGGAGATTTTCACCAAGGGGCGCGAAGCTTATAAACTTCGCGAGTGGGCGAAAGCAAAACGATGGTTCGAAAGCGTCCTATCGCGCTGGCCCGATGACGGGCCCGCTCGCGTCTTTCTTGGTCGCTGCGAAGAGTACCTGGTCGACGAACCGCCCGCCGATTGGGAAGGAATCTACGTCATGAAACATAAATGACATCCTTCTCGCTGCCCGCTGTGGCGAGCGAATCAATCCGTCCCATCAATTGTCCAGTCGCACCACCAACGCAACCGTGTTTTCCTGCTGCTGAATTTGAGTCGCCAATTCTTGCGCCGCCGCTTCGCTGGGCAACCGTCCCGCGCGAACGCGGTAATACACTCCATTCGGCGAATCGAACTCCGCGATGGTCACCGGTGTGTATCGCGCACTGAGTTGCTGTCGCAGCCGCTCGGCATTTTCTTCGACTTGGAACGCGCCGACTTGCACGCCGAAAAACCCAACATTCGGATCCGGCCCGGCGACCACATCCAGCCGAACTTCTGCCGTTCCAGGGCCGACCATTCCGATGGCTTCTGCTGCCGAATATGACAAATCGATCACGCGATTTGCGACAAATGGCCCGCGGTCATTGATCCTCACGTTGACTTCCTTCCCGTTGGTGAGGTTCGTGACGCGCACAACAGCATTGAAAGGGAGCGTGCGATGCGCCGCGGTCAGCTGGTGCATATCGTAGATTTCGCCGTTCGACGTTCGCCGCCCGTTGAACGGCGCGCCATACCACGATGCCACCCCTTCTTCCGTGTATTCTCCCGGCACCGCAGACGGTGGGGCTGCACGAGGGGCAGTTGTCGATCGCGTCGGCTCCGTGACAGGTGGTGCGCCTTGCTCAGGCGTGGTGGCAGGCGGACTGGTCACCGGCCGCCGCGCCGCGCACCCCGCAAGGAAAAATGCAAACAGGACACCCCCAAACATTCCCATAGCACGCTTGCTGTTGCTCGGCACCAACAACTGCCCCAACAACTGATAGACCAAAGTCTCCTCCGCGTTCGTTCCCTGCGTGCCATTGCGCAGTTTTTCGGTATTATAGGAACGCGGTAAGGTCGCCGCAAGGAAACCATTGCCACTTCCGCTTCGTTGGCGCTTGAAAATTGACAGGTTGCGCGACAGTTTCTCCTCCACGTTCCACTCACAGGAGAAGCAGCGGCGCCCGAGTTTGTGTCCCGCTTGTGGCACTCTCGTCGGTTCGACGGCAACTCGCTGCCACGAGTGCGGCACCAGCCTCACGTTTTCCATGGCGGCGATGAGCCGTTCGCTGGGAAAGTACATGCCGGCGAACGCTCCCGTGACGTATTTCATTCTCGGCGCGTGCTGCCTTCTCTACGTCCTCAGCCTGCTTCTCAGTTTGCGGCTGGGAGCGCCTGTCACTCCCGAGGGAGGCAGCATCCTCGGCCAGCTCTTTAATATCGGATCCGTCTCCGGGCAGATTCTTGACCGCCTCGGTGCGTCCCTGCCGTTGCCTTTTGACCTCGATCAGCCGTGGCGCTTTGTTACCGCGTGCTTTCTGCACGCCAATCTCCTGCACATTGTTTTTAACATGTGGGTGTTAGTGGACCTCGCGCCGGCCGTTGAAGACTTGTACGGTTCCGCCCGCTTTTTTTTCCTCTACGTAGTCTGTGGAATTGGCGGATACGTTCTGAGCTCGGCAAGTCCATTCATCGGCCTTTTGAGGGCGCTCAGAATTGCAAGCTCCGGAACTGCCATCGGCGCTTCGGGCGCGATCGTTGGACTGATCGGCGTCCTGCTGGCGATTACGTCGCGCCGTCGCGGCGCGGCGATGGAGCAACTGCGCGCGCAAGTGATCCGTTGGATCATTTATCTGGTGATTTGGGGATTCATGGTTTCCGGCATCGACAATATGGCCCATCTTGGCGGTGGGCTAACCGGATTCATTCTTGGGAAGCTCATGCTCGACCGTCAGCCGGCCTCACCCGCCGAACGGAAGAGCGCCTATTTCCTGGGATGGGCGGCTGCCATTGTCGTTTTGCTCAGCTTCGGGTTCATGATTTTCGGTAGCCGCACTCACATCCTTCTCCGCTAATTCCTCGGTAACCGGCGCTGAATTATCCCGGCGTTCTTCTAGTTCTTACCAACGACTGTTCGGCAAATTCCCCTTCACAGCTTGCGCGCGACGGTGATGCTGTAGTGAAACCCGGAAAAAATTGTGAACGCGGCGACCAGGTAAATTAGCAGGAAGCGTATATCCCGCAGCAGATGGTTCGGGAACAGAGCCGTCAGAATTACCACCAGCACCAGCAAGATCTGAAACGCTGTGTTCAGCTTTCCATACACGCTCGGCGGAAACGTCATATAACCGACCACCAGCAGAATCACGGCACAGGCGATCAGGATCAGCGCATCTCTGCCCAGCACCAGAATCGCCAGCCACCACGCGATGCGGCCCTTGAAGGCCAGCATGAGATAAGAAGAAGACAGCAGCAGCTTGTCAGCTAACGGGTCGAGGAATGTTCCGAGTTGCGTCTTTTGATTGAGGCCCCGCGCCAGCAACCCATCGAGCCCGTCGCTCAATCCCGCCGCAAGCAGGAGCGCGAGCGCCCAGTCGTAGCGGCTGTATCGAATGGCGATGATGAAAAAGGGCAGAAATCCAAGCCTCAAGAAAGTCAGCTGATTCGGAACCGTGAAAATTTGCTTTGCCATGGGATTTAGCTGGAAACTCAAACGAACTGCGCGAGATAATCCCCCAAAGTCTGTCCAACTCGCAGCGCAAATTTCTCCGCTAGCGAGGGGATGGAGCCGCGCGATTCATCCAGAGCGATCCGCTCGATCCGCTGCATCGGGAAAAAAAGAGTCGGCAAACCGATCCGCTCGCCCTCCGGATGCAACACTTGCCGGATGAAGTCCTCGAACGAATCCAGATCAATTCCCCGCAGCGTCACTCCCGCCACAGTGATTTCGATCAGCTCGCCCCACAGCCGCTCCTTCGGGCTATGCAGGCTCACCACAACAATCGAATGCGGCTCCATGATCACCCCAGAAGGCTGCCCATGATGCTACTGCATTCGAGCGATGCGCGCACCGGTATCTGCGGCGAAAGCCATCTCAGCGCCAACGGCTACACCTTCATCGTCTGCAAGTTCGGCGATACTTGCAAACGCGCCTCCGTCGCTTTCTGCACGGTTTCCGGAGTCATTCCCGGCGCGACCTCGCGGAGAAGCAAACCTTCTGCGGTCACGTCGATCACCGCCAGATCCGTGACGATCATTTTGACCACGCCGACGCCAGTCAGCGGCAGCGTGCACTGCTTCATGATCTTCGGCTGCCCGTCTTTATTTGTGTGCTCCATCGCGATAATCACTCGCTTGGCTCCGGCCACCAGGTCCATCGCGCCGCCCATTCCTTTGAGCATCTTCCCGGGAATCGCCCAGTTCGCTAGATTTCCCTTCTCATCCACCTGCAATGCTCCTAGAACAGTCACGTCAATCCGTCCGGCGCGAATCATCCCGAATGAATCCGCGCTCGAAAAATAGCAGCAGCCCGGGATTTCCGAGATCGTTTCCTTCCCTGCATTGATCAAATCAGGATCTTCTTCGCCTTCGCGCGGGTACGGCCCGACGCCGAGCATGCCGTTCTCGGATTGCAGCACAACTTCCATATCCGGCGGCAGAAAATTCGGCACGAGCGTCGGCAACCCGATCCCCAAATTCGCGTAATCGCCGTCGTGAAGTTCCTGCGCCACGCGACGCGCCACGAATTCCCGTTTGTCCATGTTCTTATTCATATTCGGTCGTCGAGCTTGGCCTGCGTTCGTGCGCTCAGTCTTTACGGAGCGTTCTCTTCTCAATTGGCCGGGTGTAATGCTCTCCCTGGAAAATCGCATCAACAAAAATTCCCGGCGTATGAATGCTGTCCGGCGCCAGGCTGCCAAGTTCCACCAGCTCTTCCACCTCCGCAATCACGTGCTTTCCGGCCGTCGCCATCACCGAGTTAAAATTTCTCGCCGTCTTGCGATACATCAAATTCCCCCAGCGATCGCCTCGCCACGCCTTGATGAAGGCAAAATCGCCGCGCAGCCATGGCACCATGACGTAGTTCCGCCCCTCAAACGTGCGCGTCTCTTTTCCTTCCGCCGCCTGCGTTCCGTATCCCGTCGGAGTAAAGAATGCCGGAATGCCCGCGCCGCCGGCGCGCATGCGCTCCGCGAGAGTTCCCTGCGGATTCAGCTCGACCTCAATTTCGCCACTCAACGCCAAGCTTTCAAATCGCTTGTTCTCGCCGACGTAACTCGCGATCATCTTTTTCACTTGCTTGGATTCAAGTAGCCAGCCGATCCCGTAATTGTCCGTTCCAGCATTGTTCGACACCAGCGTCAAATTCTTTGCCCCCTTGGCGCGCAACGCACGCAGCAAATGCTCCGGCACACCGCACATTCCAAATCCACCAACGAGAATCGTCGCGCCGTCTTCGACGCGCGCAACGGCCGCCTCCGCGTTCGCCACACGCTTATCCATCGGCGCCCGCTCTAGGGATTGGCTCGCCAGCTCGCCGTGCATCGCCATCGAGTGCTAAATCCATTTCGCGAAGCATCTTGTACACTTCGTTGGCGCCGGCGAATTCCTTCTCCAATTCCCGATTCGTCAAATGCGCCCGCAGAAAATCAATCGCTTGTGCCGCGCGGTCCAGCGAATGCGCAATGTTTTCCGTATTGGTCATGCAAATGTCTCGCCACACCTCATACGGGCTTCCCGTGGTCCGCAGCAGATCGCGCAAGCCGCTGCCCGCAAGGGATAATGGCAGACCAGTTTCGTCCGTTTCATCGGAGACCACTCGCGCCACCGCAATCGCGACCAGCTGCGGCATTTGCGAAACCACCGCCATCGCCCAATCGTGCGTTTCCGCGTCGCTCCAAATGGGTTCTGCGCCAGTCGCTCGCAGAAGTTCGACGAACTGCTGCACTCTAGAATCAGTCTTGCCTTCTTTCCCCCACCCGTCGTTGATCAGCGCATAGCGCTTCCCATGAAATAATTCTGCATCTGCGCTTTCTAATCCGCCCAATTCTCTCCCTGCAATTGGATGCCCACCCAGGAACTTCCCTCTGTCGCCAAAAGCCTTTTGCGCAGCTTTGCATATCCGCGTTTTCGTGCTGCCCGCGTCGGTCACCAGCGCTCGTGAATCGCATTGCGAGGCGATCTCCGGCAGCATTTCGATCACGGCGCCAACCGGCAATGCAACGTAAATCAAATCGGTGTCGCGCACCGCATGGCCCAAGTCCTCGGAGGTTTCCCAGTCAAACTTGCTCTCCCGCAGCTTGCGCAAGACTTCGGGCCGGTCGTACGCAACGATCGAAATGCCTGGCCGTGCCTTTGCCAGCGCCGCACCAAACGACGCGCCGATCAGTCCAACTCCCAGGATCGCCACGCGGCGAAACTCGCCAGCCTCGCTCATGCATTCTAGCCTCTGCGGCTCACCCCGTGCTTCGCCGCTTCCTTTAACATGTGCACGCGCGCCGCCGCGCCCTCCGCCGCTGCACTCACCGACCTCGCCTTCTCAATCTCCGCAACTAGCGACGATCCCACCACGACCGCGTCCGCGATTCCGCCGAGCACTGTGACCTGCGCCGCCACCGAAATCCCAAATCCCACGGCAATCGGCAATCGCGTGAACTTTCGCGCGCGGCGCACCATCGCCGGCAATTCCTCCGGTAGTGAATCTTTCGCGCCGGTCACTCCGGTCCGCGAAATCACGTACAAGAATCCGCTTGATGCCTCTGCAATGCGCTTCAATCGTTCATCCGTGGACGTCGGCGCGGCCAGAAAAATCGTATCCAGCCCGTTCGCATGCATCGTGCTGCGATATTCCGTCGATTCCTCCGGCGTCATATCTGTGACCAGCACGCCGTCCGCGCCTGCCGCAAAAGCCTTCGTCGCAAAATTGCTGAGACCCATCTGCAATATGGGATTGAAATAGCCGAACAAAACCAGCGGCACTTCAGTCTTTTTCCGCAGCGCCGCAACCAGCCCGATCACTTTTTCGAGCGTAGTTCCCGCTCGCAATGCTCGTTCACTTGCGCGCTGAATCGTTGGCCCATCCGCAACGGGATCGCTGAACGGAATCCCCAGCTCGATCACGTCAGACCCAGCCTCGGCGACGCGCAAAACAATCGCTTCTGTGCCCTCAATCGAAGGATCGCCCGCGGTCAAATAAGCGACCAGTCCCAGTTCGCTCTTGCGCGCGAGCTCCTCGAATTTTCGCCCAATCCTCGTTTTCAGTTGCGCCGTTGTGCTCGCCGGTTCAGACATACTTCGCCAGGATCTCCATATCTTTGTCGCCGCGCCCGGACAAATTCACGATGATAATTTCGCTCTTCTTCATCTTCGGCGCGCGCTTGACCACTTCGGCCACCGCATGCGCCGACTCGAGTGCCGGAATAATTCCTTCCAAGCGCGCGAGCGTGCGCAGCGCCGCCACTGCTTCATTGTCGCGTACCGCCGTGTATTCCACGCGTCCCTGCTCGGCAAGCCACGCGTGCTCCGGACCCACCGCAGGATAATCCAGCCCCGCAGAAACAGAGTGCGTCGTCGCGATCTGCCCGTCGCCATTTTGCAGCAGGTAAGTGTGCGTGCCTTGCAGCACTCCCGGCCTTGCTCCTGCAAATCCTGCCGCCGCAGCTAGCCGCGCGGCGTGCTCGCCGAGCGTGCCTCCGCGTCCTCCCGCTTCCACGCCTACCATCTTCACGCCTGAATCCGCGAGAAACTCGTAGAACAGCCCAATCGCATTCGATCCGCCGCCGACGCACGCGAAAAGCCAGTCCGGCAAGCGGCCTTCAGCTTCTAGAATTTGCGCGTGCGCCTCCTTGCCAATCACACGGTGAAAATCCCGCACCATCATCGGGTACGGATGCGCGCCGAGAACCGAACCCAGCAAGTAGTGCGTGGTCCTTACGTTCGTCACCCAATCGCGCATCGCTTCATTAATCGCGTCTTTGAGCGTCTTGCTGCCCGAATCAACGCCGACGACTTCAGCCCCTAGCAGCCGCATGCGAAAAACGTTCAGCCGCTGCCGCTCCATGTCTTCGGTGCCCATGTAGACCGTGCACTCAAGTCCCAGCCGCGCCGCCACTGTCGCCGTCGCTACTCCATGCTGCCCCGCGCCCGTTTCCGCAACCACGCGGCGTTTGCCCATTCGCAGCGCAAGCAGCCCCTGCCCAATGCAGTTGTTGATCTTGTGCGCGCCCGTGTGCAGCAAATCCTCGCGCTTCAAATATATCTTCGGACCGCCGAGATGCTCCGTAATCCGCGGAGCCAACTGCAGCGGCGTCGGCCGCCCGGCGAAATTCTTCAGCAGGTCATCGAGCTGCGCGCGAAACGCCGCGTCATTCTGCGCCTCCTCGTATGCGCGCTCCAGTTCTTCCAGCGGAGCCATCAGCGTTTCCGGCACATAGCGCCCACCATAGGCGCCAAATCGCCCTCGCGCGTCCGGCATTTTTTCTGCGGTCACTGCGCTTTTCATGCTTTCTTCCTGCGTTCTCTCTTGACCGTTGCCATGAACGCTCGAACTTTCTTCCCGTCTTTCTTTCCTGGCGACGCTTCCACTCCGCTGCAAACATCAATCGCAAACGGCTTTGCAGCGCGCATCGCCCTGGTCGCATTTTCCTTCTTCAGTCCGCCCGCCAAAATCACCGGCGCGAAGCGCTTCGCCTGCCTCGCGATGCGCCAGTCGAAACTCCTCCCCGTTCCTCCGCGCAATTTGCCGCCGAAGCCATCAAGCAGAAACGCCGCAGCGCTCGGATATTTCTCAAGTTCTTTGACGCGAAATGACGGCCCCACCTGAAAAGCCTTTATCACCGGGAACTGCCGCGCCAGTTGCGCGACTGTTCGAGGGCTTTCGTCGCCGTGCAGTTGCAGGACCCCCAGCTTCGCTGCGCGCGCGATCTTCAGAACATCTTCCGTCGAAGCATCCACGAAAACGCCCACTGCGCTGACGCGCCGCGGCATGTGCCGGATGATTTCGCGCGCGTGAGAAACGGCAATTCGCCGGGGGCTCTTGGCGTAAAAATTAAAGCCTAACGCATCCGCGCCGGCGTCGATGGCCAGTTTCGCGTCAGCCCAATTCGTAATTCCGCAAATCTTGACTCTAACCATTTCGCGTTCAGCCGCCCTGTTCTATCAGTAGCTTGGTCAAGCCTGCGCCCGCATCCGGCGCGGTCATCAAGTGCTCCCCGACAAGAAACGCGTCAAATCCCGCTCGCTGCATGCGTACCAGATCTGCGTGACTCCGAATGCCCGACTCGCTCACCGCCACGCACTCCTCCGGGATCAGTTCGACCAGCTCGAGCGACGTCTCGACCCTCACCTCCAGTGTTTTCAAATCGCGATTGTTAATGCCAATGATTTTTGCTCCCGCGCCGATTGCGCGGCTCAATTCCTCACGGGAATGCGCTTCCACCAGCGCTTCCATCCCAAGTTGTCGGCCCAGAGCAAGCAAATTGCGCAAAATCTCGTCATCAAGAATCGCGACGATCAACAGAAAGGCATCTGCGGTCGCGGCGCGCGACTCCCACACTTGCCAGGGGTCCAGTATAAAATCCTTCCGCAGGATGGGGATTTTTGTCACCTTCGATACTTCCTTCAAATCAGCCAGCGAGCCCTGGAAAAAATCCTCTTCGGTCAGAACGGACAGCGCCGCTGCGCCGCTCGCTTCTAATTCAGGGGCAATCTTCGCCGACTGATAGTCCTCGCGAAGTAGCCCCCGCGATGGCGAAGCCTTTTTCAGTTCCGCGATGATGTTCAGTCCCGGCCGCGTCAGCGCCCCTTGGAAATCCCGCACCGGCGTGGCCTTCTTCTCTACCGCCAGCCTGAGAGCCACGTCGGGCAGCACGCGTTTTCGATGCGCGATCGCCTCGCGCCGCCGCTCCACAATGCGCGCCAGAACATTCTTCGGCTCGGTTTTCGTTTTCATCGCCCGCAAACACCTTCTTGATTACAACGACTTGAAAAATCCCCGGCTCAGACAGGGAAAATCGCTGCAAGTATGCTAGTCTGCGCGTTGCTGCCGTGTCAATTTTTCGCGAAACGCTTCTGGCGCAGACAAGTGCTCATGGACTCCGCAAAGAACCAGTTGAAAATCCTCAACGACACGATTGTATCCTGCCGCAAGTGTCCTCGCCTGGTGCGCTATCGCGAGGCCGTGGCTCGCACCAAACGGCGCGCTTTTCTCAACTGGGACTATTGGGGCAAGCCGGTCCCAGGCTTCGGCGATCCAAATGCGCAGCTCCTGATCGTGGGACTTGCGCCCGCCGCCCACGGCGGAAATCGCACCGGCCGCACTTTTACCGGCGACCGCTCCGGCGAGTTCCTCTTTGACGCACTGCATCGCACCGGCTTCGCCAACCAAGCCACCTCAGTCAGCCGGGATGATGGACTCCTGCTCGACAATGCCTATATCGGGGTCACGGTTCGCTGCGCTCCGCCCGCAAACAAACCGCTTCCCTCCGAATTTGCGAATTGCCGGCCTTACCTCGAAACGGAACTGAGCATCCTCGGCCCAAAGGCCATCTTAGTGTTAGGTGGCATCGCTCTGAAGGCATATCTGCAAATCCTCAAGGATCGCGGCTTGATTGCTAGTCTGGCTGCTTATTCCTTCGCTCACGGGGCCACGTATCAGTTTCCCGGCGATCTTCCGCGCGTCTTCGCTTCCTATCATCCGAGTCAGCAGAACACCTTTACCGGTCGTTTGACACCGGCTATGCTCACCCACGTTCTTCGAAGTGTCCGCGCTTACCTGAAGAGTTGAATTTCACCTGACCAGGATGTAGCGGCCGCCATCGGTAACGATGATCACGATGCACATCACGATGATCATCAGTTCATAATCCCATCCGCGTCCATCTTTGCCCCAAAAACCGGTATGCCATTCGAAAACTTTCTTTTGGACGACACCCAGCATAATCAAGATCAAGCCTAGCGCGGCCAGCTGGGGCAAGACCCCGAAGATAACGCCCAGACTGCCAGCAATTTCCGCGGCGCCGAGAAACACCGTAAACCCCTTGCTCATCCCAATGCTCTTGCTACGGCCTGCGGGATCCTTCAGGTGTTTACATCCGCTGGAAATGAAAATCAGGCCAACCATCAGCCTCAAGAGCAGGATTCCAGCATCTTGGAACCGCATGAGATAGGGGAGCATGCTTTTTCCTTGCGCTCGAGAGGCCGGAGCCTGCCAGCCGTGCAAGCAGAGTTTACGCCTTCTCGCATCGATGCAAGACGTTATTTCACGCTAGAATCAGCAGATGGCCGAAGCGCAATGCAAAACCGCAATTGAGTTTCGCCAAGCCAGGTTCCGCCACGGCGACCATCTCATTCTCAAGAGCTTGTCGCTCGAAGTGCACGCCGGAGAGACTCTCGTGCTACTGGGCCGCAGCGGCTCGGGAAAAACCACGGCTCTGAAGCTAGTGAACCGTCTGCTTGAGCCGAGCAGTGGAGAGGTTCTGGTCGAGGGCCGAGCGACGACCGAGTGGGATCCAATTCGTCTGCGGCGCCGGATCGGCTACGTCATTCAGGAAGCTGGCCTCTTTCCGCATTTCACCGTGGAGCGGAATATCGGTCTGGTTCCGGAGCTGGAGCGTTGGCCGCAAAATCGCAGGGAGGAGCGCGTCGAGCAACTGTTGCGGATCGCAGGGCTCGAACCTTCGCAATTCTCGAAGCGGTACCCGCACGAACTCTCAGGAGGGCAGAAGCAGCGCGTCGGTGTGGCGCGTGCTCTCGCCGCCGATCCTCCTGTTTTGCTGATGGACGAGCCCTTTGGGGCGCTTGATCCCCTCACGCGCGCGGAGATTCAAAAGGAATTCCTCGCGATTCAGCAACAGTTACAAAAAACAATTATTTTCGTCACTCATGACATTCGCGAAGCTTTGCTCTTTGGCGCGCGAATCGCGCTGCTGGAAGCCGGAGAGCTGGCCGGCACCTACGAACCGCAAGCCTTCCTTCGCGCGACGGAGCCGCTAGCCGCCGCTTATGTGGCCACGCTCGGCAGAGGCGCGGCGCGGCAGACTCCGGAGAAACGAGGCATGCAATGAATCTCGTCCATTTCTTTTCAACGCATCGCATGGAAATTCTGCAGGCCACCGGTGAGCATTTGTGGCTCGTGGTAATCGCCATGTTGCTAGCCATCACGGCGGGAATTCCGCTCGGCATTGCAGTCACGCGCAAGCCGTGGCTTTCCAGACCCATTCTCGGTAGCGCGAATATTGCGGAGACGATTCCGAGCTTGGCGCTGTTCGGTTTTCTGCTGCCTGTGCCGTGGCTGGGGTCCCGCGCCGACCGGCTGGCGATCGTCGCTCTCGCCGTGTATGCCCTGCTTCCGATCATTCGCAATACCATAGCGGGCATACAAGGAATCGACCCTAGCGTGCGAGAAGCGGCGCGAGCGATGGGCATGACCGATTCGCAGATTCTCTTTCGCGTAGAGCTGCCGCTTTCCGTGCCCGTGCTGCTTGCCGGAATTCGCGTGGCGACGGTATGGACGATCGGCATTGCGACGATCGCCGCGGCCGTGGGAGCCGGAGGCTTGGGAGAATTCATCTTTCGCGGCTTGGCGATGGTGGACAATCGCGTGATTCTTGCCGGCGCGATTCCCGCGGCAATTCTTGCGCTCTTCGCAGACATTGTGCTTGGACTGTTCGAGCGGCGCATGCGCCACGCGCGGTAAGCGATGCGCTGGCGAATCCTCACATGCCTCCTCGCGATCACTTGTGCCGCCGGATGCGGCAACCGACAACGGAGGATCATCGTCGGCTCGAAGAATTTTCCGGAGCAGGCGATTCTCGGCGAGCTGCTTGCACAACAGATCGAAGCACGAACAAGCATGCACGTGGAGCGGCGGTTCTATCTTGCGGGGACCTACATTTGTCACCAGGCGTTGCTTGCCGGCCGAATCGACATGTACGTGGAATACACAGGAACAGCCCTAACCGCTGTACTGAAAGAGCCGCCAGAGAATGACCCGGATCTGGTGTTTGAACGTGTTCGCGGCGAGTATGCGAACCGTTTCAACCTGATCGTCCAGCCGCCACTGGGATTCAACGACAGTTTCGCCATTGTGATTCGTGGAGGAGATGCGCAGAAGGATCAGCTTCGAACGATTTCGCAAGCTGCCAAATATGCACCGGCTTGGCGCGCCGGATTTGGGTACGAATTCATGGAACGTCCCGATGGATACGATGGATTTGTGAAAACCTATGGCCTACACTTTGCCGGCACTCCGCGAATTATGGACTTGGGGCTTCTCTATCGCGCGCTGACGGCGCACCAAGTGGACATCGTGGCGGGAAACACGACCGATGGGCAATTGATGACGAACGATTTCACCGTGCTCGCAGACGACAAACATTACTTTCCACCGTACGAGGCGGTCACAATCGTGCGAGGCGAAATCGCGAAAAAGCATCCAGAAGTGATGGCGGCAATCGCGGAACTGGCGGGGAAGATTTCAGATCGCGACATGCAGCAGATGAATTATGAAGCGGTCGCTCAGCATAAAGACGTGAGTGTGGTGGTTCGAGAATTCTTGGCGTCGAAGAAAATGGAGTAACCCTTCTACAACCGCTTTACTCCGCTTCCTGGAGTGTGCGCATGTGCAATTCGAGCGAGGCAACATACTGGCGCTCGGCTTCCAGGTCGGTCTGAAGCTTTTTGACGAGCATCTCGAGCCGCTGAACCTCAAAGCGCAGCTTCTGGACCTCGGCTGAAGCTGCTGTAGCACTGCTAGGTGCGGGACTCCCGTTGGTGCACGCGGCAGGCCGGGGCGAGGCATTCACCGTGGTCGAAGGCGCGGGCCGCTGGCTCCCCGCCATCGAAGGAACAGGCTGGGCCGCCAGCGCTGGCTCAGCCGGCGTGGCGAAAATTCCCGACAGCGCCGCGGCGGCGGGGCGGGCTTCAGTACTGGCGGCTGGCTTCTGCGGGTGCGCAACTGGTGGCTTCGGATTCAGGAGATTCTTGACGCGCGCAATCAGTTCCTGCGGCTGAAACGGCTTGCGGATCAGCTCATCGGCGCACGCGGCGATAGCCTTTTCGGCCACGGTACGATCGACCACGCCGGACATTAGAATCACCGGCGTTTTCGCGAGATTAGCGTCCTTCTTGATGAACTGGCAGACTTCGTAGCCGTCTTTACCCGGCATGATCACATCGGTGATGACGGCATCGGGAGCCGTTTCGTCGAATTGCGCCAACGCGGAAGCGGCGTCGTGGCAGGTGATCACGTTCATCGACTCGCGGCGGAAGGCGATCTTGATGACTTCGCGCATGGTGGCGCTGTCGTCGATGAAGTAAACCGTAGGAACTTTTCCCGCGACAGTTTCGGGCGTTTCGCTCATGGCTGCTCCAATTCGATTTTATTGGGGCCGCTGGGTGATGGACCATCGGACTGCGCCTCAGACGCTTCGTCGCCGCTATCAGTCGATTCCGCTTCGTGCGCTGCTTCGTCCAGCTCGCGCATGGCGTCGAGCATCAGGTCGGTGGCCGAACGCAGCACGGTGTGTTGTGTGGCCGTGGTGCCGTATACAAATTTGTAAACGCCCTCGCCCGCGCCTTCGCAAGACTTAAGAATGTGGATGACCGCTTCATCGCCGAAAAGCACGCCGCACTCCGCATGAGACAGCTCGCCGCCGTCGAAGTAGATGACACCGTCCGTGTCTCCCGCGTTGATATTCAGGGCGCCAGTCTGACGCGCCTGATTCAGCATTTGAATAACGCCGGGCAAGTCCATGCGGGAGAGATCGCCGGTAAGCGAGGCCATCGAGCTCGGAACCATTTGCGTCGGCTGAAAACCTTCCTGGCGGCTAACAAGAAAGGCGCGCACGTGCGCGGCGATGTCGTCCGGCGAGCGGCGGCGATCCACGTAATCGTCGCAGCCGGAGCGAAACGCCTCCATGAGCGCCTGGTCTCCGCCATTGCCCACGGCGATGATAGGAATCGCCGCGGTTTTCGAATCCGCGCGGAGAATCGGAGCAATCTCGTAGGCGCTCATCTCGCGAAGATTTGTTGCGCAGAGCACGGCGGCCGGGCGATTCCATTCGAGCATAGTGAGTGCGAATGCGGCTTGCGGGCTGGTGACCACGTCGAAGCCTTCCGTTTTCAACGCATCGCTGAGCTTTTTGGAGAAATACACGTTGCTGTCAATCAGCAAAATTTTCGGCTGTGCAGCGGCGACGGTCATGACGCAGGCACCGTAGCGGGACTTTGGAGCGCTACGCGGCGTGCCTGGATGAGCTTGGTCAAGTCGACGACTTCTATCTCTTCGCCGACGACGGGTACGAGGCCGCTAACGAACGGAGGGTGCGCGCTCGTTTGAGGATCGACCGGGAGCACCGATTCGGCGGAGGTCAGCTCGCATTCACCGGCGACCGGAATCGCACACCAGTCGCGCACGCCACGCTCCTGCCACTCCGCGATCAAGTAGAAACGGCCCACCGAGAGCGCCTCTTCGCCGAATAACTTGCGGACATCGCACACCGGCACGACACGGTTGCGGCGCACAATCACACCGGCAATCCAAGGCGTACCGTGCGGAAAATTCTGCAGCTTTTCGGGCGCGGTAAGCTCGATGACGGAATCCGCCGCGAAGGCAATGCGGCGGTTGCCCAACGGCAGAAGAACAAAAGATTTTGCGGGAGTTTCGACCGCGACGGTCATTCGGAATGCTCCACGGGCGCGTGATTTGCCGCCCGGGCAGCGGCCTCTGCGGCAGCATCCGACTCCGCCGCTGCGACGTCCAGCTCTGCGAGTTCCTGCTCGGTCAGAAATCCAGCCGGGCTCACCACCGGAACGACGTTTCCAGCGACCACCGTTATTCCCCGATACCACGCACGCTCCGGGCCGCAGAATCCGGGCGGCAGGGCCATCAGCAACGTCATTGTCTCCATGCGATCGATAGAGTCCACGAGAACTGCGATGCGATGGTTTCGCAGAACCACAACCTGCGCCGGGCGCGACGTTGGCAGCCCAAAATGAACGCAACCGTTGATCACGTGAAGACTCTTGCGGCCACGACGCAAGCGATGGCGCACCTTCGCGATGCTCGCGTATGAAACTTCGGAAGCGGCCGACGAGATGCTGTCCGTGGTGCGGATTTCCTGAATGGCGTTCGCATTGATCGCAAACATCTGCCCAGCAATGGAGAAAAGTATCACTGGCTCGCTGCGAGAAGAGCGGCGGCCCTGCCGCGGTTCGCTCGGCGCGATTTTCATGGCAGCACAGCCTGTGGAGCGCTGGCGAGTTGACGCACGCGTTTTTCAATCGCCGCGGCGATTTGATCCAACGGAAGAACCTGCGTCACAAAACCTGTCTTAATGGCTTCCGCGGGCATTCCGAAAATGACCGAAGTCGCCTCGTCCTGAACGAGAACTGTGCCGCCAGCGGAATAAATTGCTTGCGCGCCGCGCGAACCATCGTTGCCCATGCCGGTCAGAACCACTCCGGTGGTGATCGGCCCTGCCCAAGCGGCCGCAGTTTCCATCGCGACATCGGCGCAGGGGCGATATCCGGAAATGCGCGCGCCGCTATCGAGCACGATGCGTCCCTTCGGCGAAATGCGCAGATGGTGCGAGCCAGGGCAGACGTACAGAATGCCCGGCGCTAGAGCTTCATTCGCCGCAGCTTCTTTCACCGCGATTTCCGTCGCGTCGGCCAGCTGGATGGCGTATTGACTGGTGAAGCTCGCGGGCATGTGCTGAACCAGCACGACGGCCGCCGGAAGGTCTTTCGGCAAATTCGGTGCAAGGCGCATCACCGCCGCTGGCCCGCCCGTGGACGCGGCAATCACCACCAGGGGGAAACGGCTGCCGACCGCAGCAGCGGAACCCGTGTTCTCCGCCGGCGCAGTCGAGGGCGCGGACCGGTGCGCCGCGCCAGCATGAGGCTTTGATCGCGTTGCCGTGCGCACCACGTGAACTTTCGCCGCCATTTTCAGCTTGCGATTCAGGTCGGCGCCCACTGAATTCATGTCAAGATCAATGCCACTCGACGGCTTGGAAATAAAATCAATCGCACCCAGCTCCAAGGCAACCAGCGTGCTCGCGGCACCGTCGCGTGTTTCGGAACTCACAATGACGATCGGTCTCGGATTCTGCGACATGATCTGCTCGGTCGCCTGCAAGCCATCCAAGTGCGGCATGTTGATGTCCATGGTGATCACGTCGGGCTTGAGCGATTGCACCATGGCGATTGCTTCGTTTCCATCCTTGGCCTGCCCGACCACTTCCATCTGCGGATCGGCGCTGACGATGCCGTGCAACACTTTGCGCATGAACGACGAGTCGTCCACCAGCAGCACGCGAATCTTTTTTGCAGCAGCGTTCATGGTTTCAGCTAACAGGCACGGGCCGCCGACGATGCCCCGCCTTCTCCACTCCTAGAATTGACGCGACGGCCGCCAGCAACTGTTCCTCTTGCACCGGCTTGGTGAGGAACGCTATGGCGCCTTCTTTTAAGGCGCGGTCGCGGTGTTTTGCGCCGGCGCGCGAGGTAACCACCATGGTCGGAATGCGGCGCGTTTCCGGATTCTGCCGCAAGTGCGTCATCAGCTCGTATCCGTTCATGCGCGGCATTTCCAGGTCGGTGATGATCAAATGCGCGCCGAATTGAGCCACAAGCTCCGTCGCTTCCAGCCCGTCGGAAGCGAGCAGCACGCGATAGCCAGCCTTTTCGAGCATCCTACCGACGAATTTGCGGACGCTGATGGAGTCGTCAACGACCACAATCACGCGCTCGCCCTGCACTTCGTCAATCGCTTCCGTCGGGATGCTACCCGACGCAACCGCAGCGGCTCCCGGCGCAAACACCCGCGCTGCCGCAGCCGTGGCATTGATCGAGGCATGCTCGGAAAGTTCCTGCGCAACGAGCCGGTGCAAATCGATGGCAAGAATCAAGCTTCCGTCCGGAGCAATGGTCGCGCCGGGGAACAGCCTGATGTTGCGAAGGAATCCCCCCAGATTCTTGATGACTACCTCGTCTTTTCGCAGCACCTCATCCACGGCGAGGCCAACGCGTCGGCCCGCCACTTTAACGATGACCATCCGGAAATAACCGTTCACTGTTTCGAGTAGCGGAAGGCTTAGGCGCGCATCGAGTCGAACCACGTCGATAATCTCATCGCGAACTTTCGTGAGCAGCTTGCCGCCGACGTCCTCAATCTCCTCGGGACGCAAGCGCCGAATTTCCTCGATGAAGCCAAGCGGCAAAGCAAAGAGCGACGCGCCGCAGCGAACGAAGAGCGCCTGCGAGATGATCAGCGTGAGCGGGACTTTTAGCGTGAAACAGGAACCCTGTCCGGGCTCGGTGCGTATTTCCACTTCGCCGTTGAGCGCATCGAGATTGGATTTGACAACGTCCAGGCCGACGCCGCGGCCAGCCAGCTCGGTCTTTTCGTGAGCGGTGGAAAATCCCGGCAAGAAAAGGAGATTGCGCAATTCGCGGTCGTTCATCTGGCGCGCCTGCTCGGCGGAAACGAATCCGGATTCGACGGCGCGTGCGCGAATTTTTTCTGCATCCATGCCACAGCCGTCATCTTCCACTTCGATGAAAATGTGATTGCCGCGGTGATAGGCGCGAACGGCGATGCGCCCTCGAGGATTCTTGCCCTGCTGCGCGCGCTCTTCTGGGATTTCTAGGCCGTGCGCGACGGCGTTGCGGACAATGTGAATCAGTGGATCGGAGATCTGTTGGATGATGTTGTTGTCAAGCTCCGTGGAAGCGCCGTCCAGAACGAAATCGACCTCTTTGCCGGACATCTTCGCGGCATCGCGCACCGTACGCGACAGGCGCGTGTACAGATTGCCGATGGGAACCATGCGCGCCTGCGTGATCTGATCCTGTAGGTGATGCGCGAGTTTCGTAAACTCATCGATATCGGCGTCCACGCGGCCCATAAAGCCGCCGAGCTGCGCGAGAACCTCGTTCACGTCGGCGGAGATTTCCGCCAGGGAACGGGACAGAATGCTGAAGTCATCATACCGATCCATCTCGAGTTCGGTGAACTCGCTAAACGGATCGTGGCGGCTCTCGGAAGGCATTCGAGCAGCGCGTTGCAGACTCGCGTTGGAAGACGGCGACGTGGATTGCGAACCGACCCAACGGAATTCGTACTTGTCTTGAAATCCGGAGATCTTCTCACCTAGGCGCGACTTCGAAAAATTCAGGATTTCGACGAGTTTCTCGAGCTCGGCCAGACGGCCGATCATGCGCGTGCGGTTGATAACCAACTCGCCCACTGCGTTCATCATTTTGTCCAAACGCTCCAGCGAAATGCGGACGGAATGCAACTGCGGCGCATTCAAATGGGAAAGCTTGGACGCCGAGGCGGACACGCCATGGCCGTGCGCGGAGGCCGCAGGACGGGCGAGTCCCGCTCCGTCAACAGCAGCTTGAACCATCGCGCTTTCCACGGAATCGGCCAGGGTTGGGATGGCCGTTTCCTGTGGCAGAAATTCTGCAATGCGTGAAAGCAGCACATCGACCGCGGTGCGAGCGTCAGCTTCGCTCGGCCATTGGTGATGCAAGAACTTCTTCAGAATGTCCGCGGATTCCAGGCAGAGGTCGGTGAGTTCTGCGCTCGGAGCAAGGATGCCGTCGCGAACCTGTCCCACCAGATCTTCGACGCGATGGGCAACCGCGGAGATGCGATGCAGGCCAACCTGAGCCGCCGAGCCCTTGACCGTATGCATCGCGCGAAACAGTCGGTTCACGTCCTCGGGATTTGGATTTGTTTCGAGCGCCAGCAGGCATTCCGTAACGGTTTGGAGATGCTCCTCGGCTTCGGGAACGAAAAATTGCAGGACTTCGTCAGCAACATCATCGTCGTGCGGCAGGGAGTCATAATGCGAAGTAGCGTCTTGAGTCGCATGTGGGGCTGAACCTGCCGCCTCTCCCGAAGGGCTGCCGATGGCGGTTTCAACAGGAGAAGAAGATGCCGCCGCAGGAAATGCGAAGGCATAGCGTTGCTTGAATGCTTGGATGTCCGATGCCACTTCCGAAGCGGAGTCGCTGATTTCAAGCAGATCGAATTCGAGAACCGAGATTGCGTCAGAGAGAAACTCCGTCAGGGGCGCTATCGTGTCGGAGTTGAGTGGCGCGTTGCGCGTGTACTGGAAAATGTGCGCGAGCTTGCCGGAAATTTCCGAGAACAGAGGAAATCCGTAGGTAGCCGAAGTACCAGAGAGCGTATGGGCGGCAATGTAAAGCCGTTCGAGGTCGTCGGGATTCGGCTGCGGCTCCTGAAGGATGCTCGCGTATTCCCGCAGAAATTGCAGGTGCTCAGACGCTTCCTGCAGAAACACTTCGATTGCGCCTTTTCCCGGATCGCTCACAGGGCACCTTCCACGAGCGCCGCCCCGCGATAAATCATTTCGCCCGCTGGCTTGCGATAGAGAATGCAGTCCCCGCAGACAACCGACTCAAACTTCACCGGAACACTGGAAACCGATTCCGAATGGCCGAGAAACAGGTAGCCGCCGGGCTCGAGATATTCGTAGAAATGCTGGATCAATGAATTTCTGCGCGCCTCCGAAAAATAAATCATGACGTTCATGCAGAAAATGCAATCCAGGCGTCCCAAGTACACCGCCTGCGCCAGGTTCATGGGCGCGAACGAAACCATCCGGCGGACGCGCGGCTTGATGACGTGTTCATTGCCGGAGGCCGAAAAATACGCATCGAGCTGGCGCGGAGAAAGATGAGCGAGACTCCTTCGCGGATACACGCCTTGCTGCGCACATTTCAGGGCATTTTTGCTGATGTCCGTCGCCAGGATCTCCACGTTCCACGCTTCGGAAAACATCAGCGCATCCGCCACCGAAATAGCGATGGAATACGGCTCTTCTCCCGTGGCGCATCCGGCGCTCCATATCCGCAAAGACCTCGGGTTCTCCCAGAATTTCTTCATATGCAGTTCGGGAAGAACCTTTCTCTGGAAGGCTTCGAAAACCGCCGGATAGCGGAAAAAGGAAGTCTCCTGGGTCAGCAAGCGCTCGACCAGCGTGTCATATTCAACATTCGATCCATGCAGCTTGCGAAGCAGGTCGGTGCCGTGCGCGAGGTGCTTCGCCGCCATGTGTTCGCGAATGCGCGTCGAGAAAAAGCGTTCACGCGAAGCATCAAACAAAATGCCGGAACGCCGCTCGATGAGCGTGCGAATCTCGTCGAGTTCGTAGTCCGTAATCGAAGCAGCTACAAGATGTTTCATTTTCCGCCCGCGTCAGCGAATGACCATCGAATGTCTAGCGGCGTGCACCCATGGGCACCGGTTCGGACCGGGACTCCTCGGCCGCCGGGGCCTCTGAACCATTCTTCGAGCCTGAGCGGAACTGAGCGAGAGCTTCGTTCAACTGTTCAGAAAGCTTGACCATGTCGCCGACTGTTGCCACCGTTTGCCGCGCGCCCTGGGAAGTCTGTCGCGTGATGCCAGAAATGATTTGCATCGCGTTGGCAACGCCTTCTGTGCCGCGTACTTGCTGCTTCGAGGCGAGCGAAATTTCCTGCACGAGTTCGGCGGACTGGCGCACCACGCTGGAGATCGCTTCCAGCGCTTTTCCGGCCTGATCGGCCAGGCTGGCTCCGACCTCCACTTCCTTTGTGCCTTCTTCCATGACGACCACGGCTTCGTTCGTCTCGGCCTGAATGGCTTTGATGAGCGCCGCGATGTCTTTTGTCGCGCTGCGTGAGTGTTCGGCAAGCTTGCGAACTTCATCGGCGACGACCGCGAAGCCGCGGCCCGCCTCGCCCGCGCGTGCCGCTTCGATAGCGGCGTTGAGCGCGAGCAGGTTGGTCTGCTCCGTAATGTCGTTGATGACGTTGATGATTTCGGAAATTTCGAGTGAGCGGTCGCCGAGGGATTTGATTTTCTTCGCGGTAGCTTGCACAGAAGCGCGAATGCGCTGCATGCCTTCGAGCGTGTCGCGGACGGCGCGGTTGCCCTGTTCGGCGGCGTCGAGCGCGCGTCGCGCGGCTTCCGCGCTTGCTTCGGCGTTGTTCGACACCTGCTTCATCGACACCGTAAGCTCTTCGACGGCGGATGAAGTGTTGGTGATTTCTTGGTCTTGTTGTGTTGCGCCACTGGTCATTTCATCCGCGGCGAACAGAATGTGGCTAGCGCTGGTGCTGACGTCCACCGCGGCTTTGCGAACGCGCTCGATGACTTTGGTGAAATTGTCGAGCATCAAGTTCACCGAGTCGGTGACGTTGCCGAGCGCGTCATTCGTGACTCTGCCGCGCATCGTCAAATCGCCGCGCGAAACCTGATTGATCAAGTTGAGCAGATCAGTGATGCTTCGCTGCAGCGATTCCGAGGCTTCCTGGCTCACCGACGAACGCGCCACCTTCGCGGCGCTGCGATTCAAATTGTCGGCGATGAAGCCGAACTCGTCGGTCGAGGCGATCTCCGCTTTCGCGCGAGCGTCTC
The DNA here is from genome assembly GCA_049281095.1 of Candidatus Acidiferrales bacterium. Classification (GTDB taxonomy): domain Bacteria; phylum Acidobacteriota; class Terriglobia; order Acidiferrales; family UBA7541; genus DAHUXN01. The sequence goes on from JBAPRL010000099.1 coordinate 53,366, forward strand.
CTGCCGCGAGTTTCTCGGAAAAGCTGGCGAGCTCGGTGAGAGGAGCGATCACCCGCTTCGGAAGCAGGATCACATGCAGCAGAAACGTGGCAATGGCCAGCCCGGCAGCGCAGAGCAGGCTTGTGGACGCACCACTCGGAAGCGCCGAAAAATTGGCGAGGGATTGGCCATTCGCTGCGGCGCCTGCATGGAACGCGAAGCCGAGAACTCCGCCGAGCGCCGCCACATCCCACAGAATCAAGGCCCAGATGGTCGAGCTAAGACGCGATTTCATAACATCCTCCAAAATCGAAATGCTTGATGGCCGCACCCAAAGCGGCGGTATTCAAAACCATTCGATCGCTGCAAGCTCATATGACGGGCACCGGAAATACTTCGATCATTTTCTTCAAATCGAGCACCAGCGCGAGGCGATCGTCGTGACGCAGCATGCCGCGGCAATGCGGAATCTCGCTGGGCATTTGGTCAAGCAGCGAATCGTCCGCCGCGGTGTACGTGCCGATCACTTCGTCGGCGGCGATGCCGAAACGAAGATTGGTTGCGCTGGTGTCATCCCGCAATGCCGCGACCACCACGTGTCGCGGAAGCAGGCCAGCCCGGCGGCCTTCGGTGAAGGCAATGTCCACCAGCGGGACGATGGAACCGCGCAAGTTGAAAACACCCATCAAGAACGACGGCGCGAGCGGCACTCGCGTGACCGGAGGCCAGTCGACAACTTCTTCAATCGTAAGAACAGAAAGACAAAAACGTTCGCGCCCTGCCCGAAAAACGCAATATTGACTCTCCGGGCTGCGCCCGCTCAGCGCATCCCCATCGAACGGCTCGATCGTCTCCGGAAAATCGAGCATCTCGCCGTTATCAGGCTCGATGGCAGCGAGCTCGGGCTCCTGCTCGAAGCCGCGATCCGGCTTGTAATCATCAAGCATCAGGCAAATCTCCGCACCGTTTCCAAGAGTTCCTCCGGTGTAAAAGGCTTGGCGATGTAGGCGTCCGCGCCTTGCTGTTGGCCCCAGAACTTGTCGCTCGAGCTATTTTTAGAGCTGACCAGAATCACCGGAATGCCGCCAAACAACGCGTTCCCTTTCAGGTCGCGGCAGATTTGAAAACCGTTGCGCTGCGGCATGACCACATCCAGAAGAATCAGGCCGGGATGCTCCGCGGTGATCGCCTCTTCGATCCGCAGCGGGTCGCTCAGGCCGACGGACACATAGCCGCCCTGTTCGAGGATTCCCTGCATCATTTTCACTGCTGCGACGGAGTCGTCGACGATAAGAACCTTTTTCAACACGTAACCCTCCCGAGCAAGGCCATGGCAACAACTCCGCCCTTTGCTGCTTACGTCTGCGCTTCTTCGAGCGCCGAAAGCAGGCGCCGGGCGCTGATGCCCAGATTCACCGCTGCCTCCGTGTTTTTCGCCCGCTGAGCCTGATCGACGCGCCCTTGTAGATACTTCATTTCCTCGCGGCCCAAAGCGATTGCATCGTTGAGCGCGGTGCGCTCGCCAGATGCCTTTTGTTCCTCACGCGCCAGGGCCACCAGGGCGCGCGCGGCCACAGCACGGCGAAGGTCTTCCGAGAGCTGCCCACCGTCGCTGACGAACGCGTTCACTTCCCATGCAGACAGCAAGATTCTCGCGTCGCCAAGAGTCACAGTGCTCATCGAGCGGCCTCGGGTAGGCGGCGCCTCAATTAATTGTTCCCAGATGCCTTCGAGGCACTTTTCAAGATCTGGGGAAAGGACACTGCTCGTTGGCGGTGCTGAGCGAGTCTCGGAAATTGCTGTGCGCTCCACAGGCGGCGCAGCGGGCTCTGCCGGTGCCGCAGGCGCCGGCCGCGATGTTGACGATAACCGCGGCTTGATTTCTGCGACTGGCGGCTCGGCCGGCGATTGAACGGGAAAATGTGCCGCAGGCGCGCTTGGCTCGGCCGGAACTACTAGTGCGGCGGCAGGTGTTCGAACAGGCTGTCCGACCGGCGAAGGCACGCTTGCGGGAATTTCCGGCGAAGCAGGCGCCTTGCGATCCGGGAGGGTAACGATTCGCGGCTTTGGCGGAGGCGTCTCGCTCGATTCGCGCGCATGCTGTGGTTGCGGCGCAGGCTGTCGCGCAGCCGGTGCCGGAACGGCCTTCGGTTTGTCCGCCGCCGGAATCGAGCCGATCGTAGGCACTCTGATTTCAGTCGGCGCGATCCCAAGCGCGCGCTCGACAGCAGCCCGTATAGTGAGAAGCTGTTCGAAAGTCCGGTTCGCCGATTCCGCCGCGTAGTCGGCGGATATCGGTTGGCGCCACGCGAGCGAAATCTCCCGCAAGTGCGCCACCGGTTCCTGCTGAGTAAGTCCCGCGGCGCGGCAATCGACTGTGGAAATCCCGCGGCGCTCCAGCTCGGTCAGGCCTTCGCGGATGGCGCGCAAGTCGGCGTGGAGCAAGCGGAAAAACGAGCGCCGCACCAGGAAGTTGAATCGAGTGAATGCCACCAGCGCCGCCGGATCATAGAACATGAAGCCGGCTGCATCTTTCAGCTCGCGCCCTTTCTCCAAGAGTTTCGCGGCAAATACTTCGTGCAGACCCCTGCATTCTTTCATCGCGTCGAGCACTTGATTCAGCGGCCCGCACCATTCCAGCTCCGTCGGATCGGCGTCAGCGAGAACGCCCTGCAGCACCTGTGCCACATCGGCAAGCGTGATTTCGCAGGCATACAGATCTTCAGGAGCGCAAAGCGCGAAATACGTCGCCAGCAGCAGGTCGATGTTGTCGCGATCGGTCGGCGTTTTCTCGGTGTGACGTAGCAAGCGCAAAATCAGCGCGCGCAAGCTCTCCGGCCTCACGTCTTTGAGCGAATGCAAGAGCTGCCGCAGCTGATTCGTCCGGATTTGTGCCTCCATTTCGTCGAGCCAGCGAACCACTTTCTCGAAAAGGTCCGTAGCGGGACAAGCGGCGGGAAGCACCGGATCCTGGACAGGCGGAATCGCCAAGTGGAAGTGCGTAGCCAAATAAAAATAGAGCGGATAAACCAGCCGCGCTTCGGCCCAAGCTCCTGCGATTGCCGCCGCTTTTTCGCTCAGCGAAGCGGCCGACTGCTCGGGCGGCGCAGACTTTCCAGCAACCTTGGTCATGGCAATTCAGACCCCTTACGCAAAGTGCTATCCAAGCCGAAGTACACCCTACCCTCGGCGTGATGAAGTGAGGAAAGCACGCTTGCGGCCAAAGCTTAGCTACCGAAAGGAAACTCAACCCGCTGGAACTACGGCAATTACGGAAGGCATCGCACGGCGAGTCTCTTGAATGTCTCACCCTGCGACGAAACTGTCTCACCTGCCGGCGCACCGTGCGGGCCCTTGTGAGACAAACGCCACGAAGCGACTACAACTCCGGCGCTGCGGCCGCAACGGTCTTCCGGGACTGCCGCAGCGGAATCTGATACTCCTTTAGCTTGCGATACAACGTCGCGCGGCTGATTCCAAGCATTTTACGGGCCAGCGCCTTGTCGCCGCCCACTTGCTCGAAAACGCGAAGTATCGTCATTCTCTCCATATCGGCAAGGGCCGTGGAAGCAAGCACACGCGAATCCTCGGTTGAAAAGTCCCCCTCTTGGCTGGCGGGAAGCGCAGGCGGAAGATCGTTCAGGCCAATCAACCGCCGGTCGCCCAAAGCAAGAGCGCGCGCTATGCAATTCTCCAGTTCTCGAATGTTGCCCGGCCAATCGTACTGCAGGAACGCTTTCATCACCGCCGAACTGACCTGCACGTTTTCGCCGGCGGCGTGGCGCTCAAGAAAACAGCGTACCAGCACGGGAATGTCCGCACGGCGTTCGCGCAGTGCGGGCATGTGCACGATCACCACATTCAGCCGAAAGAACAAATCCTTCCGAAACGCGCCGGCGCGATAGGCTGCTTCCAGGTCCCGGTTGGTCGCCGCGATAACCCGCACGTCCACGGGGACGCTTTCGTTGCTCCCGACCGGCCGTACTTCTTTCTCTTGAAGCACGCGCAGCAGCTTGGCCTGCATTTCGAGGGGGAGTTCTCCAATCTCGTCTAGAAATATTGTCCCGCCATTCGCGACCTGGAAGAGACCCGGCTTCGCCTTGAGTGCTCCGGTGAAAGCGCCCTTTTCGTGGCCGAAAAGCTCACTTTCCATCAGGGTCGGAACCAGCGCGCCGCAATCAACCGCGACGAACGGCCTTTGCGCCAGAGGTCCGCGAAAATGAATAGCGCGGGCCACCAGCTCTTTGCCCGTACCGCTTTCGCCAACGATCAAGACAGGAGCCGGTGAGTCTTTCAGCCGCGCAATCATGCGCAGCACGTCTTGAATTTTTACGGATGTCCCGACAATCCCATCAAGGCGCGCCTCCGCGTCCATGCGCTCCCGCAGAAACTGATTCTCGGCAACCAAACGCACTTTTTCGGCCATGCGCTGCAGCAAGGATCGAAGTTTCTCGACGCGGAAAGGTTTCTCGATGTAATCGTACGCGCCTAGTTTCATGGCGTCGACCGCTGATTCCACCGTGCCATGGCCAGTCATGATGGCCACTTCGGTGGCGGGAAGCAGATGCTTGATCCGGCGCAGCAGCTCGACCCCACTCATCTGCGGCAATTTCAAATCGGCGATAACCACTTCCGGCAAATGCGCCTCCACGAGAGCCAGAGCGGCTTCCGCATTTTCTGCTTCCGAGACCGCAAAGCCGAGCCTCTCACCGATCGTCATGCACAACTTCCGGATGGAAGCCTCGTCGTCAACCACCAGAAATTTGATGCGCAAATCGTTGGACATTAATTCCTCTTCGTACTCTCCGATTTTCCACGCATTCGCCGCCTGCGTGTTGCTAACGCGTCGTGCCCGCCACGGAAGCCGTTTCCGCGACATTGGCCGCCGGAAGCTGGACAAAGAATGTGCATCCTGTCCCGTCGGCATTGTTCTCGCAAATCACGTCGCCGCCGTGTTCCCTCACGATGCCGTAGCAAATGCTCAAGCCCAACCCAGTTCCTTTGCCAACTTCTTTCGTTGTGTAAAAGGGTTCAAAAATCCGCGCGCTATCGGAAATGCCGATGCCATTGTCACGCACCGCGATCTCCACAACGCCGTTGCGTTCACGCGTGGCAATCTCGATTCTGCCGGCGCGGCAAGCTTCGCGAATCGCGTCATAGGCGTTATTCAGAATATTCAAAAACACCTGTTGCAACTGGTGCGCATCGCCGAAAACCTGCGGAACCAGCTTGCCGAAGCGCTCGATCACTTCCACGCCATCGCCCGTGGCGCCGTACGTGCGCAATTGCAGCACTTGGCGCAAGACACCGTGAATGTCTAGAGCTTCGCGTTTGGCAGGCATTTGCCGCGCAAATCTCAAAAGGTTTTGCACGATCTCCTTTGTGCGTTCCGCTTCCTTCAGGACGATGCGCAGTTCGTCCTTCGCCGATTCCGGCACGTTGGCGTTTTCGAGCAGCAGGTCCGAATACCCAACGATTGCCGCGAGCGGATTGTTGATCTCGTGCGCTACACCGGAGACGAGCTGGCCGACGGCGGCCATCTTTTCGCTGTGCCGAAGCTGTGCCTGGAGAACAGCGGCGTCGGTGATATCGGCGAGCACAACAACGATGCTGTTGACGTGCCCTTGCTCATCGCGCATAGGGCTCAGGCTGATGGCGAATTGCCCGGTGCTGCGATTCCCGCGCAGCACGGGAAGCTCCATATTTTCCGAAGCGGCTCCGCGAAGCGCGCTCTCAAAGGTCCGATCGAATTGCCCCCGCCGGTTTCTCGGAATGAACTCTGCGAATGCGCGGCCCAGCAGGTCTTCCTTGGCGTAACCGGATTCGTAGCACCGGCGGTTGGCATAGCTCACCAAGCCAGCTGTATCGAGCACCAGGATCATGCTCTGCGTATTGTTGAGTATTTTTGTGTTGAAATCGCGCTCGCGCTGAAGCTGCGCTTGATACCGGCGCTGCTCGGTGATGTCTTTCAAGATATGGATCGTGCGCGAGCCTTCCTCTCCGGAACCAATCCGCGATGTGGAAATCAGGAACGCACGGGCGTCCGATGTGAACACGGACTCTTCCGCGGTGTGCTCTGATTCCCGGCAAAACGGACAAGCCAGAGGCGACGGATCCGCGGCGATGCCACTCAGCGCTCGCGTACTTTTTCCTACCAGTTCAGACGGGCGCGAACCGACCGCATCCGCAAGCGGACGATTGACTCGCAGGATCATATTCGCAGGATCGTGAACCACGATCAGGTCGCTGATCGCGTCAAAATCTTCCACCCACTGCCGTTTGGAGTGTTCGATGCGTGAAAAAAGCCGCGAATTTTCCAGCCCGACGGAAGCATGTCCGGCCAGCGCCTGCACTAAGTTTCGGTCTGCCTCGGACAGCTCTTTCGCGCGATCCACCAGGCAGAGTGCGCCTAAAAGGTCGCCCTCTGTCCCGGCCAGGCGCACGAAACAAAGATCATGCCATCCAAAGCTGCGCGCCACGCTCGCTCCCAGAAGCGCCGCTGCCGAACCCAGCAGAATCGCTTCCTGATGCTCTTGGACAAGCTTAGTGAGAGCGCCATTCAAGCTTGGCCAGTCAAGCTCGCGACCAGGACCGCGCAAATCGTTCGCAAGAACCGTTTCGAGTTGCGTGCCGCGGGTGAGCGCGAGGATCGCCGCCCGCGCTTCCAGAATTTCTCCCGCGCGACATGTGAACCGGCCAACAAATTCCGGCAGGCGCAGCGACGGCTTCAGCTCCAGCGCCAGATTCATCAAGCTGCGCGCGCGAAGCTCCGCCGCGTTGCCGGCAATCGCTTGTCTCCGCGTGGACCGGCTGGAATTCGGCGCGGATGCGCTCCTTTTGGCGCGCTTCTTCATTGCGCCCACTCGGACTCCATCTGCCAATAGCTCGCCCCGTCGATCCGGAAAAAGGCTTTTGCAGTGCGGCAAACAACGGAAGCCAAGTCTTGCGTCTTGCGATGGCGGGCGGAAAGGCACAACTGCGCAAGAAGGCGCTCGACTCGGCCTTCGTCGCTAGAGGAGAGGACTCTGGATCGCGACCGTGCACGCATGGAGTAGGGGGCCTGCGCGCCAAATTGAAAGTTTGAAAACACCTCAACGGTAGCCCGCAATCTCATTTTGAGTCAACAAGCCCTCCGTGCAAGTTGCCGAACTATGCACCATCCGCAGGCTGCTCCATTTCTCAATGTGAGACGCTTGCTCCGACCTCGCCGGGCTCATGAGACGAAATGGCCGAAGCTCGATGCCGGGGGCATTGCACGGACAAAATGTAAATGACTGTTTCTATTAGCCTTACCGAACATTCGAAGCTCCCGCGTATACGAGTACTGGAAGCTCTAGGACTGGTCCATGCTTTGCATTCATGGATAACGGATATTCAGGCCCGTCCAAGGAGAAAGTCCGTGAAGATCGCAAGGAAACTCTTGGGTTTCTGCATGGTCTTCGTGGCAGCGGGAGTCTTGCTCACGCCGCTCGCCTCGATGGCCCAAGATTCGGCCGCGAAGAGAAAGGTGAGCCGTCGAATCGTACCCGATTATCCCAACATTGCCCGGGAAATGAACATCACCGGCAAAGTAAAAATAGAGGCAATTGTAGAGCCCGACGGCCACGTGAAAACCACTCGACCAGTCGGCGGAAGTCCGTTGTTGGTTGAGTCCGCAGAGAAGGCGTTAAAGAACTGGAAATTCGAACCGGGGCCGAAAGAAACAACGGAAGTAATCGAATTCGACTTCAACGGTCAGCAATAGGTACTCGTTTTTCTTGACGGCCTTCGGGCCGGCACAGTGTGTTGTGGCACGTGCAGGGCGTGGGGAGGCGCTGGTCAATGACCATCGGAAAGAAGCTTTATATCGGGTTTGGATCCATTCTGTTGATCTTGTCTATCGTCTTCGCGGTGAACTTGTCGGCCCTGCTCCGCGAGCACTCCGTCCGGAACAAAGCTGCCGTAACGCTCCAGAACGATCGCGTCATCGGAGAGGTGCGCTACCAGATGATGGAAGCGCGTCTCGATCTGCGCAATTTCTTGCTCAGCGGTGATCCCCACATCGAAGCGGAAACCACCAAGCAGGAAAGCGACTTGATGGACTACATCGCCAAGGCCGAAGCGAACAGCAACGACGAAGTGCTTCATAACGCCCTTGTGCAGGTCGAAGCCAGCGAACGGGACTGGGATCAGAATTTTGCCGAGCCTCTGATTGCCAAGCGCCACCAGGTTGATTCCGGCGACGCCACCGTCTCCGACTTGCAGGTTTTCTACCTCGAGAAGAATCCCGGCTCATGGATCGGCAAATCCATTAATGTCCTGGACGACGCCGATGCACACATCCGCCAATCTCTGGACGCAGCCAACGACTCCGCCGCCCGCGCCAGCGGGATTAGCACGGTCGGAAGCTCTTTCGGGATGTTACTCGCCATTCTTCTGGGCCTCGGCATCGCCTACTACACAGCGAAGTCCATCACCGACCCGCTTGATCACCTGATCGAAGTCGCCCACGAGATCGGCAGCGCCGGAGACTTAGACCACAACATCGACATTCGCCGCGATGATGAAGTCGGGCGCCTTGCGGATAATTTCCGGGCCATGGTCGGACATCTCAAGCGCATGGCCGGTGTGTCCGCGGCCGTCGCCGAGGGCGAGCTTACCGTAGAAATCGAGCCGCTCTCCAAGCGCGATACCATGGCGACAGCTTTCTCCCGCATGGCGCGAGGACTGCGCGAAATGGTACGGCGCGTCCGCGATACCGCCGCGCAGGTGGCCGCCGGAGCGAACCAGATGGCCGCCGCGTCGGAAGAGTCCGCCAAAATAAGCGTGCAGGCTGCCTCCGCCATTGATGAAGTCACCAGCACCATGCATGAAATGAGCATCAATGTGCAAAACGTTGTCAAGAACACGCAGGTGCAAGCTTCGAGCGTCGCCGAAACTTCCGCTTCCATCGAGCAAATGGTCGCATCCGTCCAGCGTGTCGCCGACACCGCCAAAATCCTTTTGGATATTTGCCATCGGTCGCGCGTCGAAGTGGAAACGGGAATCACCACGATGGAAAAGGCCACCGATGGCTTGAACCGCACCAGCACGGCGATACAGTCTTCCTCGGAAATCATCGGCTTGCTCGGCAAGCGCGCGGACAATATCGGCAAGATCATCGAAGTGATTGACGATCTGGCCGAGCAAACCAATCTGCTCGCGCTCAACGCCGCCATTGAGGCCGCGCGCGCCGGCGAGCACGGCCTGGGGTTTGCCGTCGTGGCCGATGAGGTCCGCAAGCTCGCCGAAAAATCCACCCAATCCACCAAGGAGATCGCGGAGCTCATCCAGGGAATCCAGGACGAAGCGCGCCAGGCCGTCAACAATATGGTAACCAGCACCCAGATGGTCCAAGACGGGCTGCTTCTCGGGCTCGATCTCAACAAAGCCTTCGGCAAGATCTCGAATGTGGTCAGCGAAGTTTACAAATTCGCCCAGGAGATCGGCGCGGCCACCAATGAACAGTCCAGCGGATCGTCGCAGATCGCCAAAGCGACCACGCGGCTGACCGAAATCACACAGGAAATCAATTCGTCCGTCGAGGAACAGGCTTCCGGAGCGCAGGGCGTGGTGCGCGCGATGGAAAAAATGCGCGAAATTGTCCAACAGTCCACTTCCGGCTCCACGGAGCTTGCCGCAACCGCCGAGCAGATGTCCAAACTTTCGCGCATGCTCCTTGAAAGCATGGGCCGCTTCCGAATTGATCGCGATGCACATGATGCCAATCGCCGCCAATCGAGGCGCAATAATGCTGACCAGGGCAACGATTCCGAGGATTCCTACCGATCCGATCTCGTCCGGGCGTAGTCGCTCATGATCACAAGAGACCTCCAAATCGTCGGGTTGCGGATTGGCCGGGAGACCTATGGAGTGCCCATCTCGCTGGTGCGCGAAATCGTCCGCGTGCCGGAAATAACGGCCGTCCCAAACGCTCAGAAGTACGTCGAAGGTGTAATCAACCTGCGCGGCAAGATCATCTCCGTCGTGGATTTGCGCAAACGATTTGGCGAAACGGAAGTCGAGAACAACAAGAAAAACCGCATCGTTGTCGTCGAGCTCGAAAATCGCACCGTCGGCCTCATCGTCAACTCTGCGTCCGAAGTGCTCAAGATCCCTCCTTCGGATATCGAACCTCCCAGCTCAGTCTTCTTGAACGGGGAAATCGACTACGTCACCGGCGTGGGAAAACTGAACAATCGTCTAATCATCCTTGTCGACTTGAATAAGGTTTTAAGCGGCGGCGAATTGCGTCATCTCGACGAGGTCAACTCTCCCGTCGTCGAACATTTAGCTTGAGCCCTGATCGTGACATTCAGCACAGCGAGTGAACATCCACTATGGCGACACTGACAATTCCGGCGCCCCTCACCGAGCCTGAACTCAAGCTCCTCCAGACTCTCGTCTACCAAGAATGCGGCATGTGCTTCGACGAGCATCGCATCCATTTTCTGTGCGATCGCTTGCAGCGGCGCCTCAAAGCCTGCAACCTGGATTCGTTTTACAGCTATTACCGCCTGCTGACCAGCCACGACGGGAAAAAGGAGCTGGCCGCACTGGTTGAGAATCTCACCGTCAACGAAACCAGTTTCTTTCGAAATTTGCCGCAACTGGAGCTCTTCTCCAAAGTCGTGCTGGAGAACCTGCTGCGCCGGAAACAGGAGCGCCGTGATTTTTCGCTGCGTCTGTGGAGCGCCGGCTGCTCCACCGGCCAGGAACCCTACACCATGGCCATTGGCGTCTGCGACGCTCTGGCTTACTACTATCTGCGCAACCCTTTGCCCTTTGACATGCCCTCGCCGAAGCCCTTGATCCCTCCGCCGTGGAAGGTCGAAATTGTGGCCTCCGATATCAGTTATTCCGCTCTGCTGCAGGGACAGCAAGGACTTTACACCGACAATCAGATGGAGGCGGTCGACTACACATGCCGCCTGCGCTACTTTGAAAAGCAGGGCGACAAGTACGCCGTTAAATCCTCCCTGAAAAATCTCGTGCAGTTCGACTTTCACAACCTGAAGACTGAATTCCTGCCGCAACGGAACGACATCATCTTCTGCCGAAACGTAATGATCTATTTCGACGAGGCGGAACAAAAACGCCTCATCGAGAAGTTTCATCGCTGCCTGAATCCCGACGGATATTTATTCGTCGGCCACGCAGAGAGCCTGTTCGGCCTCACCACGAAATTCAAGATGATCCATCAGAATAACGGCACCGCGTACCAGCGCCTCGAGGTGCCGGCATGAACTTCTTCCCCGACGAACGCGCTGCCGAGCTCCGCGAGCTTTTCTTTGAGACCTCTCAGGAATTGCTGCAAGAGCTGAATGAAGCGGGGCTGGCGCTCGAGACTCATCCGCAAGACGCGGAAATCATTCGCCGCGTCCGCCGGGTTGTCCACACTCTCAAGGGCGATTCGGCCGCTTGCGGCTTCCGCGAGCTGAGCACTCTGGCGCACGAAATGGAAGATGCGCTCGGGCCTGACGTCGTCCACGCCAGGCAAAGTTCCGTCGTCGAAGTGATATTCACCGCCGCGGATACATTCCAGGCCATGCTGGCCGCCTATCGCATGAACGTTGCGCCTCCTTCGGGCGAAGAACTCCGCGAGCACATTCACCGCATCGCAAAAAATCCGCAAGAGGGGCGGCCCAAACCAACCCCGGTCCGTGATGCTGCACGGAGATTCGACTGGAGCGATGTGCAGCGCGAGCGAATTGCCGAATCGCTTAGTCGCAATGACGCCGTCTACAACATCTGGCTCGAAATCGACCCTGCAACCGGAATGCACGCGGCTGCATTTCAACTCGTGCAAAACGTGCTTCGAAACATTGGCAGGATTCTCGCCATCTATCCGGTCGATGCAGCCGCGGCGGAATATGCGTCGCATATCGAAGCCGCGATCGTCACCGATCATGCGAAAGAGTTGCTGGCGGCGAAGTGCAAGATTCCCTCGGTTGTCTCGAACGTAACTCTGGAGCGAATTTCCGAGGCGCAGGAACCTTCGCAGGATCTGCTCGAAGTGTTGCTGCAGGCGGAAGCGCGAGCTTCTGGAGTGGCCAACGCAACTCCAGCAAGCCATCGCGACGCTCCTGCGAGAGCCATCGACGAACCTGCGGAGCACGAGAAGGCGGCGACACGACTCGCGGCGGACCATACCTTGCGCGTGGACGCCGACCGCATCGACACCGTCCTCAATCTGATCGGCGAGCTGATCATCGGCAAGTCCATGCTGCACCGGACCATCATTGAATTCGACAAGCGTTACGCGAAAGACCCCTTGCGGGGCCGCTTCGCGGATGCGCTCGCTCTTCAATCTCGCGTGCTCGAAGAGCTTCAGCGATCCGTGATGAAAATTCGCATGGTTCCGGTTGAACAGCTCTTCCGGCGCTTTCCGCGCCTGGTGCGTGATATCGCTAAGACTTGCGAACGGGAAGTTACGCTCAACGTCGCCGGCGAAAACACCGATTTGGACAAGGGCATTCTCGACGCCCTGGCCGAACCGCTCGCGCACTTGGTTCGCAATGCCGTGGCCCACGGAATCGAGAATCCCAGCGAGCGCGAGTCTGCCGGAAAGCAAAGATGCGGCACCGTGCAGCTCAACGCATACCATCAGGGAAATCAAATGGTCATCGAGGTTTCCGACGACGGGCGCGGCATCGACCGGCAAAAACTGGTCCAGCGCGCCATCGAGCGCGGCACCATTCCGGCATCCGAAGCAGCCGTGCTCACCGACGCCGAAGCAGCGCGATTGATTTTCCAGCCTGGCCTGAGCACCGCCGATCAAGTCACGGAAGTCAGCGGCCGAGGCGTGGGCATGGACGTGGTTGCCACCGCGCTCGAACGCCTGAAAGGCACCGTCGAGATCGAAAGCTCGCCCTCGGCAGGAACCAAATTCCGCCTCATGGTGCCGCTGACGCTCGCCAGCATTCAGGCTCTTCTTTTCCGCATCAGTGGCCGCCTCTACGCTGCGCCCATCGCCAATGTGCTGGAAATCACCCGCGTAACAGGAGCCGACATTCACCGCGTCGACAATCACAGCGTCATCCGCTTGCGCGATCAACTGCTCACCCTTGTCTACTTGGACCAAGCTAGTCCGGATAGCGCGGCTGCGAAAAAAGTTTTCGTCGTCGTCATCGGAGTAGGCGAACGGAAATTCGGCCTGGTTGTCGATGCCCTCATGGGCGAAGAAGAATTGGTTATCAAGGCTCTTGACGATCGCCTGTCCGCGTCCGACATCGTCACCGGCGCCTCGATTCTTGGTGACGGCACCGTCGTGCTCATACTGAATATTCCGGCGGTCGCGGGCCGCCTCGGACGGATGCCCGCGCTCGGAGCGATCGCATGAGCGAACCCGTGCGCGTGCTCGTCGTGGACGATTCCGCGCTGATGCGGAAGTTGATTCCGCAAATCTTGGAGAAGGACGGAACCATCAAAGTCGTTGGGACCGCGATGGACGGATCATTTGGACTGAAAAAAATCGAGGAGCTGAAGCCGCAGGTGGTGACGCTTGATCTCGAGATGCCGCGCATGAACGGCATCGAAATGATGCGCGAGATCACCCGGCAGTATCGCCTGCCGGTGATTCTTTTCAGCGCGCATTCTCGCGAGGGCGCGCAAGAAACACTGAAGGCGTTGGCCTTGGGTGCATTTGATTTCGTGACCAAGCCCGCCAATGCGGCGTCCGGCACTCTGCAAGGAATCGCCTCCGAACTTGCGATGAAGATCAAAGCGGCGGCACTTTCCGGCATTCCGAAAATGATCGCGGCAATTCCTCCCGCGCGGCTAAATGCGCGCCTTCCCAAGGGGCAGCACCATCGGCCGCCCACGCGCGTCGTGGCTGTGGGAATCTCCACCGGCGGGCCCCATGCGCTCGAGTACATGCTTTCGCAAATGCCCGCTGATTTTGGCGGCTGTTTCCTGATCGCGCAGCACATGCCGGAGGGCTTCACGGACATGCTCGCAAAGCGTTTGGACGAAAACTCGATGATCCAGGTGCGCGAAGCACGCTCCGGCGACCAACTCGTCGCGGGGCAAGCTCTGGTTTGTCCCGGCAACCGGCATCTCTTGGTGCGCCACATGCCCCAGGGTCATATCGCCGTTGTCTCGGAATCGCCTCGGGTCAACGGTCACCGCCCTTCCGCGGATGTTTTGTTTCGCTCTGTGGCCAAGCAGTTTGGCGCACGGGCTATCGGGCTGCTGATGACCGGCATGGGAGACGATGGTGCGGACGCCATTCGTATGGTGAAGGACGCTGGCGGACTCGCGCTCGCCCAAAATTCCAGTTCTTGTGTGGTTGACAGCATGCCACGCAGCGCCATCGAGCGCGGCCATGTCAATCGCGTGCTGGATCTCGAGGCCCTGCCTAATTTTCTTTACGCTCAATGCGCCGCCGAGCCTTCCGAAACGGCGCCGCAAAAAGGGTCAGCCGTGCAAATGCGCTGAGAAAGACGGCAACATTTTTTGAGGAGACGCTTATGAAGCCATTTACGCCATTGACGCGAAAGCAGGATAGCCAGCCGGTTCGTTATCTTGTCGTTGACGACTCGGTCTTCGCGCGCAAGAACCTGGCGAAGATGATCAACTCGTTCGGCGGTGAAGTGGCCGGCGAAGCCGGCGACGGCTGCACCGCCATCACCGAGTACGCCCGCACCAAGCCGGACATCGTTCTGATGGATATCACCATGCCGCAAATGGAAGGCATCGAAGCGGTCGAACGCATCGTTCGCCAGCATCCGGATGCGCGCATTGTGATGGTCTCCTCTGTCGGTTATCAGGACAACATCCTGGCGGCGCTGCAGAAAGGCGCGCGTCACTTTGTGCAGAAACCCGTCAAACCCGATGTGCTCTACGAAATCATTCGCTACGTGTTGAGTGACGAAGACGCGCACACACACGCAACGGTGGGAGAAGCACACTCATGAAGATGCAACTGATTCAGCCTTTCATCAGTGCCGCCGATAGCGTGCTGGCCAGCGCTCTTCATGGCCCGACAAAGATCGGCGATCTGACCATGGAGCAGGAGGATTATCGGCCGAAAGGATGCGCAGCGCGCATCGCCATCCATGGCGAAATCGAGGGTCGCCTCATTGTCGACATGTCTCACGACACCGCCGTGCGCGTTGCCTGCGCCCTTGCCGGAGAAGAAGTCGAAGAATCGGATCAAGTGATCGGCGAAACGGTCTTCGAGTTGGCCAACATGATGATCGGAAATGCGGTCACCTTGCTGAACGATCACGGGTATCAGTTCAAAGTGTTTCCGCCCGAAACAGTTGTACATGAGGAGAACTCAGGCGGCAAAACAGAAACGGAAGAGACTGCCATTTATTTTGACACCGCCTGCGGCCGCGTTTTCTTGAATATCTGGATGCGCTACAATTTGCGCCCGCGCGCCGATCATGTTCCCGCTTTAAGCAGTTAGCCCCGCGGCGTCCTTTCGCAAATATCGTGCACCATGCCGGTATAGGCCCGCCGCCGGCAATGCGCGCACATGAATCACAATCGCCGGAACAAAAACGTTGGCCATTCCCGGCGTGTATGGCACCGCCACTTCCACCTGCGACCCTTCCGGATATCGATTTTTTGTCCGAAAAGCAATTCCTTGGCGCGAAACGTTTTCACACACCGCCATTTCTTCCGCCCCGGGCTTCTCCCGCACGCACGCGGTCAGGCGCGTTTCATAACGCGTCGTTTCCCGTTCAGGAGACGCGCTCGCGGCTCCTGCGCCTTCGTGGCGCGATTCGGCAGTGCCCGCGCGGGAAATCGATTCCAGCGGCTGCTTCCAGATCGTCGGAGATTCGCACATGCGGCACTGCCGTGCGAAAAGGTGGTTCGCCTCGAATTCCTTCAGCTCGCGCGAATCAAGGTAGGCCAATTCCTGGCACTTGCAATGCGAGCATTCCACCAGGAGCCGGACGACCGCATCAATGGCCTTTTCTGGGGCCGGAAATTCGATGCCCCAAAAATCCAGATTCGGATCGACGAACGACACGCCGTACTCTCCGCCGTTCGCCGTTTCCTTCTCGCACGCGACCACGCGCACCTCTGTCTGTCGAATCGATCCGTCGGTTACACGGCGCCGCACGGTGACCGTTTGCCCCACTCGAAGTTTGTGACTGAGCGAAACCAGTGCGCCGTGACGATTCACCACCACCGTCCTTGCTGTTTCCAGGAAAGGCCGGTTTTCGCCGTCCGTGCCCAGTGCTTCCAGTGTGAACGAGATGGAAATGCGATCGCTGCGGCGATTGCTCCGCGAATCCATAATGCCCCTTTGTAGAGATCTGGAGACCCTGTTTAAAGCTACCACAGGGCGAAGCACTTGCCGCAGGCGCTCGGCGCCGAGTTTCCGAGGGAGAAATATCCTTTACGCAATCTCGAATGGCTGCTCCAACGACGCACTCTGCCCGGTAAAGAGCTTCGCACCGTCCTCGGTGATGTGCATGCAGTCCTCGAGCCGCACGCCAAACTCGCCTCGGATGTAAATGCCCGGCTCATCGCTGAAGCTCATGCGTGGCTCCAGCGTAATCGTGTCGCCGCCCACCAAGTACGGCCACTCGTGGCCGTCCATCCCGATGCCGTGCCCGAGCCGGTGCCCGAAGTATTTGTAGCCGGGACCGTAACCCGCGTCCTCGATCACTTTGCGCGCGGCGGCGTCGACCGATTGCGCCTCCACGCCGGGCCGCGCCTGCGCATGCGCCGCAGCCTGCGCGCGGTGAACAATGTCGAACACTTTTTTCATCTTGTCCGTGGGCGTGCCCAGAACGAATGTCCGGCTGATATCCGATTGATAGCCTTCCACGCTGCAGCCGCCGTCCATCAGCAGAATGGTTCCCTCTTCCACTTTCTGCGGCTCAATCGAGCCGTGCGGTAGCGCGGAATACGGCCCGACTTGCACCCCCGCTTCGCCGGCAAAGCCCTGTTGCCTGTGCGCCTCGGAAACCATTCGCGCGAAATCCTGCTGGGTCATTCCCGGTTGCAGCGACCGCCACGCCGCCTCGTACGCCTTGATCGTGACCGTGTTCGCAAGCTGCATGAGATCGATTTCGTGTTGCGTCTTGTGCATGCGGCATCCCGCGGTCACCGGCGTCGCGCTGGTAAACGTCAGCCCCGGCGCCGCGTGCGCCACGCCGTCGCTGTTCACGAACCACACCGTTTCCTCGATTCCAACGCGCCCGTTCGCTATTCCGCGGTCTTTCAGTCCCTGCGCCGCGCGCTCGTAGGGGCTCTCGTTCTCCTGCCAGATGCGCATATCGGGATTCCCGGCGAACGGCCCGCGATTGATTTGTTCGCGCGCGCGATCTTCCTCAAATCCCGGGCAAACGAAAAAGGGCTCGCCCTTCGCCGGAAGAATCAGCGTGAATGTGCGCTCACTCAACCACCAGTCGATGTTGGCAAAATACTTCATCGACGTGCCGCCAATCAGCAGGATGGCGTCGATGTGATTTTCCTGCATCAGCCGCCGCGCGCGCTCCACGCGCTCTTGCCGTTCCGCCACGGTGATCGGCTGAGCCTGGTCGCGCATCGACTTCAATTGCGCGATCGCCGGCGGCAGATTTCCGCATCCCGGCGCGTCTTGCGCCAACGCAAAACGAGACGCAAGCGGCGTTCCTGCTGCAAGCCCTGCAAGTTGAAAAAATCTTCGGCGAGAAATCATTCGTCTGGTCCTCCGCGCACGGAATCATACGCGCGTTTCGGCCCAGCAGAGATTTTTTTTGAGATTAGCCCAGAGCGCCCGCCCGTTCGTAGAGGCGCTGCTTGTTTACCCTGACGTAGGAAGGGTCGCGCGAGAGCGGTGGGTCAGTTTGAATTTTCTTGATCGTGACACAAAGGGCCGAAATTCAAACTGACCCATTACGCGCGAGCCTCTACTTGCAGGCGGCTGCGCCGCCGTGCGAAAATCAGTCGTCGAACAGGATGCCAGCGGACGCCAATTGGTCCAACAGGTCAACGTCCGCCTGTTGTGGCGATATCGTCTAAAGGTTAGGACGGAGCCCTCTCAAGGCTCAAATCCGGGTTCGAGTCCCGGTATCGCTACCATCCCTGCAGGACATAAGGCACTCGCTTCCGGTTTATCCCTGGTTCACGCCACGCCGCTATGTATCGCTCCGATGATGCTCCGCAGCAAGATTCGCCGTCGAACTGGCCGCCGCAACGGATGCCCGCGCAGGCTCCCCGGCTTCCGTGCCCGCAGCGCCGACGTGCCCGTGCAGCGACGACGCCTCCGCCAGCCGCTGCTTCTGCTCGACACTCAACAGCGCGTGCCCATCGACGACCGCCTTGTCGACTTTCTCGAGTTTCCACATTCGCGGGAATTTCTCGTGCAGCAACCGCTCCGTTGCTTCCACCAGCGGTTCCGCGTGGAAACGCCTCTGCATCGGCGCGTCGCATAGCACATTCGCAACGGCCAGCAGGATCATTCCCTGGTGATGCGCCATCCAGCAGCGCACCAGCTCGTACTGTTTCCCCTTGCCCACTCGCGAAGTTGTAAAGTCCGCCGACTCAAAAAATCCGTACGCGCCGACCCAGCCCATCTCTTTCATCCGCCGAAGGTTTTTTGCCGCTCCCGCCGCGTCCACCAGCAAGCCAAGGAATGTCGAATACGGCGATATCACCAGCTCCTGCGTCTTCGGTTGGTTCATCGCCAGTCCCGGCACCCCGAACGCGTGATAGCGATAGAAGCCATCAGGATTCCTGTCGATGCACGAGCTCTCCGATATTCCCCACGGCACAGCAGCCTTCCGCGTGTAATTCTGCTGCGCCCGTACCGCGCCCTGGCCGCTCCGCTCAAAAATAGTATTGGGATAACTCTTCATCCACAACGCCGGCAGCAGGTACTCAAACATCGTCCCCGTCCAGGAAAGAATCACGCGATGCCGTTTGTACAACGCGTGCGGCCGTCTGAGTTGAAACCAGCTTTCCTGCGGAATTTCGCCCTTCGCCACGGCCACAAACGCTGCCGCCCGCGCCTCCGAAGCAAACATATCGTAGTAATAATCCATCAAGCAGCCATGCTCCACGTCATAGCCGATGGACATCGCTTTCTTTCGCGCATTGTAGAAAAAGCCGAAGTCCATTTCCTTCGCCAACGCCTCCGAAGTCGCGGCAATGCCTTCCAGACTCTCGCTGACCTCCCGGCAAATCTCCTCTGAGCTTGCCAGCCGCGTCCTAATCGACTCCGCCATCGCGCGCGTCTCCACGTCGAGTTCCGGCTGCGCCAAAAATTCCTTCAGTCGCGCTTGCAGATCGGCATTTGCTTTCAGAGCCGACTGCAGCGTGAGCCCGTTGATCGATGCATCGTTGGGAATTTCGAAAGCCCGCAAATACTTGGCGACTTCCGGCAAAAGCCACGGTGTAAAGTCGTGCACCATTTTCCCCAGATAATGCAGCCGCAAAGACAGCTCGTGGGCCCACCACCGCCCTTCCTCGGCAATCTTCGCTTCGGATAGCTCCATTTCCAGCATCGCCACATCCACTTCCAGCCCCCGAATCACGTCCAGCCACATCGCGTCGCCGCTCACCTTTGACTGGGTTCTCAGCCTCATCTCCTCGATGCGCGCCGCGATTCGTTCATTCTTCCGCTCCTTGGGGAGAAATTCAGCGGCCAAGTCGAGATGGTCTTCGAGTCCTCGCCAAAGTGTTTCCTGAAAAATAGGAACCTTCGTCGCCTCCAAGCAGCCATGCTTGAGCGTCCAAAGGCAGCAAACCATGTTCCCGTTGTCCACCGTTGAAATGAATCGCGGCGTCAAGGGCTCGAGCGTCCGCGTGTTATACCAGTTGTACAAATGCCCGTTGGATTTCGCCATGCGCGCGATCGTCTCGAAAGTCTTTTGCGTCGTGGTAATAAATTCGCGCAAAGTCACGAAGCCCAGGTCGTATGCCGCCAGTCGCGCGTTCAACAAAAATCCTAGGTTGGTCGTTGATATCTGATGTGCTGCGAACGGCGCAGCTTCTTGCACGATGTCCGGGATCAGCCAATTCTCCTCCGCCGTGCTGTACTGGCGGAAAAAACGCCAGGTTCGCAGCGCCGCGCCGCGCAGCATCGCGCGATCCTTCGCGTCGAGCGGTGTCACTCCAGAGCGGCCCGGCTGATTCAGCCAATGGCAAATCAGTTTGGATGACGCCCACAGCGCCAGAAAAGGCAGCGCAATCGCCAGAGACGTCGGCCGGAACGCCGCGATGATCACCGCGAGGCCGAAAGACAGCAGCGGCATCCACTCCATGTAAGTTTCCACCGGCGATTTCTTCTTGTTCGCGGCGATTTCCGCCTCGGCGGCCGTTTCCCATTCCAGCATCCGCCGGTGCGTGATCGCCACGCGTATCACCGTCCGCACCACGGCATCCATCGTGACAAATCCTTGATGACACAGGAAAGTTATGCGGAAAAATAGCCGCTCATTCGCGTTGACAAAATCCGCCGCGAAGTTCTTCCAAAACGTCGCCGTGAACCGTGACGCGCCGGCTCTGACAATCGAAACGAGAAACTGAAAATAGGCGGGGAATGCGATCACCGCCAAAGCGGCAAGCGTCCAATACGCTACATTCCCGGGGAAAAACAGCCAGATTCCCAGCAGCAGCACGAAGGTCGCGAATTCCGTGACGCTGCGGCGAAGATTATCGATGATTTCCCATCGCGAAAGCAGGCTCAGCGGATTGCGCACCATCTTGCCGAAATAGTCCGGCACCCGCGGCAACAGCCACAAGATGATCTGCCAATCGCCGCGAACCCAGCGATGCTTCCGCCGGCTGTAAGCGCTGAAGTGCGACGGGTAATCGTCCACAACTTCAACGTCGGAGAGCAAACCGGCTCGCGCGTACGCACCTTCAATCAGGTCGTGGCTGAGCAGCGCATTGCAGGGGAACCGATGCTCGAGCGCCTGCTGAAACACCTCGACTTCGTATATGCCTTTCCCTGTGAAAATCCCTTCCCCGAAAAGATCCTGATAGACGTCGGAAACGGCCCTGGCATAAATATCGAATCCCGTATCCCCCGAAAAAATTGCCGCCAGCCGCGAGCGCGCCGCGGAGCGGATGCTAATTTCCACTCTCGGCTGCAGAATGCCGTAGCCCTCCACCACTTTGTTCGTCGCCGGATCGATCACCGCGCGGTTCAGCGGATGCGCGAGGGCCCCGACCAGCTTGCGCGCCGAATCGCGCGGCAATTGCGTGTCCGCGTCGAGCGTGATCACGTACTTGATCTTCGACAGAACGGAAAGATTGCCGGTTTTCAGCGTGAAGCTGTTTTCCTGTCCCAGCAAGAACCGGTTGAAGTCCAGAAGCTTGCCGCGCTTCCTTTCCCATCCCATCCACATTTTTTCGGTCGAGTTGTAGACGCGGTTTCGATGAAAATGAAAAAACGAATCCCGCCCTTCCTCCCTGTACTTTGCGTTCAGCTTCTTGATCAATTCTGTGCACAGAGGCGCTAATTGATCCATCTCATCGAACTGCTTTAATGAATCCGGCGGGTCGGTAATCAACGCGAAGTACAGATTCGCGTCGCGATTCGCCAGATAACGCACTTCCAGGTCATTCACCGTTTTCCGGGTCTGTTCTTCGCTGATCAATAGCGTTGGGATCGCAACCACCGTGGCGCACTCTGCTGCAATACCGTCCGAAAAATCCATCTTCGGCAGCGCCCGCGGAGAAACGAACTGCGTCGACAGAATGTTTACCGTCGCGACTGCGCATTCTAGCGCCGGCAGCAGAAACAGCAAAAGCTCCACGGAGCCGGGCAATTTGCCGTGAGCCGCCACAAGCACCAACGCAATCACGCCCATCGTCGCGAGCTCAATTCCCATCAGATAGATTAAATCGGCGGCCCGCAGCAGCGTTGCACGGAAACGCCTTGAGACCGACGCGCGATACCCGATGGCCTCGCCGAGAATCTTTCTTCCTTCCCGGATCACATAAAATCCGACGTGCGATCTTCGTTCCCACCCTCTTCTTGTCGCTGCGGGCGGCGGCGCGCCGGCAAGCTCGATCGCCTTTTCCGCAACTTCGCGCTCGCTCACGGGAGACTGCAAGGCTAACTCCGCGACCGCCCGGCAATATGCCTCGCGGCTTTCGAAATCCATCCCAGCGTATGCTTTTGCGGGATCCGTCCTCAAAACCCTGTCGATTTCACTGACCGCGCCGATGATCTCCTCCGGCCCGAGCTCGCTCAGCCGGCGCAGACTGGTGATCAGAGTCCCCATCAAAACGCTGTTCCCCGTCTCCGGCGTATTGGCTGCGTTCGCAACATTCGCCTGCAATGGCAGCCGCTCGATAGTGCGGCGGATCCGATCAAGCAGCAGCAGTTGCGCCAACGCCACCAGAAGCCAGTCTTCCGCAAATTGCAGCGGGCACTTCTCCTGAAACGCGCGGAAGAACACCGAGAACTTCTCCGCATCAAAATCGTACTCGATTGCTTCGAAGAACTTCTCGATCACCGCGTAGGCGCGCGGCACAATCTCGTTGTCTGCGGTCGTGACTTGCGGAACCAGCTCCGTTTTCTTCAAGCTGCCTCGCGCATTTTGCAGCGCCATCCGCACGACATCGGAGCTCTCAAAAAGCTTTCGCTGCACGCCGAAAAGGTGCGTTCCTGCACTCGCGACCGCCTGCAGTTGTTCGAAAGCTTTGTCGATGGATTCAGCAGCGTCTTGCAATTTCGCTTCGAGCGGCAACGCCCGCCCTTTCGCTTCCGAAATGCGCTGCTCCGCCGCGATTTCGAACGCCCGCTCGCGAAGCTCGCTCAGCTTAGCCACGCGCTTCTCGCCAGCCGCATCCGTCTTATACGCAGTTCCGTCGCAGGCCTTAGGTGCCGCAACGCCTTGCCCGCTATTTATCGGTAATGGATTCGGGGTCGCCATTTGTAAACAGGCCTCACACTTTCATCGCCAGCATTTTCATCGATAGTTCGCCGCTTGCATTTCAAACATCTCTGCATAACGTCCGCGGTTCTTCAGAAGTTCTTCATGGGCGCCCTGCTCGGCGATCCTGCCGTTTTCGAGCACCAGAATGCGGTTGGCCATGCGCACCGTGGAAAAGCGGTGAGAAATCAAAAGAGACATCTTGCCTTCGGTCAGCTCCGCGAAACGCTGGAACACTTCATGCTCGGAGCGCGCATCCAGCGACGCCGTCGGCTCATCCAAAATTAACAATTGCGCATCGCGAAGGTACGCCCGCGCCAGCGCTATTTTTTGCCATTCCCCGCCGGAGAGATCCACCCCGCCTTCGAACCGCGATCCCAGGATCTGCTCATATTTTTTCGGAAGCCTGCTGATCACCTGATCCGCCGAACTCTTCTCCGCGGCGATTCGAATGCCTTCCCCGTTTCGTTGTTGATCGATTCGCCCCATGGCGATGTTCTGCGCCGCGCTCATTTCGTAGCGCACGAAATCCTGAAAAATCACCCCGACTTCTTTCCACAAATCCTCGAGGTCATATTCGCGCAGGTCCACTCCATCCAGCAGGATCTGCCCCGACGTCACGTCGTACAAACGTACCAGCAGCTTGACGATGGTCGTCTTCCCCTGCCCGTTTTCTCCCACCAGCGCGATTCGTTCGCCCGGCTCCAGCCGGAAACTCACGTTCCCGAGCACCACCCGCGAATGCCCGGGATAGGAAAAGGAAACATTCTTGAATTCGAATCCCTGCCGGATCGGGCGCGGCACCGGCAGAGCATTCGGTTTCGAAAACACTTTCGGCCGCACCGCGAAAAATTCCAACAGGTCGGTCATAAACAGCGCTTGATCCGCAATTCCGGAGAACGTCGAGAACACCGCTTGGATGTTCGTGCTCGCGCCCGCAATCGCGCCGGTCAGCAATGTCAACGTGCCGATGCTGAACACGCCCAAAACCGTTTCGTAGATCACGTACGCGTACGTTCCGTAATATCCAACCGTTCCGAGCACCGTCAAGAATGTGCCGGCGATGAGCTTG
>JBAPRL010000100.1:0-43432 GCA_049281095.1 Candidatus Acidiferrales bacterium
TTGCGACGCTGGATCAGAGATTGGCGAGGGCGTCCTGAGCGAGAGTCTTCTCCATGGTCTTGATCTGGTCAGCCGAGAGTTTGCCGCCCTGCACGCGAAGGCCGAACGCATTGCTTCCCTTTTTTACTCGCAGGGTGAGGCCTTGGCCACTATGGGTCGACGAATAATAGGCATCTTCACCCAGGTTGGCGACCGGCGTAATGGTAAGCATACTGACGCTCTTGCTGACATTGAACATTTCCACGGATACTGGCGCGATGTAGGCCTTCTTGCCGGAGAAACCGCCGCCCAGCTCTGACCATGTGCAACTTTTTAGAGTTGTACCCATGCTTTGACCGGTGCCGACGGAGGCGCCAAGAACAGCGGTCACCTGAGTTTGCGTCAAGAGCGCGCACAGGTCTGGCGCGGCGACAGCCGTTCGCGAAATCAAGGAGAGAGTGGCGAGAAAAATGGATCCGATGGCCCAGGCCATGGATGCTTCGGGGGGACAAAGCGGATTCGTAGGGCCAGCGAAATAGGTTTCGAGCGGCTTTCGAAACAAATGTTTCGAAACGGCGTGGCGCGGCTGGTCTTGCGTTGACACCGCGCCGGCTCTCGCGTAGACTCTGACCACTTCGCGGTTGGGATGCCGTCGCAACCCCGGCAAAGCGCGACGCCCGCCGCTGAAGATTACGTAAGACGCAGTTTCCCTCCAAAGCAGCAACCCTTAATTTGGAGCTTTACGAAGGAGCGTACGCCATGAATCAAGGCAAGGTGGAAGAGTTAGCCTTTCGCGTCGTCGGAGACACCGGCGGCGCATTTACCGTGGCACTGGGGTACATCGGCGACCGCCTGGGATTGTTCAAAGCGATGGCCGGGGCGGGGCCGATGCGCAGCCCGAACCTTGCCGCGCGGACGCAACTGAACGAGCGGTATGTGCGCGAATGGCTGCGCGCCATGGTGGCCGCAGAATACATCGACTACGACGTGACCACGGATATGTACCGCATGAGCGAGGAGCAGGCGTTCGTGCTGGCGAATGAAGACAGCCCCATGTTTGTGGGCGGCGTCCTTCAGTTCGCGGCACCATCGATTTGCAATATCGAAAAGATCGCCGAGGCTTTCCGCAAAGGAGGGGGCATATCCTACGCGGAAATTGGCGAGGAGATTCCGCACGCCATTGAACGGATGTTTCGCCCCGGATACCTGAACTTTTTGGAGAAGGAATGGCTCGGCGCGGTGCCCGGACTCGTGGCGCGTCTTGAAAAAGGCGCTTCGATTGCGGACATCGGTTGCGGCCGCGGACAATCGACGGTGATCATGGGGAAGAGCTTCCCAAAGTCGAAAGTGCTGGGCATTGATTACCACAAACCCAGCATCGAGAGCGCGCGCAAACTGGCGGCCGGCCAGGGCCTGAGCAACGTGGAATTTCTGCAGGCAGCAGCGCACGAAATTCCCGCCGGAAGGAAATTCGACCTGATTTGCAGTTTCGACTGCATCCACGACATGGTGGATCCGAAGGCAACTTTACGGGCGATCCGCGAAGCGCTCGCTGATGACGGCGTATATGTGTGGTCGGAGCCCAACGCAACGGCGAACGCGTACGAGAATCGCAATCCGGTGGGCAAGATGTTCCACTCCATCAGCCCGATGCACTGCATGACCGTCTCGCTGGCGCATAACGGCGCAGGGTTGGGCACGGTGATCGGCGAAAGCGGCGCGCGCGCCTTGGCGAGCGAGGCGGGATTCACGCGCTTCGAGAAGCTGCCGATTCAGAATCCGTTCAACCAGTTTTTCGCGCTGCGAAAATAAGCGCGAAGCGCAGAATCGCGCGGTGATTGGTTACGCGACGCGCCGTTGAGCGCAACCGGCGCGGAGAAACGGCAAGACGCCGAGCAGCAATGCCGCGCCGGGAATCACGACCCAACTCAAAATGAGCCCTGCAAATGCCGGGAGGAAGATTTTTGCCGGCAGCGTGTCAATCGCCAAAGATACGGGCACAAACACCAGGAAAGTTGCCAAGAAGACGATCGCTGGAAAAATTCCGACTGCGATCCGCAGAGCGGGTCCGCTTCCGGTCCGTCGCGACCAATATGCTCCGGCGGCGCCCAAGAATGGCAGTACGCAGAGCCAGGGAACATAAATCATCAGCGAGTCATGCAAGAACGGCTCGGCGCCGACGTTGCCGGCCCAGGCGCGCGGGAAGTAGGGAGAGAATCCCGCGAGTTGCAGAAGCGCGAGGGCTGCGGCGCTGGCGAGGAGGATGATACAGCCGGGGAGCCAGAGACGTTTGGTGCGGTCGTTCATGGTGTTCTCCTGGCGGGCGCGGCAGAGTTTCGGGCCGAGCCTCGCATCTTCGTAAAGTTCAGCCGACGCGCATTCCGTGGCGGCCGATTCGGCGAGACCGCGGGTGCGCGCGTCGTCGCACAAATCCTCGAGATGACCGGCGAGCTCGCGGGCGACTTCTTCGCGTTCGGCGGCAGGAAATTTCGTCTTTTCGAGCCGGCGCTGCGCTTCCCGCTCCCAATCAGGCATGGTGAGCCTCCGCGAGACGCGCGAGCGCGCGGAACAGTTCTTTCCACTCCTTGCGCAACGGCGCAAGTTTCTTGCGCCCTGCCGCGGTGAGGCGGTAGTACCGGCGCGAGCGTCCCGATGGCGTTTCGCCCCACGTGGCGCGGAGCCAACCGCGCGCTTCCAGGCGGTAGAGCAGCGGGTAAAGCGAAGCAAGGGTGAAGCGCAGTGCGCCGTGCGTGTCGCGGTCGATGCGCTTGGCGATCTCGTAGCCGTGCAAGGGGCGATCTGCCAACAGGGAAAGGATGGCCAGTTCCGCACTACCGCGCTTGACGTTTGGGCTGATCATGACATGGGATTATA
This sequence comes from Candidatus Acidiferrales bacterium, assembly GCA_049281095.1. Taxonomy (GTDB): domain Bacteria; phylum Acidobacteriota; class Terriglobia; order Acidiferrales; family UBA7541; genus DAHUXN01. The sequence goes on from JBAPRL010000100.1 coordinate 2,854, forward strand.
TATAGGGACGCTGTATATAGCAAAGCTAAATTGAAGCACGGTGTGCTCTGCTTCACACGGGTGTCACCTGCTCGGAAGAACAGGTCGCACCAGCGGCACATGGGCGCGCAACGCACCGCACCTTCGCCACGATTCTACGTACAATTGGCACATGGAATGTCCCAAGTGCAAGACGGCGAATTCCGACACGGCGCAGTTCTGCAAACGGTGCCACGCCACGCTGCTCTACAAGTGCCCTTCCTGTGCGGCGACGCAGCGGCACGGCGGGGCGTGCGATAAGTGCGGCGTTGATTTCGCGAAGTACGCGTCCATGCTGGTGGCGCAAGAGCAGGCGCGCGCGACGCACGAGCACGAGAAGGTTCAGGACCATGTGGCGGCCTGGAAGCAGGCGTTCCTGTTACCGATAACGGGAGGCTATTCGCTGATTAAATTTTTCCTGCGCCGGGACACCTGAGCGCGGCGCGAGCCCAATCACCAAGGTTCACCGTTGAAGCCAACAGCGCCGGAAATTCCACTTGCCCTGGGCTTTTTACTGCAGGAATCTAGACGCGCCCGTCCAGCACCTGAGAGGTCGCGATGTTGAAAACTCCTTCCGATCACCCGGAATCGCGCGGCAAGTACATCTTCGCGGCCGGAGAAGCAGCAGCGGAGCGATTGCGGCTGCTCGACCGCATTTTCCATCCCACGACACGCGCGCTGCTGACGAGGGCCGGCCTCGCGCCCGGCTGGCAAGTCGCGGATATCGGCTGCGGCATTGGACTCAACGCGATGTGGATGGCCGAGCGCGTGGGGCCAAGCGGTGCGGTGGCGGGCATCGACATGAGCGAAGAACAGATGCGCATCGCCCGAGCGAAAGCGGAAGCCGCGGGAGTGAAGAACACACTCTTCCGGCAAGGCACGGCGACGGCAACGGGATTGCCACGCGGAGCGTTCGACCTGGTCTACGCGCGATTTTTGCTTTGCCACTTGACCAATCCGGTCGCGGCGCTCGAAGAGATGAGTTCCCTACTGAAGAGCGGCGGGGTGCTGGTGTGCGAAGATTTTATTGCTTCCACGATTGCCACGTATCCAGAGACGCGGGCTTATGTGCGGCTGTCGGAGATTTATCCCATCATGGACGCAAAGCGCGGAGTCGATTCGAATGCCGGCGCGAAGCTCCATCAGTATTTTCAGAGTGCGGGATTCTCCGCGCCGGAGATCAAAATGGAACAGCCGGTATTTTTGCGCGGCGAAGAAAAACGGTTTTGGGAGATGACGCTGCGCGAAGCGATCCCCGCGATTGTCGAGGCGGGAGTGGCGCGCGAAGAGGACATCGAGCAGATCTGCGAGGAGATGCGCGCCATCGCGGAGGATGAGACGATCCTGCTCGTGGTAACGACGGTGGTGCAAGCCTGGGCCCGGAAATAGAGTCAGGTACGCCGCGACGCCCCGGTCGCGGCGTACCTGAGATGTGAATCAAGTTCGCTGGGAACTCACTCCGAGAAGCAATTGGTCAGAAATTGAAGACCAGGCTGATGGAGACGCGCTCGCTGTTTTCCGTGTCGCCATTGGCGCGAAAACCGAAGTAATCCACCTGCGGGCGCAGCGCAATCCTGTTGCTATGGATGATGGATAGGTCGGCCCCACCGCCGAAGCCAAAGGCGAACGGATTCACTGTGCCAGACGCTCCGCTAAATGATGCCGAGAAGTGCGAGCCGCCAAAAAGGGTTTCGAAGAAAGGCACCAGTTTCTTGGTTGCGCGAATCGAGATGCGCGGGCCGAACGTATATGACGTAGCGGTAACGCTCACGCCGCTCGGGGATCCGTGATACACACCGAAGTCCCCTACGACGCCGAACCAACTATTGAGATTGAAGGCGGCTGATCCGTCGAAACCGTTCAGATTCGCACTCGAAGAGCCGTCCGAACTGTTCAAGTGCAGATAAGAATATCCCACGGAAACGTCGGCCTTGGGCGCGTCCTGCGCGTACGAACCGACGGCCAAAAGCGAGAACGCCAGAACCGCGAGAATGGTTTTCATGGTCTTCATCCGTACCTCCTGTTTGGTTTTACCGGCAGCAAGGCAGCATCTGTTTACTCGGGCCCAAAGCAGCACTGGGCAACGAGAATCGCCGGCCTTCTGACTGTAAGTGTGGTGTTTACTGTGAATTCCCAGCTGGACGCAGGTTAGGGCAGGATGGCGCTGGGGTCAATCGTCGGGCTGGGCGGGTGTTCCAAATCGGTACCCTGAACTCACGGCCAAGTGAAGAGCTAACCCACTTCGTTTGTGCATCATAAAGGAAACCGACCTGCTCTGGCCGAGGTGTCGCGCCTTACACGGCTGGTTCAGCGGTGGCAGCCATCCGGTTCCATGTTACGCTGGCGCGGACATTTTGCCGGGCGCAGCCGTTGAGCTTAGGATCGCACGCAGGAGGAGACGATGAAAGGATTCATACTGGGCGTCCTGTTCACAATTATAGTCATAATTCTGGTAGGGATTTTTGTGGTGGAAACGGGGCGCGTGGACATGCGCGCGGATAATCCGCCTTCGGGGATGGAAAGGCACCTGGCGGGCGGCGCGATGGATGCGAGCGTCGAGCGGAACGCGCCAAAGGTTACGAATCCGCTGCAGCCGACCAACGAGAATCTTATCGGCGGCGCGACGGTTTATCTGAGCCACTGCGCGCTGTGCCATGGCGATCCCGCACGCCCGAGGTCGCCGCTGGCGGAATCGCTCAATCCCCCAGCTCCGCAGTTCATGACCGATGCGGCGGACATGGGTGACCAGGACAATTATTACATCACGCAGCATGGCGTGCGCTGGACGGGCATGCCGGCGTGGAAAAATGTGCTGAGCGATCAGGATATCTGGCAGGTGGTTACGTTCATCGGGCACATGAACAACTTGCCGCCGGAGGTAAGGTCGGTTTTTGCCTTGGCGGCGCCTCCTGGCGCCACGCTGACGAAGAAGCAGTGACGAGCAACAAGTGATCGGCGGCGAGCAACCCTCAACCGCCTCAGGTCAGTTTGCGCACAAAGCGCGCAAAAGGGACCTGAGCTACAGCGCGCGAGTGCGCGGGCGGGTGAGGAAGTAAAAAATGGGGCCGAGGGCGATGAGCACAAGGCCCACGGCGAGGGAGCTGGTCGAGCCGATCGATTCGCTGCGGTTGCGCACGAAGGCGGCGATCATCAATGCCAGCGGCGGCAGGCCAATCAGGATTGCGCCGACGAATCCCCCAGGCACACGATAAGGCCGCGCGAGATTCGGTTCGCGAATGCGCAGGCCGACCAGCGCCCAAAATTCCAGCAGGATGCTCATGCCGGTGAGCAGCACGTCCATGATGACGAGGTGCTCAAAATTCAGAAATAGGCACGCGGCCCAGCCGATGGCGCACGCGGTGATGGCCACGACGGGCATTCCGGTTTTCGCGGAAGTCCGCGCGAAGATTTTCGGCAAATAGCCGTCCTGGGCCATCACCAGCGGCAGGCGCGTGAACGAAAGTGTGAGCGCGTTGAACGTGCCGATCGCGCCGATGGCTCCGCCGACGGCGATGGCAATGGAAAGCCAGTTCCCTCCCACGGCGCGGCCCACGTCAACCCATCCGCCGGTGGACCATCCGAGCGGGCTGATGCCCGCGTGGGCCGCCGCGGCGACAGGAAGAATGTAGCTGATCGTGATGAACGTCACCGTCAGGAGCATGACCAGCGGGAAGGTGCGCTGCGGATGGACGACTTCTTCGGCAACGGTGGAAGTGTTGTCCCAGCCCATGTAGTTCCACATGGCGACGAGAATGCCGCCGAGAATGTCCGCGTGAGGGATGGCGGGATGCGCAGGAGAAGCGGCAGACATGGCATTTGACGCGACATGACGCGACATGGAAAGGGCCACCAATACGACGAACGGAATCAGCAAGGCTGCGAACATCCAGACGGAACCTTCGCCGACGGCGCGCGCGCCGCAAATGTTCCACAAAGTGCAAACGACGATCAGAGCAAGCTCGATGGCGATGGCACGATGGCCGCTGGTGAGCGCAGGCGCGAAGTGGCCGAGGTAGTCGACGAACAGCGTGGGATAGAGCGCCATTTCAAAAATGCTGCCGGCGAGCGAGAGCCACGTTTCCTGATATCCCCAAAAGGGACCCAGGCCGCGCCGCACCCAAATGTAAAAGCCGCCCTCTTCGGGTATGGCGCTGGAGAGTTCGCTGACCATCATCGCGGTGGGAACGCTCCAGAGCAGCGGCGTGATGAGCAGAATCGCGATGGCGCCGGCATAGCCGGCCATTTGCACGACGTCTTCGAGTCCATACGGACCGCCGGAAACCATGAAGAAAGTGGCAGCGGCGAGGGTGAGCACGGTGAGCTTGCCGCGAACCGCGACGCGCGGGCCTTTTTGTAGACCTGGCTGCGACTGCGGTTGCGTCCACGGCAAAGAGATGGCCATTCTGTTTGTCGCGCAACCTCCGTCCGCAAATTTGCGGCGCTGTGCAGGGTTATACCACCGCGCGCATGGATGACAATACAAATGTGAGGTGGAACGCTAGACTTTTGCGAGAAAATCCGTGAGGCGCTTGCAGGAGACTCGCTGTAGAATTAGGGTAGTGGGTCACTTTGAAAACCCGCCCGCGTTGACCGAAGCTTCGTCTCGGACGATGAATGAAAGCCTTAAGGCTAATGGTGCCTAAAGGGAGAATGAGGATGATTGTTGGCGCCCATTTTGTGTTCTACAGTAGCGATCCCGAAGCAGACCGCGTTTTTTTCAGAGATATTCTCGGATTCCGATATGTCGATGACGGTAGTGGCTGGCTTATATTCGCGTTACCACCATCAGAAGTGGCACTCCACCCGTTGAGCGGCAATTCACCACCCGTTTACGGAGGGCGTGAGATGCTTGGAGCAGTTCTCTTCTTGATGTGCAACGACTTGCCTTCAGTTATCAAGTCCCTGGAGGTCAAGAGAGTTGCCTGCACTGAAATTCAGAAGCAACCGTGGGGTGACAGTACCACCGTTCAGTTGCCCAGCGGCTCCCGGATTGGTCTTTATCACCCGGCGCACCAAACACCTCTGGGTCTGGGCTCGATGCAGAATTTTGGGGCGCTCTAAGACACGATTCTCAAACTGACCACCACCAGAATTAGCATCGGTATGCGTCGAGTTTCTCGCACGTCCGGCGGAGGCGATCGGTGGAGAAAAACCTTACGGTAATTGCTCACATATTTGCGAAGGCTGACGAAGAGCAACGGTTGAAGACGGCGCTGCTGGACCTGGTGGCGCAAACACGGAAGGAAAAAGGCTGCATCAACTACGATCTGCATCAGTCTCAGGAAAATGCGTGCCAGTTCGTGATGTACGAGAACTGGGAGAGCGCCGCGGACCTCGACGCACACGCTAACTCGGCGCACCTTCGCGAATTCGGCAGAAATATGAGTCAGTTTTTGCAGCGTCCCACGCAAATCACGAAGTGGAATATGGTGTCGGAGCTTGGAAATTCATAACAGACAGCAAAGGAGGAAGCATGGCTTTCACATGGCAAAAAGACCCCGATGAAGCGCTGGCGCAAGCGAAGGATAACGGGAAATTAGTTCTGCTGGATTTCAGCGCCGCGCCCGCTTGAGGAGCATGCGCTCGGCTGGATGCCGAGGTTTATCCGAACCAAGAAGTCGGCGACTACATCACCGCGAATTTCATCCCCGTGAAAATCCACGTCAAGGAAAACGCCGCCGCGTTTCACCGCTTCGGAGTGCAGTGGACGCCGACGCTGATGTTTCTCGATCCCGAAGGCAAGGAGCACTACCGTTTCGAGGGCTATTTGCCCGTAGCGAATTTTCTGGCGGAGCTCGATTTCGGGCGCGGGCGCGTCGCGTTTCATAAAAAACAATGGGACGACGCGACGCGTGAATTCCATTCCGCAGCGGCGCGCGATCGGAAGACCGAATTCGCGCCCGAGGCAGGCTATTGGGCGGCGGTTGCGCAATACATGAAGACGCACGACGCCGCCGCGCTCAAGGAATGGAGCAAGAAAGTGCGCGCCGAGTTCCCGACGACCACCTGGGCGAAGCGGGCGCTCGCATATTCGGGCGAGGGGGCGCCAAAGACGTAGAGAGAAAATCGCGCAGTGGCGCTGGCTTGGGCACTGGTACGAAGGTCCAGTTGTCGATTGCGCGACGGGTTGGCGTGGGCGGCCGATAATTCCGGCAGTTCCCTTTACTATGGGGCATGGACTGCCCGAAGTGCGGCACGGCGAATGCGGACGGCGTGCAATTCTGCACGAACTGCCACGCCACGCTGATTTTCAAATGCCCAAAGTGCGAGCACACACAAGCGCATGGCGGCAAGTGCGACGTATGCGGCGAAGACTTCGCCTTTTTCTGGGCGCAGCACTTTACGATAAAAGATGCTGAGGACGCGCGCATCCAGAAGGACAAAACGCAGGCGGAAGCGAACGCTGTGCGCACGGCGCTCACGGTTCCCTTCTCCGGGCCGGCAGGCATCGCAAGCTTTCTGGGCATGCAGCTCTTCAGCCGCCTGCTCGCGTGGTATAGGTCGCGCTGACGCGCGAAGCCCATGTAAGTGCGTGTCGCCGCCCATTCTCATTCCGATGCGGCCTTTGGCGGCGCGTTCCTAAGCCGTCTCGGTTTTTGCGGCCTGCTCGAGGCCAAGCCTCTGAATTTCGACCTCGCGAATTCTATACTTCTGAACCTTCCCGGTGACGGTCGCCGGGAAGGAGTCCACGAAGCGGATGTACTGCGGGATTTTGAAGTGCGCAATTTTTCCGCAGCAGAACTGGCGAATTTCCTCTTCGGTGACCGCCTGGCCGATCTTCGTGCGAATCCAGGCGCAGACAGTTTCTCCCAGGCTCACATCAGGAAGGCCGACGACCTGGACTTCAGCAATTTTCGGGTGAGTGTAAAGGAACTCCTCGATTTCACGAGGATATATGTTCTCGCCGCCGCGGATCACCATGTCCTTGGCGCGGCCGGTGATGCGGAAATAGCCGTCGGGGCGCATCACGGCCAGGTCGCCAGTGCGCAGCCAGCCTTCGGTGTCGATCGCCTGCCGGGTCGCTTCGGGCTCGTCGTCGTAGCCTTTCATGACCAGGTACCCTCGCGTGCAGAGCTCTCCCTGCTCGCCGACGGGCAGGGTTTCGCCAGACACGAGTGAGGCGATTTTGACTTCAGTCTCCGGCATGGCTGCGCCGATGGTGGAGACGCGCAAATCGATGGCGTCGTCGATGTTGGACATGGTGATGATGGGCGAGCTTTCCGTTTGGCCGTAGGCGACGAGCATGCCGCCGCAGTGCATTTGGCCGATGACGCGGCGCATCACTTCGATGGGGCATGGCGCGCCAGCCATGATGCCGCCACGCAGAGACGTCAAATCGAATTTCGAAAATTCCGCATGCTCTAGCTCCGCAATGAACATGGCGGGAACGCCGTAGATGATGGTGGCGCGCTCAGCCGCGATGGCAGCGAGTGTCGCGGACGGATCAAATTGCGGCGCGGGCATGATGAGAGCGCAGCCTGTGGTTACCATGGCCAGGGTGCCGATGACGCACCCAAAACAATGGTACATGGGCACCGCAAGGCAGATACGGTCGGCCTCGGTGAGCTTGAGTTTCTGCGCGCCGAGAAGCATGTTGTTCAGAATGTTGCGATGCGTGAGCAGAACACCCTTTGGTGATCCGGTGGTTCCGGAAGTGTACTGAATACTGACGACGTCATGGCACGATAGCTGCGTTGCTGGCAAATCGCAGCCACCGGCAATCATGCTGTTCCAAGAATCGGCGTGCAGATAGATGACATGTTCGAACGGAAGAGGCTGTTGCCCGCGGGCAAGCTCTAAAATCTCGCGATAGTCTGCGCGAGCGTCTTTTTCCGCCAGAAACAATGCCTTCAGGCGCGACCGCTTCAGGACGAATGCCAGCTCATGTGCACGATACGCCGGATTGACGTTGATCAGAACCAGCCCGCAGCGCGCGCAGGCGAGCTGCAGGATCACCCACTCAGCACAATTGGCGGACCAGATGCCGACGCGTTCTCCGGCAGTTAGCCCCAATCCTGAAAGGCCGCGCGCCGCCTGTTCCACAAGCTGATCGAGCGCCGAAAATGTGAGACGGATTTTCTGATGCACGGAAACCAGCGCGTCGCGGTCTGGAACGCGCCGCACCGTTTCGCGGAATGCCTGGTCGACTGTCTGTTCGAGCAGCGAGCTGGCCGGCCCGCGCGAATAGCTGAGCATGGGCGCAGAGTATACGGCGGTTTGCCCCGTGTCGCCAGACAGCGGTTGGGGTTAGAATGCTGGCCGGGAGGATGGCCATGCGGCGATTGACGATTTTGGCGGGACTTTTATTGGCAACCTGCGCTGTGCCTCTGGGAGCAGCACACGGCCGAGCGGCCGAGGAGACGGCGCCGCCGTCGCGCAGTTTCGAGTTCACCTACATTGTTCACGTTCCGGCCCTTCCGGCGGGAAGCCATGCGATGCGCATCTGGATTCCGCTGCCGCAAACCGCGGCGCACCAGCGCATCAGCGATATCCATATCGACAGTCCAGTGCGTTACCGCATCGCGCACGCGGCGCAGGATGGCAATCGATTCGCGTATTTGGATTTCACCGCTGCGAGTGCGGGCCGCGCCCCGTTTGACATTCGACTCACGTTCGATGCGCGCCGAGACGAGTACAAAGTGGCGCTGCCCGCAGGCGACCCTGCGACTCCGCCTTCCTTTGCGCCAGGTATCGCGCGTTACCTGCTGCCGGATCGATTGGTTCCGATCAATGGAATGATCGGCGACCTTTCGCGCGAGCAAACAGCCGGCCTTTCCGACCCGCTACAGAAGGCGCGCAAGATCTACGAGTACGTGATCGCGCATATGCACTACGATCACGACGGCACCGGCTGGGGCCACGGCGACGCGATTTTCGCCTGCACCATGCATCACGGCAATTGCACGGACTTTCATTCGCTTTTCATCGGCATGGCGCGCGCGGCGGGAGTTCCGGCGCGATTCGAAATCGGATTCGCCATACCGCCGGGACAGGATGAAGGAAAACTGAGCGGCTACCACTGCTGGGCGGAATTTTACATCCAGGGCACGGGCTGGATTCCCATCGATGCTTCGGAGGCATGGCAAAATCCGGCGAAGCACGATTATTATTTTGGCGCGCTCGATCCGAATCGCGTGCGATTCACCAGGGGCCGCGACCTGACTCTCGATCCTGCGCAAGCCGGCGGGGCGGTAAATTACATCGTTTATCCGTATGCGGAACTGGATCGCAAGGCTTTTAGCGGAATCACTCAGGAATTTTCTTTCCGTGATTTACCGATGTGAAGTTCGGCCCGGGAGTGAACTCCTCGCGGCTTGGACGCGGGCGGCGTAACAGTTGACGCGCGCCTTCAACGCCGGGAGAAGCAAATTCACACGGAGGACGCCATGCCACATACGAAGTTTCTTGGCAAACTGATCGGGCTGTTTACCGTGATCGTCGCGGTGTCGATTGCCATGCGCAAGGAAGCAATCCTGGAAACGGTGTCGGCAATGGTGCAGAGCGCGCCACTGCTGATGGTGCTTGGTTTTATCAGCCTTGCGGCGGGGCTGGCGATTGTGCTCAGCCACAACGTGTGGAAGGGCGGCCTGCTGCCGGTGCTGGTTACGCTGGCGGGCTGGGTGTTCCTGTTGCGCGGCGTAGCGGTGTTGGCGCTGCCGCACCAAGACTTGGCGGAACTGCTGGGCGCGGTGCATTATGGGCACTTATTCTACGTTTATATCGTGCTGGCTTTCATCATTGGCGCGTATATGACCATCGCCGGCTTCCGCCGCACGTAAGAGAGCATGGGCGCGACGTCGAAACGCCAGGCGCTGAACTAGACCCGCCGCAGCTAGCCCTCGGCGCTGACGGACTCTTCGTCGCGAATGGCCGCCAGGACGCGTTTGAGCAGGTCTGGGGTCATCCAAGTGACGTTGTGGGCGCTTCGGGCATGTCGCGTTGCGCGCATGATGATTTCATTTTCGTTCACGCCGTGAGCAACAAAATCACAGCCGGGAATGACGTCGGAGCATTGAAACCGTTTCTTCATGCGGATTCTCCCGGGCGCCGGGCCAGAAGGGAGGGTGGGCTCTCAGCGAAGCCATTCTACGCGCAAGCGATAGAAACGCCAGCAGTTTTTCCGCGCCGCGACGATTGGCAGTACGCGCAATTGTCGCTCGCGGACGCGAGGCGCGCACGCGCCGATTTTGTCGCACTCGCGCGCCGTCGAGATCGGAATGGCAGCGCTGTCGGATATTGACGAAATAATGCATGCAGAGTACAGTACCAGCCTTACCAGTTCCCTCTAAACGCGAACGTTTGGGAGCCACTATCTGGGAGTTCTCTCATGGCCGCAGACGAGCAGACCTTGGACATTTTTCGCATCCTTCCGGACGGCAGCCCGCTGTGGGTGGAAGCCGTAAAGGGCCGCGAAGAAGCCAAGAAGAGAATCGCGCACTTGGTATCGGTTGCGCCCGCTCGGTATCAGGTGCACGATCCGCGAACGAATAAGTTCATCGACGTTTTCGCCAAGTCCGCGTGAAGCAGCCGGAGTTCCGTGTGTGGCTTTTCGCAGCCGGAACCGATCGGCCGCTTACGTTACCAACGAGGCCGCGGCGACTCTGCCATCGCGGTGCGATTTCCTGGAGGCGAGCGCGACGACTTCATACGCCGCCAGGGCGACAAAAAGCGGATCAATGGGCCGGCGATACCATTCCGCCGGATGAGTGAAATAGTAGATCAGGGGGAAAAAGAACAGCACGAGGGCGTACGGCATCGCCACGAGAATTCCTCGCTGCCGAAACGCACGCCACAGTCCAAGCAGCGCGAGGGCGCTTAGGATCGAGTACAGAGCAACGGTCACTGGCGTGAGCGCCTCTGTGGCGCGATAGCGTTCGCTGAAGCTCCAGAAATTCGTCCAGGTGTACACGATGCGCCGCACCACCATCCCCGCATACCAAACAGGATGGCTGCGGATATAGGCGGTTCCGTCCTGAGATTTTTTGTCGAAGTAGCCGAGCTCACCCAAGCGTTGAAATTCTTTCCACTGCGCGTCGCCCTTCCATGGGTTCCACGGGCCATCTTTCACGGAATACGGAAACCAAGTTTCGCCATTGTTTCCGATCCCGACCTCCAGCCCAATGCTGTCGCCGATGGGAATGAACCTGTGGAATGTCCGGTAGTTGCGCACGAACCATGGCGACACCACGAGAATCACAGCGAGCACCGCGGCGACTGCCGGAGCAAGCCAGCGTTTCTGCTGACGGTGCAAACGATAAACCATCCACAGCGCGAGAATAGGCAATACGGAAAGCAAAACGGGACTCGTCAGGCCACCGATTCCGCTTAGCAGGCCGAAGCCGACCCAATCCCGAATGCGAGTCGAATGCTCGAGCTTCAGCAAAACAAGAAACAGAATCGCCAGCAGCAGCGTTGCGAGCCAAGTGTCCCAAATCCGGCCGTTCGGTCCGTAAACTGCATCGGGGAAAAACACCCAAATCCATCCGGCGACTTTCGCCGCGCCTGCGCCGAAGCTTTTGCGCGTGAAAAAGAAAATCGGCAAGCAGGTGAGCGCGGAAATCAAGCTGTTGAAGGACAAAATCGCAAAACAGGACGCCTTCGTGAAGGCGCCAAAGAGTCTAAAAACGCCAGCCAAAATATAAGGGTAAACCGGCGCGAACCATGCCGTCGGGCCCGTCGGCGCGTAGAGCGGATTGCTGAATCCCTGGCCGTTCGCTATGGCTGCGGCGACTCTTCCTTCTTCGAATCCGAAGGCCCAATTACCGTGGTCGGGGTTCAGTTGCTGTCTGTAAACAAAGCACATCACGATGAGCCGCAAAATTAACGCGGCGGCTACCATCCAGAAAAGCGCGCGGCGGTCGCTGCTCTCAGCCATTCAGGCTCACCTGCACTGGGGACTTGCGGCTGCGCCGCGACCAGCCGGCGATTGCGCCCGCAGCCAGTGCAACCATCATGGGATCAATGGGCCGGCGGTAATAGTCTTCCGGGTGAGTGAAATAATAAACCAACGGGAAAAAGAAAAACACGATCAGATAAGGCATCGTGCGCGCGGCGTCACCTTTCCGCCAGGCGCGACACAATCCTAGAAATGCAAGAACTGTCAGAGCCGTGCAAAAAACAATATTCGGCGGATCGAATGGCTCTTCACGCAAGTAGCGCCGGCCGAAGCTCCAGAAGCCGGTCCAAATGTAAACGACGCGGCGGAGCGTCTGAATCGCGTAGAGTCCCTTGTGCGCTCCGATGAACGCAAGGGCTTCACGTTTTTTCAGACCCATGTAATCGACTTCGCCGAGCTGCTGATACTCGCTCCACTCTTTCTCGCTGTCCGACGGATGATAGCCCGGCGGATCCCAGTGCCACGAGTCAGCGTTGTTGCCGCAGTACAGTTCAAATCCGAAACCGGAGCGAACCGGGATGAATTTGTGGAAGGCGCGGTAGTTGCGCACAAACCACGGGCTTACTACGATAATTACGGCCAACAGTGCCGCCGCTCCAGGCGCAAACCATCGCTCGCCGCGCCTCCAGAAACGATAGAGCAGCCAAAAGGAAAGAAACGGGATCGGCGCCAGCGTGACGGCATTCGTCAACGCGGCAAATCCAGCGAGCAGCCCGAATCCGAACCACGGCCACCACCGCGGTGAGTCTTCGAGTTTCAGAATAACGAGAAACAGAAGCGCCATGAGCAGCGTGGCCAGCGTCGTGTCCCAGATGAAAGCCGCAGCGAAGTTGATGGAATAAGGAAAAAACGCCCACAGCCCTCCGGCCCAGAGCGCGGCAGGGGCTCCAAAGGTTCGGCGCGCAATGAAAAAAACAGGAATGCACGTCAGCGCGGCAAGCAGACAATCCAACGAGAGGATGGCGAGTGCGGCGGCTTTGGTGTAAACGCCGAAGACCTTGAATACGCCGGCGAGCAACGCGGGGAAAACCGGTGCGAGCCACGCGGTGGGGCCGGTAGGGGCGAAATACGGATTGCCAAAGCCATGGCCTTCGGCCAGCGAGCGGGCAATCCGGCCGGCCTCGCCGGCAAATCTCCAATGGTCGCGCACCGGATTCAGCCGCCCGGGATAAACAAAGGCCATCACAGCCAGACGCACAGCGAGAGCAACGATGACCATCCAAAAACAGGCGCGGCGCACCTTCAGCGACTGGCTGTCGGCCAATTCCCCTCCCTTTCCTGATTTTCATGGGACAGGCGGCGACTACTCTGCGGAAAAATTCGCGTCTTGGCAACCGAAACCTTGCCTGTGCGCAGCGACGCCGGCGTGCACGGTACTCCGAAGGGTAAGTTAGAGAGGCGGCAACACACAGAAGAGTGACCGCCGCCTCATGTAACCCAAAGTATTAGTTGGGCAAATAATCGGCCGCAGAACCGCCCTTACAGCGAGCGAAGGAAATTCAGCAGCTCCTGCTGCTGCGCTTGCGTAAGAGCATTGAACTTTTTTATCACCGCGTTTGCCTCTGACCCACATACCTGACTCTGTGAGGACGGCGCAAAGGAGACGCCGTTAGCCTCGAATTGCGTGAGGTTGCGAGTGTCGGTGCACACGTTGCCGGAGCTGAAGTGCGCCTCGATGGCCTGCAGCAGGTCGGCAGTGCGCCCGTCGTGCAAGAAGAAAAGCCGCTGGCCGAGGCCCCACAGCGGAGCTGTGCGGAACATGTCCGGCCCCGCATTTCCTTGCACGATGCCGTCAGCGAGGTTCGAGCCCATGTGGTGGAGCGCGAAATCGGAATAGGGATTGTAGGTCACATGGGACATACCGGTAAACGGGGACAGCGTGGTCTGCAATGATGGAGTGTGGCACATCGCGCATCCGACCGAGCTGAAGAGGGCTTGGCCGACCTGAGCCGAAACGCTCAGCGGCGCAGGCGTCGGAGGGGCCGAGAGCCGCATGAACGCGGCAAAGTTCACGATGTCCGAGCTCATCTCCGATGCCGTGCCGGTAAGCGAACCGCTCGTGGGGTTGACGATGTTGGTGGCGTCCTCCGGCGTGCCGTTGTAAATGCAGCCCGCCACGGCGGAGCGTTCGTTGGGGAAAAGCTCGTTGCTGACTCCGACCTCGACGTTGTAGGCCTCGCCGGCAAACATCAGCAGCGATTTGTTTTGCGCCTTCCAGCCGAATTTTGCGACCGTTCCGTCGTTGCCGCTGATGTTGAGCACGCCGCTGATGCCCAGCGCCGATTTCTGCGAAGCGTTGGCTGCCAGATTGGCCTCCAGCGTCGCGTCCGGCGTATTTTCCACCAAACCGAGACCGAACAGCGGCGTCGGAATGCGGAAAATGACGTTCTGCTCGGCCAGTTCCTCCGGGAAGTTGGGTTGCGCCAACGAGCATCCAACGGCGTCCGAACGTCCTGTAATGGTGTAGAGATCGTGAACGCCACCATCCAGGGCGGCGGACGGATTATTCGGGTTGGTCGAGATGAATCGAGCTTCGCGCACCGGTCCATTCGCGGTGATGAATGAAGGCACGACGTTCAGCGCGCTGTCGAGAATCGCAAGAGCAACTTGCGGATTCGGAATGGGATTTTGCGGACTCGTCAGGCCCGGGCTGCTGCCGCCTACCGCGGGTTGCGCGTGGCACATCGCGCAACTATTGCCGTTGAACGCCGGGCCTAAGCCCGACCCGGTTTCTCCAGGGAGATTGCCCGAGACGGAATCCACTTCGCCGAAGCGCGCCAACGCTTGAGCGAAATAGCCTTGCTCATTGGCGTTGAGCGTTGAATAGTAGCCGCCCGCGGCTGCGGGCCCGCCGCGTGGACCGGGATCTTTCGCGACGAATTGTGCTTGCAGGATTCCCGCGCCGCCAACAACCATGCAAATCAGCAGCGCCAACACGAATTCCCGACGGAAAGATTCTCTAGCACGTGTAGTCATTTTCCGCTCCTCTGCGCAGCGTCTGGACACACCCAGAGCTGCTTGCTTTCGAGCCTCGAGGTTTTCGCCGTTCCCCGAGGAGGTTAGTCGGCAACCAGAACAAACCGCATAGGCGCACCACTACCGACGTGAGCGAGTTGACTAACTACGGGGAGGGCGGGGGCCCATTCACACCGGAAATGCTTCCTCGTATCGGTTCGCGCGCATACTGCTACCCACGTACGAACTAACTGAACCTCAGCAGGTGGGCCAGGAAACCCATGTACATATACGGGCAACAACCGACAGCGATGGTCAGGACTTCTCTTTACTGTTGCGAGCGTATGTAGCAGAGGCAGAAAATGGTGTCAACAAGAAAGCGCGCAAAATCACGCACGCAACTGGTACTTTCGTACCAATTTCCACAGGTTTTTGGCGGGCGCGACACGTTTCGTCGCAAAGACAAAGCTCAGAAGTGTTCTTTTTCTTCTGCCTCGGCGAGCGGGGAGGCGTCGAATTCGGCTGAGGAGATGCGCGCCCAGGCGGAAGTGCGCCAGTTGTCCACCACTTTTGCTTCCGGCGCCCATTTCCCGATGGGCATCAGCAGGCGATCCGAGAGCGCGCGGGCGTAGGGCTCGTACATGCGGCGAAGCTCGGCGAGGCGCTCATCGTCCTCGGGGCAGCACGTGGAAAGCTCCGCGGCAATCAGCAGCCTTCGCAATTCCTGCAATTCATCGGGCGGCAGTCGCTCCTCTTCAAAATCGCGCGGCGGCGTGCCGAGCACTTGCGCCAAATCGACGAGCGCGTGGCGCGAAATCGCGAAGGTCAGCTTGGCCTGCCACTTCAGTGCGCCCTGACCATAGGCGATGAGTAGCGCGGACACATCGAGCACCGTAGTGAGCGCCGCGAGCCACGATTGATTGCTGTGTTGCGAACGAAAATAGCAGAGCACGGGATACGACAAATGGCTTTCCATCAGCTCCGCCGCCCACTTTTCCCAGTCGCTCAGATTCTCCTCGAGGGCCTGGGGATTTTGCCGCTGCGCGACGCGGCGCAGCATTTCCGAGGCGCTCGGAGGCGAACCGGCGCGCGCATCGAGCAGCGAAATTTCCACCTCGCGCCGGGAAAACGCGCCGTAGAGCACCGGCAAATAACTGATGACGATGGCGAGAAAACCGAAGCCAAGGCCCGCTTCGAACACGGTAATCACCCGCGCCGCTTCCGTGCGCGGGGTCACATCGCCCAGGCCGAGCGTGAAGAAAGTGGTTCCGCTCAGGTAAAGATCGCTCCAGAAACCGGGATGCTGATTTGGAGCGAGATTGATGGCCGAGCCGGCGGAATACTGCAGGATCGTGAATCCGAAGATCAGTCCGACCGCCCATACCACAAAGAGCGCCAGCAAAGAGAGCGGGCCGTAATAGGCAAGAAAACTTTCACGCAGATTTTTCCTGTGCTGGAGCAGGCAGGCGACAAAGCGCCAGGGCCGCCACGTGGAGCGATAAAACATGCGCGCCAGGCGGAAACGGCGGGTGACGCGCCGCGGCAAAATGATCGTCTCGAAGACGTCCCAGAGGATCACCGCGAGCAGGGCCACGCCAAGAATCGCAATCGCCACCATCACCACTCCTTGCTTGTCAGAGCTTTCACGCGGGACTCGCCCGAAGCTATCAGATGCCCCGCCATTCTAGCTCGATTCGCGCTTCCGGGGTGCGCGACCTGGACGGTTCCGTAGTCCATGCACGGCGCGAGAGTTGGTTGGCTTAGCCCCTTGCCTGGTAGGCTTGCGCGCGCCGAAACGGCCGCGTGGGGCGCCCAATGCCGCAATGTCTTGCACATGTAGGACAACAAAAACGCAAATCGAGGTAAATGAGACGGACTCCTTTACGCTAAAGCCTTGTATTGCACTGTGTTGCGCTCAGGCCCGTTTTGGCACCGCAGTTGCAATAGTCCGTGCACGTGGTGGAGGTGATTCCATGAAGAAGCTCACAGTTGCATCGATAGTTTGCGTCGCGGCCTTTGCTGTGCTGTCGACGGCGGCACGCGCAAGCGGCGTGGATAATTTTGTGGTGACCAGCACCTACACTGCCGGCACTGGCTCGAGCCAATTTAGCGGCCAGGCTGACCCGATTACGATGAGTTTTTCGGTGCCGAACAGTGTCAGCGGAGGCTTCCAGGATAACGGCGTAACCATAACGGTCGGCTTTGGCGGCAGCACCACCGTGGTGACTGGCGGAACGATTACGTTCTATCCCTTGAGTGCTCTCGGGCTGTTCGACGTGGACTTTAGCGCCGGCGGGAACGCTTTCGAATGGGACTTCTTTGGGCCCCAATCGTACAACTCGTCCAACAATATTTTGCTCGGCACGTTCCCGATCAATTCTGGCAGCGAAACTCTCTCCCTCTTTTACGAGGATGGCGAACAGATTGGCACTCTCGACGGCGGTACGGTTGTGGTGACCGCGGGAGCCTCATCCACGCCGGAGCCATCGTCGTTGTTTTTGCTTGGCACCGGGCTTCTCGGCCTAGCACCGGTGATTCGCCGGCGCTTCGCGCGGGCTTAAGCTATTCGGCATTTGTGCGGGCTTGCGCCGCCCGGCGCGGGCCCGCGAAGTACGCGACCTGCTCTACTCCGACGCCGTGTTCCTTGGGCGACTTCCCTTTTGTCGTGGTAATAAGCGTCAAATCGAAGCAGCCTGCGACGGGTCCTCCCGACTTCTCTCGCAGCTGATTTACGCTTGCGCGAGGGGCAGACGAGAGTGATAATGGCCGCGCCTGCCGCGGCAGGCAGGCCTTTGGCGCCCCGACTTCCCTGCAGGAGATGGGCATGCGCTTTTCATCCTCGGCCCTCGGAAGGCATTTTGGATTTCCGCTCGCTGGCATCGTTGCGTTCGTGATTTGCCTGCCGACTACGGCGCGCGCACAAAATTTCGCAGACAACTCGAAATGGGAACTTGGCGGGCACTATGCGACGCTGAGCATGCCTTCGCAATGCACCACGACAACGAGCTGCGACACGAAAGACAACGGGCTAGGCGCAAACCTCACCTACAACTTCTCCAGCTGGCTGGGGTTCGATTCGGAAATGGACTTCTTCGGCGATAACGGGGACCCATCCACGACAACTACCGGTGGACGCACCACGGAGGGGCTTTTCGGATTCCGCTTGGGGCCGACGACGCGCCGCTGGGGCCTTTACAGCGAAGTGAGGCCGGGATTTGTGAACTTCAGCAGCGTGCTTGGCCAAACGCAGGCTGGGTCCGCAACGGAGGCCGCCGCCGTAGCGGCAAACATCCCCCAGTTTACCGCGCGGCTTGCCTATCAGACTCCCGCGTCGTCCAATCCGTTGGCCGTGCTGGGATTGACCCGCGCGACGGATTTTGCGTTCAACTACGGCGAGGCCATCGAGTACCGTCCAACGAAACATGCCGCGCTACGCTTCGACATCGGCGACACCATCGTGACCTACCCAGGCGCAACCTTGGGAACACCCCTCCATCAGCACAACTTCCAAATCTCCGAGGCTCTCGTCATCCGGTTCTAGAGTTCGGTCTAGCCAACACTACGTCTTTCGCTGTGGCGGGCAAACGAGGCGAGAGCCAGCGGAAGAAAACTGTGGCGGCGATACCGCCTGCCAATTCTGCCACGATGAATTCCGGGGCGTCGAGCGGCCGAATGCCAGCGAAAGTGTTGCTGAGGGTTCGCGCAATGGTCACGGCGGGATTCGCAAACGAAGTTGACGCCGTAAACCAGTACGCCGCTGTGATGTAGCCGCCGACGGCAAACGCGACAACGTTCGAATGCAGCCGCACGCATCCCCAGATGATCGCCAGCAGGCCAAATGTGGCGATGAATTCGCTGAGCCATTGCGCCGGGCCAGAGCGCACACGCTGTGAAATGGAGACGGCCGGAAGGCCGAACATCAGGTTCGCGGCAACCGTTCCGCAGATACCGCCTGTGATTTGCGCCACGACGTAATGCGGCACCTCGCGCCACGCGATGCCCCGCTCCATGGCGTCCGCGAGCGTTACCACTGGATTCAAATGCGCGCCGGAGATCGGCCCAAACGCGAGAATCAGCGCAACCAGCGCAGCACCCGTGGCAATCGTGTTTGCCAACAGCGCGATGGCTACATTTCCGCCGCTCAGCCGCTGCCCCATGATGCCGGAGCCGACTACCGCCGCTACGAGAAACCCCGTGCCGACGAACTCCGCGGCGACTCTTCGCGAAAGGGCGTTACGCATCCGTTTTGGTCAGAAATTCGCGCTCGATTAAGCGGCCAAGCTCATCGCGCACGCAGCGGATTGCGACCAGTTTTTCGTCGTGAGTTCCGATCGCTGCCGCGGGATCGTCCACGTCCCAATGCAACGACTTGACCGTCGCCGGGAAGACAGGACATCTTTCCTTTGCGTTCGAGCAGACACTGACCACGTATTGCACGCCGGCGCCGAGAAATTCCCGGACATCCTTCGATCGCTGCGCGGAAATGTCTATGCCCAATTCGCGCATTGCTTCCACGGCGAGGGGATTCAATCCTTTCGGTTCAACCCCAGCGCTCAGCGCCTCGAAACGGTCGCCGGCAAGACGCCGCAGCCAGCCCTCAGCCATCTGACTGCGCGCGGAGTTTCCCGTACACAGAAACAGGACTTTAGGCTTCATGACGCGGGATTTTCTGCTGACGGGCAACATGCCGGAGCGCAGCAGGATTTCTCGGCGGCGTTCGTGTCTGCTGGGCGTGCAAGCCCCGGCTTGCGGGCGCGGATGAAGGCGCTGGCGAACTTTCCGTCGACATGCGGCGCGATAGCGTCGGCGTCAATTCCCGCAGAAGTGAGGAACTGGCGCGCGTCTTCGAGGCGATAAACGCGGGTCGGTTCGATTTCGATTTCCCCGAATCCCGCGGCCGCGAGTTTCGCGCGATATTCCGATTCCTCCATGGCTCCGGCGACGCATCCGACCCACAACTCCACGCTGCGCCGAATGGCCGCCGGAACAGGGCCGCGCACGACAACGTCGGAGACGGCAAAACGTCCGCCGGGCCGGAGCACGCGAAAGGCCTCGCGCAAGACGCGGCTCTTTTCCGCGGAGAGATTAATCACGCAGTTGGAGATGACCACGTCGACGGAATTCTCCGGCAGAGGGATGTTCTCGATTTCGCCCTTCAGGAATTCGACGTTTTCGACGCCTGCTTTGCGCTGATTTTCGCGCGCCAACGCCAGCATTTCATCGGTCATGTCCAGGCCATAAGCTTTACCGTTGGGGCCAACGCGGCGCGCGGAAAGCAACACGTCAATGCCGCCGCCCGAGCCGAGATCGAGGACCGTTTCGCCAGGCAGGAGTTCCGCGAGAGCGGTGGGATTGCCGCAGCCGAGCGACGCAGCGAGGGCTTGCGCGGGAAGGTCCGATTTCTGCGATTCGTCGTAAAGGTTGCTGGTGATGGGGTCGCAGGCGCTGAGTCCGCTAGCGCCGCAACAGGCTTTTCCACCGGCGCTGACGCGCTTGGCCGCTTCGCCGTACTTGCTCTGCACTTCTTGCTGCAGTTCGCCCCTGATATCGCTGGCATCGCCGTCGGCCATGGCGCCTCCCGGGCTACATATCCGCGTGTGCGAATATGTAGCGCATTCTGCCTGACCGCATCACATATGTCAATACGAATATGTTGTGGTACAATGCGGGCATGGCTCGCTCACGGAAGGCCCCTGCGATTCACGACATGTTTCGCGCGCTGGCCGACCCCACGCGGCTGCGGCTACTAAACCTGGTCGCCGGCCGCGAGGTGTGCGTTTGCTATTTTGTGGAGATCCTGCGGCTGAGCCAGCCGAAAATTTCGCGCCATCTGGCCTACTTGCGGCGGGCGGGCATAGTCACCGCGCGGCGCGAAGGAAAATGGATGCATTACCGGCTGGCGATTCCGCGCAACAAGGCTGCGGCGACCATTCTTCACGAAACGCTGAAACACCTGCGGGACGCACTGGAGATGCAGCGAGATGTGGCGCGCTTGAACTCGGCCTGCTGCGCGCCCGAGAAGTACGAAGTGCCGCGTGGCGCTCCGCTTCCGGGGCGGACGCCAGGATTACTTCGCGCCAACGCTAATCGCCTTCGTCCGCGACCGTGCGGCCCTTGACGGCTCGGCGGGTGCGGCGGCTTCCGTGGGAAGTACGGCAGCGGCTCCCACCCGCACAGGAATCGTTGCACGCACGACGGTGCCCGCGCCGCTGGAGTGAATTTCCAGCGTACCGCCCAGATCCGCCATTCGTTCGCGCATGCCGCTGATGCCTACGCCGGTGCGCCGCTTGTTTCCGAACCAGTCGCCGAGCGTCTCCGGCTCAATTCCCTTCCCCTGGTCGCGCACTTCGAGGGTCAAGCGATCGCCGTCGGCCTCGATCTTCACGGAGGCGGTCTTGCTGCCGGAATGCCGGTGAATATTGGTCAGGCACTCTTGCAGTGCGCGAAAGAGCGCCAGCTCAGCGGGAGGATCGAAGCGCGCCATTCGCGCGGGAACTTGTACATCCAGCTTCAGGCCGCTGCGCTCAGCGAAGCCGGCCACATACCAATTGACCGCCGAGGATAGGCCCAGCTCCTCGAGCAGCGGTGGATGCAGCAGATGTGAAAGCGTACGGACTTCGGCGGAGCACCGATCGATGATTGCCGAAGCTTCTTCGAGCTTGCGGATCGTAGCGGCAGGTACGGCTCCGCCATGGTTGCGCGCGGCATCGATCGCCAAGGCCAGCGCCGAGAGGTACTGGCCGGTGCTGTCGTGGAGTTCGCGGGCGACGCGGCGGCGCTCGTCGTCCTGGGCACGCATCAAGGAAACGGAAAGGGCGCGCTGAGCCTTTTCCGCGCCCAAACGCTCGAAAAGGCGGCCCAAGTGCCGCCCCACGCCCCTCATAGTGCCGGAGAAAGCTTCATCCAATTCCATCGGCGCATCGGAAAAGAGCACGATGACAACGGCGACCTTCGGCGCCGGGGAAACCGGGAAGCCGTACGCGCACTGCAGCGCTGCGCCGGTTGCGGAAAGCAGTTCCGCGAAGTATGGATCGCTGCGAATGTTGCGAATCCAAACGGGCTTGCCTTTTCGGAGAACGCGCTCGGCGACATTTTTCTCTTGCGGGAACTTCAGCTTGGCGTCCACAGCATCGCGGAAAGGACCGAAGCGCTTGTCGTCCCTGAAAAACCACACGGAAGTGTCCTGGATCTCTTCGTTATTGTCGCGATTCACGGTGCAGGCGCGGGCCCCGCACCAGTTGGTCTGGAGGCAAATTGATGCCAGCGACCGGCGCAACGCTTCCTCGACCGTGCGCGCTTCGTTGACGCACGCGCTCACTTCGTTGAGCAGGCGCAAATAGCTAAGCTGGCGCCGCTGCTGCGTGACGTCGCGATTGATTTCCTTAATCAGAAGAGGTTTGCCGCTCGCGTCCCGCAGGAGCGCGTGCCGGCTCTCGACGACGATTCGCTTGCCGTCCTTACGCCGGTGCTGCAGTTCACCTTCCCAGTAGCCTTCGCGGAAAAGCACCTCGTTGGCAGCTTCCAGGCCGGCCGGAAACGTGGTGTCGAGCAGCGTGTGAGTAATTTTTCCTACCGCTTCTTTGGCGGTCCAGCCATAGAGGCGCGCGGCGCTGGCATTCCAAGATTCCACGCGGCTGGCGGGATTGCGTATGATGATCGCGTCATGGACCAGGTCCATCAGCGCGCGCGAGCTGCCGGGCGAGTCCAGCCAATGAGAGATGGCGTGATTGTCTTGCTGGCGGGCGAGGCGGTGGACGTCGTTGCTTGAGTTTGTTTCTTGGCGCGGGAGCTGCTGCTTTTCGGCAGAGCCGTTGCGGCCTTGCGAACCGGGCTTTCCCGCGCGCGCCGCCGGGCGCTCCTTGCTTTGACGTCCTCGCGCTTTCCGAGGTAGGTCTCTTCTCATGTGGGTCTCGCCGGAATCTCCGACACTTGCGCCCTATTTTCTGAAGCAAGGAACTGCTATTGCTGCGGAAAGCTACGGGACGTACATGATTTTATTTACAGGGCTGAGGAAAGTCAATGAGGAGATGAAGTTCGCCTGCGCAGGGCACAGCACCGGGGCAAAAGTCAAAGGCGAAGAAAGATCAAAAAAAGAGGTAACGCGCGCAACCTGCGTCATCATGTAGGGTTACACCTGATGGATGCTCCAGTTGAAGCCTGATGGCGCAATCGCGCCGGTTCAGGCAAACTACAAATGTGATGGGCGCCCGGCCCGGATAGGATGACGAACGAGATGCGCAAAATCTACCAATGCCTTTGTTCCATCTGTGTGAGTGCTGCTTTTCTCGGGCTCCTGATGACTGCTGGATGCGCGGCTCGCGTCCGCTACTACGACCCTTACTATCATGATTATCACTACTGGAACCACGATGAGGTGGTTTATTACAATCAATGGGAAACGGAAACCCACCGGCAGCACGTCGATTTCAAACATCGCAGTCAGGACGAACAGGGCGAATACTGGAAGTGGCGCCACAGCCACGAGCACTAGCGCCGTGGCTTGCGTTGCGCCGTGCTCGTCCGGCTAAGTTGGTTGTGTTTTGACGGAGCAGCGCGCTCCAGTTGAGCGCGTAGGACACCAAAGGGCGGCCTTCGCGTCGCCCTTTCACTCGGCAGCCCGCGAAGAGCGACCGTTTTGCTCTTTCGTGCTTTGCGCTTCGCATCGGTCGCGCGAACGGAAGTAGTTGCCAGGCGGGAAAAGGCCGGTGCGGTCGAATTCGCGGCCGCACGCTTTTTTGACTTCGTCGACCCAGTAATCGAACGTGCCGGGCGCGACGCCGCACAAGGTGATTGCGCGCCGGTATTCCACTCCGCGCAGAAAATAAATCCGAAAAAGCTTCAGCCGGCCCCGCCATTCGGGACGCCGAAGCGCGCGCGCCGCGATCATTTCGAAGTCCGCGACGTACTCCTCCGCGCGGGCGCGCTCCGGGCGCCAGTGATAACCGTCCGAGGGTGACTCTAAATCGATCGCCGCCATATGCCCGCCCAGAAACGCCCGCAAACCCTTGTACCGCGCATGGCACACTTCAAAGATTTCTCGCGCTTTCATCGTTCCCTCCTCCGACGATTGCACTCACTTCGTTGTGTGTTTCTGGAACGTTGCGAATCGCGGGCCGCCAGCCGCTCGTTCGCCGTGAAAAGCCTCGCGCTCTTCGTGAACGCCGCGTCAATGCTCCCAGCCCTGGTGCGAAACGGTTTCGACGGCTTCAGCCCAGGCGTCGATGCACTCTTGCCACCCGCGCAGATAGCCGCGGGCGAATTCCGCGGCGAGTTTCTGCTCCTCGCGCTGGACGCGCTGCAAATCGAAAACTTCCTGACGCTCGCGCGTGGGCGCACGCCAGGCCACGGCGAAGCGCCACTTCAATTCGCGAATCGCCCGCGCCAGCAAATGCAGCGGCGCCGGGAAAAATACGCCGACGCGCCGGCGCGGCTCGTACCACGCGAGCCTCCAGCCACGCCGCGGCTCCGCGCCATGCCCCAGCTCGCGTTTCAAGATTCCTCGCGTCGCCATGTTTGCCTCCAGACGGCATCGTCAACTGCCAGTCAAAACCGCTCGCGGTGTAAACCCGCCTTAGGCGGGCCGCCCCTAGACGCTCATTCGCGATGAATCTCCGGGCCAGCGCCCACGCGCAGTTCCGCCCGAACTTCCATCTCGCGCAGCGTTCTCCGGTCTGGTCCGTAACCCCTGGGGTAAGGCCGTACCGACGGATTGCTTGCGAGGTTTGAGTTCGCGCTGGCGTGTTTGTCTATCTGTGTTCGTGGAGGAAAACCGCGGCGCAAGCCGCTGTACTGTCTCTCAGATTCAATTTCTCTCTCTTTACTTGAAGAGGCCACGATTGGCCCTTTTGACCCGGCTTTAGGTGCCGGAAGTGGCCCTTTTGATTTGCGCGCAAAAAACGGGGCCTGTGGAAAACCGAGCTGTTGCTGTGGAAATTCCAGTTGCTGCGGACCGAACTTCTTGGCCTTGGCGATCTGGATGATCATTCGCTTGTATAAGGTGTGTTTCACGCGGACGTAGCCGCAGCGCACAAGCCGCGCCATCCAGCGCTTCAGCGTGCGCACGGCCATTCCGGTGTCCTGGCTGATCATTTCGTAGGTCAGGGGCGATCCAGCCAGCACTAATCCCACGCCGTGCCGCTCGCGGGTCTGCCGGTGCACCAGCCAGCCGAACAGCCAGACCGCTGGTCCCATGCGCTGGAGGTGCTCGTCCTCCCACAAACCGCCGCGAATCCCACTATTGAGGTGCTTGCCGCGCAAATTCATTCACTCCGACGTCCAAAATGACGGTGTGTTCCATTACTTACAGAACTCTACCCTGACTGAGCTGCGCCTATCGGGCGACGCGACGCTCGACGCATGCCCGCGTGACCAACGCAAACACCCGTTTCATCGTTGCGGCCTCCTGAGCCGACCGGTCGCGAAAACTGCGCTCCATTGCGAGAGTCATCGACGCGAACCATATTCGATATTGACTTTCTTGCTATGTACTGTATGCTTTACGTCCCCGGCCCTTGCATCGGGGACTTTTTGGTTGAGACACTTGGAGACAATCCAGATGAAGACCACCAAACCGATGCTCGAATACCTTGCAACCTGTTCGAAGGTGTCGCTCGAGTCCTTCGAACTGGCGCGACTAAACGACCGAGCAAATCTGCGCAAGAACATGATCGAACTGTTGGACGAGCTCATCGAAGTCGACATCCAAGCGCGCCTTGCAGAATGGATTCTCGCCCATAGGCGCCACCAGACCGCAATGCAACGCCCCCCGCGCCGCGTTCGGCGCAGCGGTTCCGCCCGGTCGGAGGGCATCTCCTTGCCGCTTCTGCCAGTGAACAGTGATGTGGATGCGCCCGATTTCCCTGCCCTTGGAACAAGTCCGGTGATGCCCGTCCTGCGCAACGCGGCAGACAAGGTTCCGGCACATCTCCCTCGCGGCGCAGCCCCCGTAATCGAAAAGACGAAACGCATCGCCTGACGCGCCACCTGGCGGCGCGCGTGGACCGCATGCCGCCGACTAAATGTCTTGGCACTGATTGTTCTTTCGCTGGCCCCGCCGAAACGCATTGGTTTTTCTCGCTGCCCTTTCTCCGCTCGTCGTTTTGCCCCTCCTTCCTGTTGTTCATTGTCTGCTCTTTGCTCGTCGGTTTCTGCTCCCCCTTCAATGCCCGCTTTCCAGCAACCAGCGATTGCTATGTCTTGCTTGTCTTTCGCTTTCTGCCGCCATCCCCTTGCCGGTCGTCGAGCCTGCGTCATCTTTTGCTACGCTCAGCCCTCACGTCCTATTCGGCCCGCGTCTTTTGTGTGGTCTTCCTCTCCCTCGGGCTTGCTTTATCTTTCACCCGCGCGCTTCCCCTTCCGTTCCGCACTAATACATATTAGAGGTAGATTTTTAGCGCAGGTCGAAGTTGAGTCATGCGGAGGAGCGACCGGTGGTGAACACCTACAGACTTCCCGCACCGCAGCGTCACAGCGTGCATTTCAACGAACACTCGATTTGTTCGCGAAAAGCTTCGCTTGCCCCATAGCAGTTGCCTAAGTTACCGTGTGTTCTCGGCACTTCTTTTCGTGCGGCGTGCGCAAGGCAGCCTGGAGGTGCAAGCTGGACCCCCGGTAATTTGGGTTTCGCATTGCGAATTGAGTGATATCGGATTGCGAGCGGGGACTAGGAGCGGGAGGCATTTCGGAAATGCGGTCGCGGTATTCGCAAGGCGTGACGCAGCGAAATCCGTACACCCAACATGCCTCCGACGTTTGCGGCTAAGCAGGTTCTTGCTGTTGTTCGAATGTTTCCGTGATCGCTCAGCAATGATCGACAACACGCAAGAAGCGGTCGTGATAATTGCACGGCAATCACCGGAGATGACTGGATGAATCACCGTACCGAAAAGGATTCCCTTGGCGAAAAGCAAGTGCCCGCCGAGGCTTATTACGGAAGTCAGACGCAGCGCGCCATCGAAAACTATCCGATCAGCGGGTATCGCGCCGACGCCCAACTGATACGCTCGATCGGCTTCGTCAAAAAAGCCGCTGCCCTCGCCAACGCCGAACTGAAGCTCATTCCGCAAAATATAGCGCGCGCCATTGTCCAAGCCGCCGACGAGGTCATTTCCGGCAAACTCGACGATCAGTTCGTCGTCGACGTTTACCAGGCAGGGGCGGGCGTTTCTTTCCACATGAACGCGAACGAGGTCATCGCCAACCGCGCCGCGGAAATTCTCGGCGGCAAGCGCGGCGAATATTCCACGGTGCATCCGAACGACCACGTAAACTTTGGCCAGTCAACCAACGATGTTTTCCCAACGTCAATGCGCCTCGCCGCGATTCTCGCCACCGACGGCCTTCTGGCTTCGTGCGCGGAGTTGGAAGCCTCCTTTGCGCGCAAGGCCAAAGAGTTCGATGGCATTTTGAAATCCGGCCGCACGCACATGATGGACGCAGTACCGGTACGCCTCGGGCAGGAATTTCGCGCCTATGCGACCGCAATGAATCGCGCCGCAAAATCCATTCGCGACGCCCAGGAATTTTTGCGCGAAGTGGGCCTGGGCGGCAGCGCCGTCGGGACAGGCGTTAACACCCACCCCAAATTCCAGAAGCTCGTGGTCGCGAAGCTCAGTGAAGTGTCCGGCCAGAAACTCACCGCGACGGACGACATGCGCTACGCCATGCAATCGAACCTGGCGATGGCGACGGCCTCTTCGTCGCTGCGCAATCTCGCTCTGGAACTGATTCGCATATCGAATGACCTGCGGCTGCTTTCGAGCGGCCCAAACACCGGCCTGGCGGAAATTCTGCTGCCGGCGTTGCAGCCGGGGTCGTCCATCATGCCCGGCAAGGTCAATCCGGTAATGGCCGAGCTGACGGCGATGGTCGGATTTCAGGCCATTGGCGCGGACGTGACCACGGCGCTTGCGGTACAGGCGGGTCAGCTCGAGCTGAACGTCATGATGCCCGCCATGGCGTGGAATGTTCTGCACTCGGCGCGGATCCTCACGAATACCGTGCGCGTGCTGGCCACGAAGTGCGTCGACGGCATTAAGGCGAACGAGGAGCGCTGCCGGTACTACGCGAATGCGACGATCTCGATAGCGGCGGCGCTCAATCCGTACATCGGCTATGCCGCGGCGGCGGAAATCGCCAAGGAAAGTGTCAAAACGGGAAAGACCGTCACGGAAATTGCGCTGGAGCGCAAGCTGCTGGACCCCAAATTGATGAAAGAGATTCTCGACCCCTACCGCATGACCGAGCCCGCCGCCCCCATCGAAGAAGCGCGCACTAAGAAAAAGTGACGAGTGACAAGTGACCAGTGACGAGCAAGCGAACCGGCTTGCCACTTGACGACTTGCGGTCTGTAACCCGTAGCTCTCCATTCCCTGCCGATGTTCAAAAGCGGAGTGAGAAATTCTAAAAAGTGACGAGTGGCAAGTGACCCCTCGCTGAGTCACTCTCTTCGCTAAAGCGCTCATCGGCAGTTGACCTTCTGCCTGAACTTGCCAAGCGAGTGTCCGAAAATGCAAATTTGGCCTGCAAGATCGACATTTTCAGCGATTAGAATCATTGCCGGTCCTTTCGATTGTGTCAGTTACGCCCGGTTTTAATTCTTCATAGCTTAAGCGATTAGAAACTGGAGGCTCGCTATCGGCCAAAAATGAGCCGGACGATGTGGAGGTGATGGTTTGCACAGGCAAGTCCTTGCTGGTGAGGACGATGTGGGTAGACGGAGGGTCGGCCCAATGGCCATTGTCGTCGAGGCAGGAAAGAGCGCGGATGGCGCGAAGGACGGTTGAGGAAGTGACGGTAACGTGATCGACTTCCTCGATGAGCTTCTCGACGGCAATGCGCACGTTCTGGCGGCGGGCGACGTCGAGTCCGGCGGCGCGGGCATGGCGATAGATGGCGTCAACGCCCGTGACTTTGAAGGTTTCGCGAATCCAGTTGGCGCTGGACCAGTTGACGAAAAAGTCTTCGATCATGTCGGCGTCGTTGCGCTGGCAGATCTGGCACCTGCGGCTGTGACGCTCGAAGCCAGGAATGGTTTCGCGTCGGTGTTTGAGCAAGGCGCGGGACGCGGAGCGGGAGGTGCGAGCGTCTTTGATCTGCTGAGGCTCTGTGGCAGGAGGGTCTTGAAGAAGGCCGGCGGCTGCCACGTGGCACTCGTTATGGGTGCGTCCGTTGGCTAGGATTTCGAGTAAAGAGGGGGTGAGGACTAATCTGTGGTGAGCGCGGCTTTTCGACACGTGTGGTTTCTCCTTTCGATTGAATGGATTGGTGGTGGCTTGCGAAGTTGGCCGTGGCGGATGGTCGATATGAAGGCTCCCTAAACGAAAAAAGCCGCCCAAAGGCGGCCTTGCGCTTCTCTTACGAATTGTGTGGCTGGCCCTCCAGCCGAGGGGTTATGTATACCAGAGAGGTAGGTGAAAGTCAAGGCAAAAGAGGTACCCGCATTGGCAGGCGGAGGAGTACGGTCTGACGTTAGTGCTCGATCCTTTCTGTTCGCACGGATGTTTCACTCAGTTCGAAATGGTGAATGTGACTGTGGCGGTTTGGGTAGACTGCAGATTTCCGCTCGCCGTGGCCACTACTGTGATGGAATACGGAGAACCGTTTCCTCCGTTCCCTCCGTTACCAGTACCGCCGCTGCTAGCTCCGCCGCCGCAGGAGCATAGCGGCACGGTTAACGACAGCAGAAAGGCGATGGCGCCAACAGCGAGAGTCCTCCGGGGAGACCATCGACGTGACCGCAATTGCGCGAGGCCGATGAAAAGGAGTAGGAACAACGCGGTCCAGGCACCACGCGTGTGGAGAGGCCAGTTGTGGTCATGTCTATGAACCATTGTCGTCTGTGCCGTCACGGCCTGCGCCTCTACGAGCAGTTGCACAGTCACAGGAGTATTGTCGCCAGCGGCGGGAACGTTAACAGGGCTAAAGAAGCACGCCCCTCCAACCGAGCTTGGCAATCCCGTGCACTGCAATGAGACGATGCCGAAAAAATGCCCACTGGGCGTTATCAAAACGTTCGTGAACGCGGCTACGCCATACCCGGATGTGTTCGATAGGGTCAGCGTCGCCGGCGAGATCTGCATCGTGAAGGACGGCGTGCCCGCCGCTGAACTCGGCGCTGCTCCCTCGTAAATGCCCATATCCACCGTTGTTTCCGAACCGTTGATCTCCGTCCGAGGTGAACCATTGATATCCGTCGAGGGAAGCTCGGGTGCTGTTGGGTCACCCGTCCCCAATGCGGGCGAGCCGGGCCCAAGGTGGAAGTACTGGCTGCCCTCCTGCACGAACAGGGGATTCGCCGAGATAATCTGGTAAACGCCCGCACTAATGCCGGCTTGTGCGGTACACCAGCCGCCGAATTCCATTCCTGACAAGCTGAACACGTCACTTTCAGCGACAACTGGCGGCGTCGCGCTCAAGTAAGAATAGAGCGGGTCGCAGGCCACCGCGTTGTAGCTGTCCGCAGAGATGATGAGGTTGTTGTACAGTCCGGCCTGGCTCACGTACCCCGGGAAGCCGACCTGCGAGCCATCGATAAGCCCGGGGCTGCCAATGTCACCGTTCGGAACTATAGTATTTCCGACGATAGTATTGTTGACGACGTAGGAGTTGACAGGTCCGGAGTTGCCGTTCACATCCGAGCCCGCTGAAATGCAGATACCTCCTCCTTCAGAGGCGGCAATATTTCCGGCAATAAGGTTCTGAACGATCCACACCTGTCCGCCGTTAAACATGTAGATGCCGCCGCCACCGTTTCCCAGCGTTTGGTTGTACAAGATGCGATTATTAATGATGTGGGGCACCGGTCCGTAAGCAATCCTGATTCCGCCGCCACCACAGTGAGCCACGTTGTTTTGAATCGTGTTTCCTTCAATCAACGTAAAACCACTGGATGGTACATTGTTCACATAGATTCCCGAACCATCGTCATAATCGCAACCAAAGTCCTGAGCAGGGTTGTACGCGGTTGTCGTGTTGCTGATGGTGTTGTTCTGTATCACGGGCGCGCCATAGTCAACTTCGATTCCGTAACCCCGATTGTTAGTGACTACGTTATTCGTAATTGTCGGACTGGCACTGTTGACCTCGATGCCGTTGGGCAAACCGCCAGCCGGCGGTATAGCTCCGTGCTGGATGGTGAACCCATTCAGAACCGCTTGCGCGGTTTCGCCGTTTGTAAAGGTCACGACTGTGCCGTTATTATTGCCGTCAATGATCGTTGTTGCGGCGCCCGCCGAACTTGTTACGGTGATGTTCTTCCCGAGAAAGTTGATATTTTCAACGTATGTGCCAGGCGCTACCAAGACCGTGTCTCCGTTGGAAGCGGCCATGATTCCTGCCTGGATTGTTGGTTGATTCGCTGGCACATTAACGGTGCTCTGGGCGAGCGCTGGAGTTGCCACTGCTAATATCCCAAGAGCCCAGATGAGCAGTATCCGAGTCTCTTTAACCTTTGCGATCATAGAAAAGGGCCACCCGTCCGTTGTTCATTGAGACTTTTGAATGATGTACCAGACGGTTTATCAATATTCAAGCTAAATATATTGCAACTGTTAAACGCTAGGACGGGTCTCTAAAAATTCAGGACGCGCAGGGATGGAGGCGACGCAGCGGCGAAGCGAAGCGCGGGTTAGGCTTGGTGGATGGCAGGGACGCCGGAGGAAGTGCGCGTGGCGACTTTTGTGGGCGGCCAGCTTTCGAGGAGCTGCTCCTTGCGATAAATCATGGCATTGATGTCGTAAGGCGCGAGCTCAAAACCGTGGCCGTGGGTGATGGCGTCCGTGGGGCAGGCTTCGACGCAGTAGCCGCAGAAAATGCAGCGGGAATAATCGATGTTGTAAACCTTGGCGTAGCGGTCGGCGTCGGAGATGCGGTTTTCCGCGGTGTTTTCCGCGGCTTCGATGTAAATGCACTGCGCGGGACACGCGGCCGCGCACAAAAAACACGCCACGCACTTCTCCAGGCCGTTTTCGTCACGCTGCAGCACGTGGATCCCGCGATAGCGCGCCTGAAAATGCACCGGCTCGGCGGGATAATTTTCCGTGGTGGGCTTCTTGAACATAGTGATGAAGGTGACTTTGAAGCCCTTGTAGAAAATACGGAAGGTGCGGAAGAACTCTGTGATGACGTCGGCCATAGGAAACACTTTAACAAAGAGCAGTGACGAGTGACAAGTGACCAGTGACGAGAGAGGGCGAGAGGCGAATACATCGCGCGCAAAGCGGCGCGAAGAGGAAGTGGTCAGTAGCCAGCGACCAGTGGTCAGTGATCAGTGGGCAGCGAAAGGCGAATACTTCGCGCGGATGAGGCGCGCAATAGGAAGACGACAGTTGACGTTGACAGTTGAGAGCCAACGACAAGGACGAATACATCGCGCGGATCATTTTGCAAAAGAAAAATCGCGCGAAAGGAAGAATACGAAAAGCGAAGGGCTTCGCGACTCTTGGGTATTGCCGTGAGTTTTTGCTCGTCACTGGTCACTTGGCACTCGTCACTGCTTTATTCTCCGGGAGGGGCAACAGGGGCGGGTTCGCGGGGGCCTTCGCGGCCGGCGATGGCGGCGACGATTTGGCGGCCGTGGAAGCGTCCATTTTCGATGAAAATTTCGCCGGTGTGTATGCCGCCGACCAGCACGCCCGCGACGTAAATGCCGGGGACGTTGGTTTCGAGAGTTTCGAGATTGACCTGCGGCTTGCGACTTTTCGGATCGAGGCGAATGCCGACGCTTTCGAGGAATGGAAAATCGGGATGGTAGCCGGTCATGGCGAAGGCGTGGAACGCGGGCAATTCCGCGGCGCCAGCGCCATTGTGAATGACGACTTTGCCGGGCTCGAAGCGCACGACCTTGGTGTTGAAGCGCGCTTGAATTTCGCCGGCCTTGATGCGGTTTTCGATGTCCGGGCGGACCCAGTATTTCAGGCTCCTGCCCAGTTCCGCGCCGCGATGGATGAGGGTGACGCGCGCGCCGCCGCGAAATAAATCGAGGGCGGCCTCGGCGGCGGAATTCTTCGCGCCGATGACGACGACGTCTTCGTTCCAGTACGGATGCGCGTCGGTGAAATAGTGCGAGACGTGCGCCAAATCTTCGCCGGGAACGCCGAGAAAATTGGGCAGATCGTAATAGCCGGTGGCGAGGATGAGCTTGCGCGCGCGGTATTCGTGGGAGGCGGCGCTTTGGTTGTGCGCGCCGTTCGATTCGCGCGTGGAGACGATGAATGCGCCGTCACGGCCGCTGACGCGTTCGACTCTTTGATATTGCGCCACGTCGATTTGGTAGTGCTCGGCGGCGCGACGGTAGTATTTCAGGGCTTCGGCGCGCGTGGGCTTGCCGCCGACGGTGGTCATGGGCAGGTCGCCGATCTCCATGCGCTCGGGCGTGGTGAAGAAAACCATGTTCGTCGGATAGTGGTAGAGCGAGTTGCACAGGCAGCCCTTGTCGATGACCAGCGGGCGCAAGCCGGCGCGCTTGGCTTCGATGGCGCAGGCCAAGCCGGTGGGGCCGGCGCCGATGCAGATGACGTCGAATGGCGATGGCGTATTCACCGAACTAGTGTGCGATGGACGGCGATGCGAATTCAACTGGGATTTGATGCGCCACGCCCGCCATGGACTTGCGCCTTTTGGGGAGCGCGGCGGCCTGCCTGCGGCAGGCAGGCTCGACGCCGCTTTGCCTTGGCAAAAGGCGTCCTTTGTGGCAACTAGAAACGACATTGCCAGCTTTGACGTAAACAAATAAAGTGAGTACCTTCCGGGTACTCCTCGGGCCTCGGAGGGACGGTGCATGGAAAGCAGCGGCGACTGGAACTGGTTTCACTATTACTGGCAGCTTTGCAAGTACTTCGGTCGTGAATGCTACCTCACGTGGAAGCGCGAACTAATGACCTCCTTATTCGTTGGAGCATCCGTTTTTGTTATCAATCATGATTGGAAAGATTTCAAAACTGGTTTGCTGGCAACCGCCCTTACTTTTGGCTGCTTGGCCGGGGCGCACTTCTTGCGTGCTCCGTGGTTAATCTATCGACAAACCGCGCGGGGCGGACCAGTCGAACCGAGCAATTGGGGAGGGTTTGTTGGCCTAGTGGTGATAGTCGCAGTTCTAACCGGCGGCCTACAATTAGGGCGTGTGCTATGGAGGGTACGACCCCTGGGAACCATGGAACTTACACTGAAATTCCCGCCAGCCGCTGTTGTGCAGACACGAATAGTCAAAGTGCAGGAGCCGTGCAAGCTAACTGCGGAGCAAATCAACCCCGCGCGTTTACCACAGGCGTGCCCGCCGGGTACTCCTCCTCCGACTTTGCAGGACAAGGTCTTAGCAATTAACACACACCTAACCGAGGGAGACCGTAATCGGTTTTCCAATGCACTCGCGGAGTTTGAGGAGTCTATGAATCAAGGGGAATCTCTGTTCGGTAAGATCAATACCGAAGGCCACAACTTAGACAACGGGCGTAGTGATGGAACGATTGCCAAAAATGCTCAATCGAACGAAAAAACGTTAAATGGGTTGGCGGCGGAGGCGTGGAAGTGGGAGAAGGCATTTCCAGTCCTGCGGGAAAAATGGAAACAGTTTGAGACGCAGGAAGAATACATATTCAGCGAGAACCCCGACAACTTAGGGCCCAATGCTCTCATCAATGCTGCAGACTCGTATTCCAACTATCTGGAGAGATGGGATGTCATCCAAAATAAGCAGGAACGGCCAGTTTTGGAGCTTCTAGCTCTCGAACAGATCGAATTTGAAAGGTTTTTGAACGCTTTCGCTAACTGGCATCAAGACTGCATGAGACGACTTACTGAAATGCGAAACTCCATTCGTTAGACCGCTGAGCTGAAGAAAGCCGTGTCAACGCCAGGTCCTCGGCTTTCGTGAAATGGGGTACCGGCCACGATCTGATCACGGCGTCCCTGCTAGCGTCGATGGCAACCGAACGTCCCGTCAACAATTTCGACGAAGTTGCGCTCTTCGCGGAGGATGAAGCGCTTGGTCTGGGCCATGGCGAAATTTTCCAGCGCTTCGGAGTCGTCCTTCAAGCGCGCTCTGTAGCGCTCATAGGAAGCAAGACTGTCGAAGGCGATCATTCCCCAGCCCACGTCGTTGGTGCCTTCATAAAGCAGAAAATAGCCGACCAGATGGCCTCCACAGCGGGGAATGATGCGACCCCAGTTTTTGGCGTACTGGTTGAACGCTTCGCGCTGAAAGGGATCAATCTGGTAGCGGATCACGCACATGATTTTAGTTTCATCGGCCTCTCCAATCCGGAGTTTTACTTGCGGAAGCCCCCAGCCAGCACCGCCAGCGTCGCGAAAATCAGGGCAACCGCGCAGCGCCGCGACGCCTTTGGCTGAGGGCTTGTGGGGTGCACTGAGTGAGTTTGCGGATTGCCGGACAGCAACACTTCGTTTATCATAAAAGTATGAATGTCGAGGACGATGCGGACCGTGGAGTGTCGCGCGTGGCGGCGGCGATTGGCGATCCGACGCGCGCGCGGATGCTCTGCTGCTTGATGGACGGGCACGCGCGGACCAGCACGGAACTGGCGATCGTGGCGGAGGTGAGCCCGTCCACGGCCAGCGTGCACCTGCAGCGGATGAAGGCGCAGCGGCTGGTACGCGTGGCGGCGCAGGGGAAGCATCGCTACTACAGTCTGGAAGGGCCGAATGTGGCGCGGATGCTGGAAGGATTGAGCGTCCTGGCCGGCGGAGGGCGGGGCCGCTTTGTGACGCGCACGCCAAGCCGGCTGCGCGGCGCGCGCACCTGCTACGACCACGTTGCCGGGACGCTGGGCGTTGCGCTGCATGACCGCATGCAGGCGCTGGGCTGGCTGTCGGGGCGGGCGGCGGGCGGACATGGAGCGTACGACGTCACGCCCGGCGGAGCGAAGGCGTTAGCGGCGTTGGGGATTGATGTGGAGGCGATGCGGGCGATGCGGCGGCGGTTGGCGTTTGCGTGCCTGGACTGGAGCGAGCGGCGGCCTCATGTGGGCGGCGCGCTGGGTGCGGCGCTGCTGAAGGTTGCGCTGAAAAGGAAATGGGTGGTGCAGGATTTGGACAGCCGGGCGTTGGAAGTGACGAGTTATGGAAAGCGGGAGATGATGGGGCGGTTTGGAGTGCGGTTGTGAATTGAAGCGGAGAGGCCGCAGAACTGCGCGGAAGGCGCGAAGGTTTGCGCTACACAGGTTGTCCCTCGCGAAATAGTTTGGAGTTTAGGAGCAAAGCAAAAGCAGATTCCTCACACGGCCAGAATGCGGCCGGTTCGGAATGACATGGGGATGGCGGATCGATTATATGCCGGCTGCGGGAGATGCTGACGCGATTTGGGGTGCGCGCGTAGGCGATGCATGTGCGCGGGCGGGGTGAACCAAGCTCCTGCGAAAGGCGAAAAGCCCCACGCTCAGAAGGCGAGCATGGGGCACCCGCAGAAGCGGGCGGCGTAAAGCCGCCCCTACACGGCAAAACGCGAAAAGCCGCAGACGTTCGTTCCTCAGGGTAAACAAGCAGCGCCCCTACGAAGACACACATGCTCAAAAAGCGAGCATGGGGCACCCGCAAAAAGCAGATCCCCTGCCTACGGCAGGCAGGCTCTCACACGGCCAGAATGCGGCCGGTTCCGGATGACATGGGGACGGCGGATCGATTATAGGGCGGCGACGGGAGAAGAAAGGCCGCAGACTTCGCAAAAGGCGCGAAGGTTTGCGCTACACAGCTTCGTGCTACGCGCCAACGGGCGCAGCCCTTCGTTCCTCAGGGTAAACAAGCAGCGCCCCTACGAAGACACCCACGCTCGAAAAGCGAGCATGGGGCACGCGCAAATCCAAGGCCGAGATCCTTCGGCTACGCAAAAGGCGCTGCGCTCACTTCGCGAGAGGCGCTCAGTGCAGGCAAGATGACAAAAAATGCGCGGGCGGGTGAAACCCGCCCCTACGAAAGGCGAAAGGCAGGTCGCCTGCCTATGGCAGGCCGCCGCACGCCAAAGAAGCAAAAGCAGGTCCCTCACCGCCGTTCGCCAGAGACGGGCGGCGGGGTTCGGGATGACAGAGTAAGGCAAGGACCGCGGCGCAGCTCGGTCAGGAATAGCGGAAGAGGGTCATGAAGCCGAAGTCCATGTGAGTTTGGTTGTGGCAATGGAAGAGGGTGGGGCCAGGATTGTTGGCGACGAAGTCGACTTCGGCGGTGGAGTTTGCGGGAACCACGAGGACGTCTTTGTTCAGGCCGGAGAGCTGTGCTCCGTCCAAACGGGAGACCTCGAAAGTATGCCGATGAAGATGAAGCGGGTGATCGTCGGCGCTGCGATTGGCCATGCGCAGGCGATAGCGCTTCCCTTGGCGAAGCGGGGGCGCGACGGGCTCAGGATAGGATTTTCCGTTGATGGTCCAGGAATCGAAGGCACCCTGGCCGTGGAATTTTGACTCGAAGCGCAGAGGAATGATTTCGTCGGGAGCGCGGCTGGCGGGCTGGGCGACGGCGAACTGGCGGTAGTCCCATAGCGTCTCGGGAGGTTCGATCCATTTAGGTTTTTCTTGCCGATTAGCGTACTCGACGACGATGCCCATGCCGATTTTGCGCAAGGGTTCGCGCGTCTCGCCGAGGATCCACACGCCGGGCTGATTCATGGTGGCGATGGCGTCGATGCGCTCGGCGGGCGCGAGACGAAGCGCGCGGACGGTGGCTGGCGTGGGGACAGGATTGCCGTCCATGGCGATGACGGTGAGTTCGTGGCCCGCGAGAGCGAGCCAATGAATCATGCTGGCGCTGGCGTTCAGGATGTGGAGAAGGACGCGCTGGCCTTCGCGGACGCGCAGAGGATCGCCGAAGCCGAGCATGCGGCCGTTGATGGTGCTGTAATCGTAGGCGGCCTCCATGGAGGAGTCGCCGCTCGAGGACATGTAGGCATTCCAATCGTGCAGCGCGAGGAAGATTTCCTGGTCGATTTTCTGGGAGAGCGCGCCGGGGTTGTCGCGCGGTTCAATGTAGAAGCAGCCGAACTGGCCGGAGTAAGTGCCGCGCTTGAGGTCGTGACCGGCGAAAGCGTGGGTGTGATACCAGCGGAATCCGGCGGGCTGCGGCGTGAACGCGTAGCGGAATTGCGCGCCGGGGGCGATCATCGGCGAACCCTCTTCGGATGCGCCGTCCATAGCGGAGGGAATTGTGACGCCGTGCCAGTGGACGATTTCGGGGATGGCGGAGCGGTTGAGGACGTCGATGACGATGGGCTTGCCTTCGGGCCAGCGAATCAGCGGGCCTGGGACGCGTCCGTTGTAAGCGACGGTGTGAATGATTTTGCGGGGCG
Source organism: Candidatus Acidiferrales bacterium (assembly GCA_049281095.1). Lineage (GTDB taxonomy): Bacteria > Acidobacteriota > Terriglobia > Acidiferrales > UBA7541 > DAHUXN01. The sequence continues at coordinate 41,010 of JBAPRL010000100.1, forward strand.
CGATTTCGAGGGCGAGCGGCGCGATTTCGAGCTGGACGTTAGGTGCAACTGAGGGCGCAACTTGGGGCGCGGTTTGGGCTTGGGTCCACGCGGGAAAGCCGGACGCGAGGGCTGCGCCGGTCAAACTTCCAGCTAAGGCCGCGCTCGCCTCAGCGATGAATGTGCGGCGGGTTATTTGGCTCATGGCGGCCTATTGCACACTGTCAGAACTGCCGGCGCGATGATGCGACCAGTCGAAATAGCGGCCGATGACGCATTTCAGGATGAGATGGTCTGTGCCGGCCGTGGCGCCCCAGCCCGCGCCGATATTGATTTCCCACTTCGGTGAAACGAAGAGATTCACGACGGGAAAAACCTGCTGCTGCTGATTGTGCAGCGAGACAAGGTTCCCGAATTGGCCGTAGTACGAATAATACTCGACGCCGAAATTGTAATATTTCGATGGACCGTAGGTGAGCGTTGCGGCCGGGCCGAAGGTGAGGCCTTGGGGAGCGACGTCGCGATAATAAGTCTGCTTTTCTTGGGGCGTGAAATTCGCCGGCGGCGGAACGACGTGCACATCGAAGACCATGGTGGTGTTAACCGACCAGTACCAGCGGCCGATGGTCTGGTCGACAATCGGCATGATCTGCCAGGACCAAGTGGGATTGGAATAGGCGGGTCTGGCATATCCGAATTCGGTGGAGAGGCTGACTCCGACCGGCCAGTGCCAGCGAGGAGGGATGCGCACGCGCGGGCGTATGTGGTCGCCGACCCACTGCACGCCGTGGCCGTTTTGCTCGGCAGTGAAAACGTAAAAGCCAATCTCGGACCAATCGTTGATGCCCTCGGTGAATTCGACGGTTTCGTGCTCCTGGTCCTCGGTGGGCAGCATGCCGAACTGGGTTGTGGTGCTGCCGTCCGCGGTGAAGTTGCTGTGCAGCTCGACAAGAAGGGTTTTGGGGGTCATGGTCTGGGATGGATAAACCTGGATTTCGTAGTTATCTTGGGCGCGGGCGTAGCGCGGACAAAACAAGGCCCAGCACATAAGGGAAAACAGCAACGCGCGAAGCAGGCTACCGGCAAATTCCCTGAGTGGAATCCCATTTTTCATTTCACGGACGGCGTACAGTGTACCGCACAATAAAAGACGAAAAGCGGCAGAACTGCGCGGAAGGCGCGAAGGTTTGCGCTACACAACTGATTGGAGCGGGCAAACTACACCCCCCAAAAAAACAACAGCAGATCCCTCACCCTCATCCGCGACACTTTTACGTTTGCCGCTTGCCGCGGCCATGCGGCTGGGTTCCCTTCGCCAATACACTCAGGGCAGGCGGGATGACAACGAAAACTAGGCGGCGGAGGAGGAGGCGGACATGGAGCCGCGTTCACGCTGAAGTTCGGCGAGGACTTCGCGCAAGGCGCTGGCCAACTCGTCGCGGGAGATTTGGCTGCGACGGAATTGGATGCGGAGATGGTACGCGGAATCCGGTGAATGATAATCGAAGACGAAGGGGCGCGGACGCGAATCCTTTTCGTTTTCTTCCTGGCGGACGCGGCGCGCTTCGTCGCGGGTGAGGCCGCTGTGAGCGATTTGCATGACCATGTCATGCATCTTTTTTTCGTTGGGCTGGCGAGCCACTTGGAGAAGGAGCGATTTGGAGACGATGCCCTTCTCGACGCAGGTCTTGCGAATCGACGCGGGTATGTTGCGAATGGACAGAGTTTCGGTGACGGAAGAGCGCGCGCGGCCGATTTTCTTGGCGATGTCGTCGTGGGTGTAGTCGAACTGCTCGGCGAGACGGAAAAGGCCGTCGGCTTCTTCGAAGGCGGTCAAATCCTTGCGCTGAAGGTTCTCGATGAGAGCGAGCTCGAGAGTTTCGGCGTCGTCGGCGATTTTTTCGATGCAGGGCAACTCATGAAGGCCAGCGGCTTTCGAGGCGTGGTAGCGGCGCTCGCCGGAGATGATGTAGTAGGCGTCTTCGCGCGGCATATAGCGCACGAGAAGAGGTTCGAGGACGCCCTTCTCTTTTACGGATTGCGTGAGCTCGGAGAGATCGCCGAGGGCTTTGCGGGGCTGGTCGGGATTGGGATGAATCTTGGAGATAGGAATCATGCGGCCGACAGAGGCGCCGCTGAAACTGGTCAGAGTTTCGACGTAGTGCGCGTCATGCCGCATCTTGAGAGTGACGGGCAACCCGATCCGCTTCGACACGTTGGATAACCTCCATGGAAAGCTTTTTGTATTCTTCGGCGCCGGGGGACTTGGGCGCGAAACTGAAAATGGTTTCTTTGTAGGCTGGACTTTCTTCGAGACGAACGTTCTTGCTGATGCGCGTTTTGAAAAGGGCTTCGCCGAAGACGGCGCGAATTTGCTCGTGGGTGTCGCGCGAAATGTTGGTGCGGCGATCGAAGAGCGTGATAACCACGCCGAGGACTTTCAG
>JBAPRL010000101.1:0-141176 GCA_049281095.1 Candidatus Acidiferrales bacterium
TCCTCTTTGCGCCGTTTTTTTTCACGCGCGGCGGCCTCGGCTAAGCAATTTGCGATTCGGGCTTCGGCGGCGGCCTGGTCAGCCTTTCGTTGAGCGGGGGTGCGCATTTTGCTCCGTGAGAATTTCCGCGCGCACGTCGTCGAACAGAATTCTCCGATGCGATTCGGATTCGCTTCGACGGTGAAAACGGCTGCACAAAACGTGCAAGGACGAAATGTGCCTGTCGGGAATAACTGTCTGTTTTTGCTCACGGGTTGCCTTTCTCCAATCATCAGTCCAAAATCAGTCCAAAACCCCCTGCTTCTGGGGCAAAATTGAGGGTGCGGGAGGCGCAAGGCCAGCAGATTCAATGAGACTTAGCGAATGGATGTACAATTCGATTCCCTTCTCCCGCTCCAATGAAATCAGTGCGACGCGCACTAGGTAATATCCCGTCGATTTGCCACGAAACGCGCCCTTTCGAGGTATCATAGCCGGGTTGCGCGTGAGAGGCGAAGCCAAGGGGAGAGCGAAATGTTGATGCCGGACCAACAAGGCAAAAAGAAATCGGGGTACTTCGTGTTTGCAGTAGCGCTGCTCTTGATTCTTGCAGGCTACGGGGTGTCCCGCGGAGCGGAAGATGCTCCTCCCGCCGTGGGAGCCATGGCCCCGAATTTCACATTGAACTCGCAGGACGGCACGCCAGTGAGCCTAAATGCATTCCGCGGGAAATGGGTCGTGCTGTATTTCTACCCGAAGGATTTCACGAGTGGCTGCACCATGGAAGCGCACAATTTCCAACGCGATCTGGCGCAGTATACCGAGAAGAACGCGGTGATCCTCGGAGTGAGCGTGCAAGACACGGACTCACATAAACAATTCTGCGCAAAGGAAGGGCTGAACTTCAAGCTGCTCGCCGACACGAACAAAGAGGTGTCCTCAACCTACGGATCGGTGATGAACTTCGGAGTGATGAAGCTTTCCGCGCGCCATACTTTCCTGATCCGTCCGGACGGCGTCATCGCAAGAGAATATATGAAGGTGGACCCGAGCAAGCACAGCGAGGAAGTGCTGGCCGCGCTTAGCGAGCTTCAGCAAAAATAAGCGGCAACGTAACTAGTTTCCCTCGAACTGGGGCCGCGGAATGAGTACGCACCGATTCTGTCCGCGGCTGCTGGGTTTGCGCCGAAGGCCAGAGCAGTTTTGCCTCTTTCTTTCGCGATGGAAAGGCTCAAAGCAATCCCCCTCGCGACGTTCCGGAAAGATGAGAGCATAGTGTCAAGGGTGCGCGGGAAGGCCGTTCCCTCCGCGGACGACAGCGTTTGTTAGCCCCGCTTTCACTAGATGGGCAAACTCTCCGGGCATCATGGGCCGGCTGAACAAATAGCCTTGCCCTTCCGCGCAATGTTGCGCCTGCAGATATGTCCTCTGTTCTTGCGTTTCAATACCCTCGGCAATTACCTGAAGATCAAAGCTTCGTGCCATGTCGATTATGGCGCGGACAATTGCAGTGTCCTTTAGATTGGCGGAGATCCGATCGATAAAGGTTCGGTCAATTTTGATCACATCCAAGGGGAATTGCTGAAGATAGCTCAGGCTGGAATAGCCGGTACCGAAATCGTCGACCGCAAGGCGCAGCCCCATCGTTTTCAGCTCTTGCAGTGCGCTACCCGTGGATTTGACATTCTCCATAAGCCCGCGTTCGGTAAGTTCGAGTTCGAGATATCGCGGTTCCAAGCCAGTCTTCGAGAGGGTTGACTGGACCCCTGCGACAAAACCCGGATTGCGGAAGTCGACATCGCAAACATTCACGGAAATAGGCAATGGCGATTGTCCCTGCTCATGCCAGGCCATCGCTTGCTTGCATGCTTCGCCCATCACCCAGCGGTCAATCTGAATAATCAGACCACAATCCACGGCGACAGGCACGAACTCGGAGGGAGGAAGGAGCCCTCGATCGGGATGCTGCCAGCGTACCAGCGCCTCGACACCTGTGATTTCACCCGTGTCGAGATTTACCTTCGGCTGATAATGCAACAAGAACTCTTCTCTCTCGACAGCGCGCCGCAAGCTCGCTTCGAGAGATTGGCGCTTGACCGCTTCCCGATTCATTTCCGCCTTGAAGAACTGGAAACAGTTGCGACCGGCATTTTTGGCGCGATACATCGCCGCATCCGCATTCTTGATCAGCGTTTCCGCATCCTCTCCGTCTTTCGGGTAGAGGCTGATACCGATGCTGGCGCCGATATAAAGGCCGTCCCCTGCGAGGGAGTGGGGTGCGCTGAGCGAAAGAAGAATTTTTTGAGCGCTGGTGGGTGCGTCTTCTTCACAAGCGAGGTCCGGAAGCAGCATCACAAATTCATCACCGCCCTGACGGCTGACGGTATCGGAACGACGCAGCACATTTGTTAATCGCTGGGAAACCGACTGGAGAAGCCGATCGCCCATGGCGTGTCCCAGCGAATCGTTAATGTGTTTGAACTTATCCAGGTCCAGAAATAGCACGGCAACTGGCCTCCGCTGACGGCGAGCCAAGGCAATCGACTGAGTGATCCGGTCGTTGAGCAAAATGCGATTCGGCAGGTTTGTGAGGACATCGTGCTGGGCAGCATGAGCCATTCGGAGCGACATGGCCCGCGCCGCGCTCACATCGTGGAAAACGATGACCGCCCCAATGACGCGGCCGGCTCGGTCGTGGATCGGGGCAGCGGAATCCTCGATAGGAGATTCAAATCCATCCCGGCGGATGAGAATGCAATTTGGCGTGATTCCTACGGTCTTATTTTGACTGACGGCCATTTCCAAGGGGTCGCGAACGGTCTCGCGCGTGGCGCCATCGATAATACGAAAGACTTCCGAGAGCGGTTTGCCGGTGGCTTCGGCGCGGCCCCAACCGGTCATCGCCTCCGCAACTAGGTTGAGATACGTGATTGTGCCGGAGCTTTCCGTACAGAGAACAGCATCGCCAATCGAGTTGAGCGTGACTATGGCGCGCTCTCTTTCCAAAAACAATGCATCCTCGACGCTCTTGCGTTCGATGGCGTTCTTCAGCGCGCGCGGCAGGGAATAGCTATTCAGGTAATCCGGCAGGAGATAGTCCTGCGCGCCCCGCTCTACGGCTTTTTTCGCGAGCATTTCGTCGTCATTGCCTCCGGCGATCAGAATCGGAATGCTGGGCGCGACGGCGAACAGCTTGTCGAACGTCTCGATCCCGCTGCTATCCGGCAACGACAGCCCGAGTATCACAGCGGCAATTTCTTTTTGGTTCAGGCGCGCCAAACCCTCAGAAAGTGTACGCACCCATTCCACGTCGAACGAAGCGGTATTGGAGTCGGCGAGTGCGGCCTGAGCCGCGTTGGCAATGACCAGATTATTGTGAACGATGAGAATCTTGTGGTGCGGAATGTTTGCGGACAATGTTCAACATGCTTTCTGGAAGGGGGAATTGCAGAATCAACTAACGTCAGCGTATTTCCGTTTCTTGCGGAAATCAAGTGGGATTGTCGGTGGTGTTCTAATTCGGGCACTGCCGCCTCCCTACTTCCATCTTTCGAAATACTATCGCGCTGCGTGTTTTGTGGAGGTGATACACTCGCGCTGCTTCGGGCGCTTCGGCGCCGGGCATAAGAAACCTAGAGGGGCAGGTCATGCTCAAATCCGCTTTCTACAGGAAATTCCACGCCATTTTTTTCTTACTTGCCTGCGCCATCGCGCCACTTCACGCGCAGAGCGCCCAGCAACAACAAGCGCCAGCCTATCAGCCGCCGCAACCCGGAGCGCCTCCGACCCAGGCCGACATTCTGCGCGGTGGATACGGCCCGTATCGCGCGAACAATCATCTGCTCTTCTATCATCTGGAGATTCGCGTCGATCCACAGAAGAAATTCATCAGCGGCAAAAACACGATTCGCTTCAAGATGCTGAAAGACGGCAACCGCATCCAGCTCGACTTGAATCCCGACCTCAGCGTCGACAAGATTCTGCTCGGCACTGCGCCACTCAAATACGAGCGCCAGTTCGGCGCCGTCTTCGTCGACTTTCCCGAAACGCTCCGCGCCGGGCGCACGTATTCGATCGATTTCTACTATTCCGGTTATCCGGTGAAAATCGCGCGCTTCGGCGGATTTACCTTCGGCGAAGATACCTCCGGCCATCCATGGGTTTACACCGCCTGCGAAGATGTCGGCGCAAGCTTCTGGTGGCCAAACAAAGAGCAGTGGCGCGACCGCGTCCAGAGCATGGAGATCAGCGTTTCCATTCCGAATGGCCTGGTCGACGTTTCCAACGGAAAATTCATGGGCAAGACCGACCTCGGCGACGGCTATACGCGCTGGGACTGGTTCGTGCACTATCCCATCAACAACTACGACGTATCGCTCAACGTTGGCAACTACGTGCATTTCTCCGATTGGCTCGGCAGCCTGCCGCTCGATTTCTACGTCCTGCCCGAAGATCTCGATAAAGCCAAAACGCAATTTGCGCAGGCCAAGGGCATGATCCAGGCTTACCAGCATTACTTCGGCGAATATCCATTCCAGAAGGACGGCTACAAACTCATCGAAGTGCCTTATTCCGGCATGGAGCACCAGAGCGCGGTCACCTACGGCAACCACTTCACCAATGGCTACTTGGGCCGCGACTGGACCGGCGTCGGCATCAGCCCGAAGTTCGACTTCATCATCATCCACGAAAGCGCTCACGAATGGTTCGGCAACAGCATCAATGCCGCTGATGTTTCGGATATGTGGATTCACGAAGCTTGGGCGACGTACCTGGAATCTCTTTACGTGGAATACCGCTGGGGACATGAGGACGCCGTCAAATATCTGAACGGCTACAAATCAAAAATCCGCAATCAACGCCCGATCGTCGCGGAGCGCGGCGCGCACCGCTCGCCGCCCGAAGACCAATATTTCAAAGGCGCGCTCTTCATCAACACGCTGCGCAGCGTCGTCAACAACGATCGGCAGTGGTTCGCGCTGCTGCATGATTTCTACCAGCACTTCAAGTATCAGACCATCATGACCGAGGACGTGGTCGCCTACTTCAACCAGCAGACTGGCATGAACCTCACGCCCATTTTCAATCAGTATCTCCGCCATACCGCGATTCCGACGCTGGAGTTGAAGTTCAACGCTGCGGATAGCACGGTGGCGTATCGCTGGAAAGTGGATGAGGCGGGCTTTGCGATGCCGATTCGCGTTGGCAGCGCTGCCAAGAAAGAAGACCACTGGCAGATCATTCATCCTACGACCGAATGGCAAACCATGAAAACGCCGCTTACAAAGGACCAGTTCGACGTGGCCACCGATCTCTATTACGTCGACGTCAGTAAGGAATAGCGCGGACTGCGAAGGCCGCTGATTTCAGGAATTCAGTTCACTTTGCGGGCGTAAGGGTTGCGCGACGGCTTTTGCCAGTGCGCGTCCCGGTACGCCGCGAGGTCCATATCTGTGACCGAGTAGGAGGTCTCCACCGGACTGTTGTCATCCGCGAGCTCATTCATCAGTTTAATCGAGCAAATGGACGGGGCATCTTGAAAGCGCGCGCGATGGGCATCAAACGCTTCGTTGGCGATCATCAGCGTGAAAACCCGCACGTCACCGCCAGTGATATGCACATTGAAACTATATCTTCGAAAGAGCGGCATCACTTTAAAGCCGACGTATTGCACGAACAAATTTTCTGTCATGAGGTCTCCCAGTTCACCAACAAACATCCAAATCTCTTCGCCGTAACCAGCATGTCTTGCAGTTTCTGACGACGATACCGTTAGGACCGTCGGCGACCACCGCCGCCGGAGCCGCCCCGGTCGCGGTCGCCGCCGCGATCTCCACGGTCGCCACCACGTCCTCCTCCGCCACCGCGCCCGCCGCCCCCGCCATGACCCCCGCGCCCGCCGCCGCGGTCAAACCCTCCGCGATTGCCGGCGTCTCCACGAGGAGCCTGCGGACGCGCTTCGTTCACTTGCAGCGCTCGGCCCTCGAGACTCGCGCCGTTCAGTTGCGAAATGGCACGCGCGGTATCGTCATTCGGACCCAATTCAACGAATCCGAATCCGCGCGAACGGCCGGTACCCATGTCGCGCACAACACGCGCGGACTGCACGTCAAAACCTTGGCTCGCAAAAAATTGCTGCAGACTATCATCGGTGACTACAAAGGGCAGGTTCCCGACGTAGAGTTTCGCCATGCGCTCACTCCTTGGGGAAAGCAGTTGGGCTGTGGCGTAATTTCAGATGCTTGCGAGAGCCCGCCGGTGGCAGGCCCTCGCTTGCGTTTGGTAGGTCTAGAGGCCGGTGACGTTGGCGGCTTGCAAGCCCTTGGGGCCTGACACGACGTCGAACTCGACGGCTTGTCCTTCGTTCAACGACTTGTATCCATCCGACTGAATCGCCGAAAAGTGGACGAAAACGTCCTCTCCCGACTGACGCTGGATGAAACCATAGCCCTTGCTCGCATTAAACCACTTCACTGTTCCTTGTTCTTTTGACACTTGAGTGTTTCCTCTTCTTTATTTTTAAGCTATTTGCGTCTCGCCACGCCTCCAGCCGTACATCAAAAAAGGCTGCAAGTTTAACTTGCAGCCCCTTCCATCGAATCTAAAGGTTTTACAAGATCAACAAACGCAGAGTTACCTTACCATACTTTCCCTTCCAGTGCCAGCGCAATTTTTTTCCGAGCCTGAGCCCCTTGCTTCGCGCCCCTTGCAATAATCTGCTAGCTTCCGACTCAATTCTGAGGCAAATTTCTCCGTCGCCATAAAATCCAAGCGAGGAATCGATCCCGTGCGAGTCCAGCGTTTTGCCACCGCCTTCGCCGTGGCCTGCTTCATGGCTCTAGCGCCTTTCATACCGTCTGCGCTGGCGCAAGCTCCCACATCCGAGCAGCTCAATGCTATTTTTTCGGGGATTGCTTCGCCGCAGGAGCCCGGCCTCGCTGTGGTGGTCCGCCAGAACGGACGCACTCTGTTTGAGCGCGCCTACGGCATGCGCGATTTGCGTTCCGCCTTGCCGATCGACGCGCACACGAACTTCCGCCTCGCTTCTTTCACCAAACAGTTCACGGCGATGTCCATCATGCTCCTGGTCCACGATGGCAAGCTGCATTATGAAGATCATTTGACCGACATTTTTCCGGACTTTCCCGCCTACGGTCGCACCATTACTGTCCGCAATCTGCTCAATCACACTTCCGGCCTCATCGCTTATGAAGATTTGATGGACAAGAAATACGCGGGCAAACAGTGGTACGAAATTCCGCAAATCACCGACGCCGGCGTCCTTGCTCTCGCCGAGCAGCAGACCGGCACAAAATTTCCTCCGGGCTCGAATTGGGAATATAGCAACGGCGGCTACTGCATCCTGGGCGCGATAATCGCGAAAGTCTCAGGAATGTCCTACGCGGACTTTTTGCGCCAGCGCATTTTCGCGCCGCTCAAAATGGACCACACCGTGGCTCACGTCTATGGGAAAGACGAAGTCGCCAACCGCGCTTACGGCTACACCAACGACGCCGGCGTGTGGCTTGAAACCGACCAAAGTCCCACATCCGCGACTCTCGGCGACGGCGGCGTCTATACTTCTCTCGACGATCTCGCGAAATGGGACGACGCGCTTCGCAATCACACTCTGCTGAGCGCCGCGGAAATGCAGCCGGCGATTACTCCCGCCACCGTTCCGCCCGACGCGCCGAATTGGCCCAAGACGGACACCGGTGCAGCGATGGCCTACGGCTTCGGCTGGTTTCTCGATCCCTATCGCGGCCACGCGCGCATGTGGCACACCGGCAGCAGCATCGGATTTCGCACCGTCATCGAGCGCTTCACGCAAAACAATCTCACCATCATCATTCTTTCCAATCGCGGCGACCTCGACACCGCCGCCCTCGCCCTCAAAGCCGCCGACCTGTATCTTCGCTAAATTGCCGATTCGCTACGACTTCTCAGATAAAACCATCCACGCGGCCAGCGCGGCCTTTTTGTGATCCTGCGTCCATGGCGGGCCAAGCGTCTTGCCTGCATTGGCGATTTGCTTCATCACTCCCGCCGCCGATTTTCCCAAGGCCGCTTTCGCTTCTTTCTCCACATCGCGTTCCCTCACGCCAGACACAGCGATTCTCATGCTCTCGCATGCCGTCCAGATCGCGCGGCGGAAAAACTCTCCTTCGGCCGTGTGAATCAGCGGATGCGCGGCAAGTATTCCCGCAAGCGCTGGCAACTGGCGCCCGGAAGCAGTCAACACGGCGCAACCCATGATGCGATAATCGCGGCTGCGCAGATTTTCAGCCAACGCGAGGATAGCATCGCACGCCAGCCGCTGCGACTCCGACGCGCTGCGCGCAAGATATTTCTCGGCCGCGACCAGAGCCATATTCTTCGCAAAATGGTACGGCTGTCTTTTTGCGCCGGCTTTCTCATCGATAACCGCGATGCGTTCCCGCGCAATCACGCTCACGCGGCCGCCGTCACTCGACACAACCACCAGGACGCCCCATCCGGAGTGCATCCGCACGCCAATTGCCGCCCGTTTCATGTTGGAAGGAATGCTTGTGACCTACGCCAGCGCTTTGGGAATCGACGCTTCCCATTTGCCTTGCGCCTTCAGAATCAATTCCACCACTTCGCGCGCCGCGCCCGCGCCACCCTTCGCTCGCGTGACGTAATGCGCCGCGCGTATCACTTCGATGGCCGCGTCCGCTACCGCAACCGCCAGCCCGGCGCGCCCGAGCAGCGGCAAATCCGGCAAATCATCGCCCATATACGCGACTTCCTCGTCCCTCACGCCCGCGCGCTTCAAAATTTCTTCATACGCGCTCGTCTTTCGCGCCTGCCCTTGAAACACAAACTCGGCGCCCATTTCTTGCGCGCGTTGCGTCACGGCGGAAGAGTTTCGCCCGGTAATCACGCCGCTGCGCAAGCCCACAAGCGACGCCAGCTTCACTCCCGCGCCGTCATGGGCGTTGAACACTTTCATATCCGCAACGCTGCCGTCGGGAAACGCCTGCAGGCAAACGGAGCCATTCGTCAGCGTGCCGTCAACATCCATCAGCAGCAGCCGGATCTTCTTCGCCCGCCGCTTCACGTCCGCTGCATTTTTCTTCAACGCCATCGCTGCTCGCGCGCCTTCCTCTAGAAAAGTTGCAGCGTCCACAAATCGTGCAAATGCACCACGCCCTCGACGCGCCGCTCCGCGTCCACCACCACCACCGAGGTAATCTTCCGTTCTTCCATCAGCCGCAGCGCGCTCGCGGCCAATTCCGTGCGCGCCAGCGTCACCGGATTTTTCGTCATACTCTCTGCGGCGGTCAAATCCAGCGCCTCTTTCTTGCGTTTCTCCATCAACCGCCGTAAATCGCCATCCGTCACGATGCCGAGCAGCTTCCCTCGCTCATCGGTCACCGCCGTCATGCCCAATTTCTTCCGGCTGATTTCGTACGTCACTTCGGCAATCGTCGCTTGCGGCCCCACGCGCGGAAGGGCGTCGCCTGCGTGCATCACGGACTCGACGCGGCGCAGCTTCGACCCGAGCCTTCCTTTCGGATGCAGCGCGGCAAAATCTTCTTCGCGGAATCCTCTGCGGTCGAGCAGCGCAATCGCCAGCGCGTCGCCCATCGCCAGCGCCGCCGTGGTGGAAGCCGTCGGCGCCAGATTCAGCGAACATGCTTCTTCTTTCACCGCGATGTTCAGCGCCACGTCGCTCGCCGCGGCCAGCGTGGACCGCACATTGCCGGTCATCGTCACCAATTTGATCCCGAGCCGTTTGATGGGCTCGAGCAGCGCCAGCAATTCTTCCGTCTCGCCGCTCTGCGATATTGCCAGCGCCACGTCTTCGCGCATCAGAATCCCCAAATCGCCGTGCAACGCCTCCGCTGCGTGCAAAAAAACCGACGGCGTGCCGGTGCTCGCCAGCGTCGCTGAAATTTTCCGCCCGATCAGCCCCGACTTGCCCAGCCCGGTCACCACCACGCGCCCGCCGCATGCAAAAATCATTTCGACGGCGCGCTCGAACTGCTCATCGAGCCGGTCAATCAGATCGGCGATGGCGTCTGCTTCGATGCGCAGCACGCGCCGCGCCGCCTCGACGCTGCCCGCCGCCTTCGCCGGCTTTGGCGTTGCCTTCATGCCGTCTCCCATTCGCGAACCAGCGACGCGATTTTCATCAAGCGCTGCGCCAGCGGACGGAATTTTTCCAGCGCCAGCGCATTCGCTCCATCCGAGAGCGCCTTCGCCGGATTGTTGTGCACTTCCATAAAAATTCCGTCCACGCCTGCGGCCACGCCCGCGCGCGCCAGCGGCTCGATGAACTCGGGCTGCCCGCCGCTCGATTTGCCTTCGCCGCCGGGAAGCTGCACCGAATGCGTCGCGTCGAAGACCACGGGGTATCCCAATTTGCGCAGAATTGGAAACGAGCGCATATCCACCACCAAATTCTGATACCCGAACGACGCTCCACGCTCCGTCACGATGATTTTTTCGTTCCCGGTGCTCGCGATTTTTTCCACCGCGTTGGCCATCTCCCACGGCGACACGAACTGCCCTTTTTTGATGTTCACCGCGCGCCCCGTTTTGCCCGCCGCGACCAGCAAATCCGTCTGCCGGCACAAAAACGCGGGAATCTGAATCACGTCGCACACTTCCGCGGCAGGCGCCGCCTGCGAAGGTTCGTGCACGTCCGTCAAAATCGGCAGCGCAAATTTCTTTTTGATCTTCGCCAGAATCCGCAGCCCTTCCTTCATTCCCGGCCCGCGAAACGAACTCGCCGACGAGCGGTTTGCCTTATCGTACGACGCCTTGAAAATCAGCGGCATGCGCAGCTCTCGCGCGATGGCCGCGAGCCGCTCCGCCATCATCATCGCGTGCGCCTCGCTTTCGATGACGCACGGCCCCGCAACAAAAAACAGCGGCGCGCCGCGCCCCATCGCGACCTTGTCCACCGAAAACTTGTGCGCCTTCTCGCTCATTTTTCTGCGCGATTATGCCTGAACTTCGGCCAACTCCAAAGACTATGCAGGATTCCCCGCGTTTGCAATCCCGCCGTCAGCCTCGGTTGCGCCGCGACCACATGCGCCCCGCGATTGACACCAGCGCGCCGCAGGCATATCGTTGGCGCAAAGATGAAATAGAAGGGAAATTAACCTCTCGATCGGAGTCTGCTATGCGCCTTCCCGCCCTTGCAGCGACGCTTCTCGCAGCTTTCTTCGTCGGCGGCTGCGCTTCCGCTGTTTCGCCTTTATACCTCAAAACCGATGCCGTCACCGATCCTGCAATCGTCGGCACCTGGATTGGCAGCGACAAAGATTCAGGCACTGTCCGCATTGAAGCCATGAAGGAAGGTTCGTATCAAGTCACCCTTCACGACGCGAAGTCCGGCGATGACGCCATATACGAAGCCTACCTTGTGAAGCTTGGCAGCGCGTCATTTGCGGACCTGCTTCTGACGCACTATCGGCACGCCGGCCAGCACGCCGACCTTCCTACGGGTGTCGTTGCCTTGCACCAGATTGTGAAGTATCAAGTCACCGGCGACGACCTTGCCGTATCCGCAATCGACGGGGACGCGCTCGACAAATCGGCCAAGCAGTCCGGCTTTTCGCTGCAGCTTCGCGATACGAAGCAACAGGGCGGGGACACTGTAATTCTTTCAACCACCGAGGAACTTCGCCGCTATTTTTCCGCGCATCCTGCCGACATTTTCGGCGAAGTGGACCATTTCAAGCGCCAGCGCTGAAACCTCGTCCGCGCGAAATCACCGGCGTTACGAAGCTTTTTCGAGCGAAATCGATCCTCTCGTCGTCCGCAGCATCATTCGCGCGCCACCCTGATTCACGGCGCCGCTGATCCGCGCCCCGTCCCTATCGACTCTGCCGCGCACGTCATTCAGCTCCGCTCCGTTTTCATTCGTGGTCACCGGAAAATCACAGTGGAAACTCGCCCGCCGGCCGCCCTGATAATCCAAATTCACGCCCACTGTCGACGGCATGCGCACTACGATGTTTCCTCTTTCCGTTTCGAGATCCGCATTGCCGGTCAGGCTTTTTGCCTCAATCACCGCGTCCGCTCGGTTCGACGTGATGTCCAGTCTCCCCTTGATGGCCACATCCGAAAGCTTCACGTCGCCCCGGTTCGTCTCGATGCGAATCGCGCCGCTTGTCGACTTGATCGCAATCGTCGACCGGTTGCTCGAAATTCGAATATCTCCATCGATCGACGAGATGGCCATGTCCGGTCTGTTGCCGTCGAATTCGATGTTCGTCGCCCGCGGCACCGCAATCGTCAGATCAACCTCATCGCTCAGGTTTACGCAGAACACGCAGCTCCACTCCGGATAATCCACTCTTACATTCAAATGGTTCGGCATGCTGTCGAAGCTGACTTTCGTCGCCGCCATCCATTCCTGCCGGTCTTTGTCGCTTCCGCCCATGAATATTTTGTGCACGCTCACCACCACCTGATTCGTGTCCGACCCCGTCACGTGTATCGTGCCTTTGCGATTCTCCACCACCAGAGTGCCGCCTGCGTTCATCGAAAAGCTCCGCTGGAAGGCCTCGCCATTCTGCTCTTGCGAACTCTGTGCGCGCATCGCGGGCGCTCCGAGCGTCATCGCTGCTGCCATGACGATTCCGACACACGCGATTCTCCCTGGCCACCCATTCGCGTGACTGTCCATGGACATCCCTCCTGCCATCTAGAAACGCATTCCCTTGACAAAAAGTTCAGCCACCTGAGCTCATCTTATCCCACATTTCCATTTTGAAGCCGCTCTAAGCGGGCTTATGATTCGCCAACAGCAGTGAAAGAGAGCCTGGTGCCTCGGCAAATCCTTAAAACTCGCCGCCGTCGATTGAACCCGTGGCGCCACGCAATTCTATGCTCGCTGATCGCCGCCGCTGCGTTTCCTTTCCTTCCGTCGTTTCCGCAAAGTCCGCCGCACCAGCAGGACGCTCCCCAGCCAATCTACTCTGAGAACGCCCGTGACTCCTGGAACCGCATTTTCTATTGTTTGTTCACGCGCAGGTTCGCCGCGCGCATCTCGAACGAATACCCCGCCGCGGCGCCCTTCATTCCGTTCCCTCCAGACGGACCTCTGCGCATCAGCACTCGCACCTTCGAACGGCTCGAAATTGGCGACCGCGCCATTGATCCGCTGTATCCAGCGGTCGGCACGGCCGGCGTCGGCCTCGCCGTGACCGACCCAATGTACTCGATGTTGGCGAAAGCCCTGCAGGACGCAGTCAACGAGAACGCGACCCGCTCCGCTGTCGCCAGGGCAGTGATGCAAAGCGATCTCTGGTCCGCTTACGACGAACTCTTCTACGACCAATACACGCGGCCGGATCAGATCGCACTCGAACAGCACAGGCGCGTAATCGTCGATTTACTGGGCCGCCTGATCAGAAAAATTGCGCTGACGCCAGAAGAAATTAGATCTCTCCCCGACAATTATTCCACAGTGATGCGCCGCCAATCGCTTCCTGATCTTTTCGCCAAGAATAGCGGCTGGATCGAAATACTGTGGTTTCCGCGCCGCGTGCATGAGGAAGCGGCCAACGACCGTCGCGTCGCTCGTGTTTTCCTGAAACCGAGTCACGGTGCCCGCGACCTGCAGAAGCTTGTGAGCGCCCAACGCGAGCTAGGCATCGGTCCAGCTGCCGACCTAGACGGAGTCGCCCTCCTCATGCAACTGTTGTTGATCGACAAAAATGGGAAGTTGACGCCGACAACGCTGACTACGGACGTGCAAGTCCGCCTCTTTGAAAGAACTGCTGCCGGCGCTCTCAATCGAACAAAGATACAAATGGCGGAAATAAGCCGCCGCCTGCTACTAACAGACCCGGCTTGGGGTGGATTGACTCCCGAGACAGAAGACTCGCCGGCATATTTGCCGAATTCTGGAAGCGACTATTCGTTCGCATCCCCGCAAGTTGCCGTCGAGGGACCGCCGATTCAGATTCATTTGAGGACTCGCTGCGGCGCCTGTCACGAGGAGGACTTGACACAGGTGATGACACTTAACATCGCGCTGCCGCCGCATTCGCTGGCTCCGCCAGTCAGGCAATTGGATTCCGCGGCGAGCCAGGAGGCCGATGATGTCATATCGCGAAAGAAAAACCGTCGGGAATTTAGGGCCTTGAGCGCATATTTCGAAAAATCGTGGCGGCGCTGACCTTTCAGTTTTTCCCCCTCGAATCGAAAACAATCCGCCCCGATTTCCACGGCAAGATTGTGCCAGCCAGCCCCTGGGAAATCGCGGCGCTTCCGTTCGGCTTCAGTTTCGCCGGTTTCCATGTTGGTAAGGCCCGGCTCGGCTCTGAGCCCTTTACACCCATGAGATAATGGGAATCAGGTCAGAGACCGAGATCGCGATGCAGTTGCGTCACCAGCTTAAGGGCCCGCAGCAAACCCTCCCAGGAGCCCATAAGTCCTCCGACTCAATTTCTAATCGCCAACCGAAATTATTAGAAATTTGTGTAACTCACACAAAATACGGCACATCACATTTTCTAATCGATAATTTTGGAAGGCTTTTCAGCCGAGCACGCGCAGTAAATTTCCTACGTGGAAGGGACCTAATTTCGTGAGCGACACACCTGAACTGCGACGCATGAGTCGACCGCTGGCCGAGGTGGACCCGGAGGTCGCCGACGCCCTTAACGACGAAGTGCGCCGCCAGGCCACCGGGCTGGAGTTGATCGCCTCTGAGAATTTCATCTCCGAAGCCGTAATGGAAGCGATGGGCTCCGTCTTCAGCAACAAATATGCGGAGGGCTACCCCGGCAAGCGCTACTACGGCGGCTGCGAAAACGTCGACAAAGTCGAACGCCTGGCCATCGCGCGCGCGAAACAGCTTTTCGGCGCCGAGCACGCCAATGTTCAAGCGCACTCCGGCACGCAAGCCAACATTTCCGTGTACATGGCCGCGCTGCAGCCGGGCGACACCGTTCTCGGCATGAATCTCGCGCATGGCGGGCATTTGACGCACGGCCATCCGCTGAATTTCTCCGGCCGCACGTACAAATTCGTTCCGTACGGCGTAACGAAGGAAACTGAACTCATCGACTACGATGAAGTCGAGCGGCTCGCGCGCGAGCATCGTCCGAAGATGATCGTCGCCGGCGCGAGCGCCTACGCGCGCATCATCGATTTTGCGAAGCTCGCCGAGATCGCGCGTGCGGTCGATGCGCTGCTGTTTGTCGACATGGCGCATATTGCCGGACTCGTCGCCGCGGGAATTCATCCCAGCCCTGTGCCGCACGCGGATTTTGTTTCCACCACCACGCACAAAACTTTGCGCGGCCCGCGCGGCGGCATGGTGATGTGCCGCGAAAAATTCGCGAAAGAACTGGACAAGTTGACGTTTCCCGGGCTGCAGGGCGGCCCGCTCGAACATATCATCGCGGCGAAGGCGGTCTGTTTGAAGGAAGCGATGGAGCCCGGTTTTCGCGAGTATCAGAAGCAGGTTGTCGCCAACGCGCGCTCTCTCGCCGCGGGAATCGCGTCCGCGGGCTTCCGCATCGTCACCGGGGGCACGGACACGCATCTGTTTCTCGTCGATCTGCAATCGCGCGGCATGACCGGACGCGACGCGGAACTGGCGCTCGAACGCTCCGGCATCACCGTAAACAAAAATGCGATTCCCTTCGACACGCAACCGCCGATGAAGGCCGGCGGCATACGAGTGGGCAGCCCGGCGGTGACCACACGCGGCATGCGCGAAAAAGAAATGGAGCAGATCGCACGCTGGATTGCAGAAGTGCTTTCGCAGATTCAAGTCGCGCCAGCAGCTGTACCGGCTCCAGGAAAAATTCCAGCGGATACGTCAACAGCCAGCCTGGCAATGGTGTCTGAAGGCGGACCAGCAAAGGCGCCCGCAATCGCGTCAACGGGCGCGTCTAAAAATGCCGCGCCGCCTGCGGGTGAAAAAGCTCCGGTGCAAGCGTCCGAAACGGAGCGGCGCGTGCGCGCCGAAGTTGCAAAATTCGCGGCGCGCTTCCCGCTCTACGCCCGCCGCCTCGCCGAAGCCGACGCCGCGCAGCACGCAGTGCCCGGATCTGCGGGCGCCTGAGGAATTTGCGGCGAAGGTAGATTCAAATTTCAGATGGACTCGATTTTGAGTTCGGTCACTTCGCCGTCGCCAATCGAAAAGGCGCGCACCGGCTGCGGCGCATCGGGCAAAGGCGAAAGAATGAAGTACGGCGTATCCGGATAGAAGGCGCGTTCGACGTCGCTCCGCGACGGACGATTCTCCCCCGCCGGATGCGAATGATAAATTCCCATCATGTGCAAGTCCGCGGCGCGAATTTCTTTCATCACACGAAATAATTCTGGCGGCGCGATTTCATATGCGATCGCACTCGCGAGCGCGTTCGTCGCAGGGAAAATGAGCGTGATGATTTCGTCGCGTCCCGCGAGCACGCCGCAGCATTCCTGCGCGGGCGTTTTCGACGCTTCTTCGCGCATCGCGGAGAGAATCTCGCGCCGGATTCGAATGACGGGAGTCACGCTGCTCAGAGGCTAACACGCGCGCGGCAAGGAAAGTAAGGCGCTGCTTGCGCAGCGCCTCGGTAAATGATGCGAACGCGACGCTTCAGGCCTTTGCGGCTTGGCGGCGCAGGAAGGTCGGCACGTCCAGATCGTCGGCGGCGACTTCCTGAATTACGTCGGTGACGTTGCGCGCGACCTGCGACACCACATCAGGATGTTGGTCAGGTGCACGCTCCGACTTCCACGTCTTGGGCAGATACGAAGGCCGCGTGTGGGTTTTCTTGTTGGCCACTTCGCGGAAGCCCGCGGCAATCACCGTGATTTTCACGGACTCCTTCATGGCGTCGTCCATCACCGCGCCGAAAATAATGTTGGCGTTTTCGTGCGCGGCTTTCTGGATGATGGATGAAGCCTCGTGAACTTCGTGCAGGCTGAGCGTCGACGAGCCGGTGACGTTGATCAGAATTCCCTGCGCGCCCTGGATGCAATTGTCTTCGAGCAGCGGACTGTTGATGGCGCGATTGGCCGCGTCGATGGCGCGATTCGAGCCCGTGGCGACGGCGGTGCCCATCACCGCGTAGCCTTGGCCGGACATGATAGTTTTCACGTCGGCGAAGTCGCGATTGATGATGCCGGGAATGGTGATGATGTCGCTGATGCCCTGCACCGCCTGGCGCAAAATATCATCGGCGATGCGGAACGCCTCGAAGAAACTGGTGCCGTGCTCGACGCATTCCATCAAGCGCTCATTGGGAATCACGATGACCGTGTCAACGCAGCCGATCAGCTCGCTGAGGGCTTGCTCGGCTTGCTGCATGCGGCGCTTGCCTTCGAAGGCGAAGGGCTTGGTGACTACGGCGACGGTGAGCGCGCCGAGCTCGCTCGCGAGATTGGCAACGACAGGCGCGGCGCCGCTGCCCGTGCCGCCGCCGAGGCCGCCGGTGACGAACACCATGTCCGCGCCGTCGAGCGCTTCGAGGATTTTCTCGGTGTCTTCGAGCGCGGCCTTGCGCCCCATCTCAGGATTTGCGCCCGCGCCCAAGCCCTTGGTGAGCTTGGTGCCAAGCTGCAGCTTGAGCGGCGCTTGCGAGAGCTTCAGCGCCTGCAAGTCCGTGTTGGCCGCGATGAATTCCACGCCTTCGACCTTGGCGCGAATCATGCGGTTCACGGCGTTGCAACCGCCGCCGCCGACGCCGATCACTTTGATTCGGGCGCCGTTTTGTGGCTCCTCACTGAATGAAACGCGAAGTCCTGCATCCTTAGGCGTCATGCTTCCTCCCCTCAGTTCCCCGTGAAAATTTACTTGCTCAATTCCCCGCAAAAAGACTTTTCAATTTCTCGGTCCAACCGCCGGAATGCTGCGCGGCATGCCGTCTGGCGCGCGCGCCGTAGAGCACCAAGCCGACGGCAACCGAGTACTCGGGCTGAGAAACCCCTTCCGTGATTTCGGAAAGCCCGCGCGGCACGGCCAAACGCACCGGCAGGCGAAACACTTTTTCCGTAAGCTCGACGAACCCGCGCAGATGCGCGCCGCCACCGGTGAGCACGAGGCCAGCGGGAATCTGCGAATCGAGGCCGGCACGGCGCAGTTCGTCGCGCAGCATGGTCAAGAGCTCATGCGCGCGCGGCTCGACAATCTCGCAGAGATTGCGCGCGAAAATCGTGCGCGGCGGACGGTCGCCGACGCTGGCAATTTCGATGGGCGTGTCCGCGCCCATCAATTCACGCCACGCGCAAGCGTGCTCGCGCTTGATGCTTTCGGCTTCCGGAATCGGCGTACGCAAACCCACGGCGAGATCGTTGGTGAAATGATCGCCGCCAATCGCAACCGCGGCGCTGTGCCGCACCACGCCGCCGGAAAAAACAATCATCTCCGTGGTGCCGCCGCCGATATCGAGCAGACAGCAGCCAAGCTCGCGCTCGTCCTGGGTGAGGCAAGCTTCGGCGGAGGCGAGCGGCTCGAGAACCGTGTCGCTGACGACGATGCCCGCTTTGTTCACGGCGGTGACCACGTTTTGCGTGGCGGTGGCCGACGCGGTGACGATGTGCACGTTCACTTCGAGCTTTTGGCCGACCATGCCGATGGCGTCGTGAATGTTGTCCTGCGAGTCCACGAAAAATTCCTGCGGCAGGACATGCAGGACTTCGCGATCTTCCGGAAGCTTCACGCTTTTGGCGACCTCGACGGCGCGACGAACGTCCTCACGGTGAATGTCGCGAGGCCGCTGTCCCAGGGCGATGCCGCCGCGGCTGTTGACCCCACGCACGTGGCTGCCCGCAATTCCAACCAGCGCCGATTCCACCGGAACGCCGACAATGTTTTCCGCTTCCTCGACGGCGCGCCGAATGGAACTGACGGCAAGCTCAAGATTCACGATCTGTCCTTTGCGCCAGCCCTTGGACTCCGCCGCGCCGAGCCCGGCAAACTTCACTCCACCCTGCTCCTCGATTTCACCCACAAGCGCGCACGTCTTCGTGCTGCCGATATCCAGCCCAACCAAGTAGCGATCCTTTTTTCCCAAACCCTACACTCCCCTTAATTTCGCAAAAAATAAATTGCGGCCAGCAAGCTACTGAGCCGTGTGTTTTTTCGCGTGATGCGCTGGCTTCGATTTCGATCTGGCCTTTGCTCCTGGTTCTGATTTGTGCGCGGGCCGCGATGCTTTTGGCTTCCCTTCCGATGCGAGACGAACGTGCGACACAGGCGCAACCGCGCGAACCGGCGGCGCCGCTGTGGCTAGCGTGGGCTTCGCAACAGGCTGCGATGCGGACGCGGGGTTCTCCGGGTTCACCACAACTTCGCGCTCGAATCGCAAATCCACCGACGCCACGCGGCCCGCGGCCACTTCCCATTGCCCGATGTTGTTCAACAGGACCTGAAACTTGTCGTGAAAATCGCCGTCGCCGAAGTGCACCAGGAGCGCGCCAGGCATCGCGGCGCCCGCGCCTTGCAGGCCCGCGAAGGTCGCCTGGAGATCATTCGCGTCGGAGAGATCAATCTCGCTAACGGAATCGCCGGCGTCGGAGCGAACCTGGCGAATCTGGGTCATGAAATCGCCCATAAGCTGCATGCGGCGGGCGCGATCCTCGCGAGGCGTCGCGGCGGTGACGCCGGTGACCACGGGAAAATGAAAGTCGGCCTCGAGCGGACGGTCCAGAATCATTCCTTGGCTGTCCGCGAGAAACAAATCTGCGCCGTCACGCAAAAAAGCAATTGGCGTTCGCTCCACGATTTCCACTTCAATGCGATTGGGCAGCGCGCGGCGCACCGTGGCGCGCTCGACCCAAGGAAGCGCCTCGATCTCGGCGCGACGCTTCGAGAGCGGCACACGCAGAATGCTGCGGCCGCGATCTGGCGAAAAAATCTCGAGCACGCTCGAACGCGTAACGAAATGATTGCCGCTCAAGTCGACCTGGCTGGGACTCGCCAGCGCCATTGCCGGAGAAGTGAGCAGAAATTGACCGATGGCGAAAAGCGCGCCCGCAGATGCGGCAGCAAAAACGACGATGAGCGCGACGCGAAAATAGCCCTTCCACGCTTTCTTGCCGAACTTCCGCCGCTTGATCTCGACCGGCTTTTGCCGGCGCAGATAGCGAGGCTCTTCTTCCGCGAGCACTTCCTGCGGATAAGCTTCGGTTTCGATTTTTTTCAGCTTCGCCAAACTTTCTTCCCGTCCTCGCGCAATGCTAAGGGCTTACGCGCGTCTTCGGCTGCTCGGTGCCAAGCAGCAATGCCAGCTCATCCAGCGAGCGGTTCACCGTGCCCGCGCCGATGGCCAAAATTGCGTCGCCCGGCTGGGCCTCGCGCAGGAGAATTTCGACTCCCCTTTGCAGCGTATTCGAAAACACGACATTCTTGTGGCCCGCGGCGGAAATCGCTTCCGCGAGCTTCTGGCCGGTGACGCCGTCGATGGGCGTTTCTCCGGCGGCGTAAATTTCCGAAACGACCAGCACATCGGCCAAATTGAACGCGCGGCAGAATTCGTCCCAGAGATGCTTGGTGCGCGTATAGCGGTGCGGCTGGAAGAGCACCAGGAGGCGCTTGTAATCGCAGCCGCGCGCGGCTTCGAGCGTGGCGCGAATTTCGGCGGGATGATGGCCGTAGTCGTCGATCAACGTGACGCCGGCGAAGGTGCCTTTAATTTCGAAGCGGCGTCCGACGCCGGCGAATTTGTCGAGGCCTTCGCGGATCAGGTCCCCGGGAATGCCGAGATAAAGAGCCACGGCGGCAGCGGCGGCAGCGTTGCGGACGTTGTGAATTCCCGGCGGCGAAGGCAGGTGGAATTTGCCAAGATCGTCTCCGTGATAGGTCAGACGGAAATGGCTCTCGAGGCCGGCGAGCTCGATATCGCTGATGACGAGGTCGGCTTGATTCGAAACGCCGTAGGTGACGACCGGACGCTTCACTCCAGGCAAAATCGCTTGCACGTTGGGCTCGTCGAGGCAGAGCACGACCGCGCCATAAAACGGCACGCGATTCACGAACTCGAGAAAAGTCGATTGGATTTCTTCGAGCGAATGGTATTGGTCGAGATGCTCGCGGTCGATGGTGGTGACGACGGCAACGACCGGAGCAAGCAGTAGGAACGAGCGGTCGCTCTCGTCCGCTTCCACAACCATGTAATCGCCCTGTCCGGCGCGGGCATTTGTTCCGGCTGCGTTGACGCGGCCGCCGACGACAAAGGTCGGGTCAAATCCCGCAGCGGCAAGCACGGAGGCGATCAGCGAAGTGGTGGTGGTTTTCCCGTGCGCTCCGGCGACGGCGATTCCGTATTTCAAGCGCATCAGTTCGGCGAGCATTTCCGCGCGCGGAATCACGGGAATTTTTTGTTTGCGCGCTTCGAGGATTTCCGGATTGTCGGGACGAACCGCGGAGGAAGCGACGACGACCTGCGCGCCGTGGACGTGTTGCGCCTCGTGGCCTTCGAAAATCCGCGCGCCGAGATTGCGCAGCCGCTCGGTGGTGGTGGAGGGCTTGATGTCCGAGCCGGAGACGGCGTAGCCGAGCGCGAGCAGGACTTCGGCGATGCCGCTCATGCCGCTGCCGCCGATGCCGATCAAATGAATGCGTTGAAAATTTCCGAATGGAATGGTCATTGGTGAACAACCCCCTCGATCATGTCCACGATGTCCGCGACCGCTCGTGGACGTCCCAGCGCACGCGCGCGCTGTTCTATTTCCTCGATTTTTGGGGGCTGGCCCGCCACGGCAGACTGGTCCAAAAGAGAAAGAATTTCGTTTGCCAGGCGCTGCGGTTTCAACTGGTCCTGCGGAATCACGCGCCCGGCGCCGGATTGCGCCATGAACTGGGCGTTGCGAAGCTGATGACTGTCTGTGGCGGCACCGAAAGGGATAAAGATGGCGGCACGCCCAGCGGCGGCAATTTCGGCCACCGTTATGGCGCCTGACCGGCAAACGATCAGGTCGGCCTGTGCAAACCTTTCCGCCATATTCCCGATGAAGGGACTGACCTCCGCATTGAATTCGAGGCGAGCATACGCTTCGCGAACCGCATTATAGTCGTGTTCGCCGGTCTGATGCACGACGAAAAGCTGATTTTTTTTCGGGACGAGCAGGCCCAGGGCGCCGATCATGGCTTCGTTGATGGCATGAGCGCCACGGCTGCCGCCGGTGATGAGGAGCGTGAAAGGCGCGCGATGCGGCGCGCGGCGCGGAGCGTTGAAGAATTCCGCGCGCACAGGATTGCCGGTGGCGGTGGCTTTGGCGCCGAAGCGCGCGGCTGTCTCCGGAAAGCCGGTGGCGATGCGCGTGGCGAAACGCGCCAGCAGGCGATTGGTGAATCCGGGCTCGCGATTCGGTTCAAAAAGCACGGTGGGCACGCCGCGCATGGCCGCGAGGAGCATCACTGGGCCGGACGCGTAACCGCCGACACCGAACGCGGCGCTGAATTCGAATTCGTGGCGGCGCAAAATCTCGGCGGAGTCCCAAAAACCGAGACCGAGCGTCACTACGTTGCGAACGAGTTTCATTCCGCCAATTCCCTTTAGGCCCGCGACGCGAATGGTTTCGAGCGTCAGGCCTGCCTCCGGCACTAATTTCGCTTCGAGACCGTTTTGCGTGCCGACCATCAAGACTTCCCTCTTCGCCGCTGCGTTCGACTTTGTGTTCATTGGGCCGCGTCGCAGCCATTCTTGCGCGACAGCGATGGCCGGAAAAACGTGGCCGCCGGTTCCTCCGCCGGCAATGAGCAGCTTCGCGACATTTGTCATACGTCTGTCATACATGCGGCCATATGCGCGAACTAAACTGCTTCCGCGTGCTGGCTGATGTTCAACAAGACGCCTGTGGCCAGCAGCATCACCAGCAAACTGGAACCGCCGTAGCTGATGAACGGAAGCGGAATGCCCTTGGTCGGCATCAGGCCGAGAACGACGCTGAGATTCACGAGCGCCTGGCCCGCGACGAGCGTGGTGATCCCCAGCGCCAGCAGGCGGCCGAAAACGTCGGGCGCGCGAAACGCGGCGCGAAAGCCGCGCCAGGCGTAGACTCCGAAGAGCGCGACGATGACGAGCGCGCCGATGTAGCCCAGCTCTTCGCAAGTGACGGCGAAAATGAAATCGGTGTGCGCCTCGGGCAGATAAAAGAGTTTTTGCTTGCTCTCCATCAAGCCAACGCCGGTGAGGCCGCCCGAGCCCACGGCGATGAGCGATTGTAAAAGCTGAAAGCCACGCCCTTGCGGATCCGCATCCGGCGAGAAGAAGGCCAAGACGCGGTCGTAGCGATATTGCGCATGCACGATGAGCAACCAGATTGCGGGGATGGAGGCTGCCGCGAGTCCGGCGATGTATTTCATCGACAGGCCCGCTTCATAGAGCATCGCGAGGGCCACAAGAAAAATCATGCAGGAGGTGCCCATATCCGGCTCGCGAAGAATCAGAGCGAGCATCACGACCACCGGCCCCAGCGCGGGCAGAAGCGTGTGCTTCCAATCGTTCACGCCGGAGCTGCCCGGACGCGAACGCAATTCCAAGAACCACGCGAAATACAAAATCACGACGAGCTTTGCAAATTCCGAGGGCTGCAAGCTGATGGGACCGGCGTGAATCCAGCGATGCGTCGCGTGAGTGCGGTCCAGAAACAGCACGCTGATAAGCATGAGCAGCACCAGCGCGATGCTGGGATAAATGATGCGGGGCTGGCGGAACTTGCGATAGTCGAAATGCATCAGCCGGATCATTCCGAACAAACCCACGGCGAGCCAAATCAGTTGCCGCACGAGAAAAACATAGCCGTTGCCGTACATCTGCTTGGCGGTGACGGCCGAGGCGCTGAAAACCATCACCACGCCGATCAAACACAGCGCCAGCGTGACTCCGAATAATTTGCGATCCGGCTGCAAACTTCGCGGCATGCCTATCCTCTCCTCACCGAGTTCTGCGCGGTGTTTTCGGCGGCGAGACGCGCGACGATTTCCTTGAATTCACGCCCGCGGTGCTCGAAATTTTCGTACTGGTCGAAACTGGCGCACGCCGGGGCTAAGAGCACGGTGTCGCCGGGCTTAGCGTGGTCGAGCGCCGTAGTCACGGCGCGCTCGAGCGTCCCAGCGCGCTGCATTTGGACCGCGCCGTCGAGTTCCGCCGCGATTTTCTCGGCCGCTGCGCCAATCAGCAGGACAAGTTTTGCTTTTTGCCGCAAAGGCTCGCGCAGAGGGGCGTATGGACTGCCTTTGTCTTTTCCACCCAGAATGACGAACAGCGAGCCGGGAAAAGCGTCGATGGCTTTCAGGGTTGCGTCAACGTTGGTCGCTTTGGAATCGTTGTAGAAGCTGACGCCGCCAACGTCGGCAACAAATTCCAGGCGATGCTCCACGCCGGGAAAAGTGCGCACCGCCGCTTCGATGGCATCGGTGGGCGCGCCGGCGAGAATCGCCGCTGTCGAAGCGGCCAAGACATTCTCGAGGTTGTGCTCGCCGCGCAGGGGGATATCGCTTCGCCGCATCAGGACGCTTTCACTGCCGTCGCGCCGAAAAAGAATTTGCTCGCCGCGCAAAAACGTTCCGGCCGCAAGACGCTTCTGGCGGCTGAACCAGAATATCTGCCCATGCGCCGGACCGCGCTGCGCGACTTGCGGGTCATCGGCGTTCAAGACCGCTGCATCGCGATCGAGCATGTTCTGAAACAATCTTTGTTTCGCTTGCGCGTATTCCTCGAACGAGCCGTGCCGGTCGATGTGGTCCGGCGTGAGGTTGAGCAGCACGCCAACGTCGGGACGAAATGCGTCGATCGTTTCGAGCTGAAAGCTGCTCACTTCCGCGACAGTCACGGTCGAGTCGGTCGAAGCCTCCACGCGGGCGAGCAGCGGCGTGCCAATGTTTCCGCCAACCAGCACGGGAATCTTGGCCGATTGCAAAATGTGCCCGACGAGCGCGGTCGTAGTGGTTTTTCCATTCGAGCCGGTGATCGCTACGAGTTTCCCGCGCAGCAGCCGCCAGGCGAGCTCAATTTCGCTCCAGACCGGGATGCCGCGATTGCGCGCCAGTTCCAAGCCGGGCAATTTCGCTGGCACTCCGGGGCTCACGATGATGAGGTCTTGATTCACAAAAACCTCTGGGCGCGAGACGGCAAACTCCAGCGCCACGCCGGCGGCTCGCAGCTTTTCCGCAGTGCTGGTCAAGGCAGCTTCCGGCTTTTCATCAATCCCTGTGACGCGCGCGCCATACGCGGCGCAAAAAAGTGAAACGACGATTCCGGTGCGCGCCAGTCCGACGACCAGCACGCGCTTGCCTTCGAGTTCCACGCCCAACCGCACAGATTTACCTCAGTTTCAAAGTAGTCAGCGAAAACAGCGCGAACACCAGCGCCACAATCCAGAAGCGCACGATGATTTTCGATTCGCTCCAGCCCAGCAGTTCGAAGTGGTGGTGCAACGGGGCCATGCGAAAGACGCGCTTGCCGCGCAGCTTGAACGAACCCACTTGAATAATTACCGAGAGCGCTTCGACCACGAATATGCCGCCAATAAACAGCAGCAGAATTTCCTGCTTAATGATTACCGCGGTGACCCCGATAACTCCGCCGAGCGCCAGCGAGCCAACATCGCCCATGAACATCTCCGCGGGGTGCGCGTTGTACCAAAGGAAGCCGAGCGATGCGCCCACGACAGAGCCGCAGAAAACCGTCAGTTCACCGACCTCGGGAATTCTTTGAATCTCCAGGTACTCGGCGAATCGGGCGTGACTGCTCAGGTAAGTCAGGACCGTAAGCGCGCCAGCCGCTACTAGCACGCAGCCGATGGCCAGTCCGTCCAGGCCATCCGTCAAATTCACGGCGTTCGAAGCGCCGACGATGACGAGCACAAGGAACACAACAAACGGCAAAAACGCCAGCGGCCAGATGTGCGCGTGCACAAGAAGCGAGCGAACTACCAAATCGGGATGGAGCTTTTTGAAAAACGGCACGCTCAGTTCCGTCGAGTACGCACCGCGCTGCTGCAGCGCCAGCAGAACTGCTCCCACCGCGACGCAGGTCAGGATTTGATAGAAGAATTTCACCTTAGGACGCAGGCCCATGCTGCGTTTGCGCACGACCTTGTTGTAGTCGTCCATGAAGCCGATGATCGCAAAAGCTACGGTTGCGCCGAGCGCCAGCAGGGCGTAGGGGCTGCGCAAGTCCGCCCATAGCAGCGTGGGCACAACAATGGCCGCAACGATGAGCACACCGCCCATGGTCGGTGTGCCGGCTTTGGCCTGATGCCGCTGCGGCCCTTCGGCGCGGATGTATTGGCCGATTTGCAGTTGGCGCAGACGGCGAATGGTCCACGGGCCAAACACGAGCGTCAAAAATAGCGCCGTCAGGCTCGCGAGCGCCGTGCGCACAGTGATGTAGCGGAACACATTCAGCAGGCTGTAATGCGGGCGGAGGACTTCGACGAAGAGGTAATAAAGCATCTCAGCCGTTCCTCTCGCGCACTGCGTGAGCTACTTCGCGGCGCGTCTCTACGAGCGGAAACTTTTCGCGCAGCCGCGCGGCTATGGATTCCATGTGCACGCCGCGCGAGCCTTTGATCAGCACCAAATCTCCGGACGCGACGAATTCCGCCAGTTTCTGCGCGGCCTCTTCGGATGAAGCGAACATTTGCGTCTGCTCCGCTGGATGGCCAGCCTCAATAGCCCCTTGCACGATTCGTTCCGCGTCGCCGACGACGCCGAAAATCCAGTCGATTTCCCCGTTTGCCGCAGCGTACTTGCCCGTTCTTTCATGCAACTCGCCGGAAGCCGCGCCAAGCTCGCGCATTTCGCCGGCGACCAGGATGCGCCGACGATAGCCCGGAGTGGCGACGAGCAGGTCGATCATGCGTTCGAGCGCCATGGGATTTGAGTTGTAGCAGTCGTTTATCACGGCAAATCCGGGAGCGAATTTCAGGAATTCGCCACGCATGGAAGCCGGCTGAAGCGTTGCAAGTGCTTTCTTTGCAATAGCTGCGGTAATGCCCCACTCGCTCGCGGCTGCCAGAGCGGCAAGGGCGTTCAAGACGTTGTGCCGGCCCGGCAGGGGCAGGCGCAGGCGCGCCAATTCCTCCGGACTCTCGTAATCGAACGCTGAGCCATCCATGCCGCGATCCTCGATGTTTTCGGCACGGAATTCGGCTGCGTCAGAAAGGCCATAGCGCAAAACGCGGCCGCGGAAACCCTCGCCGAATTTCGACACGCGGGGGTCATCGGCGTTGAGCACGGCGACTGGTGTCGCGCCTCCGAGGCCCTCGATTAGCTCGCGTTTGGCTAGTGCAATTTCATCCACAGAGGAAAAAAATTCCAGGTGAACGGGCGCGACATTGGTCACCACGCCCACATCCGGCTTGGCGATTTCGGCCAGGCGCGCCAACTCGCCGCGGTGCGACATGCCCAACTCTACGACGGCGGCATCATGCTCTTCCGCGAGCCGAAAAAGCGTCAGCGGCAAGCCGTATTCGTTGTTCAGATTTCCCTCGGATTTCAAAACGCGAAACCGCGCGGCCAACAGCGTCGCAAGAATTTCCTTGGTGGTTGTTTTCCCCGCGGAACCGGTAACCGCGGCCACGCGCCGACCTGGCTTCGCTTGGCGCCACTGGTCGCAGTAAGCGCGCGCGAGTTCCTGCAGTCCGTGCAGCGTATCGTCGACAACCAGGAGCTTGCCGCGAATTTCTTCGGGATAGTCGCCGACGCGCCGGGTTTCCACCACCGCCGCAACGGCTCCACGCTCGAACGCGGCGGCGACGAAATCGTGGCCGTCGAATCGCGGGCCGCGTATGGCGACAAAAAGCTCTCCGCGCTGGACGGTTCGCGAGTCAATCGAGACGCCGGCCAGCCTGGCCAGGGAGTCGGCGAGCGTGGGAGTTGCAACACCCAGAGCATTCGCCACGTCTGCCACCGTCCACCGCATCGTCTCTCCACAGGGCTGGACGCCACCGTTTCCGGGCGATCTGACCGACTTCTACTTAACTCTTCGCGGCGCTGTATCCGTGCCCGCGCAAAATACGGCGCGCGATTTCGCGATCGTCAAACTCAACCGGCCCATCGCGAAGAACTTGATAGGTTTCGTGCCCTTTGCCGGCGAGCAAGACAATATCGCCGGGCTTGGCCTCATTCATCGCCATCTCGATGCCCTTCTCGCGGTCCGCCTCGACGAAGTATTTCGCGCCGGTCTTTTGCAGGCCGACGAGCACGTCGTTGATGATGCGCAACGGGTCTTCGCTTCGCGGATTGTCGCTGGTCAAAACCACGATGTCGCTCAAGGTCCCGGCGGCTTCGCCCATCAACGGCCGCTTGGTGCGGTCACGATCGCCGCCCGCGCCGAAAAGCGTGATGATGCGGTTGTTCGCAGACAATTCGCGCGCGGTCGAAATCAAATTGCGCAGCGCGTCGTCGGTGTGGGCGTAGTCCACGATGACCAAGAAAGGCTGCCCCGCGGCAATGCGCTCAAATCTTCCCGGCACGCTTTCGAGATCGTGGATGCCGCGCTCGATGGCGGCGGCGCTCACGTCGAGCGCTATTCCCGCGCCGATCGCGGCGAGGATGTTGTACACGTTGATTTTTCCGACGAGCTTCGATTGCACTTCGATTTTTCCAGCCGGCGTTTGCGCGGTGAATTCCAGCCCAGAAAACGACAATGGGTATTTTTCCGCTTTGATCCGCGCGCCATTTTTCAGGCCGTAGCTGAAAGTGCGCCGCGCGATCCCTTCGAGCTGTTTCCCGTAAGGATCATCGGTGTTGATGACGCCCACATCCGCAGGACCCGCGCCGGTGCCTGCGAACAAGCGGCGCTTAGCCGCGAAATATTCTTCGAAGGACTTGTGATAATCGAGATGGTCGCGCGTCAAATTCGTGAATACGGCCGCAGCGAAATGGCAGCCCCAGATGCGGTCCATGGCGAGCGCATGCGAGCTTGTTTCCATCACGACGGCTTTGCCGCCTTCGTCGCGCACTTCCGCAAACATCTGCTGCAAATCGAGCGATTCAGGGGTGGTATTGACGGCCTCGCGGCGGCCGCGCGGCGTTCGCGCGCCGATGGTGCCGATCAGCCCCGTGCGCATTCCACTGGCGCGCAGAATCGAATCGACCAGATAGGTTGTGGTTGTTTTTCCGTTCGTTCCAGTGACGCCCACGAGCCGCAGAGCATTCGCGGGATGACCATAAAAATTTGCGGATACGGTTGCCAGCACTCGGCGTTGCGCACCGGGCTGAATCTGCACCCAGGCAATTTCGCCGGGCACTTGCGCGTTGCGAGGTTCTTCGCTGGCGACGGCCGCAGCGCCACGTTCCAGGGCAGCGGCGACGTACTTGTTGCCATCCTCTTTTTCGCCTTTCAGCGCAAAGAAGACTCCGCCGGGCGTCACTTTTCTGCTGTCATAGGCGACCGAACGAATCTCTGCCTGGTCCAGACCGCGAATCGCGGCAATTTCCTCGCCGGAAAACAAGTCCGCCAATTTCATGGTTCGCTCTGCGATTGCCGCTCCTCCGCCCTTCGCTTCCGAATTTCTGCCGCTGCTCAAATGTGATCCTTTTGCCCTGTTAATTGTTGCTTCCCGATGTGCCTGAAGCATTAGCACTGCGACCGAAATGCACGAGGATTTTGGTTCCAGGCAGAACTTTGGTTCCCGCGTCCGGACTCTGATCCAGCGCGACGCCGTCTCCCACAAGAATCGGCATCAGGCCAAGGCGCGAGCACGCTTCGATGACTCCACGTACGCTCTGGCCCGTCAAGCGCGGAACGGTCACCGCTTGGCCCTCGGCAATCGCCACGGTGGACGAAACCGGCACGGTCGCTCCGGCAGTTTCGCCCGGCGAATCAGAGCTCGCGCTTCGCTGCGAGCGCGGCGTCAAGTGCTGGTCAGCAGGGACGCGCGATTTCTTTTGCAACGATGCCTTCTCGAGAGTGGGCATCTCGGGCATGTCGTGGGGGACATTCAGGTACGCCAGCACCTGCTCGGCAATTTGCTTGAATATCGGACCAGCCGTCGGGCCGCCCTCGTGTCCGCCCACCGGAGAATCGAGATTCACGAGAATCGTCACGACGGGATTATTTACTGGCGCATAGCCGATGAAAGAGGCGTTGTATTGCGTTTTCGAGTATCGCCCTGTCGCAGGGTCGATTTTCTGCGCCGTGCCGGTTTTTCCCGCGGCTGTATAGCCAAACGGCTGCGCGAAACCTTTGCCGGTCCCCTCGAGAATGACTTTCTCCATGATGTCGCGCACCGTGGCTGCGGTGCTTTCGTCGATCACGCGGCGAGGATCGGGATCGCCTTGCATCACTAACTCGCCGCCGCGAAGGACTTGACGGATGATCTGCGGCTTGCGCAGTGTTCCGCCATTGGCAATGGCTGATTCCGCGGAAATCATTTGCACGGGCGTGACGCCGATTTCCTGCCCAATGGCGATCGACCCAATGGAGCTAGCCGTCCAATCGTCCACGGGGCGCAGCAATCCTCGGTTCTCACCAGGCAGCTTGATGCCGGTCATTTGGCCGAAACCGAAGCTGCGAATGTACTCGTAATATTTTGGCGCTCCCAAGCGCAGCGCAATCTTGATCGAGCCGACGTCGCTCGAGTGCACCAGGATTTGCTCGACCGACAAAAGCCCGAAGGGCTTATGATCGTGAATCAGCCTGCCGGCCACGACGATGGAGCCCATCTGGCAATCGACGATTTGGCTTGGCTGGACGACGCCCTCTTGAAACGCGGAAGAAAATAAAATCGTCTTGAAAATCGAACCGGGCTCGTACGCAGACGACACTGCGCGGTCAATGAAATCGTCGGGCGGATACGCGTGCGCATTGTTGGGATCGAAGGCTGGCCAATTGGCCACAGCGAGCAATTGGCCGGTGTTGGGATCCTGCACAACAATGGAGCCGCCTTTGGCGTGCGTTTTGGCCAGCCCGTCGGCAAGCGCCTTTTCGGCGATGTATTGAATGGTTTGATCGATGGTTAGAACGACCGTGTCGCCGCTGTCGGAAGGCATCTCGCTGCGGTCGAGGTATTGCCGGCGAGCGTCCGCCAGCACGAGGATGCGCCCCGGGCGGCCGCGGATTTCCTTGTCCAGCGAATATTCGATACCGCCCAGGCCGTGCTCATCCACGTCGACGTAGCCGAGCACCGCCGCAGCAAGCGCGTGCTCCGGATAGAAGCGCTTGTTTTCTTTCTGGAAATAAATTCCACGCAGATTGAGCGCCTGGATGCGCGCGGCCTGCTCGGGCGTTATCTTCCGCGCAATCCAAACGAAGGAGCGGGATTCCGCCAGCTTTTGCTGGATCTCGTCCGCGGACGTGCCCAGCACGTGCGAGAGCAACCGCGCTACCATCCCTGGGTCGGTGATTTCCGCCGGATCCGCGAAGCAGGAATCCACCGGGATGCTCATCGCCAGCTCGCGCCCGTTGCGGTCGTAAATCGGCCCACGCATCGGGCTCACTTCAATAATTCGCTCCTGCTGGCGATTGGCGCGTTCAAGGTATTCTCGATAACGGAATAACTGGAGGTAACTGAGGCGGGCCACAACTGCCAACATCCAAATCAATGCGAGGCCAAAAACTACAAACAAACGGAGACGGGGACTGCTCTGCGCCATGGACTCCGGCCCAAATCGAAAATGCTTTTCATTCCGCATTGCGGCGATCCGCTGCGTCACGCCGCCTTTGGGCGGTTCGCCCGAAGCCTATGCGCAAAGCAACAAGCTTCGCAGGTTCAGGGCTGCGCCGGCTGCGTCGGCACGCGCTGCGCCAAATAAGCATCGCGAGGAACATCCGCCGTAGGAAGATATTGCGCGGGAACCGACACGGTCATTCCCAATTGCTGGCGCGCAATGGCATCGATGCGCATCGGCGAGGTCAGCGAGGCCGCCTCCAGATGAAGCTGCTGATTGAGTTCCATCGCCTGCGTCTGGAGCGACTTCAGATCCTCGAGCTGATAGCGCAATTGGATGTCTTGGAAATGCTGCCAGGTATAGAGCAGCGCGCAGGATGCCAGCGCTCCCGCCCAGGCCATGCGGCGCGCATATTCGCGCCACCGCGATGCCGCCGGCCGCGAGAGTCGCGAGTTATCAATGCGCTTTGAAGTATAGAATTCGGTCATGACGCCTTCCTTGTATCGTTCTCTTCCTGCGCGTCCCAGGCGCGCTTCTCGATCACGCGCAACTTCGCGCTTCGCGCGCGGGGGTTGCTGCGCACTTCGGATTCGCCGGCTTGTACGACCTTCTTCGTGAGGATCGCGAAATCGCCGCTTCGTGAGAGTTCCTGAAACGCGCGCTTGACCATGCGATCTTCGAGCGAGTGGTAACTCAAAATTGCCCATCTCGCTCCTGGAGATAAAGTGGCGGGGGTCCGGGTAAGAAACTGCCCGAGTTCCTCCAACTCTCGATTCACCGCTATCCGCAGCGCCAGAAACGTTTTTGTCGCGGGATGCAGTCTCTGCCTTCCCCTTGCTTTTCGGGCCCCTGCCACAACCGTTGCCAGGTGTTCGGTGTCGCGGATGGGCCGCGCCCGTAGAATCGCCCTGGCGATCTTGCGTGATTCGTGCTCTTCTCCGAATTTGTAGAGCACGTCGGCCAACTGTGTTTCCGGCCAATGATTCACAATTTCTTCCGCCACGAACGGGTAATCCGGATTCATGCGCATATCCAACGGTCCGCCCCAGCGGAAGGAAAACCCGCGCTCCGGCGTATCCAGTTCCAGCGACGAAACTCCCAGATCGGCGACAACTCCGTCGAGCTTCGGCAGCTTCAACTCGCTCGCCACTTCGTCGATCTTCGAAAAGTCCGTGTGCACCAGCGTTACCTGCCTTTCAAATTCCTTCAACCGCTCCCGCGCGATGGCCAGCGCCTGCGGGTCTCGATCCAGCCCCACCAGCCGCCCTGTTTTCAGCCGCTGCAGGATCCCCAGAGCGTGCCCGCCGGTGCCTACCGTGGCATCGACGTATGTTCCCTCCGGCTTGACCGCCAGCCACTCAACAATGGCTTCAGCCAAAACCGGCGTGTGCAGCACGCTCAAAATCTAGATGCCCAGAATGTCGAGGGCCTTCACTTCTTCCGTGGTCAGCGGATTGCTCTTCATCTGCTCCAGGTAGCGCGCATGATTCCAGACTTCCAGGTACGTCAATTGCCCGCTCACCGCGACTTCGCCCTTCATTTGCGCCGTATCCCGAAGCACTGGCGGGATCAGAATGCGTCCCTGCCCGTCAAGCTCGACCACTTGTCCAAAGTAATTCGTTCGCGCCAGGAATTTCTGCTTGGCCTGATTGTGCGAGGAAAGCTTGGCGAGCTTCTTTTCGATCTCGCCCCACACCTTCATGGGATAAATGCGCGCGTAGTCGCCGTTCTCGCTGGTCACGTAGAACTGCTTGCCATAGCGGTGCAATTCGGCGAGAAAATCCGCGGGCACTTTCATGCGCCCTTTTTCGTCCACAGTCGCTAGATGGCTTCCCCGCAGCATTCCCGGCCTTGCTTGATGCGTCTTTCGGTGATTCCCGGCTCATTCACGCCCCAACCACTTCTTACCACTTTCTCCCACTTGGGGCACGATTCTATGCAGACTTCTTTTCTTGTCAAGAGGAATCGCGCGAAAAAGTAAATTTATTTTTGTCGCGCGCAATCTCTCGCAAGGCTTCGCGTCCCGCGAAACCGCTATATGTGGTGTGGATGCAAGAGAGAGCGTGCTATTTCTAGGCAGGGCCTTCCGCGGGAAATGAAAATTGTGCCGTATGCGTTACGGAGGGGAGCGATTTGATGCGATGCGGAGTGCCGGAACGGAACAGTTATTGCCCGGGACCGGGTCCAGGTGTCTCGCGCAGGTTGGTCATCTTGCGAAGTAGGTCCTGTTCGTTGTCGTCGAGCCCACGCATGAATTGCGGATCCTGCAGGGCCTGCTGGCGCTGCTGCGGGGTCATACCGCGCAAGACGCGAAGCCGGCCGTTCAGAAGCTCTCTGCGCTCTTGTGGCAAGTTCTTCCAGCGTGGCAACAGGTCTCGAACGACTTCCTGCTGCTCCTCTGGCGACATTCTTTCGAGGACCTGCTCGCGGTTGCGCATGGCATCGCGCTGCTCCGGGGTCATCTGATTCCAGCGTTGCAGGGTGCGCCGGATTTGCTCTTGACGCTGGGGCGGCAAGCTTTGAAAGCGCGCGTTATTGCGCATGAAGCGCTGTTGTTCTTCCGGGGACATGTCCCTCAGCTTATCTACCCATTTCGGCGGGAGACCCATCATCGAGCGGACAGCGGGCTTGTTCTGGAGCTTTTGCGCTTGCTTCTGCTGCCGTTGCGCTTGGCGGGCCTGTGCGCGCGGAGCTTGCTTCTGGGGCGCGACAAAGTACCTTTGCGCCGGCGCGGCGTGCGCGGCGCTCAGCGCCATTATCAGCGCCGCCACTGCGCATCCGAATTGGAAAAGCTTCTTCACGCGTATACCGTTTGGCGCTTAGCCCTCTCCTCTAGCTCTCTCCGTTTCCGGAGCCGGGATCTTCCGGCTTTTGCTGTTCTGGCTGCTCCGGCGTCGCCTGCACCCCGGGCAGATCGGAGAGCGCATCGAAGTTGCTGAGCACGTCATAATTCTCGAGCACGCCCAGATCCTTGATCATGCGGAACTGCTCTTCGCTGTTCGTCACTGAATTTCCCGGGACAACCGGCTTGTTCGGCTGCAGTGAGACGAAAATCGACAGACCCACCAGGGCGACAACTGCAGCGGTCAATCGCGGCGACGGCACCAGCCATGTCCAGAGCCTCGGACGCCCCGCGGCTGCAAGACGCTGGCGCAGACGCGCATCGAAGGCGAACGAGGGCTCTACCGCAGGTACTTCGGCCATCACGTCCCACAGCCGGCGAAACTCGTCGGCTCGCTCGCGGCATGCGGCGCACGACTTCAAATGCTCCTCTACGCTGCTGCGCTCTTCCGCGCTGGCGCGGCCATCCAGATAACTGATCAACGAATTCGACACCTTTTCACAATTCATGATTGCTTCCCCTCCCCCGCGGGCTGCGCTGCCGGCCTCGCGACCAGCAATGCCAACTGCACCCGCAAGGTTTCATAGGCGCGGAAGAGCAGCGACTTGAGCGCACTCTCCGAACACCCAAGAATCTTTCCAATTTGTCCGTAATCCATCTCTTCGTACTTGTGCAAGATCACGGCGACGCGCTGCTTTTCCGGCAAAGCCAGAATCGCGCCGCGAATCATTTCGTTGCGCTCGCGCTCGATCAGGCGGTCGTCCGCCCGGGTTTCCTGAGCGGCGATTTCGATCACCGGCTCATCCTCGTCTCGCGGTGTATCGATCGAGATTTGCATTTGGCGGTACCGGCCGTCGCGTATGGCGTTCAGCGCCAGGTTCGTCGCGATGCGAAACAGCCACGTGGTGAACTTTGCGCTCGGAGAATACTCCTTGCGCGCGCGGTACACACGGAGGAAAACTTCCTGCGCGAGGTCTTCCGCCGCGGCCTGATCTTTCACCATGCGGTGGAGGAAATTGACCAGCGGCGTCCGATACTTCTTCAGCAGAAGCTCGAAGGACAGTTCGTCCCCCGCCTTCACGTCCAGCATCAGTTGGACGTCGGACCTGGCCATAGCCTCCACATTGTATCTAACACGTGCAGGGCCTTAAAGTTGCATCGCGAAGGGCATGCTGGAAGCGTTAGCTGGGCGTGCGGAGCCAGGTTAATTGACTCATATCAGAGCACTTATCTGCCCTGATCCGCCTACATTTGCAGGGCGTATTCCGCACAAAGCACCAACGCGACTCCCAAAAACACCAGCAGCGCCCACCTGGCGCCGCGCGTATGGTTTACTTCGGGAATCAAGTCCGACGCCGCCACGTAGAGCGTCACGCCGGCGGAGATCGGTAGCGCGATTCTTACCTGTCCGCGCCACAGCAGCATCAAAACTACGCCTGCCAGTGTGGCTGCGCCAAGAATTGCCGATGCCCAAAATGCCGCGCGCTTGCCCTGCCCGCTCGCCATCATTAACGACGCTACCGTGAATCCCTCGGGCAGCTTGTGCAGGAAAATCGCCACGAAGATCAGGACCCCGAGCGACTCGGAAACTAGTAGGCCCGATGCGATGGCGACGCCGTCAAAAAACGTGTGGATCGCCAGGCCCAGCACCGCCGCGTAGCCCACGTGCGCCGCAGTCATTTCTTCGATGTGCGTCTCTTCGCCAAAATGAAAATGCGGTGCGAGCGTATGCTCGAAGAAATGCACCAACAAATATCCGGCGAGCACCAGCAGCATCACTTCGGCCCATTCGCTCTGCGCTCCTGCCGGCTGCGGCTGTAAGGCGTATGGATGCACGGACGCCAGCCTGAGGGATTCGGGCACCATGTCCAGCAGCGCTACCGCGAGCATGAATCCGGCGCCAAGCGCGATGAAATATTTCAGGTATTCGCGGGACCACTGGCGATGGACAACGAAAAAGCCGCCGGCCAAATTGGCGGCTGCCGCCAGCGCGCCAAGACACAGAGCCAGCAGAACTCCACCGACTGGCGCCGAGGCCGGCAGTTTAGCCGGAATGACGAAACAGGATAACGTCGCCATCCTCCACGATGTATTCTTTGCCTTCCAGCCGAACCTTGGCTTTTTCGCGCGCGGCCGCCCAACTTCCTGCCGCAAGCAATTCTTCCCAGTTCACCACTTCCGCTTTGATGAAGTGCTGTTCGATGTCGCTGTGAATGGCGCCCGCCGCCTTCGCCGCTGATGTGCCTCGCGGAATCGTCCACGCGCGGCATTCTGGCTCGCCGCAGGTCAAAAACGAAATCAGCCCCAGCAGCTCGTAGGTCGCGCGCAGGATTCTGTTCCGCCCGGGCTCCTTCAATCCGTACGCACCCATCAATTCCGCCGATTCCGCGGGATTCAAATCGGCAAGCTCGGCTTCCACCTTCCCGCAGAATGGCACAATTGCCGTTCGCGGCTTTCCTTCGAGCCTCGACAAATTGTGCCGCGCGACCGCCCGTGGCATGTCCGAGGCGTCTTCATCTCCCAGATTCAGCGCGACGAGCATCGGCTTCCGCGAAACGAACATGAAGCCGTTCATCATTTTCTGCTCTTCGGGCTTGAAATCCAGTTCACGCAGAGGCTTTTCCGCCGCGAGCGATTGCACGCAGCGCTCCAGGAGACTCTTTTCGGTCTCTGTTTGCGGATCCCGCTTCCTCTTCAAGTCTTTTTCCACGCGCTCGAGCCGCTTGGTGGCCTGCTCCAGATCGTTCAGCATCAATTCGATTTCGACGCTTTCGATGTCGCGCAGCGCATCCAGCGAGCCGGCCGGATGGGGGTTCGAAGGATCTTCGAACAGACGCACCACCTGCATCAGCGCGTCCGCCTCGCGCAGCGGCACCAGGGACGCCGAATCCTTCGCGCGATCCTTCTGCAGCCCGCCGATGTCCACATATTCCACGGTTGCGTAAGTGAGTTTTTTCGGCTGGAACAGCTCCGCGAGTTTCAAAAGCCGTGCGTCCGGCACACGCGCGATGCCCACATGCATCTGCCCTGGCTGCGCTTTTGCTTCCACGCGCGCGCCGGTCAAAATCCGGAACAGAGCTGTCTTGCCCGTCTGCGGCAACCCGATAATTCCCGTTTGCATAGGCGAACGAGGATAGCACAGCCAATGTGATTGCCTGGCCGCTCACGGATTCTTCCGCAACCGTTTTTTCTTGCTGCCCTGCGAACAAACGCTGGGCAAAAAATTGACCGACACGCTTCTGCATTATAGGATTGCGTCACTTGAGGAGGTTGAAGATGCCACTAGCCCGACTGTTGGCGACCCTGGGAGCGCTATTTCTGATCTGCCCGGCCGCAACTTCGACAATTGCTGAGAGACGGCACGGCGCCGGCCCCAATTCCCTTGGAGCGCAAAGCGCAGGCCTGTCTCCTGCGGCGACCGCAGTCGCCAGAGTGCGCGGCCAGTGGGCGCAGTTCCTGAACTCGAAACAGATCGGCCCGATCATGACGCTCTATGCGCCGAATGCTGTTTTCCTGCAGCCATCCGGCGAGCGCATCAGCGGAGCGCCTTCCATTCGCGCGCTCAATCAAAAGATATGGAAGATGTTTACGCCCAACATCAGCATGCACGGCGTGACTACGAAAGTATCGTGCGATATGGCCTATGACGAAGGTGATTTTCACGAAACGATCACTTCAGTTTCAAGCGGAGCGAAACAGCAAACGCAAGGACAGTACTTGATGGTCTTCAAGCGCGACAATCACGGAAAATGGCTGATCGTCGAGCAGGTGTGGACTGGAGTGGAGCCGAAGAACCTCTAGCCGGCGCGCGTGTCGCAACTCGCGGCGCTGAACAGAAGTATCGAGAGCCTGCGAAGTCGCAAGTTGTCTGCGTTTCTCCGTTAGCATATTCTGTCCCTCACCTCTATGAGTGAAATTGCAGCGTGGCCATTTGACCACAAGGTCGCCATCGCGCATCTCTGCAAAGCCGATCGCCGCCTCGGGCGACTCATCGAGAGATCCATCGAGTTCCGCCTAGAAATGAAGGCCTCGCAAAATCCTTACGAAGCGTTGCTCGAAGCCATCGCCTATCAGAGTATCTCCGGCAAAGCTGCGGCGACGATTTTCGCGCGCATCAAGGCCCTGGGCGCGAATGGCCGCTGTCCCACGCCGCAGGAAATCCTCCGCTCGCGTAAATCCGTTCTGCGCAAGGTTGGCCTTTCCTTCGCCAAAATCGCTGCGGTGAAAGACCTGGCGCAGAAAACCATCGACGGAGTCGTGCCTACACTCGCGGAAGCGGAAAAAATGTCCGATCAGGAGCTGGTCGACCGGCTCATTTCCGTGCGCGGCATCGGAGCATGGACCGTCGAAATGTTTCTGATTTTCCGGCTCGGCCGCCCCGACGTTCTTCCCATTCACGATTACGGCGTGCAAAAAGGGTTTGCGCTCACCTATGCTAAAAAGCAAATTCCTAAACCGCGCGAGCTGGCGCAATTCGGCGAGCGCTGGCGGCCCTATCGCACTGTGGCTTCCTGGTATATGTGGAGAGCGGTGCAGTTGGCCGGAAAAGACGCGCGCAAAATCAAGAAAGCGCCCGCGAAGAATCCCCGCAAGCCTGCCGCTTAGCCGCGGACCTGCGATATTTTTTGCTCTGCGTACGCGAGATAGTCCGCGTACGGCCCTTTGAAGTCCTCGATGTGCCCGCCACCTTCGAAATGCCAAATGCGCGTGGCCACTTCGTCGATCACATCGTAGTCGTGCGTCACCATCAGCACCGTGCCGTCGTAACGCTGCAGCGCAATATTCAGCGCGTTGATGGACTCCAGGTCCAGATGGTTTGTCGGCTCGTCCAGCACCAGAAAATTGGGCTTCTGCAGCATCAGCCGGCAGAATATCAGTCGCGCCGATTCGCCTCCGGAAAGCGTTTGCGTCATCTTCAGCGCGTCGTCGCCGCTGAAAAGCATCTGGCCAAGCAGGCCGCGCAGTTCCGTCTGCGTCGCCGCCGGATTGAACTGATGCAGCCATTCAATGACGTTCATGCCTTTGACGATCGAGTCGCTGTGGTCCTGCGCGAAGTAACCGGCGGTGACTTCGTGGCCCCAGGTCACGTTGCCATAATCGATCGCGAAACGCCGCTCCGAATCCTCGATAAACCCGGGCGCGTTGCGAAGCAGCGCCTTCAACAGTGTGGTTTTGCCCGCACCGTTGCGGCCGACCAGCGCGATGCGCTCGCCGCGCGTGACGCTCGCGCCGAAATTCTGGATCACCTTTCGCTCGCCATACGTTTTCCGGATGGCCTTGAACTCGAGCGGATGCCGCCCCGACGGCTTTTTCATGTCGAAACGAATATAGGGCCGCTGAATATTCGATTTCGCCAGCTCCGACGCCTGGATACGCTCGACCTCTTTTTTCCGCGACATCACTTGGGAAGATCGCGTGCCTGCTGAAAATCGCGCGATGAATTCATTCAGCTGCGCGATTTTCTTTTCACGTTGCGCATTCTCCGCTTCGATGCGCGATCGAATCTGCGTCTTCGCCAGAACCATGTCGTCATACGCACCGGTGTACATGATGATCGTTTCGTAATCGATGTCCGCGGTGTGCGTGCACACGCTATTGAGGAAGTGCCGGTCGTGCGAGATTACGATCACCACGCCGTCGTAGTTGCACAGATAATCCTGAAGCCAATGCACCGAATCGAGGTCCAAATGGTTGGTCGGCTCGTCGAGCAACAGGGCGCGCGGATTGCCAAAGAGCGCCTGCGCCAACAGCACGCGGACTTTCTGCCCGCCTTGCAACTCGCCCATCCTGCGTTCATGCAGGGCTGCGTCCACGTCGAGGCCGTCGAGCAGTATGGCGGCGTCGGCCTCCGCTGTGTAGCCGCCTTCTTCGCCGATGATTCCCTCCAGCTCGCCTAAGCGCATGCCGTCATCGTGGGTCATTTCCTCGTGTGGCTTTGCGTACAGCGTGTCGCGTTCTTCCAGGGCCTTCCACAACGCCGCGTTGCCCATGATCACCGTGTCGATCACGCGAAATTCGTCGAACGCGAACTGGTCCTGCCGCAGCACGCCGAGTTTCTTTGGCCGCGACACCGAGCCCTCCGTCGGCTCAATCTCACCAGTGAGAATCTTCATGAACGTTGACTTTCCCGCGCCATTCGGGCCCGTCACTGCGTACCGCCGCCCCGCGCTGAATGTGCAACTGACTTCATCGAAAAGAATCCGCTCGCCGAAGCGCATCGAAATGTTGTTCACAAATATCATCGCAATCTAATTGTACCGTGTTCTCGCAAACTGCGCATGCGGCGTCCCCAGAGGCATATCAGTGGAGCGTTTCGAAAATCGCGCAACTTTCGATGCGGGCCTAGACAATTCTGTGAGTTGGAGTCTGCGGAGCCGCGACGGACGCGGTAGGGGCGGGCGCATAGGGCCGTTGTACTCTCTGCCACACCGTGAGAAACAACGCGACAATACCGGCAATCAGCACACACCCTTCCAGACGCACGGAAACCACGTGGAGATGATCGAACTGCTGCCGCAGCGGGCTGCTCGCGGCGGTATTCATGTACGAACCCATTTGTGCCCGCAGATTTTGCATCGTCGGCACGATCCACAACTGCGAAAACAGCGTCGCCAAGAGCATCAATTCAACAAGAATCGATGCCGGTTGCACGAAGCCTCGCCACGAGCGCACTGCAGCGAGAGCAACAATCACATAAATCACTGCAGCAATGATTCCCAAGACGTGCAGGCGCCAAATCAGCAGCGCCACGATATTTCCTGCTTCGTCCGGACTCTTCAGAGTCGTGAACAGCACTCCGGCCACAAAGCCGAAGAAAATCATGCTCCCCACCCACGTGCCTAGCGTGAACACTTTCAGAAAACGCCACACGGTTATCATCTGGATTTCCGGTAAAATGGGCTTTCGGCTTTGCGCATTGCCGTCACTAGGCGAATTTCACTTTCGGAACCTTCGGGGCCGAGATGGTGGGCGATCAAGGACTTGAACCTTGGACCTCTCCCGTGTGAGGGGAACGCTCTAACCAACTGAGCTAATCGCCCGCAGCGGCATTATCGCACAGAAAGACAGGCGAATTCCAAACCATGGTTACTGCGACCAATTCCCAAATCGCCCTGCTGCAGCAAACCATCGGGCGCGTCATCAAGGGCAAGGAAGAAACCATCCAGCTCGCGTTGATCACCTTGCTCGCGAGAGGCCACCTGCTGATCGAAGACGTTCCCGGCGTCGGCAAAACGACCTTGGCGCAAACCCTGGCTCGCGCCTTCCGCTGCTCGTTCCAACGCGTGCAGTTTACTTCGGACATGCTGCCGAGCGACGTGATCGGCATCAGCGTATTCAATCCTTCGCGCGAGGAATTCGAGTTCAAGCCCGGGCCGCTGTTTGCCAATATCGTCCTGGCCGACGAAATCAATCGCACCACACCCAAGACGCAATCCGCGCTGCTCGAAGCGATGAACGAATCGCAAGTCACCGTGGACAACCACACCCATCCGCTGCCGCAGCCCTTTCTGGTCATCGCGACTCAGAACCCCATCGAACATCACGGCACCTATCCTTTGCCCGAATCGCAGCTCGACCGCTTCCTCATGCGCATTCGCATGGGCTATCCCGCGCGCGAAAGCGAAAAACAGATTCTGC
Organism: Candidatus Acidiferrales bacterium; assembly: GCA_049281095.1. GTDB lineage: Bacteria > Acidobacteriota > Terriglobia > Acidiferrales > UBA7541 > DAHUXN01. The sequence goes on from JBAPRL010000101.1 coordinate 42,012, forward strand.
GCAACAACGGTTCCGCGGCGCTGGAGGAAGTTCCGCCAGTCATGGACGCTGCCGAGGTCGCTGCCATGCAGGAAGCCGTCACGCGGGTTCGCGTCGATGACAGCCTTCTGGATTACGTGCTGGAGATCGTCGAGCGCACCCGGCAATCGGAACAACTAAGCCTTGGCGTTAGCCCTCGCGGCACGGTCATGCTCCAGCGCGGCGCGCAGGCCCGCGCTTTCCTCGAAGGCCGCGACTATTGCCTGCCCGACGATTTCAAGCGCCTCATGCTGCCCGTCTTTGCTCATCGCATCGTGGTCAGCTCTCGTTACACTTCCACGCGCAAGAAATCCGAGCAGGCCGAGGCCATTCTCTCCGACATCATCGACACCACTCACGTTCCTCTGTAATTGCCATGGCGGCTTTCACGAAAATCGCGAATTTGTGGCGTGATCGCGACCGCCCCGGCTGGCGCCATTTCGCTGCGGCTATCGCCACGCTCACTTTGGCGCTTTTGCTCGCGCTCTATTCCGCCGCCATGGCCGAAAGCGGTCGCACCGTTTTCGCCGCGCTCTCCGCGCTTCTGGCTCTGGCGCTCGCCGCATGGGTCGCCGTGGCCATCGTTCCGAAGATGGCTCGCCGCACCAGCCTGCGCTGGCTTCTCTATCAAGTTGACTACCGCCTGACGCGCGAAGGGATCATTTACCTCGCCGCCGTGTTTGTCGTCGCGCTGGCCTCCGTAAACACGGGGAACAATCTCCTGTTCATGATTCTCGCCTGCCTGCTGGCGGGGATCCTCATTTCCGGAGTGTTGTCGCGCGTCGTGCTCACCGGTTTGGAATTGCAGATCGACCTTCCCGAGCACGTTTTCGCCGAGCAGCCCATCCTTGCCGCCGTCGAAGTCCGCAACGAAAAACAGATGATGCCGTCCTTTTCGCTGCGCGTCGTGGGCGTCGGAGAAAACGGCGACTCGCAAATCCTCACGCGCCCCGTTTACTTTCCCTACATTCCGCGCGAGAGTTCGGGCCGCCAGAACGTCGAGCTGCTTTTCCCGCGCCGCGGCGTTTACCGCCAGAGCGCTTTTGGCATTCGCACGAAATTTCCGTTTGGCTTCCTGGAAAAAACGCGCCGCGTGGATTCCGAGATGGAGCTCGTCGTGTATCCGCGCGTCGAGCCTACCAGCGAGTTTTACGAAATTCTCCCGCTGCTCTCCGGCGAAATCGAAAGCCTGCATCGTGGCCGCGGGCACGATCTACACTCGATTCGCGACTACGTTCCGACTGACAGCGCTCGTTTTGTGGACTGGAAAGCCTCAGCGAAGTCGGGCGCGCTGAAGATTCGCGAATTCGCCCGCGAAGACGAGCGCCGCCTTATCCTCGCGCTCGACCCTTCTCTTCCTCCCACTGATTCGCACGCGCAAGCCGAAAAGCAGAGCGAGAATTTCGAGCATGCCGTTTCGCTGGCTGCCTGCATCGCTTGGCATTTTTTCGAAGCGCGCGCCGTAATGCAATTCTCCACGCCGCGGATCACCACGCCGATGGCTGCCGCGGGCGATATCATTTACGACCTGCTGCGCGAGCTCGCCTACATCGAGCCGGACCGCGAACACTCGGGAGCCGCCTTCCTCGAGTCTCTCGTTCCCTTTCATGAAAGCTTTAAAATCGTCATCACCAGCCAGCCGCACGGCTCCATTCCCACGTCGCTGTGGTCCTCGTCCTACTTCATTTTCCTCGACTCCCTCTGAATCGATACAGATATGCCAAGTATGATTAGAAGCAGAACGCCTAAGTTTGCCGATTCGGGAACGGAGGCGACGGGCGCTTGGAAGAAGGTCGATCGGATGAAAACTGCCTGATTGCAATTGCCACACCCACTGTCAAGGCGGGAGTAATGAACGCCGAAGGCCAAAAAATAGCGGCACCCGCGGCGCAACCGCCGACAAGGCTCCCGCCAAGGATTACCGAAACCTGCTTAGGCGTCACACTCCGTTTGAGCACTCCATAATAGGCAATTAAACCAGTAGGCACCGCGAACTCGGCACCTACAATGCCGCCCTCAAACAACGAGAACTTGAACGCTTCCACTCCAAAGCCGTCACCCCAGACGCCAAAAGCGACATAGTGCTGCAGAGTACCTATCAAAAAGCCTGCCAGCATCGAACCGAGCAAGACGGTTAGCAGCTCCGTCAGAAGCCGAAGAGCTTTCATGATTGGGATTCGAATTTTCAAAGCAGTTGAGCGCACCTTAGTGCGATGCCAGGAGGCTCTTCCACCGCACCCAGGCGTCGTCGCGGGCTTTGGCGTTCGCCGGCGTCGCGTCCGGGGCTTCGCCGGCGCGCATGAAGCCGTGGCCAGCGCCATCATAGGTGACCGGCTCGTACGTTTTTCCTGCGGCCTTCATTTGCTGAATCGTGTCCGGCACGGTGGCGCCGATGCGCGCGTCGTTGCCAGCATAGAAGCCGTACACGGGAGCAGTGATGCGGGCCATCGCGTCCGGCGTGGGAGGCACGCCATAGAAAACGAACGCCGCGGCAAGATCCGAGCGATTGGTAGCGAAACGGAAACTTTGCCCGCCGCCCCAGCAAAATCCCGCCACGAAAAGTTTGCCGCTCGATGCGGGAAGTTTGAGCGCGTAGTCGGCGACGGCGTTCAGGTCCGCGGTGATCTGGTCGGGATCCAAGCGGCTGACCGCCTCGGTGGCCCCTCCCTGCGGAAAATCTTTAGTGCGGCCGCCATTGGGGCCCATGCCGGAAAGCAAATCCGGCGCGACGGCGATATAGCCTGCCGCGGCGACTTCATCGGCAAGCTCCTGCGCCCAATCCGTCAAGCCGAAAATTTCGTGAATGATCAGGACAACGGGAGTTTTCGTAGCGGATTCGGGATAGACGACAAAAGTCTCGACGGCGCGGTCGCCGTGCTTGACGGTGACCCATTCGCGATGGCGCGGCGAGTTCTCCACCTTCGCTTGCGCCCAGTCCTGCGCGCCGGCGAGCGGAACACAAAAGAAAATCAAAGCCAGGGTCATCGCGACGCGTTTCATAAACCCTCTCTCGAATCAAATTGGCTTGCCGCGCATCACCGCGCGCGGTTGCTGTTCGCTGGAAATAATATACGCGCGAATGACTCCCCGCAAGATTCCGCGCACGATGTTCCCTTTCTGGCCTTTGAAGCTACCTAGCGGTCTCGTTCCACGCGGGACTCTGCTTTTCTCCTGCATTTTGACCAGCCGTTCAGCGGCCGGTTTTGTGCGACAATGCCACCGTTCGCGAAACGCCGTGACACTCGCTCCCCGTCAACTCGCCTTTCTCCGCCGCAATCTTCTCGCATGGTATCGCGCCAATCGCCGGGAACTTCCGTGGCGCCGCGGACGCGATCCTTACCGCGTCTGGCTCGCTGAAATCATGCTCCAGCAGACGCGCATCGCCGCCGTGCTGCCCTATTACGAACGTTTTCTGGCGCGCTTCCCAACTGTCCGCGCGCTTGCTCACGCGCGGGAATCGGAAGTTTTGAAATACTGGGCCGGCCTCGGCTATTACAGTCGCGCCCGCAATCTTCATCGCGCCGCGAAGCAAATCGTCGCCGAGCACAACGCGCAATTCCCGCGCAGCCTCGACCGCGCCCTCGCGCTCCCCGGCATCGGCAATTACACCGCCAATGCGATTCTCAGCATCGCTTTCGACGTGCCTCTGGCCGCGCTCGACGGCAACGTCGCCCGCGTCCTCGCGCGCCTTTTCGCGATTCGCGGAGATTTGCGCGTGCCGAACACCTGGAAACGCCTTGCCACGACCGCGCAGCAACTTCTTCCGCCGCAATCTGCCGGCGACTGGAACCAGGCGCTGATGGAACTCGGCGAAACCATCTGCACTCCGCGCTCACCGCAGTGCGCGCGCTGCCCCATCTCGCGACACTGCAAAGCTCGCGCCCTCGGCCTCGAATACAAATTGCCCGCGGCCCGCCGGAAACGCGAAACTGCCCGCATGCGCATCGCCGCCGCCATCCTTCTCGATCCGCGCGGCCGCACCCTGCTGACAAAAACTCCCGGCGCGCACGACTCCGCGCTTTTCTCCCGTCTGTGGCAATTCCCCGCTGTGGCGCTCGCCTCCGAAAACGGCGACGCTGCCGGCGAGCTCTCCGCGCACTTGCAAAACAGCTTGCATCTCGCACCGCGCCCACTTCTTGCCCTTCCCGCAGCGTCGCACACTGTCACGTACCGGCAACTCGCTCTGCTCCCATTTCTCGCGCGCGTGAAAGCTTTGCCCGATTCTGCCGGCTGCCGCGCCGTTGCCCTGGAAAATCTGGCATCCCTCGCCGTTTCCAGCGCCACGCGAAAAATCGCTCGCGCCGCTCTTGCCGCCTTGGCGGAAACCTCGCAGTAACCGCTTCGCCCCTCGCCGCGCGCGCTGCCGCGGCGCAATGCTAAAATCGCTAGATGGCGCATACCATCTCCGCCACGCCTTCTCGGGCCGAGCAGTTGCCCGTCATCCAACGCTACTTCGAAGTTTCGCTGTTCCTCCTCGTCGCCACCGCGGTACTGACGCTGGTTGCCACGCGCAAGCTCGATTTGGTCTCGGAGATCATCGCGCCCCTGGCCCTCGCCTACAAAGGCGTACGCATCTCGCGCGGCCGTGGTCCGGAAATCTCCCCACGCACGGGCACGGCGCTCGTCCTCGCCTATTTTCTGTTCTTTCCGCTCGACCTGTGGATTTTCTCGCGCGACCTCGCCGCCGGTTCGCCGAATCCGATGCTCTACGCCGGCCTTCTGGCCGCCGTTCACGTCTTGCTCTTCGCCACCGTCGTCCGCCTGTATTCCATGCGCACCACTCGCGACAGCGTCTTCCTGGCGCTGCTCGCGTTCGCGGCCATGCTTGCCGCCGCCATTCTCACCGTCGATACGCTTTTCCTGGCCGCGCTCGCTCTGTTCCTTCTTCTCGCCGTTTCCAGTTTCGTGGGCTTGGAGATCCGCCGCAGCTCGGAAGGCGCGGTGTCCCCGGCGTTCGGCGCGGGAAGCAGACTGGCGCGCCGCCTCAATCGCGCGCTGGCCCTCACCTCGGCGCTGGTCGCCGCAAGCGCGCTCGTCGTCGGCGCCGTGATTTTCTTCATCATCCCGCGATTCACCGCCGGCTATTTGAGCGCCCTCAACCTCCATCCCACGCTGATGAGCGGCTTCACCGACAACGTCACCCTCGGCGAAATCGGCGAAATCCAGCAAAGCACCGCCGTGGTCATGCGCATCCGCATTCAAGGCGACGCTGGCCGCGCTCAGGAAATTCACTGGCGCGGCGGCGTTCTCACCGATTTCGACGGCAGGCGCTGGTTCACTCCCTTGCCTCAGCCCCATATTCTGGTCCCGGACCCGTCTGACGCGTATCAACTGGGCGTCTCGCCGCTTCCGCCCCGCTCGTATTTTCTGCTGCGATACACCGTCCTCATGGAGCCCGTAGCAACGGACGCCCTTTTCTTGGCCGCGGATCCGATCACGGTGTGGGGACATTTCGGCATCGATTCGCGTTTCGGCTCTGGCGCGCGCAATTATTTGATCCTCGCCGACACCGGGGCTGTTCTCAATCCACTGCACAGCGGCGCTCCCGCGCACTACGAAGCCCTCTCGCAAATCCCGCTGGTGCCGCCGCAACAACTGCGCGACACCCCCGCGACGTACCCGCCTGAGATTCGCGCCACCTACTTGCAGCTCCCGCATCTTGATCCGCGCATCCGGCAGCTCGCGCGGCAGATCACCGTGCACGATCCCACGCCCTACGACAAAGCTGCCGACCTCGAACGCTATTTCCACACCAGTTTCCGCTACACGCTCGATCTGTCGGACATGAATCAACCCGACCCGCTCGCCTATTTTCTTTTCACCAAGCGCGCCGGCCACTGCGAATACTTCGCCTCCGCGATGGTGGTGATGCTGCGCACGCTTGGCATTCCCGCGCGTTATGTCACCGGCTTCCTGCCCGGCGAATTCAACGACCTGGGGCAGGATTACATCATTCGCGCCAGCGATGCGCACAGTTGGGTCGAAGTCTATTTCCCGGGGTACGGATGGATGACTTTCGACCCTACGCCGCCCGGCGAAGCCAAACGCGGTGGCCTATTTTCTCGCGTCGGAATGTATTGGGATTGGTTTCAGTTCAGTTGGAACGAGTGGGTCATCAACTACGATTTCACGCACCAGCTCTCGCTTGCCCGCGGAGTTCGTCAATCATCGGTTTCCTGGTCCGAGCGTGTTTCCACCTACTATCACGACAAGCGCCGCAGCGCCGTGAATTTCCTGAAGCTTTGGCAGGCGCGCCTTTCCGCCTCCCCTTACGCGCTTCCCGGCGCGCTCGTCTTTCTTCTTCTCATTCTGCTTTACTACCGTGGACGCGCGCTTGGCGGCTTCGTCGCCGTTCGCTGGCGATTGCGAGCCCGCCGTGAAGGCCAATTGCCTCCCGAGCTAGCCGCCTTCGAATATCGCCAGATGCTTCGTCTGCTGGAACGCCGCGGCTGGCGCAAATCCCCGGCGCAAACGCCTCTCGAATTCGCCGCCTCGATTCGCGTTCCTGAATTCGCCGGCCCCGTCGCCGAACTGACGCAACTTTACCAGTCCTCCCGCTTCGGCTCCGAACCCGCCGACGCCCGCCGCGTCTCTGCTCTCTTGCGCGCCATCAAAGACCTCCGCCTGACGCGCAAAGGCTTGCGCGTTTCATAATAAAATCTGCCGGCGATTCAATTATACGAGGATGCGTGTGAACGTTTGTGCGAGGCAAGAACCTTTGGCGCTATTTTATTTCGAGGACTTCCTTTTCTTTCGCCGCGGACAAATCCTCCACCTTCTTCGTCTCCGCGTGCGTCAACTTCTCCAGCTCGTCGAGCGCGCGCTTCTTTTCGTCTTCGCTGATCTTTTTTTCCTTCTCGAGCTTCTCGACGTGTTCCTTGATGTCGCGCCGGATATTGCGCACCGCCGTGCGATGGTTCTCCAGCACTTTGTGAATCATTTTCACCAAGTCTTTTCGCCGGTCCTCCGTAAGCGACGGAATCGGCACGCGCAGCACCTTTCCGTCGCTGGTCGGATTCAATCCCAGGTCGGAAACCCGTATCGCTTTGTCGATCAACGCGACCGCTGTCGGGTCCCACGGCGAAATCATGATCGTGCTCGGGTCCGGAACGGACATTGTCCCCAGTTGATTGATCGGCATCGGCGTCCCGTGATAATCCACGCGCACGCTGTCGAGCAGCGCCGTGTTCGCGCGTCCGGTCCGCACGCCCGCCAGATCCTTGCGAAAATCCTCGACTGCTTTTTCCATTCGCGTCTTCGCCTGTGCCAGCGCGTCTTTCGTGTTCGCTACCGTTGTCATTTGCCCGCCTCAGGCACCGCAAAAATCGCAAACCCGCTCGTGCCCATCACGCCGTCACCATCGATCCGACATTCTCCCCCATCACCACGCGCCGCAGATTCCCCGCCACATTCATATTGAAGATGCGTATCGGCATCTTGTTGTCCATGCACAGCGAAATCGCCGTCGAATCCATCACCGACAGGCCCTTTTTTATGACGTCCATATAGGTAATCTTCTCGAACATTTTCGCGTCCGCCACTTTTTCCGGATCTGCGTCATACACGCCATCGACGCGCGTCGCTTTCATGATCACTTCCGCCTTGATTTCCATCGCGCGCAGCGCCGCCGCCGTGTCCGTCGAAAAATATGGATTCCCCGTGCCCGCCGCAAAAATCACGATGCGGTTTTTTTCCAGGTGCCGAGTGGCGCGCCGGCGAATGAACGGCTCGGCAACCTGGTGCATCTCGATCGCGCTCATCAGCCGCGTGTGGCATCCCACTTTTTCCAGCGCGTCCTGCAATGCCAGCCCGTTGATCACCGTCGCCAGCATACCCATGTAGTCGCCTGTCGCCCGGTCGATGGAAAAACTTTTCTGCCGCCCGCCGCGAAAAATATTTCCTCCGCCGACCATAATCGCCGTCTGTACGCCCAACCGGTTCACTTCGTTCAACTCTTGCGCGATTCCCACCACCGTCTCCGCGTGAATTCCCGCGCTGAGCGGCCCCTGCAGCGATTCGCCGCTGAGCTTCAGCACAATTCGCCGGTAGACAGGGGCGTTTCCGCTTGCCTGCGTATTCGCTGCCACGTTTGACGTGCTCAATCGCTGGTTTCCTCTCCGCCGTTCTGCTCGGGGCGCTCAGCCGCAAACTTCGCACGCATTCTAGCAGAGATTTTTCTCTTCGGCACATCCGCTCTTGTGGTGGCTTCCCATAGCGCCTCAACAGATCGCTTCCCGTTCACTTCCGTGGCAGCACGGCCATTAAATCCTTGGCTTTTTTTGGCTCGCTGCTTAATTTATCCCAAGAACGAGGTTCGCTTTTGCCCTTGCTTGCCATTCGGCGCTAGCCACTGCCTTTATTCCCCTTGCACTTCGACAAGAGAACATATATCCTTCCTGTCGAAGCAACAGGGAAGAGGAAAAGGAAGAGACAACATGGCTTCAAACCGCCTCGAATTGCCGCAGGGCACGCTCGATCTTTTGATTCTCCGCACGCTCGCTCTCGCGCCACAGCACGGCTGGGCCATTTCCGAGCGCATCCATCAGATTTCGAGCAAAGTTCTGCAAGTCCAACAAGGCTCGCTTTACCCAGCTCTGCACCGCCTCGAGCGCCGCGGTTGGATCAAGTCACACTGGGGCACGTCGGAGAACAATCGCCGTGCCAAATATTACGAACTCACGGCGAGCGGCCGCAAACAGCTCGAAGCCGAAAAAACGGCCTGGGGAAAACTCACTGCTGCCGTCGCGCAAATTTTGGGAACAACGTAAGGGCGGCCTGCCTGCTGCAGGCAGGATTTATCCCGCCACGCTTTGGTTTGGGGGGAGAATTTGATGCTGAACGATTTGCGATTGCGTCTGCGTTCCCTCTTCCGTCACGGCGCTGTTGAGAACGATTTGAACGACGAGCTGCGCTTCCACTTCGATCAGCAAGTCGAAAAGCTGGTCCAGTCCGGCCTGCCGCTCGCCGAAGCCCGCCGCCGCGCGCGTCTCGCGCTCGGCACGCTCGACCAAATCCAAGAGCAATACCGCGACGCGAGCGGCGTCCGCTTCTTCAACACTTTGCTGCAGGACATTCGCTTCGCCCTGCGCATGCTGCGAAAATCCCCCGGCTTCACCGCCGTCGCTGTTCTCACTCTCGCCCTCGGTATCGGCGCCAACACCGCCATCTTCAGCGTGCTTGAAGCGCAGATCTGGAAGCCTCTGCCGTTTCCCGACTCGCAACGCCTGGTCGCCGTATTGCGGACGAACGCGAAAAATCCCGACCGCACAACTCTGCTCACAGAGTCGGATTTCCCCGACTGGGTCACCACGGCCCAAAGTTCGTTCGCCGACGTTTGCGCCTTCCAAGGCTACGACTACCACACCATACCGGGAGCCGACACCGCCGAGATGGTCACCGCCCGCCCTATCTCTCCCGGCTTTTTCGAGACGCTGCAGACGCCTCCGGTCGTAGGCCGCGCTTTCCTCTCCAGTGAACAGCAGCCCGGACGCGATTACGAGGTGATTCTCAGCTATGCATTCTGGCAAAACCATTTCGCCTCCAATCCGAATATCGTTGGCCACACGCTCGTGCTTGACAGCTCGTCTTACACCATCGTCGGCGTCGCACCTGCGGGCCTGCGCTTCGAGATTTTCGGTGATCCCGACATGTACGTTCCTCTCGTTCTCACCAGAAAAAACAATTTAACGCGCACCGGCACCGGCATTCTTGTGGTCGCACGCCTTAAGCCCGGAATGCCCTTGTCCGTCGCGCAAGCGCAGATGGACGTCGTCGCCAAACAGCTTGCCCGTCAATACCCAGAGCGTGATGCGACCCGCGGGCTGAAAATCGAAAACCTGCGCGACGCGTTTACTGGCGAGCACCAAGGGCTGTTTTTCTTCGCCGGCGCTGCCGCTCTTGTCTTGCTGATCGCCTGCGCCAATGTCGCCAGCCTCTTGCTGGCGCGCGGACTCACCCGCCAGCATGAGTTTGCTCTTCGCGCCGCGCTGGGAGCTAGCCGTGGAGTTTTGCTGCGGCAGTTGCTGGTTGAAGGCGCGCTTCTTGGCGCATTCGGAGGCCTGCTGGGAATTCTTGCGGCCGTGTGGGGAGCGAATGCCCTGAACGCTATCCTCCCGGAAGATTTGCTCGGCAGGAATGTCGCACCACACCTCGACGGCCGCGTTCTTGCGTTCGCGCTATTCATTTCGCTCAGCGCTGCCATTCTCGCCGCCCTGGCTCCTGGGCTTTTCGCCTCTCGCGTGAACTTGACCGACGGTCTCCGACAAGGTGGCCACAGTGCCTCCAGCGCCTCAGGACACCGCCGCTTGCGCAGTGCCTTCGTCATTGCCGAAGTCACCATGGCGCTAACCCTGTTGTTCGGTGCGGGACTTTTCCTGAACAGCCTCTTGCGCCAGGTGCGCGCACCACTTGGTTTTGATCCGCACAACCTGGTTTCTTTCGGGCTGACTCTTTCCGATAAGCGTTACGCGCAGCCGCAAAATCTTTGGTCCGCGGAGCAGCAAATTCTGGAGCGCGTTCGCGCCGTGCCTGGCATCCAAAACGCAACTTTCGCTTCCCAGATTCCCTTTGCCGGTGGCATCGGAGCAGCTTTTTCCATCGTTGGACAACCTGTCTCGCCCAACGCCGAAACATTGTCGGCCATCTTCAGTAGCGTTGACCCCGGCTATTTTCATCTTCTCAAGATCGGTTTTCTCGCCGGCCGTCCCTTCGACGCCGAAGACACCCAGAACTCTCCGGGCGTGGCCATCGTCAACGAAAACTTTGCTCATCATTATCTGGCGGATCGAAATCCGATTGGAGCAGAACTCGACATCTCCCACATCGGGTTTGACACCTCTTACGGAAATGTTCGCGTGCGCATTGTCGGGCTTGTCCAGAACACGCATATGTTCGGCCCAGACGAAGCTGCATTCGACTTCATTTACGTCCCCACCGCGCAGGTGCCAGTGACGTCGATGAACGTATCCGTTTTCTTGGTCGCCGCAACCGGTCTGGCCACGAGCGCGGTGGTCGGCCCCATTCGCCATCAAATCGCCCAGGTCGACAAAAGCATTCCGGTCACGGACGTTGCCACAATGGACGAACGCGCAGCCGATGCGCTGCACGGCGCTCGTGGAAATTTGATTCTCATCAGCATCTTCGCCGGACTAGCTCTCGCGCTAGTCGCCGTCGGGATTTTTGGCGCGATCGCCTATTTCGTCGAACAGCGCACTCGTGAATTCGGCATACGCCTAGCTCTCGGCGCTTCTCCCTCGCAAGTTCTGCGCCACGCGCTGAAGCAGTCTTTCACTTTGGGCGTTTCAGGACTCGCGCTCGGCATCGGTGTTTCCCTTGTGCTGGGGCGCTTATTGCGCAGCGCGCTCTATCTCGTTCCCGGCGAGCACGACGGTTTGCTTTACGGCGTGAGCATGTTCGATCCGCTCACGCTCGCGGCCGCTTGCACTCTGCTCGTCGGCGTCCTTCTGATTGCCAGTTATATTCCGGCACGCCGGGCGATGCGGGTCGATCCCATGGTGGCGCTGCGCTACGAGTAAGATTCGCGCTCAGCGCGAATCGCGGAGTCGAAGTTCGCGCGTGATTCAGCGGAAAAAACAAAACGGGCGGAGGTTGCTCCGCCCGTTGGGTCAAATGGCCGTCGAGTCAAACGCGATGTTGAGTTAAACGTGATTGCGTCGAACGGCGCTGAAAAACCGAGGCTGCAAGCGCCGCGCCCGCTACTCCTTAGGCTTTGAGGCTGTCGGCGACGACGCGGACGAGCCGCCAGGCGCTGGCGCCGGCGAGTCGCTTTGCGGTTCGGCCGGCTCTTGACCAGCAGCGGCCGGTTTGCCGTCCGATTCGCCAACCTTGAAGCGCGAAAAACGCCGCACAGCGATGTTTTCGCCGAGCTTGGCGATGGTCTGAGCGATCAGCTCCTTGACCGTCACGCCTTCATCGCGAATGAAGTGCTGCTCGTAGAGGCAATTCTCTTCGTAGAATTTTTCCATTTTGCCGTTGACGATTTTCTCGACCACCGCATCCGGCTTCCCGGTGGCGCGCGCCTGTTCGCGATAAATCTCGCGCTCGCGCTCCAGAATCTGCGGCGTGACCTCTTCGCGCCGGAGAAACCGCGGATCCAGCGCCGCGACGTGCATGGCGACGTCGTGGCAAAGCCGCTGAAAATCCTCCGTGCGCGCCACAAAATCGCTCTCGCAATTCAGCTCCAGCAGCACGCCGATTTTCCCGCCGGCGTGAATGTAGCTGCCGACCAGTCCTTCCGAAGTGGCGCGCTGCGCCTTTTTTTGCGCCGCCGCTTGCCCCTTCTTGCGAAGCACGGTCACCGCGTTCTCGAGGTTGCCCTTTGCTTCCACCAGCGCATCTTTGCAGGCCGAAAAACCCGCGCCAGTGCGCTCGCGCAGCTCCTTCACGAGTTGCGCGGAAACATTCGCTGAACTCTCCGGTGTGGCCATTTCTGTTTAGCGTTCCTCCGCTTCTCGATACTTCCGCTAGCTGCTGCCTTTATCCTCGCCCGCCGCCTGCGCCGGCGCTTCGTCTGGAGCGCCCTCGGGCGGAACCTCTGCCACTACATCCTGCTCGACAAAGTCGCCTTCCTGCTTTTCGTACTGCTCATAGGCGCTCATGTCCACGTACTCGGCATTCTCTTCGCCGCCCTCAGCGCCCTCCGCGGATTTCTGCTCAGCAATTTGCGTCTGCTCGTACTGCTCGCGTCCAGCAATCACCGCGTCCGCAATTTTCGAGGTGAACAGCCGGATCGCGCGCAACGCGTCATCATTTCCGGGAATCACCCAGTCGACCAGGTCCGGATCGCAATTGGTATCGACAATCGCCACCACCGGCACGCCCATGCGCCGCGCTTCTTTCACGGCATTCACTTCCGCGTTCGGGTCAATCACGAACATCAACTCCGGGAGCGTGGTCATGTTCTCCACGCCGTCGAAATTCTGCTGCAAATGCTTCAACTCGCGATCCAGCCGCGCCGCTTCTTTTTTCGGCAGCGTTGCCACGCGCCCGTCTTCGACGATCGCCTTCAGCGACTTGAGCCGCTTGATCGACTTCTGCAGCGTCGCCCAATTCGTCAGCGTGCCGCCCAGCCAGCGGTGATTCACGAAAAACATCCCGCAGCGCTTGGCCTCTTCGGCAATGGCCTCTTGCGCTTGGCGCTTCGTCCCCAGGAATAAAATCGCTTTGCCTTGTGCCGCGTGGTCGCTCACTTGCCGTGCGGCTTCGCGAAACAGCTTCAAGGTCTTCTGCAGATCAATGATGTGGATTCCATTGCGTTCGCCGAAGATATACTCCTTCATCTTCGGATTCCAGCGGCGTGTCTGGTGGCCGAAGTGAACTCCAGCCTCCAGCAATTCCTTCATCGTAATTTCGACCAACGTTCCTCCTTGTTGAAGGGGCGCTTGCGATTTCGGGAAACCAAGCTCCGGTTTCCCGGAACAGCGTCCTTTTTTGCCGGTCCCTTGCCGGCCGCGAATTTTAACTACAGTGGCGAGTGACGCTCACTTTGCTTCTTACCGCAAAAAAATCCCAAAAACCATAATGGCGAAAACAAGGCAAAAAACAAAAGGCACTTTCTCTGGCGATTAGAAACTCGACCCGTCTTTTGTTTTCAACGAGTTAGGTCGACCTCTAATTTTCCATACTGGCGATTAAAAAAATCATATATCCTTGCAAATCGCCCAATTTACCGCTTACTGAACTGGAACCTACGCCGCGCGCCCTTCTGTCCGTACTTCTTGCGTTCCTTCATCCGCGAATCGCGGGTCAAGAAACCATTCTTGCGCAGCCCGGTACGCAGCTCCGGATTGAAGCGCGCAATGGCGCGAGAAAGCCCCATGCGGATCGCGCCAGCCTGCCCACCGACGCCGCCACCCTTCACCGTGGCCTTCACTTCGAGCTGCTGCTCGGTCTCGGTAAACTTCAGCGGCTCTACCGCCGACGTCAGCCACGCGACATTCTTGAAATAATCCTCTACCGGCCGGCCATTGACGGTGAACTTCGCCGCACCCATGCGAATGTACACGCGCGCAACGGCTTCGCGCCGCCGCCCGGTACCGTAAAACTGATCGTTGCCCTTGCCGTCGCCCATGGAACTTGCTGCGCTGCTCAAATTCGTCTCCTTACCTGTTCACTGGCGGCGTGAAGCCGCCCCTACAAAGACAAATGCCTACTCGTTTTCCAATTTCTGTGGCTTCTGTCCCTGATGCCGCTCTAGGGCCTTGTCGCCAATGTAGATGCGCAGCTTCTTCGCGCGGCTGGCCCGCAATTTGTTTTTCGGCAGCATACCCAGTACCGCCTCGCGGATTACCCAGTCGGCGCGGTGCGGCATGAGGCGCTTTATGGGCACTTCCTTCAAACCGCCGGGATATCCGCTGTGGGTGCGATAGATCTTCTGGTCAATCTTGTTGCCGGTCAGGCGAATCTTTTCGGCATTGACCACCACCACGTGGTCTCCGCAATCGAGATGCGGCGTATACGCCGGCTTATCCTTGCCAATCAAAATTCGTGCCACGCGAGCGGCCAGCCGCCCCAGCGCCTGATTCGACGCATCCAACACATACCAATGGCTTCCGACCATCAGCTCTTCCGCTTCCCGGCCCCTCGGAATATACGTGCGCATCTCTCCTGTCCGCCTTCTTACCCTAGGGGTAAACGACAACGATACGACAGCGTACATTTTTTGTCAACGAAACACGCCCCATATTCGCACGGCGACGAAACGGCGCCTAAAGATTCATGGGTTAGTTGACGGTGAGGACATCGTCAAGTGTGTAGGTCGAACCGTCCGGGTTGGTAAGCGTGACGGAAACCGGCCCGCTCGAAAGCGAGGCAGGAATCGCCGTCTGCAAGGTATTGGCATCCACGAAGGTGATGCTGGCTGCTGTTCCATTGAATGTCGCTGTGGTTCCCTGCGCGAATCCACTACCGCGAATTGTGATCGAAGCTCCTGGCGCGCCGGTGCTCGGTGTGACGTACCCGATGGAAAGCGGGACAGCGTCGAGGGTTACGATCGTGAGTCCGGTTTGCGCGATCAGGAAGATATTTTGCCCAGTAGAGTCGATGGCCATGGCGTTCGGCAGCCCCGTTGGAACAGGGAATTGTTGCGTAAGTAGAACGCGCTCGCGCAACTGATTCCGCCGCACGTCATAGATGTCCACAGCGCTTGCGGAGGACACGACACCCTCGGTAGGGATGCTAACGGTCACGGGCACGTAGGCAAGGCTTCCCGCGGCGTTGAGCTTCAAACCCGGCACTGGGAGCAATGCGTCCAGGTATTGCGGCAGCCCCGTGTGCGAAAGAAAGTTCGTAAACGTATCGAAGAAATCGACCACCGTGCTATCCAAGTCGATACCACCCTGTACGTCTGTGGCGAGGACGTTGCCGTCACCCGAGACTGACGCGTCGGAGCCTCCTGCAGCATGCTCCATTGTCCACGCGCCAGCCGACGCAGTCCAAGCATACATCCCTCCGCCTTCACTGCTATTTATGTAGCCCAAGACAGTCGAGCCATTGCTGGCTGCTACGACCGTTGCCGGCAATCCCAAAAATTCGTTGAACCCTTGTATGGTCACAGAGCTCACTTGCAAGGTCGAGAGATTCAGCTGATATACGTTCAGGCTTCCACCTAAATCGACGTTGGCCATTGCCGTCGAAACAAACGCTGTGCCCGTGCTCGTCGCGGCGACCGAACTCGGCCCAACGTTTCCCGGCGAGACGATGGGCGCTGCGGTGGCGGTCGACGGATTGCTCGGATTGATGATGGCAACACTGCCATCCACGGCATTCGCAGCCAGCAACTCGGAATCGTCGGGCGTCAGCGCGAGCCAGACAATTTGACGCTGGCCGGCGACGGTCGGCGGCGTGATCGGAGCGAGGAAGGTGTCGCTTGAGAGCGAAAACACGTCAATGTGGTCGCCTGTGTTCAGATAAAGCTGCTGGCGGCTAGGATCGTACAACACGAAGTTAAACGTGTCCGTCGAGGAAAACTCCTGCACATTCTGGGCATAGTGGAGGCCGCCAGGAATTGTCGCTGTGCCGGCTGGCGACGTCACGCTGACGTTAGCCGCTCCTGGCGCGCCAGGCGGAACGCTGACGCGGACATGGTCCACCGGAAACGGATACCCGAACGAATATTCGGCCGGGAACAATACATTCTGAGTGATCTGCGCTGATTGGCTGCCGATCTGCACCTGTGTTCCGGGGTTCGCGATGTCGGAGGAGTAGCCAAACCCAAAGATATCCGCGGCCACGCCACCGGACGGCGGTGCGGCAAGAGTCGGAGAAAACACAGAGACAGCGCCATACGTAAATGCGTTCGGAATATTACCTTCGGTGCCATCGGGAGAAATAATCTTCACATTGACCGGGCCAACCATCGGAGAAGGCGGCGCAGTCGCCACCGCCTCGCCAGAATTCAACGAGGGATTGAGCCCATCCAAGCTGCCGAACCAGACGTTTGGAATGGAAGAGAATGTCTGGGTGCCGATGGTGACCTGGGTGGAAGCGGTCTGCGGCCCTTCGGCCGGCGTGGCGATGATCGCGAGATCAGCAGGCGCGGACGTCAGTATATTTTGAAAAAATGTTGAGTCGTCGAGGGCTACGCCGTGGTCGCCCGCTCCGTAGAGCAAACCTGTCGAATCGGCTGCCATCGGTGTTTCCACGACGAGCGGCGGGAGCCGGCTAATGTATGCGATATTGCTGGCATACGCAGGCGCTTGGCCGATCAGCTGAAATGTGGCGGTATTAATCACGGAAATCAGCGGTTGGTTGCCAATCGTGGACACAATATAAAGTTTGGTTCCGTCGGTGCTGTACTGCATTCCGGTAATGAGTCCGCCCACGGGCGCTTGGCCTAGCGTGTTCAATTGACTGTCGAGAAAAAACACGCCCTCTTGGTTCACGGCGACGGCGAATTGTGTATCCGTGGGACTAGCGGCCAGAGCAAATGCGTTATTACTGTAGGTCTGCGTGGCCGTGAAGCTGTTCGTGGCCGAATTGTAGAGACCAATCGTGGTGGGGAGGGTGTCCGTAGAAAACAGAGCCAGCGTACCGTCCGCGGTGCGAACACCGATCGTATCCTGTCCGGCGCTGAAGTTTGAAGGGGACAGCTGTATGAGCTGACCTGTTGAGGGGTTCCACTCCAAAAGGCCACTCAGGAGGACTTGCCCATTGGCCATAATCATCGATGGTCCCGGTGAGACGAACTGCGTTGAGCAGGTGCAGGATGGCAGAATGTCACGCTCAGCGATTTGCTCGGACGACGTGTCAATCCAGACGACTTGTTGCGTGGCACCGGTAACCAAAATGCGCGTGCCGTCCGGGCTGAGCGAAAGACTGGCTGCGTCCGGAACAGGTATCTGACCTACCACTTGGCCGGTCGTAGGATTGATGACATCCACGGCAGCGAGGTCGGGGAGTGCGGCGTAAATAAGATCGTGAACGGAATCGAAAACGATAGACGATGGCGTGTCGTAGGTGGCAACGAAATTCGTGCGATTACCCGGCAGGTTGCCGGGCGGCGGCGCAACGGTAAAAGCGAAGTTGGCGAACGCCGCAGCACCATCGGAAACGCCGATCAACTGCACGGTGGCGTTTTGAACGAGCGCAGCAGTCGACGCGGCCGTGAACGTCACGGATGACTGGTTCACGTCCGCTGGCAGCGGGTTTTGAGCGAAGGTCGCGGTAACACCCGAAGAAAGCCCTCCCACGCTCAAGTTCACGGAATAGTTGTTCGCGCCTGGCCCAGTCGACATGTTGAAGATACCAGTGACCGAACCACCTTGAGGCACGACAAGACTCGAAAAGGACAAGCTGAAGGTAAAACTGGCGAGCGGCTCAATCGTGAGCGAGACGGGCACGCTGGAACTTAGACTGCCGCTGGTTGCCTGGAATGTCAGTGGGTAGTTGCCATCCGCAACACTGGCGCCTGCAGTGAGGGTCAGCGTAACTCCAGAGGTAGGAAGCGTAAAAGGAGAAGTGGGCGAAACCGTCACGCCCGAGGGCAGCCCCGACAAGCTAACTGTTACTGTACCGGAGAATCCATTTTCCGGCGTCAGCGTCAGTCCAACCTGCGCGTTCGTGTTCGCAGGAATTGAAATCGACGAAGGGCTGGCGCTGATGGTGAACGAGGGCGACAGCGGCGCATTGTTCGCTTGTGAGCCGCCGCCGCAACCGGAAGTAACCACGAGTGGAAGAACTAGCGCGCCTAAACAAGCAAGCAGGGATCGTCCATGGGAACTCGACACCAAGCAGGCAGACTGGGTTGCCATTGCGTGTCCGTTGGTCAAGGAATACAGCCGGTACCTAGGGGTATATTGCCATGCTGGGTTATATTGTCAAGATCTCGGTCGGGTACCGTTGATTTCAAGAACAGCGGCGCAATTCAACAAGCGAAAGGAATTGTACAGAAAGGGCTGGGCGCGAGGCCGGCGCGATGTGCTACGCGGCCTCGCGGAACTTGAACGTGAGCGTGCGCTCGCGGCACGCACCCGTACAAACTCGCGTGACGCTTGCGCAAAGCAGGGCCCTTAGCTGGCTGAAACCGAGGTGGTCGCGACGTTTTTCGCGCTCGTCTTCGAGTAGGACTTGTCCAAACTGCCCGACGCGTCGCCGCCCTTGTCGATCTCGATGGAGCCTTTGAAATAGGCCCCGTCTTCGATCATGATGCGCGCGGTGGTCAAATCACCCACCACCGAGCCGTCTTTCTTAATCTCGATGCGGTCGCGCGCGCGAAGATTTCCCTTCACGTTTCCGTATACGACCACTTCGCGAGCGATGATATCGGCGGTGACTTTCGCGCTGGCGCCGACGGTCAACTTGCGCTCTTCGAGGTGCACCAAGCCTTCGACGGTTCCGTCGATGCTTAGATCTTCGTTGCCGGTGATTTCACCCTTCACGTGCAAACTAGCTCCCAGCCGCGCCGTGGCGCCGCCGGACATCGATGAATGAACAGGCTCGATCGGATTCATTGCCATTGTTTTTGCCTCCCAGTTTGGCGGTGTTTGCGTCTTCGCCGGAATCGTTGCCGATTTCTCAGGCGCCGCGGACGGCACGGCCGGCTCCGGTACTTTGTTGTTGCCCCACATATGACCCCTCCTCGGATACACGCATGCCACAAAAGCCTGGACCGGCCGGGGGTCTTTGAATGTATGCGCTGCGCGGGACGGAGGCAAGGGGAAGTTTCTTGCAAAGTGCCCGGAAAGCCACGGCGTTTCGCCTCACTCAGCCACGGAACCCGGTGGGCCTTCGCCATGTCGTGCGTGGGCAAACGCGGGGCGGCACGAGCATCGGAAGAAACAAATGTTTCACAATGGCGTATAATCGCGGCCAAACGCGGGCCATTCAGACGGCTGCCGCTTGCACGAAAGGAGCATTTCGCATGGCGGACTCGTATGTTGCCAGCGCAGCGGAAAACTGGCGCGGCGTTGCGGAATCCGAATCGAAAGTCTCCCGCTGGAGCCTGGCGCAGCGGATCGCCTTCCGGTTTATTTTTTCATTTATTTTCCTTCTCATTTTTCCGTTTCCATTCGGGAGCTTTCCGGGAGACGTGATTCCCGCTTTTAAGTTATACGACAAAGCAGGGAGTGCATTGGTGTCTTGGGTAGCGACGCATATCCTCCACTTTCCGCCGCTCAAGCAGGCGTTCTTGGGACTCGCCGACGCGACGGCGGGATACGTGTCGCTCTTCTGTTTCGTAATCATCGCGATGCTCGCGACGATTATCTGGACGGCGCTCGACCGCAAGCGCACTGAGTATCGAACGTTGCACGAATGCCTGCGGATTTATGCGCGCTACATGCTGGCATTCACCATGCTCGGTTACGGAATGGACAAAGTCTTCGCCTTGCAGTTTGTTGGCTCGCAGCCCGGCTTGGTGCAGGTGGCCGAACCATTCGGCAATTTCTCGCGGATTTCGGTGCTGTGGACGTTCATGGGCTTCTCGACGGCGTACACCGTTTTCACCGGTTTAGTGGAGGTACTCGGAGCCGTGCTGCTGTTTTTCCGCCGTACGACGACGCTGGGCGCTTTGATTCTCTGCGGCGCAATGACCAACGTGGTCGTGCTGAATTTTTGCTATGGAGTTCCCGTAAAGCTTTTCTCTAGCAGTCTCTTGCTGCTGGCCATATTCCTGGCCGCGCCGGAAGCGAAGCGGCTCATAAACTTGCTGGTGCTGAACCGGCCCACTGCTGCCGTCCATCTGGAGAGTCCATTCCGCAGGCAATGGATGAGAATCCCGCGCGTTGTGGTGAAAACGTTGGTGATCATTTTGGCGCTGTATTGGTACGCCGGCCCGTTTCTGCGGCCCAATCGCGTATACGCGAGTTCTCCGAAGTCGCCACTGTACGGGCTGTACCAAGTGGACTCGTTCACGCAGGACGGAAAGCCATTGGCCGCAAACGACGCGAATTGGCGGCGGGTCATTTTTGAAAGAAAAGCGAGGATGGCCGTCATCGCAATGGACGACTCCATGCACTACTACACGACCGATTACGATGATGCAAAAAATACGGTGACGATTTCCGAGGATAAGAAAAGGAATGTCCTGACGTATTCGCGGCCTGACGCAGAGCATCTCGACTTACGGGGAAATTTAGAAAATCATGCAGTGGCGATTGAGCTGCGCAAAGTGGACATTTCGAAGTTCCGGCTGGTTAGCGAGAAATTCCGCTGGTCGTTTCAGTACTAGCGGCGCTACGCGTTCGCGCTGCTAGTATTTGCGGAGGACGCCGATGACACGGCCCTGAATTTTTACGTCATTGGCGGCCACAACGATGGGCGCTATGGTGGAATTCGCGGGCTGCAGGCGAATTTTCCCCGGGCCTTCACGATAGAAACGCTTCAGAGTGGCCTCTTCATTGCCGACCAGAGCGACGACGATTTCACCGGGATTGGCGACTTGGGTTTGCTCGACGACGACGTAGTCGCCATCGAGGATGTGATCTTCGTGCATGGAATCGCCCTTCACCTGCAGAACAAAACTGTTTGAGCCGCGCGCGAAGTCGGCGAGAGAAATAGTTTCGCGATCCTCAACGGCTTCGAGAGGGCGGCCGGCGGCGATGCGTCCGACAAGAGGAAGGCCGACGGAGTGGCGTTCGATGACTTGCTCGCGCACCGGCTTGGGAAGCTGGATGATTTCGAGCGAGCGGCTCTGATTGTAGCCGCGGCGGACGAAGCCTTTTCTCTCGAGCGTTGAGAGATGCTTGTGCACCGTGGCGAGCGAAGTGAGCTTGAGGGCGCGGGCGATCTCCTCAAAGCTGGGAGAGTAGCCGCGCTTGTTCAGAAAACTGACCAGATAATCGAGAACCTGCTTCTGCCGCTTGGTGAGAGTCATCGCGCCTCCTGCGTTTGGGCAGCAACAGTATGGGCGAATCAAAAGCGAAAAGTCAAGCAGATGCATACCGATTCTGACATTCGCGCGGGTAGGCTGTGGCAGATCAGCGGTTGAAGGGGCGCTCGGATATCCAATGGAAGCCGCGGGAGACGAGGAGAAACTTCGAGCGGTCGAACAATTCAAGCTGGGCGTGAACCTTGTGGCCGGCCATGACGCCGTCGAGGACGAGCTGACTGGGCGCAGGCTGCGCGAAGGAAAAATTCGCTTTCCAATTCTTGTCAGCCAAACTGCTGAGCACGAGAGTCTTGGCGTTCACGTCGATCTTGGCGCCGTAATAGTGGCCGCTGTCCTCATTCATGCTCTGGATGCTCACGTATTGAGGAAAATCGAAGACCAAGCGGCGCCAGCGCGCAGCGTCGGTGGTGAGCGGCGGGTGCGATTGGCCGTCGAGAGTGAAGTCCTCGACATTCCAGATGCCGTAGAGCGCGGATTTTGCCCTGCCGGGACCGTACACGTTGTAGACGGAGATGGAACCGTACAGATTGGCGCCCACGAGCCACACGCCAAAAACGATCTGAGCCACCAGCGCGATGCGATTGGCGCGAGCACTGCGGAAAAGAGGAGTTTCGCGCGAAGGAGGCGCAGCGCGGTTAAGGAAGAAAACGTTCGCCAAACGTTTAGCTTCGGGCGCAAGAAGAAAGAGCGAAGCCAAAATCAAGTGAAACGACAAAAGCTTCACGGGAACATCGTAGGTCATGTTCAGCATGAAGACTTGCGTCGCATCGGCGAGGCAGACGAGGGCCCCAAGCGTGGTGGTGCGCGGAACGAACAAAAGAATTCCGCCGAGCATTTCGGCAGAGCCGGCAAAAATTTCGTAAGCCTGCGAAGCGCCGATCGAGGACCAGAGGACGCCCATGGGAGAGAAGTTGCCGTAGGGCTCGAGCAAACGATTCAAGCCTGGAAACGACATCTGCAGAGGAAGAACCTTGGCCGCACCATAGGTAAGCATGCTGGCGGCGAGCGAGAGCCGCACGAAAACGTAGAACCAGGAGTAGAGCTTGACGTAGCTCTCGCGCTTGCGGTCGAAGATCGACCAGATCACCGTTCCCAGGATAGCGAGCGCAAGGATGCAGGCGAGAACGATCCAGTCATAGATACGATCGCCGCTGCCAGTCTCCACCGTAACGATGGGATGACCAATGCGGAAAACGTGCGAGGCGAGCCACACGACGATAGCCCTTGCCGTCGACGTCATGTCGAATTCAAAAGCCCCGGTGTCATTGGTAGTGGCCAGCAGCAATGACGTCAGCATCTGTGTGAGAACGATGTAGAGGCCGAAGTAAAGGAAACAGAAGCGAAACGCGATGCGCGTCGCTAAGTCCCAGCGCTCTCGATAGGCCCGTTCCGCCGGATCAGCGGCGACTGGAGCGGTGAGCGCGGATTGGTCGGTGACAGCCATTATGATTCGCCAGCGGGCGGAAGTATACACACGGCCATGGGGAGCGGCAAATATCCGACGTGAAAATGAAACATTTGAACCGTCATTACTAGGAAGCCGCGGGGGTCTTATGCTTTTTCTTCATGATCCAGCGGTGAATGTCCGGCCAGAATTCCTTCAGTTCGTTGCCAAACGCATCCACGGAAATCCCCGTGGCCCAATCGGTGAGCGTACTGTCAATGCTGGCGTCCGAATGCGGGTAATACAGATTCGAGATTCCCGCTGCAATAGCGCTGCCAGCGAATTCAGAAACATTAAAAGTGTTTCTTCCCGAATCTGTGCGCGTAACAGCGATGCGGCTGATCGCGTAGCCGAAACGCCGGAGAAAGCGCCCGTGGCTCAACTGATAGTAGCGCGGATCCGTTCGCAAAAAGGACGGGAACACGGCTCCCACCATCATGTTTTCGACCACCTGATCGGCGAACGCGGCGCCGTATCTTTTGCCGTAGCCCGCAGCTCCCTCTCCGAACGCGGGGTAGGCATCGTGGGCTTGGCGGATTCCGGCAAGCACGCCGACAATAAAGAATTCGTAGGGATCGAAAGTGCCTTCGGCGGTCGTCGAGTACTTCTGCTTCCAGGTCAGCGGCGGAACCTTGGCTTGATTCTCGACGGTCAGGTAATTCGGCATGACGTAGAACATGCGATCGTTTTTCTTCTGCGGTGTCGTGGATTGGCCTTGGCTTTGCTGATTCTGAGGATTCTGTGTTGAAGCGTCGGACTGGGTCGCGGGAGGTGGAGCGGACGTCTGTTGTGCGACTGCCCGCATGGGAAAGAATAAGAGGATGATCGAGAGCGCTCCGGTGGCAAACGCGCAGAACCGCTTCTTTGAGGAGTTCCAGCAATACCTAAACGATTCGATTTCCCAGGCGACGCTGATCGGCTCCTCCCAACTTTGCTCACCTGCTCAGGGCTTGCCCCAGTGTAACACCGGCCCGCATGTAATGTTGTGTTCATAAAGCAGGACACTTAACGCCATAGAAGTGCGCGGTGTCGCCTTGACGTTCGATGAGCAGGATGATTACCCGCGTAGTCCGCTATTCGGCGCGAAGGGCCTCGACGGGATTGACGTTGGCGGCGCGGCGCGAAGGCAAGTAGCTGGCGAGCAAAGCCGCGGCGACCAGCCCGACGGTGACGGCGGCGTAGGTGACCGGATCGACAGGGCTCACGTGAAATAGCAGCGACGACATAAGCCGCATGGCGGCGAAGGCGGCGACGAGGCCGCTCGCGATGCCGATGCTGGTCAGCAACAGTCCTTGGCGGACGAACATTCCCGTGACCTCTTTCTGCTGTGCGCCGAGAGCCATGCGAATGCCGATTTCGCGCGTGCGCTGCGAAACGGAGTAAGCAATGACGCCGTAGAGTCCGACGGTCCCAAGCAGCAGCGCCATCGCGCCGGCGATTCCCAGCATGATCAGCGTAAAGGAAGTCCGCGCGATGGATTGATCATAGAAATATTCCAGCGTGTGTACGTTCGCCAGCGGAAGATTGGCATCAACCGACCAGACGGCTTGGCGCACCTCGTTCATAAGGGCCTGGGAGCCGGCAAGAGGAGTTCGGAGGGCGAAAGCCACGTCGCGCGCAACAAAGAGCGGACCGCCTTCGAATTTCGCGAGCAGATTAGGCCAATAAACATCGTTAGGAGCCGGCCTATTCATGCCTTCATCGTAAACGTTCCCGACGACGCCGATGATTTGCCGCCAGTCATCGATGCTGGAGATGCGGATGCGCTTGCCGAGGACATTTTGAGGTGTGCCCCAATATTTACGCGCGAAATTTTCGGAGATAAGGACGACGGGAATCTCGTTATAGATGTCGGCCCAAGTGAAATCACGTCCGGCGATGAGTGGGATGCCCATGGTGTGCAAATATCCCGCCGAAATCATGATCTGATGGCAAAGAGCGGGAGTTTGTCCCTTCTCATAGGCGCGATCGGCGGCGAAAATCGGGTCCATCCAATTATTCCCATCCATGGGAACAGCGATGGAGACACCGACCGAAGAAACGCCGGGAATGGCGGCGAGCTTGTCCTGAATTTGCTCCTCGACGCGCGGCACCTGCGTGTCGTCGTGAACGTCAGACGCCGGAATCGAGATGCGAAATGTCTGCACTTCGGCGGGGCCAGTGAATCCGGGATTGACGTGCGTCAAGGCGTAAAATGTGCGAATCATCAGACCCGCGCAGATCGACAAAACAAAGGCGAGAGCCACCTGTACCGTGACTAAAGTGTTGCGCGTGCGGTGCCGGGCGCGGCTCGCGCTCAACGTGCGCCCACCTTCGCGAAGGCCGGTGCCGGCTGTTACGCCTGCATATTTGAGCACAGGTACTGAGCCAAACAGCACGCTGGTGAAAATCGCTATAGCGAGCGTGAAAAGCAGAACGTGGCCGTCAACGCCAATATTTCCGATTCGCGGCAGGCCCGAGGGCGCCAGGGCGACGAGGAAACGAATGGCGGCATACGCGACTCCCAGACCGAGAGCGCTGCCGATGAGGCCGATGATCAGGCTTTCGAAGAGAAGTTCGCCGGCGAGACGCTGACGGCTGGCGCCGAGCGCCGCGCGAATGGCAAGCTCCTGCTGGCGGCCTTCGGTGCGGACGAGAAATAAGTTTGCAACATTGGCGCAGGCGATGAGGAGGACCATTCCGATACCGCCCATTAGCACCCACAGAAGCGTTCCGACGTTACCGACAACGTCCTCTTTTAACTGGTGAAGATTTGGAACGAAACCAGCCTTCTTGAACAAATCCAAACTAAACCCGGGAGGAGGCGGAAACGAGCGCATCACGATGGGAAGCATGCGCGCCACGTCTGTCTCGGCTTCCGCGATGGTTGCGCCCGGCTTGAGACGCGCCAGAGCATCCCAGCTGAAATTGCCAAGGAATATCTTGTTGCGGTCGAATTGAAACGGCAGGAAAAGCGACGGATTCCGCTCATCGAGAAAGCGGAAATTTCTGGGCATGACGCCGATAATTTGACGCGATTTTCCGTCAACGATGATGGTCCTCCCGATGACGGCAGGATCGCCGCCGAATTTGCTCTGCCAATAGGCATAGGAGAGCACGGTGGTGAGCGGCGCGCCGGGCAAATCTTCCTGGCGCGAAAAATAGCGGCCGATCGCCGGGCGAATACCGAGAATCGGGAGCGTGCCGTCCGTGACTTGCAGGGCAAGCACTCGCTCCGGCAGGCCGATGCCAGTGATGCCTACAGAGTCAGAGGAATACAGACCGATGTCCTGAAAGGTGCGGTTTTGGTCGCGAAACACGAAGTAGTCAGAGGGTCCCAAGGGCATATTGAAAAGGTTAGCGGGGGGAGCGTCCAGCCACACGCCAGCGAGCTGTTCGGGATGGGGATACGGCAGCGGTTTCAGCAGAACGCCTTCGAGGACACTGAAGACGGCAATATTCGCGCCAACGCCGGCAGCAAGCATCAGAAGGGTGAGAAACGTGAACAGGGGCGCGCGGCGGAGCCTGCGAAATACTTGCTTGAGCTGCGCGGTGAAAGAATCCATTTGTTCGCCCTCCCGCAGAGCCGCGCCGAGAGAGCGCAGCGCGCCATCGCCTCCAGAACGCTCTCGTAAGTAGAGTACGAATCCGCAAGCGCGAAAGTTCCGCAGGCGAGGCGCTAAGCCTTTGTTGGCGCTTTGAATTTTTTGGCGAGAGGCTTGGGAGCGGCGTTGAGCCAGGCGGCGAGAATGGCGCGGCGGAGGGTCGTTTGCTTTGCGGCTTTGAGGAGGACGGTGGTGGCGCCCTGGCGTCCCCAGGCGCCCTTCGCGGGAACGAAAACGGAGGGTTCATCGGCGGCGAAGACTTCTTGCTGGTCGGGCGTGAGTTTCACCATGGCCCACTTCTTGTCGGGATAGCCGAGCGTCGCAAAAACCTTCCCACGCACGCGAAAATCAGGATGGTTCATGTGCGCGGACTCAGCCGTCTCGGGAAACGCGAGAGCCATACGGCGAAATTGCGCGAGAGTGACGGACATTTTCTTCGACCATATTTTCCTTTTAACAGATCGAAGAGACAAGGCGTTTCTGCGACGGCCTGAGAATGGGACGCAAGCTCCGTTGTTGCGCGGCAAATGAAGCGGCGGGAAGCAATTCGAATGCGGAATTGTGCGGTTCGCGGGGCGAAGGCGATGCTGGGCGTTTTGAGTTTTCGGAAATTTCCCAATGTGTTACGCTTGTCGTTTAGAGCGTGTGGGGATTCCTCGCGGATTGAGTCCTGCCGAAGCGAAATATCGTTTGGCGGCGGAGCGGGCGCCCTGCGACTGGATTTTGCAAAGAGAATTACAGAGGATAGCGAGCGAATGGGATCCTATTTTTCCTGGATGATCGGCGGGCCGCAAGGAAGCGGCTTGAACGTGAGCGCGGAGATTTTTGCGAAGGCGCTGAGCCGCTCGGGCTACTACGTTTTCGGGCAGATTGAATATCACTCCAACATCAAGGGCAAACACAGCGCGTACAAGCTGCGGATTTCCGACGAGCCGGTAGCGTCGCACGTCGACGCGGTGCATTTGCTGTCGTCGCTTGACGAAGAGACGCTCATCGGCGACCTTTACCACGAGTTCCCCGCTCACCGTGGGCACGTTCACGAAATCGCTGCGGGCGGCGCGATCCTCTACGATGTCGAGCAGAAGCGATTCGCCGATACGATTCAGCGCAGGGATATTTTCCTTTGGGAGATGCCCTACGCGGAACTGCTCGACCGCGCGCTGACGGAAGCGGGCAAGCCCGGGCAGGCGCGCGCCTATCGCATCATGACCAATACGCTGGCGCTGGGCGCCTCGGTAGGCGTGGTGGGCTTCGATTTTGAGCCGGTGGCGACGGCGATTCGCGACAGCTTTGGCGCCAAGGCCGGGAAAGTCGCCGACCTGAACGTGAATGCGGCGCGATATGCGTACGAATACGCAAAAGAAAGATTCGCGCACCAGTTGAAATTTTCGCTGCCGGCCGCGCCAGCGAAGCGTGAACAAATCATGGTGAAAGGAACGCAGGCCGTCGGGATGGCGAAAATCAAGGCCGGCTGCGGCTTGCAGACGTATTACCCAATCTCGCCGGCCACGGATGAGAGCGTTTACCTCGAGGGCTATCAGAGCGAGCAGAATTTGGTGGTGCTGCAAACAGAAGATGAAGTTTCGGCGATCGATGCCGCAGTGATGGGGGCGCACGGCGGAGTACGCACCTCGACTTCCACGTCAGGGCCGGGATTCGGACTGATGCCGGAAGGATTGGGATTCGCGGCGATCACCGAAGCGCCGGGGCCAGTCGTGATGCTGTATCAGCGCGGCGGCCCGTCGACGGGATTGCCGACGCGCCAGGAACAGGGCGATTTGCTGTTTGCGCTGCATGCGGGACAGGGAGACATTCCGCGCATCGTGATGGCGCCGGGAGATATTGAAGAGTGTTTTTACGACACGTTCGACGCGTTCAATTACGCGGACCGCTATCAGTTGCCGGTGATCGTGCTGGTGGATAAGCATCTGGCGAGCTGCTACCAAACGCTGCCGCCGTTCAAGACTTCCCACTTGAAGATCGACCGCGGTATGGTCAAGCCGGCGAATACGAACGGCGATTATCACCGTTATGCGTTCACGAAAGATGGCATTAGCCCGCGATCTGTTCCCGGACAGGAGGGCGGGATTTTCTGGTCGACGTCGGACGAACACGATCCGCGCGGGCATATTACCGAAGGCATCGGCAACCGGCTGGCGATGATGGAAAAGCGCATGGGGAAAGTTGGGCTGGCCGCGCGAGAGATTCCGGAGGGGAAGAAGTACAGATTTTTCGGGCCCGCGGCGCCGCAGAAAATTCCGGTGCTCGCCGTGTGCTGGGGTTCAACCAAGGGAGCGATGCACGACGCGCTGCACCGCGCCGATCCGCATCATACGCGTTACGCGGCGCTGCATATCCGGCTGATGAGTCCATTTCCGGCGGAAGCGGTGAAGGATATTTTGGCGCGCGCGGAGCGCGTGGTGTGCTTCGACGGGAATTACTCGGGGCAGTTGGCGCAGGTGATTCGCGCGGACACCGGCGTTTCGATTCAGCACCGCGTGGTGAAGTACGACGGGCGTCCATTTTCCGAGGATGAAATTATGGTGGCGCTGGAAGCGGCCAAGGCGGACGCGCCGGAACGGCTGGTGATTTCGCAGGGGCGCGTGATCGAGGAAGGACACGGGAATCGCGAGTTCGACGAAATGCTCGAACTGCGCGGGAGCAATCCGAAGATGCTGGCGCCGATGGTGCCGCTGCCGCCGGGTTATAACAGGTAGACGAGCCAAGGGGAAATCGAGAATGAGTACGGTGACACCGGAAGAAAAAGCAATTCAGGCGTCGGACTTCAAGTCGGACATTCACAACGATTGGTGTCCGGGCTGCGGCGACTTCGGCGTGGTGTCGGCGGTGCAGATGGCGCTCGCGAAGCTGAAGGTGCCTCCGCATCGCGTGGCGGTGATCAGCGGGATTGGATGCGCGGGAAAAACGGCGCATTACATGAACACGTATTCGTTTCACACTCTGCACGGACGCGTGATGCCTTCGGTGACGGCGATGAAGCTGGCCAATCACGATTTAACAGTGATCGGAGTGGGCGGCGACGGCGACGCGTACGGAATCGGCGCCGGACATTTTGTCGCGGGCGGGCGCCGGAATCTGGATATCACGTATGTGGTGATGAACAATGACGTGTACGCGCTGACCAAAGGGCAGGCATCGCCGACGATTGCCAAGGGGCAGAAGACCAAGTCGATGTCGGAAGCGTCGATCATGGACGCGATCAATCCGATTTTGCTGGCGCTGGCCTGCGGGTACACGTTTGTCGCGCGCGGCTACGCACTGGACACGAAATATTTGTCGGAGATTATCGCGCAGGCCATCGAGCATCGCGGAAGCGCGCTGGTCGATGTGCTGCAAACGTGTCCGACGTACAACGACCTGCACACCAAAGGATTTTACGCAGGGCAGATCGAAGGCCAGCCGCGGCTGTATCGCCTGGACCAGAGCGGATACGATCCCGTCGTGCACAACACGGATGATCCCGTGGAAATTGCGCAGAAAAAAGCACAGGCGCTACTGAAGTCGCAAGAACCCGGCGGAAGAATTCCGCTGGGCGTTTATTATAAGTTGGATGTTCCCACCTTCGAAGACCACCTCAAGGCAAAAATCCCCGCCTTGCAGGAAAAGCCGCTGGCCGAGCTGGATTTGTATCACCGCGACATCACCGCAAACCTGACAGAATTGATGTGAAGCGGCGGTCGCCC
Organism: Candidatus Acidiferrales bacterium; assembly: GCA_049281095.1. Taxonomy (GTDB): domain Bacteria; phylum Acidobacteriota; class Terriglobia; order Acidiferrales; family UBA7541; genus DAHUXN01. The sequence continues at coordinate 72,108 of JBAPRL010000101.1, forward strand.
GGCCTATCCGACCAAGAAGAAACTGCGATGTAGCTCTTTGGCCTGCGTAAACTCCAGGTAACAGCAGTACCTGATCAGGGGATGTTCGCTATTGACTGCTCTCAGATCTCGGAGAACGGCTTTATTTTTTGCATGGGCGCCGCCTGCTTGAGTCCAGGGTTCCCGATTTCTCCCAAACAAATAGAGCGATGGCGGCGACCAATCGGCATGTCGCATGAGCTGATATTTATTGTTGAAATCGAATTTTGAGAGCGGCTTCCCCGAAAGAAGTGAAAAGCCCACCGCAACGGTGAACTCGAGCGCATGCACGTCGCGTAGCTCTACTGCTAACTGCAGCGCTTCGATTCCCCCGTCGAACCAAACTTCCCGTGGTTTCCATTGTTCGTCGATCTTGTCGATATGAAGATCGTCATACTTTTCGGAGCCACGGGTCTTGAGATTGGACAGCATCCATTGCTCGATGGCTTTTTTACGTCTCAGAAGGTTCACCGACATATTTTGCGACAATTCCCTTTGCTTATCGAGATTGAAAAAAAGCCGGCGGAGATTGGGTCGAGTCGGGAGGCGGCCAGGGCACGGTGACGGCAAAGCGGCTTGCCGCGCGCGGGCGAACTCGAAGGTGTTTTTGTGCTTCTTTAGCGGTTGGGAGGAGCGGCGGGCGGAGCAGAGGGTGCCGGCGCGGCGCTGGCGACAGAAGTTCCAGGCTGCGATAGCAGCGCCATTTCGTGGTCGCGGATGGCCGTAAATTCGGCCATGTCGCGGCGCGCGACCGGTTCGGACGGCGGCAGCGGCAAGCGTTCGAAATTCATGAATTGGCCGCCGCGCTCGATGCGGAAATCCAGATGCGGGCCGGTGGCAAGTCCGGTCATGCCGACGAGGCCGATACGCTGGCCCTGGGCGACGCGCTGGCCGTCACGAACGAGAATGCGCGAAAGGTGCATGTAATAAGTTTCGTAGCCGTTCGAGTGCTGCACTTTGACAAGATTGCCGTCCCCGCCTTTGCGGCCCGCGAAAATCACGCGGCCGTCGCCGATGGTTTGCACCGGCGTGCCAGTGGGCGCCGCGTAGTCGGTGCCGAGGTGCGGGCGATAGACCTTCAGAATCGGATGAAAGCGGCTATAGCTGAAGTGCGACGTGATGACGGCGGCGAACTTCAGGGGTGAATGGAGGAACGCTTTCTTCAGCGATTTGCCGCCCGGAGTGTAATAGGCGGGAACGCCTGCGGGATCGTGAAAGAGAACGGCGCGATAGGGGCGGCCGTCGTTGTCGTATTCCGCGGCGAGGATTTTGCCGTAGGCGATGGTCTGTCCCGTCGAGAGCTTCTTCTTTTCGACAACCACGCGGAAAGTGTCGCCGAGGCGCGGGTCGGTATAAAAATCCAAATCCCAACTGAAAATATCGGCGATGCGCATGGCCAGCTCAGGGGATTCGCCGGACTGGGTGACAGCGTCGAAGAGCGAGCCGTTGATTTTGCCGGAAACGGTATCGGTTTCCACGGTGGTGGGAATGGTCTGGACTTCGGCATGGAACTCGCCGTCGTGGAGAACGATGGAGAGAATACGCTCGGGGTCAATCCGGTAACTCAATGCAGCGAGCTGGCCAAACAAAGTGCGAGCGATCTTGAGCTCGTTGCCCGCGCGGAACATGCGGAAGTCGAAAACGGATTGCGCGACGGCAACGATTTGGCCGGAGGTTTGCGGGTCAACGTTCATGCGGCCGAGGACGGAGGCGAAAGGCATGCCGCGCGGTACGGCAAGGGCGCTGAAGACAAGCTTGGGAGCGGGAACGGGGATGCGTTGCCCGGCCAGCGCGATTTCACGGGCCATGCGGCGCTCAAATGCGAAACGGATGAAGTAAGAACTCGTAATGGCCAGAGCGGCGATGATGGTGATGACTGACCACGAAATGAGTTTTTTGCGGCTCACGCGCCCCCTCAGGCGGCTGGGATGCCGGTTGAACCCGAAGGATACTCCCCTCCGGCACTGGAGCCAAAGAAGAAATGAAGGCCTTTTGGCGGGCAAATCACCCTGGTAAAACGGCCGGTGCGAGGGCTGGCCGCAAGACGTTCGACTTCCGCCCGTTTACTTTATCCAAGCTTCTGGCGCTATCGCGCTCTGAGGTATCTAGCCAATCGAAGTCCGGCGAACACGGTATTGGTCAATTTGCCGTTGTGCCGCTTAATGGATGCTGGCTTCGTGGAGCTGCTTCGCCCGGGGCGAAATTGCCCGGCGAAACAGCAAGAGGGAAACGGGAGGAAGCGTCCGATGAAAATTGATGCGATTGCCACGGGGTCCGAACTCACGTGTACAGATTGTGGAGTTCACTTCGGCGCGCGGCGCGTGACAGACGGCGTGGAAGAAGTCTGCGACGATTGCTACGAAGCGCGTTTCCCTACTCTTTCGATGGCACTGCCGCAGCGCGCACACACACAGTTGCACGGCCATCTCGCGGCCGACTGAAAGCTACCGACAGAATTGCGTGCGGGATTGTTAGCGCTCGGGGCTGGCGACGGGCGTGGCCGCCGAGACTTCGGCGGGCTTGGCGACAAAGTATTTGCGTTCGTAGAGGTCGTGATAGATCTTGCCGGCAATGTCGGCGGCGTGTGGGCCGTTGACGATGCGCGCCCCGCCGCGCAGCAAAACCACAAGAACAAGCTTCGGCGGTTCCTGTCCGGCGTAGGAAGCAAACCAACCGAGACGGCCACCCTTTAACTCATCATTGCAAGTCCCCGTCTTGCCCAGCGCTTGTTCACCTTCCGGGTCGTTACTCTGGCGCGCTGTTCCGTAAAGCACGGCCGCAAGCATGCCTTGGCGAAGCTCGGGCAGAAGCGGAGCAATCTCGAGTGTACGGCGAACGCGCGGAGCGAAGCCGCGCGCCGCGTCGGTGCTCTGCGGGTATTGGAGATAGTACATAGTGCCGCCGTTGGCGATGGTCGAAACGATCGCGGCGAGTTGCAGCGGCGTGATGCGAATGCCTTCGCCGAAGCTGCACATGCGAGCCACGCCACCATACGTCGGCGGGGCGGAAGGCAAAAGGCCGGGCTGCTCGCCGTTGATGTCATAGCCGGCGCGTTCGCCCAGGCCGAAGACGTGGTCGTAATGCCACACGGTGTCGAAGCCGAGGCGGCGGCCAAGTTCCTCGAAAAACTGATTATTGGAGTGCGCCAGCGCTTCGGTCATATCCATGTACCGGCGGCGGCCGATGCGAATCATCGTGTCCGGCGTGATGACGCCCTTTTCGAGAGCGGCAACGGCGATGACCGGCTTCAGAGTGGAACAGGGTTCAAAGCCGGTGGAGTAGGCGAGCTTCTGGCCGACGATGGCGAGGATGCGGCCGTTTGACGGATCCACGGCGACGACGGAGCCGTTTTGGCGGCCGAGAGCGTCGAGCGCAGCTTGGCGAACGATGGGATCGTCGAATTGCGAATCGTCACCAGCGGCGGGATCGGAAATATAGGTCGGGAGACCGCGATAGCGATGGCGGTGGGTGGCGGCTTTTTTGCTAGTTCCCGTGGACGACGAGGGCAGCGGGCGAGCCGATGCGAACCACGGCATCGAAATTGCGATGGCCGCGAGCAGGGCGAATTTCCTGAAAAACGAGTAAGGCCGGGCCGGGTTTCGGGTCATGGAGTTCCTGCGACTGCCCCTGGTTGTGTTTTTTCTAACTACAGGCTCAATTTTAGAGAATCGACAGAGCAGGCGCAACTCAAAATATGTGATGTGGTGAGGCGCGTGCCGAAAGCGCCACGCCACAGAAGGACACTGCTGCAGGAAGCTAGTGCCACTCCGGTGCACGGTTTGGCCACTGCCAGGCTAGCGCGCGGATTTGGCCTTGGCTGCGGGAACGACGTGCGGGCCGGGCTTGGCCGATTCGGCTCCGGCTCCGGCGGCAGCGGCGGCGGCTTTGGCTGTTTCTTCCGGCGCGGGCCCGGCCTGGGCGAGGCCCAATTCCTTGCGAAGCGCAGCCTCGATTTTGTTGCGAATGTCCACATTTTCGCGCAGGAAAAGGCGGGCGTTTTCGCGCCCCTGGCCGAGGCGCTCTCCGTGGAAGGAAATCCACGTGCCGGATTTTTCCAGTATGTTGCGGGCGACGCCGAGATCGAGCAAATCACCTTCGCGGGAAACGCCCTCGCCATAGAGGATGTCGAATTCGGCCTCGCGGAACGGCGCGGCCACTTTGTTCTTCACGACCTTGGCGCGCGTGCGCGAGCCGACGACGCGATCGCCTTCCTTGATGGACTGGATGCGGCGAATATCGAGACGAATCGATGAATAGAATTTCAACGCGCGGCCGCCCGTGGTGGTTTCCGGGTTACCGAACATCACGCCGATTTTCTCGCGAATTTGATTGATAAAAATCAGGCAGGTGCGTGACTTGGAAACGATGGCGGTGAGCTTGCGCAGCGCCTGGGACATCAGCCGCGCCTGCATACCCATCTGTGGATCGCCCATGTCTCCTTCGAGCTCGGCCTTGGGAACGAGAGCGGCGACCGAATCAATCACGACGATATCGACACCACCGGAACGGATCAGTGCTTGAGCGATTTCGAGGGCTTGTTCCCCGTTGTCGGGCTGCGAGACGAGAAGATTATCGATGTCGACGCCAAGCTTGCGGGCGTAGGACGGGTCAAGGGCGTGTTCGGCGTCGATGAACGCGGCGATGCCGCCCATTTTCTGAGCTTCGGCGATGACGTGCAGGGTGAGGGTAGTCTTGCCACCAGATTCCGGGCCGAAGATTTCGATGACGCGGCCGCGTGGCAAGCCGCCGACGCCGAGCGCGGCGTCAATGGAGATGGAGCCGGTGGGAATCACACTGACCGGAACAAGCACGGCTTTGTTTCCCAGGCGCATGATGGAACCTTTGCCATAATCCTTCTCAATTTGCGCGATCGCCGTTTCCAGCATTTTTTCTCTTTCGTCTGTCATTTCCTCACCTCGGTGATTGACGTCTCAAGCCTCGGAAGCCGTGCCCTGTTAATTGGTCCGGCAGTTTACCAGAGAGTTCCCTCTACGTCTTCCCCTCCCTGCGATTCGCGAGAATATCATAAGGCGAACAAAAAGCAAACATAAAAACAGTGGCGAGTGACAAGTGGCGAGTGACGAGAAAAATCCTTCGCGCGCGCGATTTCCTCAAAGCACGATATCGCCATTCCAACGAGAGAGACCTATTGGGACTGATCATCGCAGGCCCCCTTCAATACTTGTAAAAGCCGCGGCCGGATTTGCGGCCGAGCCAGCCCGCGGCGACGTATTTTTTCAGCAACGGGCAGGCGCGATACTTCGGGTCGCCCATTCCATTCTGCAAGACGGCGAGAATATCCACGCAAACGTCCAGGCCGATGAAATCGGCGAGCTCGAGCGGGCCCATCGGATGATTCATTCCCATTTTCATCACCGCGTCAACGGACTCGGGCGTGGCGACGCCTTCCATCACGGCGTACACGGCCTCGTTGATCATGGGCATCAGCACGCGATTGGAGACGAAGCCGGGCGCGTCGTTGACGGCGACGGGCTTTTTGCCGAGTTTTTCGCAGAGCGACATGGTGGTGGCAAACGTTTCTTCGCTGGTCTGCAAACCACGAATCACTTCGACCAGCGTCATCATAGGGACAGGATTCATGAAGTGCATGCCGATGAATTGTTCAGGGCGCGTAGTTTTCGCAGCCAGCGCCGTGATGGAAATAGAGGAGGTGTTGCTGGCGAGGATGACGCCGGGGCGCAGAACCGCGTCGGCTTCCTTAAGGACGCGCTCTTTTAGCTCGCGCTGCTCCGGAACCGCTTCGATGGCGATGTCCGCCGCAGCCAGATCGTTGGCGTCGGTGGTGAACCAAATTCGTTTGATGATTGCGGGCTTGTCAGCTTCCGTGATTTTTGCTTTTTTGACTTCGCGGTCGAGATTCTTGCCGATAGTGTCCAGCGCGCGATCGAGATATTTCTGGTCGACATCGCGCAGAATCGTTTTGTAGCCGGCCTTCGCAAAAACGTGCGCGATGCCGTTGCCCATAGTGCCTGCGCCGAGAACGGCGACGGTTTTGATTGCGTCGATAGACATTCAGACCTCAGCAAAATTGAAATGGTAGCTGCGATGCGGCAAGAGCATATCCCAGCGAGAGATTTTCGCCAACGGCGCGGGCAAGAAAAATGCCCAGTGTCCGAAAATGAAAATTTGGCTCAACAAATCGACAATTTCAGCGATTAGAAAAGGCTCCGGTTGTTTGTTTTGTATAAGTTGCATCGAGTTCTAATTATTCATATCCCAAGCGATTAGAATTCAAAAAGCGCATAAAAAGCGAAAAGCCGCGTTTCCGCGGCTTGCCTCCCGTTAAGTTGCGTGCAGCCCCGCCATGGGCGGGCAAGCCCGCCAGAGCGGGCAAGTTGAAATTTCCAGACCGCAACCCACTGTGTACCATAGAGTTAACTATAAGTCAAGGAAAATTGGAATATTCAACAAAAGAAGGCGGTTAGTACTGGGATGGCTTGCCGGGCGCTTCGCGCTAGGAGGGGCGCGTCAACAAATAGGAAGGATGTTGCAATCCGGTGGGAGGATAGAGTTCGGTTCCAGTGAAACGGAAGCCGAGTTTTTCGAGGAGATGGCGAGACGCAGCGTTCTCGGGATGATGCCCGGCGAAAAGTGCCGTAGCGTGCAGCGTTTCGAAGGCATGGGCGATGACCGCGCGGGCGGCTTCTTCCGCAAGGCCCTGGCGCCAAAATTCCGGGCGCAGATGAAAACCGAGTTCGTAAGTATTTTCCTGCGGCTTATAAGGACGCAGGCCGGCGCAGCCAACGTGCCGGCCGTCTGCGAGTAGAAAAACCGGCCAATACTGCACGCGATCATCGCACATCCAGGCCATTTCTTTGTGGAGCCGTTCGCGCACTTGTTGCTCTGAAAGCGGACCGCCGATGAGTTTTGTGACACGAGAATCTCCCCAGAGCGCGACGGCGAGAGAAAGGTCGTCACTCGACCAGCATCGGAAGCCGAGACGCGCAGAGCGCAGAAAATAATCCGATGCGGCGGGCATTTTCGCGATCTTACTCTATTGCGGCGGGACGCCGTCGGTGACGGCGCGGACGATTTGCTTGGCACGGTTTTCGTCGGCGGGCAGGACGCGAACGGCGAAAGGCGGGCGGCCTAAAGCCGCCCCTACATGCGATTCGGAAAGAGCGCTCGAGCTGAAATCGGCGGATTCGTCGTTGGAGTGAGCGCCGGCGCTCGCGTCCTCTTCGGAATCGGGAGTGCGGACGTAACAATTGATGCCGATCTCGGCGAGGCAGGATTTCAAGACGTCAGCCATCATTTCGTCCTTGCCGGACCAAATTTCGGCTGTGGCGTCTTCGGGGTAAAGCTCGCGCGCGAAAGATTCGTGGCGAATGTCGTCGGCGCCGTCATTGTCTTCGGCGGGCAGCGCGGCGCTTGTGTCGTCCTCGTTTTCGACATTGAGCACGCCAGATGCGGCGTCGTTCGCATACAAAGGGTTGGCGAGCACGGTATCCAGAACGCGCTGCGCGTCGGACAAATTCGTGGTGGGCACCCAGACCTCCAAGTCCACGTGTTGGGTAGTGAAGACCATGCGCGCGTCGAGTTCTTCCTTGTTGTAGGGAACGTGTGCGTCGTCGAGGGCCAGGGTGAGCGCGGAATAAAACCCGCCGCTTGCGCCGCTCCAGAGAAGAATGGGCCGGTCCATTTGCGCGGCGGCCGCGGGCGACGCGGCAGGTTCGTGGCTTACCTCTTCTTCGGGCGGCAAAGCGTCGACGAGGTCCACGTCACAGGTGTTGCAGCGAGTGAAGCCGCGGCGAAATTCGTATTTGCAAACGGGGCAGAACATAAGCCGCGAGTTTACTTCTTTGGACGAGACGAACTCAACGAGAAGGAATTCATGAGAACCTGCGCCTCATCGATATCCATTGGCGACAACGCCACCTCAGGTTCGGACACGAGTTGGCCACGACCGTCGGTAATCGCAATATCCCGCGCGCGAAAATAATACGACTTTCCAGCCTCGGCCGTGAAGTGGGCGGCCGCCGTGGAGCGCTTCGGCCCGAACTGAAATGGAGTCACGTCGGATTGCCAATTGGCGCAGAGGTGATGGTCGCCCGCGTCAACGAAGACGTAAAAATAGGAGTTGGCGTGAGTGGCTCCGACCCAGGTTCCATCGATTCCGAACCGCGTGGTTGGCCGCGGCCGCGCGCTATATTTCACATCGTCCTGGAGAAAGTAGACGAGCGCTTTTCCCGGCCCAGGGGCTGGCGCTGGGGGCCCTCCCTTCTTCGTGCTCACGTCGAAGGTCAGGTCGGGCGGGCCACAACCGGGGCCCTCCTGTGCGCGGGCTATGGATGGGCAGATTATCGAGAGCGACAAAAGGAAAATCGCAGAAGTGGTTCGCATGTTCGGCCTCCACGAAAGCGAAATCGAACGCCGATGTTACCGATCATGTTACGTACAAAAGGGCTTGAGCGTTACACCTGAACGCTAGACGCGTTCGATGGCCATGGCGACGGCGTTGCCTCCGCCGAGGCAGAGCGCCGCGATGCCGCGCTTCAAATTGCGGCGCTGCAATTCGTAGAGCAGCGTGACCAGAACACGCGCGCCGCTCGCGCCGATGGGATGGCCGAGCGCGACCGCGCCGCCATTCACGTTGATTTTTTCGGGATTGAGCTTCAGCTCGCGCGCTACGGCGATGGCTTGCACGGCAAAGGCTTCGTTCAGCTCGATCAGGTCGATGTCCTTGTCGCGATCCCAGCCGGTTTTCTTGAGCAGCTTATTGACCGCCTCGACCGGCGCCATCATCACCCACTTCGGCTCAACGCCGCCGACGGACTGCGCGACGATGCGCGCCATGGGCTGCTTGCCGAGGCGCTGCGCGTTGCGCTCGCTGGTGACGACCACTGCCGCGGCGCCGTCGTTCGTGCCGGGAGCATTGCCGGCGGTGACAGTTCCGTCTTTTTTGAATGCAGCGCGCAGCTTGCCGAGCGCTTCGAGCGAAGTGTCTTCGCGCGGCGTTTCGTCCTTGCTGATGACGATGGGATCGCCCTTTTTCTGCGGAATTTCGATGGGCACGATTTGCGGCTCGAAGAAGCACGACTTCATCGCGCGCACGGCTTTCTGGTGGCTTTCGAGCGCGTACTGATCCTGCTCTTGGCGCGAGATTTTGTATTTTTCGGCGACGAGCTCGGCGGTGACGCCCATGTGATAGTCCTCGTAGGCTTCCCACAGGCCATCGTGGACCATCGAGTCGATCAACTGGCCGTTTCCGAGGCGATAGCCGGTGCGCGCCTGCATGAGCAGGTAGGGGCAATTCGACATGGATTCCATGCCGCCGGCGACGAGGATTTCCGATTCGCCGGTGATGACCGCTTGCGCGGCGAGGGCGACGGATTTCAGTCCCGAGCCGCAGACTTTGTTGATGGTCATGGCGGCTACGTGATAATCGAGGCCGCCTTTGAGCGCGGCCTGGCGCGCGGGATTTTGCCCGATGCCGGCCTGCACCACGTTGCCCATGATGCATTCGTCGACGGCCTTTGGGTCGATGCCGGCGCGGCGAACCGCTTCGGCGACCACTTTCGCGCCCAGCTCCGGCGCGGTGAGCGAGGAAAGTCCGCCCATGAATTTGCCCATCGGCGTGCGCACGGCGCTGAGAATGACCGGCTGTTCGCCTAGCTGTTGTGATGACTGCGGCATGATGAATCTCCTTAGCGATTGCGATGCGCTGGCATGAACACTTGATTATAAGCGGCGGGGATGGTGCGGTCAATTTGGCGGCGGGCGAGACGGAAAAACGAAATGCTAGATGGCGGACTCGAAGGAGTCAGTAGGCTGTACCGGGTCCGTTGCTGCGTTAAGTGGGATGGTGACCAGCACCGTTGTGCCAGCGCCGCCCGACTGGATGATCATTTCGCCCTGGAACTGGCGCAAGCGTTCGCGCATGCCTCGGATTCCCACGCCGGAGCCTTTGGATTGAATTTCGGCCAGGCGTTCGGGCGAAATGCCTTTGCCTTCGTCGCGCACTTCGACCAGGACCCTATCGGTTTCGCGGGTGATCCAAATCGCCGCGTTCTTGCTGCCCGAGTGACGGTGGACGTTGGTCAAGCATTCCTGCACCACACGAAACACGACCAGTTCCATATCGCGCGGAAGACGGCCGAACTCTTCCGAAATATAGAAGCCGATGTCCATGCCGCTGCGTTCTGTCAGACCGCGGAGATACCAAGAGAGCGCAGGGGGCAGTCCGTTTTCGTCCAGCAACGGGGGATGCAGCAAATAGGAAGTGGTGCGAATTTCCTTGGTCAGCTGCTGCACCACTTCGTGAATTTCTTTCGCCGAGTCCGCGACTTCGGGGATTTTGGGTCTTGCCATTTCCACCACGGAGGAAATCATCATGCCGAGCACGGCGAGCGTTTGCCCGGCGCTGTCGTGAAGTTCGCGCGCGATGTGGCGGCGTTCCTCATCCTGTGTGTGTAACAGGCGCCAAGAGAGCTCGCGAAGCTGCTCCGACTGCCTTAATACGTCGGCGGTTTTCTCTTCCAGTTCTTTTGTGCGTTGCCGCACTTCCGATTCCGCTTCGGTGCGAAGCTTGCGCTCCAATTCCGCCGCCTCACGACGGATACGCGCCATGGCGAGATGCGAACCTACGCGCGCCAGTAGTTCGCGGGCGGAAAATGGCTTCACCAGATAATCATCCGCGCCGGCATCGAGCCCTTCCACGCGCGATTCTTCTCCCGCGCGGGCGGACAGCAAAATCATCGGGATGCTTTTCAAATCCTCCTCAGCTCGCACGGCTCGCAACAGTGCGAACCCGTCCAATTTTGGCATCATGATGTCCGAGAGGATTAAGTCTGGCCGTTGCTCCCGCGCCCTCTGCAATGCGGCTTCGCCGTCCGCCACTGCCGCCACTTCGTATCGCTCACACAGAAGCCGCTGCACATACTCGCGCATGTCTGCGTTGTCATCGGCAAGCAGAATGCGAGAGCGTTCTTGGCATTCCTGGAAGGAAGGGGGAGGAACATCCGCAGCTAGAAGCGTAGACCCGACAGGGACCTCCTCCGCAACAGCTTGGCGTTCGGTTAGCCACCGCAGAGCTTCTTGCAGGTACGCATCGCCGTGCAATCCGGTTGATGCCAATGTGCGCGGGCCGCCGATGCGGTCAGCTGGAAGGTGATTTTTACCGAGAGGAATCGTCACCGTAAAGACCGTGCCCTGATTCACCTTGCTCTCAACGCTAATGCTACCGCCGTGCAACTTGACGAGTTCCTGCACGAGAGCGAGCCCAATGCCGCTGCCCTCATACGAGCGGCCGCGCGCACCCTTTACGCGGTGGAAACGCTCAAAAAGGCGGGGAATCTCCTCGGCAGGAATGCCCGTTCCGGAGTCGCGCACACCCAATTCCACGGCGGAATCGACGGCCCGCAGCGAAACGGCGATTTCGCCTTCGAAAGTAAACTTGAAGGCGTTGGACAGGAGATTGAGAACGATCTTTTCCCACATCTCGCGGTCGACGTAGACATTTTTCGGAAGACCGGGACAATCGATGACCAGACGCATGCCGGCGCGTTCGATGGCGGAGCGGAAGACGCTGGCGAGCTCGGCGGTTAAATGAGAGAGGTCGGTCAGTTCATAGGACGCCTGGATGCGGCCAGCCTCGATCCGCGAAAAGTCGAGCAGCGTGTTGACGAGCTTGAGCAAGCGCAAAGAATTGCGATGGGCCAACTCCAAACGTTCGCGGTTTGGCCCGGATAACCCCTCCGATTCGGCGATAGCGTCTTCGAGCGGTCCCATCATCAAGGTGAGCGGAGTGCGAAACTCGTGGCTCACGTTGCTGAAAAATGCGGTTTTGGCGCGATCGATTTCGGCTAGCGCCTCAGCTCGTTTCCGTTCCTCTTCATATGCGCGAGCGTTGGCAACCATGGTGGAGATTTGCGTGGAGAGTAATTCCAGAAAATTGCAGTAGCTCTCGTCGAATTGAAGGCGCGCGCTGACGCCCGCGACGATGAAACCTACCAACTGATGAGCAATATTCGAACGAACCGGTACGACGGCCGCCGTGGTCGGCGGGTCTGACCACGGGCCCCGGGGCACGCAACGGAATTTGTCTTCCAGGGCCGAAACGAACTGAATTTCCTCGGTCTCCAATGCCGCCGAAAAAGGCCAGCCCGGAGACGAATGCTGCGAAGCCAGTTCGATCGTTCGAAGAACACCTGCTTCGTTGGGATCAACGCCCGCGCAGGAAACTAGTTGAGTCGTTTGTAGTTTGTCGTCGAGGAGATAGAAAAGGACAAACGGAAGATCCTTGGGATGACGGGCAAGAATCTCGGAGGCGAGGGTCAGCGCTTCTTGCACTGTTTTCGGTTCGCCGGAGCGGGCGCCCAAATCCCGCAGCGTAACGACGCGGCGGTCGCCAATGACCTTGGCGGTGATTTCGTGCACCGTGGCGAGCACCCCACCGATGCCTCCCGCTGCGGTTTCGTCGGGGACCGGACTGTAAGCGATGGTGAAGTGCGTCTCCTCAACGAACCCCTTCCGGTTAATCTCAACGGGAAGGTCTTCCATCCACGTGGCCGGCCCTCCTCGGAACGGCGTCTCGATGAGCGGCCTCAGGACGTGCCAGATTTCATGCCAAACTTCCTCGGTCGGCCGCCCGAGCGCCCATGGGTGCTTCTCGCCTAAAACGGGTATGTATGCGTCGTTATACAAACAGCAGAAGCGGGTTCCCCACCACAACAATTGAGGAAACCGATTGGCGAGCAAGAATGGAACCATCATTCGCAGCGCAGGCGACCATGACTCGACGGGGCCCAGCGGCGTCTTGGACCAGTCCGTGGAGCGCATAATGGCACCCATTTCGCCGCCGCCGGCTGGCCACTGTCCGGCTTTACTGCGAGCCGCGGAAATGCGGTCAATGGTTGGCAACAGCTCGCGTGGCAGATCCGATTTGGCGATGGAGCATTGCACGCCGACTGACGCCGCTTGTTCGCGCACCAGGGCGGGATCGTTTTGGCTGACGCTAATGAACTCGCATTGAGGGAGTTCGGGGCGGATGATGCGAATGGCTTCGAGGCCGCCCATGCGCGGCATCGAAAGATCCATCAGGACCACATCCGGCCGCAACTCGCGGCTTTTTTCGATGGCTTGGACTCCGTCCGCAGCCTCGCCGCAGACAGAAAAGTCGGGCCGGGTCGCGAGAAGAGAACGAATGCCGCGCCTTACGGCTTCATTGTCATCAACAATCAGGATGCGCACCGAGCGTACGGCTCCGTTGTCTCGCCGACTTCAAGGCCCCAGGAGGCCCGATTGTGCGATAAGAGCAAATACGGTACAAATACAGGGTTTCCTGTATTCGTGGAGGCTCGGAAGGCCGAATCCGGTCCATTCGCGGCTTATTTGCGAATTTGGCACGTGCACGGAAGCGAGTTAGAATTCAAATCTCAACAGGATGACCGGTAGACCTTCAGACGCTTTTGCCGAATTGAATGCCGAACAGGCCGCGGTGGTGGAGCACGGCGAAGGGCCGCTGCTCGTGGTGGCGGGCGCGGGCACGGGCAAGACGCGCGTCATCACGCGGCGCATCTCCCGGCTGCTGGAAGCGAATCCTGATCTTTCCGGCGAAAACATCCTGGGGCTGACCTTCACCGACAAAGCCGCGGACGAAATGAAGTCGCGCGTGGTGAAGTTTTCGGGCTCGCGCGCCGAGGGCGTATGGCTGAGCACGTTCCATAAATTTTGCCTGGAAAAAGTTCTGCGCGAAGCGAGCCCGGGCTTGCAGTCGATCGAGCCCGTGGAGCACTGGATCCTGCTGCGCAAAAACATTCGCGAGCTGGCGCTGAAGCATTACACGCGGCTGGCGGAGCCGGGCGAATTCCTCAGCGCCTTCGAGAAATTCTTTTCGCGCTGCCAGGATGAGCTGGTGACACCGGAGGATTACCAGCGCTACGCGGACGGCTTGCGCCGCGCGTACGAGGCGCAGAAAACGGCGCTCGACGAAGAAGGGCGGGCTGCGGAAGAGGAGAATTTGGCGCGCCTCGAAGAAGTGTCGCGCGCGTATCGCATCAGCGAACGGCTGCAGCGCGAACGCAACCTGATCACGTTCGGCGGGCAACTGCTGCGTTCGGTGCAATTGTTGCGCGCGGATGAAAACCGTCTCGCGGCGCTGCGCGAGCAGTATCGCTACATCCTGGTGGATGAATTTCAGGACACGAATATCGCGCAACTGGAATTGCTGCGGCTGCTCGCCGGAGAGCGGCGCAACATTCTCGCCGTCGGCGACGACAGCCAGGCGATTTACCGCTTCCGCGGCGCGTCGTTCGGCAGCTTCACGATTTTCCTGCAACGATTCTGCGGCGCAGCAAAAGAAGCGCCGGTGCACGGCTTAGCGCTGAAATCGCTTACGCGCAATTACCGCTCGACGAAGCGCATTTTGGACGTAGCCAGCGGAGTGATTCAGCACAACGAGCGGCCCACATTTTTGCCGCACAAGGCGCTCGTTACCGAAAATCCCGCCGGAGAAAAAATCCGCATCGCGGAATTTGCGACGCCGGAAGAAGAAGCGCACTGGGTAGCCGGCGAAATCGAGCGGCTGCACAAGGCGGGCCGGGCGTGGCGAAGCTGCGCGGTGCTGTATCGCAAACATGTGCACCGGTCGGCGATCGTCGAAGTGCTGCGGCGGAAGAACATTCCGTTTGTGATTCGCGGGCTGTCGGTGCTGTCGAGCACGCTGGTGCGGGATTTGGTGGCGTATTTGCGGCTGATCGCCGTGCCGTCGGACAACGTGGCGTGCGCGCGGGTGGTCGCCGCGCCGCACTGGCGATTCGAACCGCGCGATTTGGTGCGCCTGGCGGAGCGCGCCAAGAAAAATACGTCGCTCATGGACGCGCTGGAATCGCCGCAGGGAGAATTCGCATTTGGCTCGCAGGCAAAAGTGACGGAGCTGCTGGCCTTCTTGAAACGGCTGCGGCAACTGGCGTCGCGCGCGCCGGCGAGGACGGTGTTTGATGCGCTGGTCGCGGAGCTGGGCCTTTCGCCGCTGCCTTCGGACGCGGACCGCCTCCATCTGGAACGCTTCGCGCAGTTCCTGGCGGAGTGGGAAGCGAAGAGCGAAGAAAAATCGCTGGCGGCGTTCATCGAGTATTTCGATTTCTTCCTGCAAGCCAATGGAGACATTGCGCAAACGGAAGAAAGCGCGGACGACGCAGTGCAGTTGATGACCGTGCATACGGCGAAGGGCATGGAGTTCGACCACGTATTCGTGCTGACCGTGTCCGAAGGAGATTTTCCTGCGCGGCCGCAAGCGCCAGTGCTCGAGTTCCCCGCGGCGCTCATGAAAGAAGAACAGCCCAAGGGCGAATTCCGCATTCAAGAAGAACGCAGGCTCTTTTACGTGGCTTTGACGCGCGCGCGGCGCTTGCTGACGATTTCTACGGTGATCAACAGGCGGAAAAAACCGTCGCCGTTTCTGGAAGACATTCTCGCGGACCCGCGGCTTGCGAAAGCTCACGCGGAGCAGCTCGCGCCAAAAGTTCAGTTGCCGAAGGAAGAAGAGACGGTCGGATCTTTTCCCGCCCATCCGCTCCTGCCGCAACTGTTTCCGGCGGTTCCGGAGGATTCGCGGGCCTATTCGCGAATCGCGCTTTGGGCGAAGGCGTACCATCCACCGAGCGGCGAGCCGCTGCAACTAAGTGCGTCGGCAATCGAGACCTATCGAACCTGTCCGATGAAATATTTGCTGCAGCAAGTGTGGGGAATCCGCGGCGGGCCGCAAGCGGCGATGACCTTTGGCACGGTGATGCATTTGACAATACGCGAATTCGTGCGCGAAATCCGTAAAGGCCGTAGCGTGCCCTTCGAGGAAGTCGCGAGAATCTTCGATCGCGAATGGCGCGCGGCGGGATTCCAGGACGATTACCAGGAGCAGGAGTATCGAAAAGCGGGGCTGGAACAGTTGCAAGCTTTCTCCGAAAGCTACGTCAGCGCGCCGGCGGACGTCCTGCACCAGGAAAAAGCATTCGAGCTGCCACTGGACCCGAACGTGGTGGTCTTTGGGCGCATGGACCAAATCAATCGCACGGGACCGAAGAAAATCGAAATCGTGGATTACAAGACCGGGAATCCCAAACGCGAAAAGCAAGCCAAAGACAGTTTGCAGCTCAGCCTGTACGCGCTGGCGGCGCAGGAAGTGTTCGAGCTCGAAGCCGAGCGGCTGGTGTTCTACAACTTGACGACAAATGAAGCAGTGGCCACAACGCGCGACGCGAAAACGCTAAACAAAGCGAAGGCCGTCGTTGCCGAAGTCGCTGACGAAATTCGCGCCGGCGAATTCCCTGCCCGCCCCGGGTTCAGTTGCCGTTACTGTGATTACCAGCCGATTTGCCCGGCGCACGAACAGCTCATTTCGATTTCCAAAAACTCCAACTGAAATGCCGCGCGCAAAAAAAAACGGGGCAGCGTTTGGGCCGCCCCGGTTGATTTTTCGTTTTGACCGTCGGAAGTGAATTCCGGCCGCCGCGCATTTAACTGCTTTGGAGCTTTCTCCCTGCGAGCAAGCCGCGAAACGGAACGCGCATCTCACTCGCTTCATCTTTTTTACGTTTCGCTCCGCACAATGTCAAGAAAAAATCTCGGCGCGAGACGTGATGGTCAGCGCGAGAACTGAGAGCAATAACCCGTGCGTGCGGAAACGTTGAGACCAGGACGCTCCACGCGCACTTCAATCGCGTGACAATTCCCGCGCCCGACGGTTCTCGTGGGATCAAATCCCAGCGTGTATTGATTGCGCGCTTCCTCGGCGAGCTTCGCGTAGAGCGGCTCCATTTGCTCCGGGCTGCTCGCGGAGACAACGTCGCCGCCAGTGGGGTTCGTGTACTGCGCCAGCCGGCCCTTGCCCTGCAGCAGGAGCTTGTCCGCCGGAGAACTGACCAAAACCGCGTAGACCGAGACGTTCAAAGAAAACAGAAGCTGCAGCGTATTGTTGAAGCTCCATTGATTGTGGCGATCGTTGGTGCCGTCGGAGACGATGAAAATGATTTTGCGGCGGTCGCGGCCGCGCGCGCGCAGCATTTCCGCCGCATAATGCACGGCGTCGTCGAGGTGCTTGGTCACACCATTGTTGCTGGTGCCGAGGATGGGAATTACGGGGGTGCCACTGACCGTATGGCCATTTAGGAGCGGCGGAGAGGTCATCGGAAACGAAGGCGTACCGGCAATGCGGGAATCCAGAGCGTCTTTGGGATTGGTGCGAATCTCTTTCAACTTCGCGAAGAGCGCGTCGTTGTTGCTCGTGAAGTCGAGGACGGTCTTCGGATATTCATCGAACCGCACCAGCGCGACTTCATCGGCGGCGGAAAATCCGGCGGCGATGCTGTCCAGGCTCTGCAGAACTTTCTGCGACTGGTTCGTTGGTAGATCGTCGTCGAGCAGCACAACGGCGGAAACGGGGAAGGCTTGGTCCCAGAAATTCCTGATTTGCTGTTCCTTGCCATCCTGGAAGAGGCGAAAGTCCGCCTGCTCCAAGTCGGGAACCAGGTCGCCCCTCGAGTCCTTCACGGTGACGGGGACCAGAACGACATTGGTTGTAATGCGAAAGGCGATCGCGGGTTTTTGCGACTGCGGAGCGGGCTTCGCCGGCTGCGGCACAGAGGATTGCGCGCCAGCCTGGGCCGCGCCTGTTGGAGATGTTCCCGTTTGGGCGGACGCGCACACGGAAAGTGAAAGCACCGCGCAAGCCGCAAAGAATTTTTTCATTCCCCCTGCCCTAACCAATGGTTAAGCTTACATCGTGAAAACAACCAACCTGCCACAAGGAGGACGCATCCGTTCGGGCCGAACACGCATCGTAGTATCCGCCGTGAAGAAGCGCAACAATTATACATGGGCTCTGCGAACCCTGGGAGCGTTGGCGGCGTGGCTGGCGCTCGTTGCGTTTGGCCCGCAGTTTAGGATGCAGCGATTTGCGACGGCGCTGTCTGCCTATGCCGCACCGTTTCAAATTCCCGTGCAGATTCCCACCAAGAAGCCGCCCGAACCGAAAGACGTTCCGCAAATCGGGGGCACGACGAAAATCAACGTCAACCTGGTCCGTCTGTATGTGACCGTGCGCGACAAACACGGCGCGATCGTCACCAACCTGCAAAAAGACGACTTCAAAGTTTACGAAGACGGGACGGAACAGAAGATCGCCTTTTTCTCCAAGGACATGACCGATCCGATCACGCTGGCGATGATGATTGACACCAGCGGCAGCCAGGAGCACCTGCTGAACGCGGAAAAAGCGACTGCCGCGCGCTTCTTGAGGGATATTCTGAAGAAAGACGACCTCGCCACGGTGATTTCGTTCGATACCACCGTGAATATGCTCGCGGATTTCAGCGACGATCAGGAAGTGCTGCAAAGCGCCATTGACAAAGCGGAGATCAACGCTCCGGTCTCCCTGGGACCCACCAGCCTCAATTTGCCAGGAACCGTTCTGTACGACGCCATCGATCAGGTGTGCGCGGAAAAACTGCCGGAGGAGACGGGCCGGAAAGCGCTGATCATTTTGACCGACGCGGAGGACGAGGGCAGCACGCAGCCGCTAAGAAGCGCGATTCATGCGGCGCAGGACGCTAATGCCGTCGTGCACGTCCTGCTGATCGCCGAGCGAATGGGCTACTTCATGGCCGGCCAGTCATATAGCGGGGACATGGTGGCGCGCGAAATGGCCGGGCAGACCGGCGGGCGCGTGATTCCCATCCGCAACAACGACGATCTGGATAAAGCCTTCGACGAGATTTCGCAAGAGCTGCGCAGCCAGTACATTGTGGCCTATTATCCGGCCAACGCGGTCGCGAACGGCGCCTACCGCAAAATCAAAGTGTCTACCACGCAGGGCCTTAAAGTGCTGACGCGCGAGGGCTATTACGCGCCCACTCGCGCTTCGGAATAGAGCGTTCGTTCCTCACCCGACGCAGGAAATATTTTCCCCTGAAAAACTGAAGAAGCGTGCGGCGTTGCGCTACCGGTGTGCGGGCCCACCCACCGCTTCAACGGGCGTGGTGACGGGCGCTGTGGCGTAATATCCCTTGCGGGACCGCACCGTTAGCCCTTTGCGGTCCACGCGCAGATCCACTTTGTGAAACTGGCCGTCGGCTTCCTTGTACGGCGGCGTATAGCCGATGAGGTATTGGCTGCGCAATTCGTTGCCGATATCCAGGAAAGACTGCGCGAGGTCGTCGACGCGGAAGGGATAGAAGGCGCGGCCTCCCGTCTCGTCGGCAAGCTGCTTCAGAATTTTGTCGCCCTCGGAATACTGGAGCTTCTGGGGATTGTCCGTATCGACCTCCACCCAGTCATTATTGCTACTGATCGTGTAGATCGAAACTCCGGAGCGATCCGCCATTTCCACGGCATCGCTCAAGGCATGGTCGCTCAGGTTATCATCCCCGTCGCTGATCACGACGAGGACGCGGCGAATATCCGCGTTCGGCCCGGGCGGCACCGGAGCATCCATCAGACGCTCGCTCGCCAGGTAAATCGCATCGTTCAGAGCGGTGCCGCCGCCGGCATTCTGCTTTTGGATCACCTCGCTCAAGTCGCTGACATCGCCGGTGTAATCCTGAATGACCTCCGGCTCGTTATCGAAGGTCATCAGAAAGGCTTGGTCCTGGCCGCGGCGAATCACGTTGTACAGGAAATCAATGGCGGCGTCCTGCTCAAAGTGCAAGCGTTCGCGGATGCTGTTGGAAGTATCCAGAAGCATGCCGATGCGCAGCGGCAAGTTCGCCTGGCGGCTGAAGTAAGTGATGCGCTGCTCTTTGCCGTCCTCGAAGACTTGAAAATCATTCTGCGTCAAATCGGTGACGAATTTGTTGCGGCGGTCCATGACCGCGGCAACCAAGTGCACCAAGCCGACCGTAAAGCGCCGCCCGGGCGCGCGCGGCGGAGTCGCCGGATTTTGTGGTTGCGCAGGTTTGGCTTGTTGCGGCGGAGGCGGTAGCTGCTGTGCGCGAGCAAGCCCAGGCGCGAGAAAAAGAGCCGCGAACAAACTCGCAACTAAGATTCGTGTGGACACCAGAACCCTCGAATTATACGTATGGCTTGAGCGCAGCGTCAACCGCCGCTCCCTGCACACCGGCAACCCGGGCAAGTTCGCGCAAGTAGTCCACCAGTTCGGCTGGCAGCGGCGCGCGCACCTCGATTGCCTTCCCTGTTGTTGGATGCACAAACTGGATGCGCGCGGCGTGAAGAAAATTGCGCGCCAGCGGCGCGAGCAGCACGGAGCCGATCTTCGGCTGCCGAGGCGCGCCGTAGAGCGTATCACCGGCCACCGGATGGCCCAGCGCGGAAAAGTGCACGCGAATCTGGTGCGTGCGCCCAGTGTGCAAATCGGCCTCGAGCAATGTGTATCCAGGGAGGCGCAGGCGGACTCTCCAATCGGTGCGCGCTGCGCGGCCTTCCCGGCGTCGTGTGGTCATACGGATTCTTCGATGCAAATCGCGGGCCACGGGAAGCTCGATGCGGCCGGAATCTTCCTTCAATTTGCCGTGGAGCAGAGCAACGTAGGTTTTTTCGATCTGGCGGCTGCTGAATTGTCCAACGAGCGCGCGATGCGCCAAATCATTGCGCGCGATAAGAAGCGCGCCTGACGTTTCCCGGTCAAGGCGATGCACGATGCCTGGACGCAGCTCGCCGCCGACCGAGGAGAGCTCGTTCCGCGCGCCAAACTCATGAAGAAGCGCATTCACCACCGTGCCGCTCTTCGCTCCCGCGCCCGGATGCACAATCATTCCTGCAGGCTTATTGACCACGGCCACATCGTCATCCTGGTAGAGAATTTCGAGAGGAATTGCTTCGGGCTGCGCTGCCGCGGTGGACGGCGCGGGGATTTCGAGCACCACGGCATCTCCGCTCTCGACGCGATAGGAACGCTTGCCCGGAGCGCCGTTGACGGTGACGCGGCCGTGATCCACCAGCGATTGGATTCGCGTGCGGCTCAATTCTGGCAGTTGGGCAGCGAGAAAACGATCCAGGCGCTCGTCCGCATCGCCAGCGACGACCGAGAGTTTCACAATGCGCGCGGACTCTCGCGCATTCTCGGATTGGCCGGAAACTGCGGATGCAGGATTCATTGCCGCCATTGAGCCATCACGTGAGCTAGGTGCACGGAATTATTGCCGCGCGGGCACCACCGCGGCTCTGTGAACGGCCCGGGACTTTTTGGAACCGCGGCGCCACATCCACGCGCCGAGGACAATGAGCGCCAGGCTCACCACTTGCATCAGCGAAAATCTGCCGCGCAGCAGCAGCGTGCGCCCCGGGTCGCCGCGCATGAATTCGATCAATCCGCGCTCAAAACCGTAGAGGAGGATGAACGTGGCAAATATTTCGCCGCGAAAGCGCTGCTTGCGCGCCAGCGCCACCAGAATGAAGAAATTCATGAACTCGGCGGCGGCCTCATAAAGTTGCGTAGGGTGCAGCGGAATGTTCAGCGGCGTGCCCACGAGCTCCGCCGCGCGCGAGCTGGTGAACGTGACGCCCCAGGGCAAAAACGTGGGCTTGCCGTAGCAACATCCCGCGGCAAAGCACCCGAGGCGTCCGACGGCGTGGCCGAGCGGCAGGCCCGCCGAATAACTATCGAGCAGCACAAGAAGAGGCATGCGCTGGAAGTAGGCGTAAAATAAAACGACGAGAAACGCCCCGACGAAGCCGCCGTAAAACATCCCTCCGGATTGCAAAGTGGCCAGCCCAAAAATTTCGTTCTTGTGATGCCAGTAATAACTTCCGTTCGAAAGCACGAACCATGCTTTCGCGCCGGCCAGGCCCGCAAGCACCATGTAAATGCCCAGATTCCACACGCGCTCCGGGTCAATCCCCGCATACGAAGCATAATACCGCGCGTACCATAGGCCCAGCAGCACGCCCGCGGCCACCAGCAATCCGTAGGTGTAAACGGGGACGCCGCCCCACGGCGTCGGAATCGTTCCCAGGTAAGGGTGCATGGCTAATGCGCCCCCTTTTGTTCGGGAGGACGGCCCCAGTCACGGAAAAGTTCCATCAGCACGAGAGCGGCGCCGATGACGATGGCGGAGTCAGCCACATTAAACGTGGGCCAATGGTGGTTTTGGATATGCAAGTCGATGAAGTCGGTGACCCCGCGCCGTGTAAGCCGGTCCAGAACATTGCCCACTGCCCCTCCGATAATCAGCGCCATGCCAATCTGGCCCGCGCGGCCGCCGGCGCGCTCGGCGGCGAGCAACCAAAACAAAAAGACGATCACACCCACGGAAAACAGCACCAGCAGGAACCGCACAACCGGCGAATGCGCGTTCGCAAACATGCTGAACGCCACGCCGGGATTATGCGTGTGAATCAGATTCAGCAAGCCGGGAATGACCACGCGAAAATAATCGGACGTGGTGTGCGCCTCGATCGCGTGTTTTGCAGCTTGATCGGCCGCGAGCACGAGGGCGATGATCACAGCAAGCCATCCCCACGCGATGCTGCGCGCGCCGGCCATGCGCTAAGCGCTCCCACTCGTAGCCTTGCCGCTGGCTTCGATCTCCGCGATGGCCCGAAGGCAGCGTTCGCAGAGGGTAGGATAATCCTCGCTCTCGCCCACGTGAACGGAATAATTCCAGCAGCGCTCGCATTTCTTGCCATCGGCGTGGCGGACTTCGATCTCATCGACTGCCGTCGCAGCCGAAGACGGAGCCTTCCCGTTCGCAGAAACAACGTTCACTTGCGACACGATCAGTATTTGCGGAAGCCACGAAGCGTAATTCTGCAATAGATCGAGCGTTTTGCCGCTGGCGCGCATTTCGATGCGCGCTTCGAGCGCGCTATTGATCAATTTCGAGTTGCGCGCTTCTTCGAGCTTCTTCAGCGCTTGCTCGCGCACGTCGAGCAGCGACTCCCAGTTCCGTTTCTTGTCCTGAGCCACATCTCTGACCAGCTCTTCGGCCTTCGGGAACAGCGCCATGTGCACGCTTTGCGCATCTCCGGCCGCCTTCGGCAGATGCTTCCAGACTTCCTCCGCCGTGAAAACGAGAATCGGCGCGATCAGCCGCACCAGCGCGCTGGCGATGCGATAGATCGCGGTTTGCGCGGAGCGCCGGGCATGATTGCGGGGCGCAAACGTGTACAGCCGGTCTTTCAGCACGTCGAAATAAAATGCGCTCAAATCCACCACCAGGAAATCGTAGAGCGCGTGAAACACCCGATGGAAAGCATACTCCTCATACCACGCGCGGCACTTCTCGACCAGCTCGCCGGTGCGGTGCAGCATCCACGCGTCCATCTCCAGAAGTTCGCTGTCCGCCACGGCGTCGCGCGCGGGATCGAATTGATCCAAATTGCTGAGCGCAAAACGAAATGTATTGCGAATCTTCCGGTACGATTCCGCGAGCTGCGTCATCATCGCTTCGGAAAAGCGCATGTCCGTCTGATAATCCTGCGACGTGACCCACAGCCGCAGCAGGTCCGCGCCCCATTTTTCGACAATTTCCGCCGGCAATTCGCCGTTGCCCTTGGACTTCGACATCGGCCGCCCTTCGGCGTCCAGCGTCCAGCCATGCGTGATGATCTGTTTGAACGGAGCGTGCCCGCGCACGCCCATGGCCACCAGCAGCGAACTCTGGAACCACCCGCGATACTGATCCGGCCCTTCCAGATACACATTCGCGGGCCACATATCGCCTTTCAGCACCGCCAAGTTCGTCGAGCCAGACTCAAACCACACGTCGAGAATGTCTTTTTCCTTGCGAAATGCCGTCGCGCCGCATTTGCACTTTGTTCCTGCCGGCAGCAGCTCCGCCGCGGAATGCGTGAACCACGCGTCAGCGCCTTCTTTTTCGAACCATTTGACGACGTTGCGCAGCGCGTGAAAATCCTTCAGCAGCTCACCGCATTTCTCGCAATAGAACACCACCAGCGGCACGCCCCAAAAGCGCTGGCGCGAAATGCACCAATCGGGCCGCTCCGCCACCATCTTGCGCATGCGCTCCTCGCCCCAAGCGGGGAACCATTTCACTTTTTGAATTTCCTCGAGCGCGTGCTCGCGCAAAAGATCGTGCTGCAAATCGATGAACCACTGCTCCGTGGCGCGAAAAATCACCGGATTGTGGCAGCGCCAGCAGTGCGGATAGCTGTGCGTGAGTTTGCCTTCGCCGACCAGCGCGCCGTGATCTTCGAGCAGTTTCACGATGAACGGATTGGCTTCAAAGACCGTCTTGCCCTTGTACTCCGGCAATCCCTCCGTGAAGCGGCCTTCGTCATCGAGCGGCGCGTACGTCTCGATGCCGTATTTCTGCCCGGTATAAAAATCCTCCGCGCCGTGTCCCGGGGCGGTGTGCACGATTCCTGTCCCTTGTTCCAGCGTGACGTATTCCGCCAGCACTCCAGGCTCGATGCGGTCGAGGAACGGATGCTTGAATTTCGCCCCAGCAAAAACTTTCCCCAAAACAGGCTCGCCAAATTTGACGAATCGCAGCGAGGTCTCTTCTTGCACTGCGTTCACGCGGCCTTTCGCAACGATGTACACGTCGCCGTCTTCCACTTCCGCCAGCACGTATTCGAGTTCCGGATGAAACGCCAGCGCCATGCTGGCCGGCAAAGTCCACGGAGTGGTCGTCCAAACCAGCGCGTAGAATCCGCCCTTCCCTGGGCGCTTCAGTTCGGGCGCTTCTTCCACTTTGTAGCGAATCCATATCGACGGGCTGGTGTGATTCTCGTATTCCACCTCGGCCTCGGCCAGCGCCGTGCGGTCATGCAGACACCAATAAACGGGCTTCAGCCCTTTGTAGGCGTAGCCCTTTTCGACGAACGTCAGAAACGCGTCCGCGATCACCGCCTCATGTTCCGGGTCCATGGTGAGATACGGCTTCTCCCACTGGCCAAAAATACCCAAGCGTTTGAAGTCGCGCCGGTTCTGGTCCACGTACTTCGTGGCGAATGCGCGGCACATGCGGCGAAATTCCGCCGCGGAAACGCTGTGCTTTTTTCCGCCCAGGTCTTTCTCCACTTTTGTCTCGATCGGCAAGCCGTGGCAGTCCCATCCGGGAATGTAAGGCGCGCGAAACCCGGCCATGGTTTTCGATCTCACCACCATGTCCTTGCAGATTTTATTCAGCCCGGTCCCCAGGTGAATGTCGCCAGTGGGGTATGGCGGCCCATCGTGAAGGACGAAAAGAGAGGCGTTTTTGCGCGATTCCAGTATGCGGCGATAGACGCCTTCTTCTTCCCATTGCGCCAGTTGCTGAGGCTCGCGCTGCGGCAATTGCGCCTTCATCGGGAAGCTCGTGCGGGGCAGATTGATGGTGCTTTTCACGTCGAGCGGTTTCGCCATGGGCCCTTTTTTCTTGGGTTTTTTGATGTGCAACAGGGCGGCAATTGAGCGCGCCAACTGGAGTCCGTATGTTACAATATAAAGCTATAGGGTGTCAGCCGTACGGCCATACATCCTTTTTCGACTGGCCGAATCTAAATGGTGGACGGCGATTCCGGGGCGTTTAGGGTCTAGCCAACGCATGGATGCTAAGCAAAACGATCCGCAACTGAACCCTCAGTCCAACGCGGCTCCCGCTCCGGGCCTCGATCTGAAATACACTCGCGAGTCCACCACCCGGCAATCGTGGTTCAAAGTGTTCAGCTCCAATCTGAAGGAGTTCCTGACCGAGCGGCCGGGAAGAATGCGTCAAGGCAGCGAACCGAGCGCGTTTGCATCGGTGCAGTTCGGTTCGTCATTCTCAGAGAACTTCAAGGAATTGCTGCGGCCGATTCCCCCCTCTGCCCGCGGCAAATCGAATTCCGAGCTGCTGGTTGCCTCGAAGGGCTGGTTTGCAAGCTTCTGGGAGAACGTTCGCGACACGGTCGCGCCGCCGAAACTGCCTCCCCTGAAGGTCACCAGCGAGCCGATTGACGTCCCGGAGATTTGGACCAAGAACAAGCAGTTCACCAAGGTGCAGGCGCTCTCCCTGGCTATTCACGTGGTCGTGATTGTGCTGATTATCCTGCCTCTGCTGCCGGAGTTCATGTCCCCGCCGACGCAGGCCAACAATCAGCCGATCCAAACGATTGACCTTTCACCATATCTCGCCAAGCTGGCGGTGGGCAACAAAAGGGCCGGCGGTGGTGGCGGACGCGCTAACCTAGCGCCCCCGACTCGCGGCCGCTTGCCGGTATTTTCGATGCGCCAGCTTACGCCGCCGGAAGTGAAACCGCCGCAACAGGCCAAGCTCGTCACGCAGGCTTCCTTGGTGGTGCCCAATATCCACATGCCCACTCCGGACCTGCCGAATACTGGCGATCCAACGTCGGCGCTTGTGAATGATTCCATGGGCAGTGGCAGCGGCAGCGGCATGGGCAGTGGCAATGGAAGCGGCCTCGGCAGTGGCTCCGAGTACGGAGTCGGCGGCGGGCCGCCGATGGCGGGGGAAGATGGATATAGCAGGCCGGACTGTCTGTATTGTCCGCAGCCGCAGTATTCCGACGCGGGCTTCAAATTGAAAATTCAGGGACCGGTCGTGCTGGACATCGTTGTCGGAACGGACGGCCGCGCGACGTCTGTTCACGTCGACAAGGGACTTGGCTATGGACTGGACGAAGAAGCCGTCAAGTCCGTGCGCGATATTTGGCACTTCAAGCCGGCCGTCGGCCCCAATGGCCAGCCCGCCATTGTGCGCATGTTGATCGAAATTGATTTCCATCTCTACTGATCCCGCCCAGTTCTTCGTCCGTTTGACGACGGTTGACAACTCAGCACACCATCCAAAACGAACCCGCCGCGCGGAAGCATCCTTTTGTTAGCATGTGCAGCATGAGACTAAGCGGCCGCGCGCTGATATCGTTCGTGATTCTCGTCTTGGCGGGCTTGGTGCTCGCTCCGCTGCGCCCCGCTTGCGCGCAGACGCAACCAGCCTCGATCAGTTTCACCACGCAAATCACTCCGTCCGCCGGCATTGTCGAACCGGTGCGCGGCCTGCCCTTCTACTTGCTGCGCAAGAGTTTCTCAAGCATCCAGCAAGAGGCGGAAGCCAACGTGCCCATCCCGGATATGGAGAAGTTCATCGACAGCCAGAACGTTTCAAAAGAATTGGTCGCTTGGATGCACAAGCACCACACCGTGATTCTCAGCGGTGAAGACTTCGCAAAGAACCTGACGGCGCAGGAAATCCTGAACGTGCCGGAATTCTGGCAGGCCTATGACGAGATCAACGCGGGAAGCAAGAGGGCCGGATTTCCTTTGCCCAAATATAAAGAGCGGGATCGCGTCCGCGATCCCGTCAAGTACCAACGCGAAGTCGAGGAGTACCATGAACGGGTAATAAAATTCATCAACGAAAATCCGGACAGCAAGGAAGAAATGGATGAGGAACTTGTTTCCATAGATCCAAGTCCAAAGTGGAATGACAGAATAGCCGCGAGACTGTCCACAATTCACCAAATGGCCCTGGACTGGGCTCAATCGCGCTACCTGGTGGCGCAAACGCAAACCGACGTGAATGGCCATGCGGAATTCATGGGCGTGCCGGAGGGGGTTTATTGGATCAGCTCGCTCAACATCGAAGGACAAGTGGGCGACTTGCGAGAAAAATGGGACGTGCCGATCGCCGTGCACGCCGGCGCAGCGATGCAGATGGTTCTGTCCAACTACAATTCCGTACCGGCAAAACCTGCCTCGTAAACTTCCGTTGCATCCAGCGCAAAGCCTCGTAGACTTTCCCTTTGGGGAAAGCAGGAGATCGCCCACCGCGAAGCCGCAGGCTAGAAACTTGGAAACGAAGCGGGAAAAGAAAACTTGGATCTGAATACTTCTTCCCATGCGGAACTCGTTGCGCGGCTGGATTCTGCGGTCAGCGAACTGCGCGATGCGGCCGCGCGCGAGCTCTATCGCCGCGGCCGCGCGGACGCCGAGCAAGCCATCACCCCTTGGCGAGCAAATCCGGAAATCGGCGAGCTCATTTCGAATCACGCAACCGTGGGAATCGCCGTGACGCGGGAGCGCTTTGCGAGAATTCGCGCGCTGCTCGGCCAGCCGCGCCTTGCCGAAGTTCCGCCGGATCAGGACGCGGAGGAATTTGAGTGGAGCCCGGACGCCGGCACGCACCTCGATATTTTGACCACGCGCGCACCCGGCAAAGATGGCGCGATTTCTAAATTCCTGACGAAGTTCGGCGAAGGCATTCAGCAAGTGGAATTCTTGACGCGCGATATAGATGAAGCAACCCGGCTGCTTGCCTCACGACTGAACGTCACTCCAATTTATCCGGCGACACGCGCAGGCGCCGACGGCACGCGTGTCAATTTCTTCCTCGCGAACGCAACAGAGGGCAGGAAAGTTCTGGTCGAACTGGTGGAAACAAAGAGGTAAAATTCAAAAGCCCCGGCTCTCATATTCGTGGAAACCATCCAGCCTCCGTTTGCGTACTAACATCTGAAGGCAGAAAAATCCGAAGGGGTGTTTATGGCCTACGTGAGTGAAGTCGAACAAACCGAAGCGGCTCCCGAACTGCGCGAAATCTACGCCACGATTGAAAAGGGTTTCGGCACCGTGCCTCACTTCTTCAAGGCTCTCGGCGCGCTGCCGGAAGTGATCACGGCGCAACTGCGCATGAGCTCGGCGATCATGGGCGATGGCGCGCTTCCCGCGTCGCTGAAGGAACAGATCGGCCTGGTGGTCAGCGGAATCAATTCGTCATCGTATTGCATCGCCATTCATATGGAATTGCTGCAGCAATTTGGATTCGAGAAGCAATTCGCCCGCAAGCTGGCGACCGATTATCCGCACGCGCCGGCGGACGAGAAAACGAAGGCGCTCTTTCGCTTCGCGGACAAACTGACGCGCAAACCGGTCGACGTGGAGCAGAGCGATGCGGACGAAGTTTTGCGCGTGGGCTGGAGCCAGGATGCGCTGCGCGAAACCGTATTGACGGTGGCGTTCTTCAATTACATCAACCGCGTCTCGTTCGGCCTGGGCCTGGTCGCAGACTTTTAGCCGAACGCTTCTGACCCTGCAGGCGCAGCGCGCGCTGCCGCGCCTGCTTTTCACTTGTGGTCACCGCTCTGTTCGAGCAGCTTCGAGACGAGCGCCGTCCAGCCGGTTTGATGGCTGGCGCCGAGACCAGCGCCATTGTCTCCGTGAAAATATTCGTAGAACAGCATGAGGTCGCGCCAGTGCGGGTCGGTCTGAAAAAGTTCCACGTTCCCGTAGACGGGCCGGCGGCCGTCTTCTCCGCGCAAAAAGATTCGGACCAGGCGGCGTGAAATCTCCCCGGCAATTTCCCACAGCGTTTTCTGCTGGCCCGAACCATAGGGGAATTCCACTTTGAGATTGTTTCCGTAATAGTAGTGATAGCGCTGCAAGGCTTCGATGAGCAGAAAATTGACGGGGAACCAGACCGGCCCGCGCCAGTTCGAATTGCCGCCAAAAAGAGGCGTGGTGGATTCGGCCGGCTCGTAGTCCACGCGATTTTCCCGGCCATCGAGGGTCAGGATGAAGGGATGCTCCTGGTGGTACTTGGAGAGAGAGCGTATCCCGTACGGTGAAAGAAATTCACTTTCATCCAGCATGAAGCGGAGAACGCGGAGCATGCGTTTCTTGTTCACAATGGAGAGCAGCAGCCGCGCTCCCTGCGAGGTTCGCTGGCTCATGTCGATGTGCTCGGGCAGGTCGGGATGATGATGAATGAACCAGTTCATGCGCCGCGCAAAATCCGGGACGCGCGCGAGGTCCTGAGGCTCGAATGTGTCCACTGCGAATAGGGGAATCAGGCCCACCATCGAGCGCACTTTGATCGGCACCTGCTCGCCGCTGGAAAAATGGCAGACGTCGTAGTAGAAACCGTCCTTCTCGTCCCAAAGACCGATGTCGTTGCTGCCGATTTTGTTCATGGCGTCGGCGATGTACACGAAGTGCTCGAAGAATTTGCTGGCGAGGTCTTCATACGCAGGATCGGCGTGGGCCAGTTCCATGGCGATGGCCATCATGTTGAGGCAGAACATGGCCATCCAACTGGTGCCATCGGACTGGTCCATATAGCCGCCGCCGGGCAACGGCATGGAGCGGTCAAAAACGCCGATGTTATCGAGGCCGAGGAAACCGCCTTCAAAGACGTTCATGCCCAGCGGGTCTTTGCGATTCACCCACCAGGTGAAATTGATCAGGAGTTTCTGAAACACACGCTCGAGAAAAATGCGGTCGGCATGGCCGCGAACGCGGGCTTCGATCTTGTAAACGCGCCAGGCGGCCCACGCGTGGACCGGAGGATTGGCACTCGACAAATTCCACTCGTAGGCGGGAATCTGGCCGTTGGGATGCATGTACCATTCGCGAAGAAACAAAATGAGCTGTTCCTTGGCGAAATCCGGATCGATGGTGGCCATGGCCACGCAGTGGAACGCTAAATCCCAAGACGCGTACCACGGATATTCCCATTTGTCCGGCATGGAAATCACATCGGCGTTATAGAGGTGAACCCACTGATGATTGCGTCCATTGAGGCGTTCGGGAGGCGGAGGGGGCTGCGTGGGGTCGCCGGTGAGCCAGGTCTTGACCTCGTAGTGATAGGACTCCTTGCCCCAAAGCAAACCGGCGAAAGCCTGACGCTGCGCTTGGCGCGCGTCGTCACTCATGTTTTGAGCGGCGCGCTCGGAATAAAACTCGTCCGCTTCCTTAATGCGATCTGCGAACGTGGATTCGAATTCCAAACCGAAGACGTCGCCGGCCAATAGTTTTTTCCCCCCGGATTGTCCCAAAGGAGAGCGGTCGGTAAGCCGCAGCCGAACCGAAAAACTCGCGCCGGGCTGGAGCGACACGGAATAATGCGCGGCGACCTTGGTGCCGGTTTGCGCAGGATTCACGGCATCCTTGCGGCCGCTTACAATGTAATCATTGATTCCATCCTTCACGTAGGGCGTGGCGTTCTTGGAACCGGAAAGCGCCTGGTGATTGGTTTCATTCCCGGTGAAAAGCAGTTCAGGCGAACCTTCGGCGAGCAACCAGCGTTCACCGTAGTCGGACTGTTGCGCTTCGATGATGGCAAGCCCCGCCGGCGAAGGCACGCGGTGCGCTTCACCGCTACGAATGACGCCGCCCCAGGACCAGGTATTGCGAAACCACAATGTCGGCAGCAAGTGGAGCGGCGCAGTTTCCGGACCGCGGTTGACGGCGGTGACGCGAATGAGGATGTCCTCGGCGGCGGCCTTCGCATATTCAACAAAGACATCGAAGTAGCGGTTCTCGCGAAACACGCCGGTGTCAATCAGCTCGAATTCGGGATCGTCCCGCGTGCGGCGGTGATTTTCGGCGACGAGGTGCTCGTATGGGAACGCGGCTTGCGGGTATTTATAGAGACATTTCAAATAAGAGCTAGTTGGAGTGGCGTCGAGATAAAAGTAATATTCCTTTACGTCTTCGCCGTGATTGCCTTGCGTGTTGGTGAGACCAAAGAGGCGCTCTTTGAGTATGGGGTCGCGCTCATTCCAGAAGGCCAGCGCAAAACAGAAGCGCTGATGGCGGTCGCTGAATCCGGCAATGCCGTCTTCGCCCCAACGGTAGGCGCGCGAGCGGGCGTGCTCGTGAGGAAAATAGTTCCAGGCGTCGCCATCGGCGCTGTAGTCTTCGCGGACGGTGCCCCACTGGCGCTCGGAGAGATACGGGCCCCAGCGCTTCCAGTGGACCTTGCGCTGGCGGGACTCTTCGATTCTTTGCTCTTCACGGGTCATAGACAGTTTCCCCCGAAATTTGGGAGCACCATGGTATCGCAATCCAGGCGAATTGGAGGCGGGTAGGAGGGTTGAAGTGCCTATGAAAAACTGGAGATGGCGAAAACGACGCCGTGAGAAGACTGAAATTCTGTCCGGATTAGAAAGGCGACTATTTTGTTTTGTGTAAGTTGCGCGAAAATGACTGGAGTTTGCCGTCCCGATTAAAAAAAATCACATATTGGGGCAGAAAGGGAGGTCCGGAGTGGAAGGATACACTTAGGCCGAAAGGAGACTCCACTCTGAAGTCCTTGGGCTGGTGAGAAAAACGAGCTCACGCTGTGGGGCCATAAGCTAACTGGTCACGCAACTCCCTGGGGAAAAGAGATTTGCTACGCACTGCTGCTGTCCGCGAAAGGCGCCGCGCTTGCGCCGGCAGCTGAAAAGCAGGGCGTTGTTTGTTGCGAAACACACAGAAAACGCGGGCAACGCGCTCCGGAATAAATGGTTCTAAAGCGAAGTTGACGACGAAAATGCGCTCCTCAAGCCCCTCGCATAACAGGAAGTTTATTGGGATCCTCGCAGGTCAGCAAAACAGTCCAAAGAAAACAGTCTTGCGTTACGGCATGGCCCTGCTGGCCACGGCGCTGGCGTTGCTTGTGCGGTCGATCTTCGACCCCGGTTTGGGACATCACACACAGTACTTGACAGTTTTCCCGGCGGTAATTTTTTCCGCGTGGTATTGCGGCGTGGGGCCGGCGATTGTGGCTACGGCGGCTGTTTTTCTCGGAGAAACTTACTGGTTCACTGAACCTCGACATTCATTGGGCATTTCCGACCGAGGGCAGATTGTGGCGGCGGTGATTTACCTGCTGGCCGCGGCCTTTATCATAACGCTGACAGAACTCAACCGCCGGGCGATGGCGAGAGCGGAAGCAAACCTGCACGAGGCGCAAGAGGCGAGGAACCTGTTCCGGACGTTCATGGATCATAACCCAGCAGCGACTTACATGAAAGACGTGGAAGGCCGATACGTCTACTATAACCGGCGGTTTCGCGAGCGCTTCGGGATGAAGGATGAGCTGCTCGGCAAGACAGACGCCGAGCTGCAATTGGCCGAGGAGCATCACATCAACGACCTGGAAGTGCTGGCGCGGAGGCAATCGCTGGAGTTCGTCGAAAGCGGGCCGCAGCAGGATAGCTGGCTCAGTTCGAAATTTCCGTTTGTGAATGAGTCCGGGAGAACGTTCGTCGGGGGAATCTCGATAGACATAACCGAGCGCAAGCGTTTTGAGGAAGCGCTGGACGAGGCCCGGCGGCAACTCGAGAATCAAGTACAGGAGCGCACGCAAGAGCTGCGGCAAAGGAACGCGGAACTGGTAAAGCAGGCCGAGCTGGTACGGGAGCTTTCCGGCCGCCTTTTGCAAATGCGCGATGAAGAGCGTCGGCACATTGCCCGGGAGTTACACGACGGCCTGGGTCAGATTATCGCGGCCGTTTATATGAGCCTGAGCCGAGTGAAGGGCGAATCGCAAGAACTGCCTGCCGGCGCGGCCCAGACCGTTGAGGAAACAGTGGCGCTGGTGGATCAACTGAACCGCGAGGTTCGCACACTATCGCATCTGCTGTATCCGCCATTGCTCGACGAGCTGGGCCTGGAGTCGGCGCTGCGATGGTACACAGAGGGATTTGCGGAGCGCAGCAAGATACAGGTGAGCGTGGAAATCGCGCCGAACTTCGGGCGGCTGCCACGAGATTTGGAGATGCACCTCTTCCGCATCGTGCAGGAGTGCCTGACGAACATTCACCGGCATTCGGGGAGCCGCACGGCGGTGATCCGGCTGAATCAGGATGGAGAGCGCGTTTGCCTGGAAGTGGAAGACGCCGGACATGGCATACCGCGCGAAAAACAGGCGGCGTTCAGCTCCGGCGGACGGCTCGGAGTTGGAATCCGCGGAATGCGCGAACGAGTGCGGCAGTTCGGCGGGAATTTGGAAATCGCGTCGAGCGAAAGCGGCACACGCGTGACGGTGGAATTGCCACTGGCGAGTGGGGCTGTGGGTTCGGTTGAGTCTGTGACATCCTCGGCGTCCGCCGATTAGCGCCGGACGTCGCTTGCGTAAACGTGATCAGGGGCGGGAGGCGATTTCGACCGGAGCTTCAACTTTGTCGGTGCGGGGCGGAAGGCAAAGGCGATTGTTGCAGGCCTGATAGCGAACGTCCACTTCGAGGCTTTGCTTTCCCGCGCGGGCTTTCTTGGCGACTTTCAAGGGAAGATCAAAGGTGACGGAATTCTCGTAGAAATCGGTCTGCTTCCCGACAGTGGGATCCATTTGCGATTCCGCCTTTGGCGGCTTGATGTCGCCCGAGAGCGCCAAGGCCTGGCCGTCCGGGACGGTGACCTCTGTAGGGACGACGGGCGAACCGGGAGGCTGAGGAAACGCGTAGACGTGCCAGCCGGAGTCGATGTCGGCGGTGAGCGCGAGACTGGTTTTCTGGCCAGGCTGGAGGGGATGCTGTGGCGACTGAAGGGCCGCGGTCCAGTGAATGGGCATGGGAGCCTGATCCTGGGCTGATACGGGCGGGGTAAACCCTACGAAGACAAAGGCGGTGACCATGCCCGCGATGACTGCGATTCTAGGCTTGAGCATCACGGTTGGGCCTTTGCGGGGCTGGCAGGAGCCGGAGTGGCGCTGGCGGACCATTTCAGCAGGCCGGCGACTTCCTGCTCGCAGAGTTTCACCGAATCGAGGGACTCGAGCCCCGGGACGTCAAACACAATTTTGCCGTCGGGGTCGACCAGAAAACTGGTCGGCGTACCACGGACTCCGTAGGTTTTGCTGGACCAGGCAAAACCGCCGCCGGGATTCTTCAGGGAAGTAAAACTATAGTTGCTCATGATCTTGACGGCGCCTTCCTCCTGATTGCTGAGCACATTGATGGTCACGATATGGAAATTCTGCGCCTTGTACTTATCGAGAATCTGCTGCAAGCGCGGAAACTCCGCGCGGCACCACTCTCAACCGGGGAACCAGAAATTGACAAGGAGCACCTGGCCGCGATAGTCGGCCAGCTTGACCTCATTGTCCGTGACATATTGCTTCAGAGCGAAGGGCGTCATGGGCTTGGCTTTCGATTCGCGGGCTTGCCAGACGTCCTGATTGACCTGTTCCGGGGTCTTGCCGAGCTTCGCGCCGTAGGCGACCAGAGCGGCGTGGAGCGAATCGTCCGGCTGGGGCAAGAGCGCGGTTTTCACGCTGTCGTAAGCCTTCTGAGTGTCTCCGCTGCCGGCGAGGGCTTCGGCTTGTGCGAGTTCATAAGACGTCTGGTCAACGCCGGAGAGCGAATCGAAATCGTTCTTGGGTTTCAAGGCGTTCTTCGCGAGCAAGGCCTGCGCGTCGGCGTATTTCTTTTGCGCGGTTAGATCCCGGGCATCGATGAGGCTCTTCTGAAAATCGGCGATGGATTGCCACAGCGGTTTGGCGTCAGATTTTTTTGCAGCGCTGTCCTTGGCCTTGTCTGCCGCAGCTTTCTTGGCAAGCTGCTCGGTTTGATCCTTTTGCATCTGCTGCGCAAAGCTCAGGGCCTTCGACGGATCCGTCTCTGCATACAAATTAAAAAGGCTGACCATCATGTCGCTGATGCCGTCGGAAGGATGAACGGACTTCGGGCCGTAAAGCTCATAGAGCTTTTGATAGGCGGCCTCTGCTTCCGACGGAGAGGGGGCGTTCTGAGCCACGAGAACGAGCAGGTATTCGAGGCCGTCGGGATATTTGGCGACGCGATCTAAGACGACCTGACGGTATTTGGCCGGATCGGTGGAAAGATAAGTGAGGGCATAATTGAAAAACACGCCGGAGGAACCCTTGGGATCAAACGGGAGGGCTTTTTCCGCATACTGGCGTTGCGCGGCAACGTCGCCGTCGGTTGCGGCGAGATCCGACAAATCTTCGTAAGCGGGAGCGCAGGAAGGATCGATGGCGATGGCCTTTTGGAGCAAAGACTTTGCTTCCGCATTCTTATCCCGATCCTCGAGGACTTGGGCTTCGCCCCAGTAGAACATCGGTCGCTGCGGATTTTTCTTGATCCAGTTGCGGTAGGTGGCGAGAAGAGTGTCCGAAAACTTTAATTCGAGTTTCTTTTGCTCGGCCTGAATCTTTTCTTGCTTGGCTTCTTGCTGCGCCTTGGTGGGCTTCTTCTTGGCGGTCTTGATTTTCTTGGGGGTGAGGGGTGCGTAGGCCTTTTGCCCATAGGCCTGCAGAAACTTCTGGTGGGCGTCGCGATTGCTGGGATCCGCTTCGAGGGCAGCCTTGTAATCGGCGATGGCCTCGTCCGTATTGCCGTTCTGGTTGGCCAGGTCGCCGACTTTGATGTCGTCTTCCGCCTTCTGCTTCGCGGACGTTGGCGCAGCGCTCGAAGATTTGGAATCCTGGGCGGCCCAAGCGTAGTGGATCGGCGTAAGCGTTGTGAAACAGAAAAGTGCTGCGGCGAAGGCAACGGACAGTTTTTTCATTGGAATTTGACAGGCGCCGGAAAAGTGACCGCTTCAGTCATGGCCGCGCTTTTGACAACTAGGATACTCCCATTGGACGCTGAAGAACGGGAATCGTTAGGCTTTGCCGACCCGCAGCGCGCTGCTAAGGCGTAAGCGCGACAGTCTGCGTGGCGACGATGTGGCCGTCGAGCGCAGCTTGTACGGTCCAAGTCCCGGTCAGGGAGCGCTGGACAATCCACGTGCCAGCGACGGGAAGCGCATCGGACGTGGAGAAAGACCCTCCGGCTTCCGGGCTGATCAAAAAGGCATTGTGAAATGATTGGTAGAGGCCGCCGGCGGTATGAAGGACACTGAGGAGTTGCGCGTGGTTGCCGGGAGACAGATTGCTCCAGTTGACGACGATGTTCAAATCGCGCAGCTTTGAGACAGAGAAGCTGCTGGAGGGCGCGCAGGTGGTTCCCGGCGTATCGCAGAAAAGAATTTGCGCCGAGGGCTGGACGATGTTGCCGGAAGGCGAGCCGGGATCGCCGCTCTGGAGCTGGGGCATGGACGCGCAGCCGCATACTCCCGCGAAGAAGAACCATGCCGCCAAGAACGAGGCTTGCGTTCGCCGGGAATCGGAGTGTCGAAGGCGCATGGTCTTCACCTCAATAGGGGAACGTGAAGGAATACATTCGCTGATCGTTGGTCGAAACGTAAATGTGCATTAGGCTTATATCCAAACCGGGATCGCCGACAACGCCGGGCTGACCAGTGTTCGCAACAATGTCTCGAGTGTCGACGCCGGTGCTGCTGTTGAGCTCGTGAATCAGGCCATCGCCGCCCCCGACGTAAATATCGGTGAGCCCATAGACGCCGATGGGCGCGGACGGCGTAGTGATGGCCGTCGTCCAATTGGCAGTAAAGGTTTGCGTGGACGAATTGTAAGTGAGGCCGTGCACGTCAGCGGTTCCTGAGAAAACGACGGTATAGGGCGAAGAGAAACCAACGACGAGCGGGTAGCTCACGATCTCGCCGTCTCCGCCGGCGATGGAAGTGATCACGGTCGCGGTAGACGTTTTTATGGCGTACACGGTACCGGCATCCGTTCCAACGAAGAGCGTGCTCCCGTCGGGCGTGAGCACGGGAGAGCTGTCAATATCACCGAGGGAGAGTGTTGCCAGCACTTTGCCGGTATTGGCATTGAGCTCCCACAGGCTCGGTTGCGTGCCGCCATTGCTCTCGCTGGTGACCCAGATGGTGTTTGCGGTGTACGAAATGGTTGGAGTAGCGGTAATGATGTCCATCGCGGGGATGGTTCCGGTGTCACCGACGTCCGTCCAAATGGTAGCGCCAGTGTTTCCGTCAACGGCGACGATGGCATTTCCGGTGAGCGTGGATGAGTTCCGGGTTCCCAAGATGAGAAGGTCATGGGAGAGCGTATAAGAAGAAGTCGCGTAACTTTTGACGAGCAACGCTCCAGCAGCAAGAAAAGGAGTGCCGCCGGAGTTTAAAGGATCAACGGCCCACACGGTCTGGCCGGTATCGGCCGCAATGCCATAGGCTAAGCCGCTCTGGTCGGCGACGTAGACCATGTCTTCCGCCAGTGACGAATCGGCCGCATCGATCACAGGCGAACGGCCGGTGATGGCGCCGCCCAACGAAAGCGGCGGATACGAGCGCATTCCCGTGTTTGGGTTTACAGAAAACATGAAATTTGTCTGCGTACCGAGCATGGCCACGAGCCCGGGGAATAAGGACGGCGGCGCCAGAGTTGTCGAGTAGGTTGCGGTCATCCAGTTCGAGCTATACGGGGCGCTGGCGCTTGGTGTAGCGGAATC
Organism: Candidatus Acidiferrales bacterium; assembly: GCA_049281095.1. Taxonomy (GTDB): domain Bacteria; phylum Acidobacteriota; class Terriglobia; order Acidiferrales; family UBA7541; genus DAHUXN01. The sequence continues at coordinate 110,079 of JBAPRL010000101.1, forward strand.
TTCCGGCACAGTCAGGGAACCGCCATCTCCTGACGTGCCGCTGGTGCTGTAGTTGACTGCGGAGTCCTGGGTGAAGACTTTGTAGTAGTAGGTGGTGCCGTTTGCGGGTGCTCCGCAGGTGTCGGAACTGTTATCCGTGAAGGTTGTCGACAGAGCGGTGTTGTTGTACACGACAGTGCCGTTGCCGATCGTCGCACAGAGGGCGTAGGTGGTCCCATCGGTAGGCACGGTGCCCTTATTGACGGGCACGCCCGAACTGCTGCGCAAAATCATGACGCCGGTAGTGGCGTTAACGACCGCCCCAATCGCCGCGGGGTACGTCCAATTGAGAGTGACCTGGGCATTGCCGGCTGTTGCGGTCAGGTTGGCGACATTCTGGACGAAAGTTACGGTGAGGGACGGAGCATCCGCGGGAGTCACAGCACTATTCGAATAGAACACGGTCTGATAAGCGGTCGCGCTGCTTTCGGCACTGTCCATGATCAGCGTGCCGTAATTCGGCACGGGCACGCCGTTGGCATTGCCGGTGTACCACGATTGCACGTCGGGCGTGATGGTCCAGCTTGCTGCGGCAGTCCGATTGGTGACAGTTGTGGAGGTTGTTGCGGTCCCGGGAATGTCGCCGCCCGCCGCGCCCCAGGCGAGATCCGCGACGCGCGTTTTCCAGGTCGCGGCGGACTGAGCAAAGAGGCTGTCTAAAGGAAAGGCGTCGTATGTTCGAGTCGCCGTTGGAGGCGTTTGCACGGTCAGTGTTAATACGGCGGTCTTAATGCCGACATTCGGCAACAATGAAAAATCAAAGAGAATCAGCGAGCGCTGATTTGCGTTTGTCGAAGACTTTACCCGGAGCGCGTCCGCATTTACGGTGGTCTGGTTTGCCTCGTCCAGGTAGTTCTCGGCAGCGCGCGTTTGCGGGTTTGTCCCCGATTTTTGCAGAACGAGTTGTTCGGTAGCGGTTGAGGAAACGGCGAACGCCAGAGTCAAAAAGCCAACCAGCAAAACGGTCAGCAGTGGCTGCGAGTAACGGCTTCTTTTGCGTTGTATCATTGACGATTTCCCTCGGCAGTGGTCCATCGGCCACCTTGCACTAGGAGCGTTTTGGCGCACCATTGCATTGGAAACTCTCTCCCGGCAGTTTTCCGCAGGCGAGGGCCATGGTTTCGTAGATTGGCTCCGAGACGCACTCGGGCTTTACGTAGGGTTTCTTTGTTGGAGAGGCGCTGTTCGGGCCTCCCGAGCCTTGCTGTTCCACCTTGAGACCTCCGGTCAAATGCGCACAGACGAGGCGTTGAGTCAACGCGAACCGGTACGTGCCGAGATTAGAGCCTGTGGACGACCCCGTCCATCTGCTATCGTATAAGGGAATCGCTTGAAACGAAGGGGGTTTAGGTTTCGGTTTGTACAATCGGTCAACAGCTTGGGAAACCAAGCAGACCGCAGGTACTGGATTCACCAGATGGGAAGCGCCTTGCGGCCTAGGGCGGCTTCCGCGGCCCAGCAGCCCAGGTAGACAGAAAGGGCGACGCCGTGGCCTGAATACGCGCCCAGGACGGTTGTGTTTGGCAGGCTACGATGGGCCTTGAAAACCGGTTGCCAGTCAGGGCCGATGAGGATCGGGCCGCCCCACCAGTGAGAAAAACCGGTCGAACGCAGGGCAGGATGGAGTTCCCGAACGCGGCGCTCAACCTTGGCGATGAGCTCCGCCGATTTGCCGGTGGCAATGTCCTGGGTTTCCAGCTCGCGCCAGTTCTTGACATCGACCAGACCGCCCCCGAAGATGACGCCGTTTGTATGCAAAACCCGGCCCCAGAGGTAGGGCAGGTCAATGGTGTAAAACGGGCGGCCGGAGGCGAGCCCTAAGACTTCAAGCTGGGCAGGGTCGAGGGGCGCGGTTGCAACTACGAGAGTAAGTTTCGGTTCGGCACGCTTTGCCAAGCCAGTCATCTCCAGGGCAAAAGCGTTCGTGGCGAGGATGACGTGAGAAGCGCGAACTTCCCTTTCGCGTACGCGCAAGCGGAGCGAATCTTCGAAACGAAGGCCCTCGACAGGAGCGTTTTCGACAATCAGTGCACCCAGGCGGTCGGCCGCGCGGGCGAGGCCAGAGACAAGTTTGCCAGGATCGAGGGTGCCGCCGGGAACTTCACTAATTGTGCGCAGGTCGCCGGAATCTTGCCAGGCGATGGGTGAATTCGAGAGCGGATTACCGCGGCCAATCTCCCACGCGCCGGGCAACGCCAAGTCGCAATCGACCGCGAGAGCACGCAGCGCAGAAGAAAAACCTTCCAAGACGTCACCAAGGCCGGGAAGGTCGCCAGCCGCGCTTTCGCCGAGCACCATTCCGCCCGTACGGCCGCTCGAACCGGAGCCGATGGATTGCGCTTCGAAAACAGCGACGGTTTTCGCGGAGTCGATGCGCCGCAGCCACGCCGCCGCTGCAAGGCCGGTGAAGCCTCCGCCGACAATGGCAAGGTCGACTTGTTCCGGGACGAGACGCGGCGGAGGCTGAAAATCAATTTTCCAGGGCGGCTGGCCCCAACGCGAGCGGCCAGCATCGGATCTAGCGGGAGAAGACAAAACCGCCTCCATTTCGTGGCTCAGACTTACGATGCAGCTCGCCACTTACGCGTCGCAGAAGTGCTATACAAGCGTGCGGCAAGCACTCGAAAGCGGATTGCGAAGAGCGCGCATCTGTGACATAAACAATCGGCCACGGCACGATTGGCCTTGAAACACAGGCTGCGAAATGAAATTCACCTTCCTCGATTGGTCGGCGATCCTCGGCTACCTGCTCATCACCCTGCTGCTGGGAATCTACTTTCGGCGCCGCGCCAGCGCCAGCACAGAGGAATATTTTGTGTCCGGCCGCGACGTGCCGTGGTGGCTTGCGGGAACGTCGATGGTTGCAACAACATTTGCCGCGGACACGCCTTTGCTGGTGGCAGGTTTGGTTTACACGCAGGGAATCGCGGGAAACTGGCTGTGGTGGGCATTCCTGCTGTCGGGAATGATGACAGTGTTCCTGTTCGCGCGGTTGTGGCGGCGCTCCGGACTGATGACCGACGTGCAATTCGCGGAGATTCGCTACGCGGGGAAACCGGCGGCATTTCTGCGTGGCTTCCGCGCCGTATACCTGGGCTTGCTGATGAACTGCCTGATCCTCGGGTGGGTCACAAAAGCGATGATTGGAATTGTGGCGACGACGATGGGGCCGACGATGCAGGGTTGGCGGCTGTTGAATGGATTTGCGCGGGTGATGGTTGACATTTTCGGGCAGACGTTTTCCGGGGTCAACGGGCAGGCTTTGATTTTGTGCATTTTCTTCCTGATTCCGTTCACGGGAATTTATGTTTCGCTGGGCGGGCTACGCGGCGTGCTGTGGACGGACATGTTCCAATTCGCGCTGAAGATGGGAATCGTGATTGTCGTGGCATATTTTGCCGTGGCGGGCGCGGGCGGAATGACGCACATGATGTCGAAAATCGAAGCGATGCGCGCGACGAATGGAGGCGCGGACCCGCTCTCGTTTCTGCCGGATTTCTCCCACGGATTTTCGAGTGAAGAGCTATGGACGCTGCCGGTGATCACCTTTGTGACCTATCTCGGCATTCAATGGTGGTCGTTTTGGTATCCGGGAGCGGAACCGGGCGGCGGCGGATACATTGCGCAGCGAATCTTCAGCGCGCGCGATGAGAAGCAGGGCCTCTATTCCGTGCTGTGGTTCAACATTGCGCATTACGCGGTGCGGCCGTGGCCGTGGATTCTGACGGCGCTGGCGGCGATTGTCCTCTATCCCGGACTGGCGCATCCGGAAACCAGTTACATGATGATTGTGAACGATTACGTGCCGCACGCGCTGCGCGGGATTATTCTCGCGGGATTTCTGGCCGCGTTTATGTCGACGATAGCGACGCAGCTCAACTGGGGCACTTCGTATCTGGTGGAGGATTTCTACCGGCGGTTTATCAGGACCGACGCAACGGAGCGGCACTACGTTCATGTGTCACAGGTGGTGACGCTGCTGCTGGTGGTATGCACGGGTTACGTCGCGGCACATTTGGGCTCGATACGCTCGGGATGGGAAGACGTGCTGCAACTGGGCGCAGGCACGGGAGCGGTGTACATCCTGCGGTGGTTTTGGTGGCGAATTAACGCGTGGAGCGAAATTTCGGCAATGGCATCGTCACTTGTGATGACCGCCGCGCTGGACTGGAAGGGGCCGTGGATTTGGCTGGTGCGCAGGCCGGGGCCGTTCACCGGCGACGCTACTGTGCTTTTCGCGAAGAATGCGCTGACCACAACGCTGGTCACAACGATTGTGTGGGTCGCGGTGACCTGGTTCACGCAAGCGGAGCCGAACGAGATTCTCGTGTCGTTCTACCGCAAAGTCCGGCCGCAGGTTACCGGATGGAAACCGATTGCCGCGCTCGCGCCGGAAGTTCCGGAGACGCGCGAGCTGGCGCGAAATCTGCGCTGCTGGCTTTTGGGCTGCGCGATGGTTTATGGCGCGCTTTTTGGCTCGGGGAAATTGCTGCTGCATGGCTGGGCGGCAGGCGTGTTGTTGTGCGCGCTGGCGATTGTGTGCGCGTGGCTCATCACACGCGAACTCAATCAAGCTACGAAACTGGAGGCTGAAACTCCGGGCGTGAGCTCTGCTTCGCCACGAAGGTGAATTGAATTTGCAAGCATTTTCGATTGGGCGCCGTTGAGGTGGCGCGCTGGAATGCAGAAGACCAAAGGCGTGATTCTGGCGGTGGACATCGGCGGAACGAAGGTCGCCGCCGGCTTGGTGACGTCCACGGGAGAAATTCTCGCAACTGCGCGCACGCGCATGGTGGCGAACAAGAGCGCCGCCGAAGGTCTTGCCGCGGTGCAGGAGGCAATCGACAGCGTCCTGAAGAGCCGACGCGCGCGGAAAGCGCGGGCAATCGGCGTCAGCGTTCCGGGATGGGTGGATTCGAGAACGGGCACGGTTTTGGACGCGGCGAATTTGTCGTGCTGGAAGAATTTCCATCTCGCGGCAGAAATCAAAAAACATTACGGACTGCCGGTGCGCGTTGCGAACGATGCGAAAGCGGCGGCGCTGGCGGAGGCGGCTTGGGGCGCGGGCCGGGATTATCGCAACGTATTTTACGCGACGCTGGGCACAGGCCTGGGCACGGGACTCGTGATCGACGGCCGCATCTATTCCGGACGGCGCGGCGCGGCAGGCGAAGGCGGTCACACGACGATTGATTTCCGCGGGCCGCTGTGCGGCTGCGGGAAACGCGGTTGCGCGGAAACGTACATTTCGGGGCCGGCGACCGCGCGCAACGCGAGGGAGCGCATCGGCAGCGAATCGGGCGACGGCTCGCTGATGCTCAAATTGGCGGGCGGCGACGCGGCGAATGTGACGGCGGAGACAGTTGCAAAGGCCGCAGCCGCCGGCGATAAGCTCGCAAAAGAAGTGCTCGCGGAAATGGCCGAGCATCTGGCGATTTGGCTCGGGAACATCACGGACCTGCTCGAGCCCGGCGTGATCGTCATCGGCGGAGGGCTGGCGGATCTGGCGATGTCCCTGTTGCCGGATATTCGGAGACACCTGGATCGCTGGGCCTGCAGTCCCGAGCATCAGCAAACGCCAATTGTGAAAGCGTTCTACGGAGCTGAATCAGCGCTCGTGGGCGCCGGGGCATTGTGGCTCTCGCGCGGAGATATGGAAAGGGTCCGGCGCGAAAAAATCGCGGCGGGCCAGCCGCTAAAGAATAGATATTTCGCCAAGGAGCGAATCATGCGAATTGCAAAATGCATCATGGGCATCGGTTGCCTGTTTCTCGCGACGTCGGTTTGCGCGCAGCAACAGAGGCAATCATCGGGCACCACGCGTGAGCTGACCACGATGCTGAATCAGTTCATGCGCGACGCAAGCAGCAACAACGCCGCGGGGTTCGACCGATTCTTCGCGGACGACGTGATTTATACGGGATCAAACAGCATGGTGCACACGAAAGCGGGCATCATGCGCAGCCTGAACGCTCCGAAGCCAGCTGCGGCCACAGCCACAGCAGAAAAGGAGACTTACTCGGCCGAGCACGTGGTGGTGCACGATTTTGGCAATGCGGCGATTGTCGCGTTTCAGTTGGTGGCTCGCACGGAGCACGCAGACGGCAAAATCGAAATTTCGAATTACCGGAACACCGGGACGTTTCTGCGACGCAACGGGCGCTGGCAGGTGATTGCCTGGCAAGCGACGAAGATTCCGCCACTGGCAGCGGCAAAATGACGGAACCGAATGCTCTGCAGAGAGCGCTGCCGCGGCCGTGAAAAGAGGTTTGTTCCGGGGGATAAATAGACAAAAATCAGTGAGTTAGGAGAGAACTTTCCTCAAACCTAGTTCTCGCACGAAAGTTTGGCTGCGGGGCCTGGACTCGAACCAGGATAACCTGCTCCAGAGGCAGGCGGACTACCAATTGTCCGACCCCGCACCAGCGTAAAATCCTACACGACCCGTCACACCTTGTCGAGAATGTTGCAGGGCACAGATGTGGGCAGTCTTGCAAGGAGCGAAGGCGGAAGCGGTGTTTGCGCACGGATGCTCTTCGCGCACCGCAACGCAGGATCACCGCGTCAGCCGCCATTCTCTCCGTCGAATTCGCCCCACAGCTCGAAAAGCTCGTTTTTGACGCGATCGAATTTCCTCCCGGTCTCCCCCTCGGTCTTGGGCATCTCGGCGTCGACGTCAGCTCGGGAAATAACACCCTTCTTTTCTAGCGCGGCAATGATGGCGCCCTGTCGAATGGAGATTTGAGCAACCACCGCGAGCAAGGCAATGACGGCTTCCATCGTTGACCTCCCTGAAGCGAGCATCCGACCGCTGCGCTTCTCAGGAAATTAAGATGAACGGAAAACCAAAGTGGCTCATAGCAGCGCAATGACAGAAGCGTAAGCGGAACGTTCGTACAGGAGCGCCTGTCCTTCGGTACAGCAGCGGAAAAATAAGGGCCAGTACTATTGCGCTGGCGTGCCCCGCAGCCGAAAATTTAATACTGAGGATACCGCGCAATGGGGACCTTTACTACTGAAGTGCCCACTTCCGCTGCGGGGACCAAGTCCAAGCGCGGCGGGACGGATTCGCTCGAAAATGAAGCGATCGGTCTGGACATTTCCGTACGAATTCACGGCTCACAGGTGACCGCGGTTGTTCTGGACACCACTGAGCACGTCGAACCGTTCGAAGAAGACACTTCGACAATGATTGTGTTTCCTCGCGGCGCTATAGTGAAGTTGCGGGCGCGCGTTCGCACCGGCCACGCCGTCGTTCTGACCCACCTGGCAACGAAACAAACGGCGCTCTGCCGCATCATTCAGGTAAATAGCGCGGCGAATGTCTCGCATTACGTCAAGCTTGAGTTTGTTCAGCCGGTACCGGGATTCTGGGGCGTTCACTTCCCTTCGGACTCCTCCAACGTTCCCGCCGCGACGCACGAAGAGCACGCGACGCCCAGCGAAGAACTGGAAAAGCTTGACGCTCCGGAAACACCTGTTCAGAGCGTTCCGACAGCAAATGTGCCCCCCGCAACGCAGGCCTTACCACGAGTAGATGCGCCACCACCGGCAACGAAACCGTTCGTGCACGAAGTTGCGAAGGAGACTGTGAAACCGGCCCCTGCAACGCAGGCCATGCCACGAGTGGATGCGCCGCCGGCAGCGAAACCGTTCGTGCGCGAAGTTGCGAAGGAGATTGCGAAACCGGCCCCTGCGCCGCCGGTGAGTTATGGAATCTCCGAAGATCCGAGCACGAACGAACTGGTTCCTTTGACTTCTGTTCCCCCGAAAAGAGCGCCGATCGCGCCAAAGCCTCAGGCGACAATTCCTGCGCCTGCTCACCCCGCGGCCAGTCCCTCGACGGAGGCGCCGCCGATCTTCGATTCATTGTCTACGGGCGAAGAAATATTTGGCAAGGAAGCAGCGGCCACGATGGCGCAAGAAACAGCAATCCTGAAATCAGATCAAAAGGCAGCCCAGGCGTTTGTGCGCTCGCTCGATCCTACGTCGCTGTTAGCCGGAGAAGTTCCGAAACGGCATACGGGCGTGAAGGTGTTTCTCAGCGTGGCCGCCGTGGCGCTCCTCGCCGCAGGCGCTGTGTTCTATGTAAGGCAGTATCGCGGGAACGCGCGCCAGAGCTCGAATGTAACTGCGCCGGCAAGGATTCCGCAGACATCTTCGGCAGCTCCCCGCATAACGCCAGCACAAACTGCAGCGGAATCACCGGCGACGCCCCTTCCTGAAACTCAACCACCGACTGGAGCACGACCGGCCGCAAAACACGCGCTCGTTCCGGCGGCCGCAAAGCAAAGCACCATCGTGGTGACGCCCACACATGACAGCGCGAAGAACTCTGCTCCGGAGAGCCATCCTACGATTTCCAATGGGATGGCCAACATCTATGCGGGCGACTTAACCGCTCGCCCACAAGCGACGCAGCACAATAACGTCGCGGTGGACGCACCACTCCCGTCGATCAACAGCACTCCGAAAGATTTGGCGGGAGGTTCTCCCGGCGCAGGACTCAGTTCTCTGGTAGGCGGCGCATCAGCGAACCTTCCTGCCCTGCCCAAGCCTGCAGCGCCGACGCCCGTGGTTCGTGGCGGGCAAGTGACTGCGCCGCGATTGATTCACGCCGTGCAGCCAACTTATCCCTCACTGGCAACTTCCAACCGCATTGAGGGCGACGTTCAAATCGAGGCGGTCATCGATCAAACCGGCAAGGTGACGTCGACCAAAGTCATCTCCGGTCCCGCGCTTTTGAGAAGCGCAGCGATGGACGCCGTGCGGCAGCAGAAATATTCGCCCGCGACTCTCGATGGAAAACCGATCACCATGCAATACAAAGTAACGATCCGCTTCCGCCTCGGTCAGTGACGGAATTGCGCGCGCAATAGCGCACCGCACGACAATCCACTCGGCAGGAACATCCCGTCGCGACGCTATTTACTTCGCGGGCACCAAACGTTTGTTGACGATGTAATATTCCGCGCCGCGCCATTCGATGCGACGCTTGAAGAAGCTGGTCAGCCACACGGTGAAGGCAAAGGCGTCGCGCAGCGGCACAAGATACATCTTCCGGCGCAGCATGGTATCCCCCACGCCCCACACGCCAACGGTCCAAGCCATCAGGCCCCGCAGCACGACGTATCCGGCGAGGTAAAACGCGGCGATGGGCCAGGACGGAGCAATGGCCGCCGCAAGAATCGCCCAAGGCAAGCCGTGCGTGAAGATAAGCGAGAAGTGTCCCCACGGCTGAGAATGCTTCATGGTGAGCGTCCAGCGAACCTGATGGCGGAAGCACTGAGAAAGTGTCTGCGACGGGAAAACCGTGAACACCGGAAAAGTGGTCACCTCGACGCGATAGCCAAGCGCCGCGATGCGATGGCCCAGCTCGTAGTCGTCTGAAAAGTGATCGACAAGCGCTTCGAAGCCGCCGATTTGCGCCAGGCGCGTCTTGGTGGTCGCCATGGTGGCGCCCAGAGTGAAGTCTACGCCGCCCAACTGCCACGCCGAGAGCACGCCCGCGTCAAAATCGGAGGTGTTGCCGAGCGCCTCCATTTCGGAGACCAGCGAGCCGTCGGTGATGCCGCGGTATAAGCACGTCACCGCGCCTACTTTGGGGTCCGCAAAAGGCGCGGCAACCGCGTATAGATAGCCGGGAGCGACGCGAATGTCGCTGTCGCTGATGATCAAAATCTCGTGCTTCGCTTCACGAACCATGCGGCAAAGCTTGTTCACTTTATCGCCGGTGCCTAAAGGCTCGGCGCCAATCAACAGGCGGATCTGGCATTGGGGAAAATCGCGAATGAGCTTCTCAATAAGCGGCACGGCGGGATCGGCACTTTCGGTCACGCCAAAAATAATTTCGAAGTCCGGATATTCCTGGCGGCAGAAGCTCGCGTAATTCTCATAGGCTTCGCGGTCGAGGCCGCGCACAGGTTTGAGCACGCTGACGGGCGGCGCAAAAGTCTTTTGAACGGGAGGCCGGTTGCGGAAAAACCGGAGCGCCGCGGTGATGGCGAGCAGGTAATAGGCAAACGGCGCGAGCGCGAGCACGAGCAGCGTCCATCGCACGATTTCATGCCACACGGCTGGCCCTCAAATGCAATCCACTGCTTTTCGGTCGAGGTATTTTCAGCTCACGCAGACCAGCAGAACGCCGAGACAAACCAGCACGACACCGATCCAACGCCGCGCCTCGATGTGCTCACCCAACAGGAATTTCCCGCCGAACGCACCCACAACGTAGCTGAGCGCGGTCAGCGGCACAACGTAGCTGACATTCTCCCAAGACAGCAGCATCAGAAGCGCAAAAAATGAGGCCGCCATCAGGGACAGGCCCAGCCACATCCATCCGATGCGAAACGCGCGGCCGATCACGCGCAGCAGATTGGCAGGAGCGAAGCTGTGCACTTCGCCAATTTGTTTCATGGTGTGCGTGACCGCCAATTCCCCGCCGGTTCCGACGAAGATGATCACCGCGAGCGTCATGGCGTCCCGTCCGGTCATCCCTGCTCCGTGGTTCGCGGCGGCGTTCCGCCCACCAGGAGCACGCCGACGCAAATGACCAGAACACCGACCCATCGCATTCGCGGGATTACTTCGCCCAAGAGCAAATAGCCGAGCAAAGCCACAAAGAAATACCCCGTTGCGGACGCTGGCTGCACGTAACTGTAATCCGCCCAGGACAGCACCAGTAGATACGCCACAAAGAAAAGCAGCAGAGACGTGATGCCCAGCCATATCGGGCCGGAGCGGAATGTTCTTTCAAATGCGGAAAGCAGGGCGGAAGGATGCCAGTTGGATATCGCGCCAATCTGCTTCATCCCTTTGCGCAGCAACACATCCCCAAGCGCCCCAAACAACGCCATCAGGGCGATGAGAAAAATCGTCTTGCCGTGCAGCCGGTGCGAAAACCTCATGCGCCCTGTGTTTCTGTAGGAAATTCTGTGCTGGTTCGGTTGGGAACCGTCTTCACGCCGACGGACGGAGGCTGCTTCGCAGGGGTTTTTCCGTTCTTTGCATACTTCAACCGCTCGGCGCGCAACCGGAGAAATGAAACTGCTTCGTGATAGAGGCGCTTGCGCTCGTGCGCATCCCACAGGGCGTCCCGCACGATTCGCCAGGCCACTCGCGGACGGAAATAATACGAATCATAGAAATGATTGACCGCGTCCATCATTTGCTCACGGTTCAGTCCCGGATACTCGAGGTGCGGAAGCTGGTGCCCGCCAGAATCGGCGAGCGCTTCGGTGGCCAAAAAACCATTCGCGGAAGCCAAATTGTAGAGCTCTGTTCCGGGATAGGCGTGCGCCATGGAGACTTGAATCGTTTCACAATCAAGCTCCCGTGCGAAATCCATGGTCTTCTGAATGGTTTCTTTAGTCTCGCCCGGCAAGCCAATGATGAAGTCGCCGTGAACACGGATGCCTACCTTCTTGCAGTTAGCCGCAAAGGTACGGGCCATCTCAACCGTCGCACCTTTCTTGATGTTCTTCAGGATTTGCGGATCGCCCGATTCGAAGCCCACAATGAAAAGCCGAGCGCCCGCGTCGGCCATTCCTTTCAATGTTTCATAGTCGCTGTGCACGCGGGCGGTGCAGGACCATTGAAAGCCCACCGGCTTGAAGCGTTTGCAAAGCTCGAGCACGCGATCCTTGCGAATGTTGAACGTGTCGTCGTCGAAGAAAAATTCCTTGGCCTGCGGGAACATGCGGTGCGCTTGCTCAAATTCCCGCGCCACGCTATCCACCGACCGCACACGCCACGTATGGCCCGAAAGCGTTTGCGGCCACAGGCAGAACGTGCACTGCGCGGGACAGCCGCGCGAAGTGTAAAAAGAGACAAATGGATGTAGCAAGAACGGAACGTTGTAGCGCTCAATCGTCAAATCCCGCTTGTAGATATCCGTGGCAAACGGCAGCTCATCGAGCTCCGCCGTATGCAGCGGCGGGCGCGTCGGGTTATGCACAACTTTCCCGTCTTTGATGTAGCTGGCGTTGGCAATTTCGCTGAGCGGTTTGCCCTGGGCGAATTCCGTGACGGCATAATCGAATTCGCCGCGCACCACAAAATCGATATCCGAGCTGGCCAGCAAGCTTTCCGCCGGCTTGATCTGCACGTGAGGACCCACAAAGACGATCTTGAGGTCCGGCTTTGCTTCCTTCATGGCCCGGGCCATTTTCAGGTCGCTTTGGAAGCCCACGGTAGACGTGAACAGGACCAGGAATTCGTAGTCTTTAGCGATGTCGATGGTCTGTTGCGGCGTGATTTTGTGCGGCGGTGCATCCAGCAGCCGGCTGCCCGGCAACATTCCCGCGGGATAGGTAAGCCACACCGGATACCAATAGGATTCGATCTCGCGGGTTGCGGGCCAACGGGAACTGGCACCCCCGTCGAAGTTTTCAAAACTCGGGGGATTAAGCAAAAGAGTTTTCATCACCGACGCCATTCAACATCCTCCTCAGTCTTAGTGGGACGGCCTGATCAACACCGGCCAGTAATGCTTAATTCTACTTGAATTCGCAGCGCGGCCATAGCGAAGCTTTTGCCTTGTTCTTAAGGAAACACTTTCGCCAACTGTCCCGTTGCTTGAAGCAAATCCAACTGCGCGCGCTCATGGGAAAGACCCGCATCCAAGAACGCCAGCCATTTCTCATTTTCCAGGACGTGCGCCTTCTCTAAATCGCGCAGAGTCACTTTACCCTGATTGAATTTGGCCTCTGCATCTTGCAGCTGTTCCTGGGCAAGCTGCAAATCGAGCCGCGCCACTTCCCTTGCCGCGTCGGCTTCCTTGAGCGCCTGGACCTTTTGCTCCGCTCCCAGCTGCACGGAGCGTTTCGCCGCGGCTAATTCGAGGGTCGCTTCGTCGAAGTCACTCCTCGCCAGCGCCACATCGGCCGAAGTCTTGGCGGCGAAGACGGGAATCGTGACTTGGATTCCGGCAGTGACATTGTTGCGCTGAAATTTCGAGAAAAATTCCTGGTAATTATTGATCTTGCTCAGCACGCTGTATTCCCCAATGATGCCGATCGTCGGCCAGTAGGACCCCTTGGCACCTTTCAGCAACTGTTGCCGTGCCATGCGGTAGTTCTCAGCTTCCCGCAAACCAGCGCTATGCTCGGTCACATCCGTCACTAAGTTGGATGCAGGTTCGGCGGATTCGGAAGCCAGCGTTTCTTCGGAAGAAACCTGCAAGGGTTCATCCGCGGGGAGGCCGGTCATGTTCCGAAGCTGCCCCGTAAGCACTTGCTCGCGGTCCTGATACTGAACAATCCGCTGGGCAATCCTGGCCGCTTGCAACTGGTCCTCTGTCACCGTAACGGGAAGCTCCAATCCGGCCGCTTCGCGCTGTTGCGTAAGGTCGAGAATTTGCTGCGCGCTGTCGCGCTCGCTTTGCAGCAATTCCAGGGAGCGTTGCACGTCGGCCAGTTCCAGGTAGGCAGTGGCCGCGCTCACGATCACGGCTTCGCGCGCGTTCTGAAATTCGAGTTCCTGGTTTTTCGCCAGGTCTTCATCGAAGTGCAATTGCCCCCGCTGCTGCTTATCGAAGAGTGCTTGCGTGTACGACATTTCAAAAACCGCCGGCGCCGAACCTCCCGGCGTTTGCGGGAAGCCATTCGTATAAGCGGCTCCAGATCCCGTATACAAGTTGGGCAGAAAATTCGCGCGGTCTATGCCGGCCGTATTTTTCGCCACCGTGTACCGGACGCGCGCCAGAGCTAAGTCCGGGCTGTGCACGAGAGCGAGCCTTACGACCTCTGCGAGGCTCCAAACTCGCCCCGCAGGCGCCGCTTGCGCTTTCGCGCTTTGGCCAGACGGATTCTGTGAAGAGGCGCCATGTGTTGCTTGCTGCGCCATCGCGGAAACACAAAACAATAAAGTGCAAATCGTGACTGCGCATGCGATCTTCATTTTCGTCCTATTCATAGTGTAATGATTCGACCGGCTGAAGCCCCGCCGCTTTGCTCGCCGGAAGGTATCCAAAAACAACTCCCGTCGCGCATGAGACGACAAATGCCAGAACGACCGAGGGCCATGAAATTGGAATTTCGATGTTCCCCGGCACCGGGAAAAGCCGGACAATCGCCGTGATAATGAAAGGGATCAGGATCGCTACCATGATCCCGACGAGCGCGCCAACACCGCTAATAATCCCCGCTTCGGTCAGAAATTGATACAGAATTTCCTGGCGTCGCGCGCCTACGGCTTTGCGAATGCCAATTTCCCGCGTCCTCTCGGTGACGCTCACGAGCATGATGTTCATGATGCCGATTCCGCTGACCACCAACGCGATCATGGCAATCAGCAACAACACAATCGTCAGCGCGAGGGAAATATGGCGCGCGGTTTCCAAGATCGAAGAGAGATTCTCGACGCTATATCCGGCATCAGGCCGGTGACGCGATTTCAGAATTAAGCCGACCTCGCGCGTCACTGGCGAGACATCCTCGGGATTATCCGCCTGCGCATACAAGGTCCTGATGTAACTTTGGCCTGTGTAATAGCGAATCAGCGGGAAAGGAACCAGGACCGAGTCTGTGGTAATTTCCGTCTCGCCGAATGTCTGCACGCGCTCCCGAAAAACACCGATCACCGTGAAATCCAAATCACCCACATGAATGGCCCGCCCCACCGGATCTTCATAGGGGAAGGCCACCCCGGCAAGATGCTCAGTAAGCAAGCACACTTTGCTGCTGGTCAAGAAATCCCCGTCGTCGAAGTATCGTCCGCGAGCGACGAGCAGGTTGCGAATTTGCTGAAAATCTGGAGTCACACCCACTAGGTTTACGGGCCGTGTCACACTGGCCGTTGTAATGGTCATGTGAATGTCATTCGTGCCCGCCACGTGAACGATCTGGGGAATCCCTCGCCGTATTGCTTCGAGATCACTCATCGAAATCTGGTCAGCCAGGGATACGCTTTGTCCGACGTTCGTGCTGACGAGCGAGCCGTATACGATGTTCGAGCCCACCGCCTCGATCTGCCCGATGATGAACTGCTTGCCCGCCAGCGCCACCGTGACCACCAGCACGATACAAGCGCTGCCGATCACCACGCCCAGCATGGTCAGCCCCGCGCGCAGTTTGTTTGCGCGCAGCGACTCCAACGCCATATTCCAGGTTTCCTCCCAGACCATTTCTCGGCTGCCTTTCGAGTGGCGCCACTATAACAAATCCAAGTTGCCGCCAGCCCGATAATTCTTGACGCTCCGGCCACCATCTCGTTACGATGCTATCAGCGAACGCTCGGGACGCCTGAAAGACGGGTTTTTTCGACCGTTCCGGCCCGGTCACCTGGAACGCTGGCGAAAGGCGAAGAATGATAGAAGGCAAACGCGTCGCGGTAGTCCTGCCCGCCTATAATGCAGAAAAAACCCTGGAAGCCACGGTTCGAGATCTTTCCCCCCTCGTAGATATCAAGATTCTGGTTGATGATTCGAGTACTGACGGCACGGCGAAGCTCGCGCAACAGCTCGGTCTCCAGGTTTTCGTCCACGACCGGAATTACGGATATGGGCGCAACCAGCAGACTTGCTATCGCGAAGCGCTGGCGTCTGGCGCCGACATCGTTGTTATGTTGCATCCCGACTATCAATATAATCCCGCGCTGGTTCCGTCGCTCGCCGGAATGATTGCTTGCGGCAGTTGCGATGTCGCCCTGGGTTCGCGCATTCTCGGCGGCGGAGCGCTGCGCGGCGGCATGCCGCTCTATAAGTACATTTCCAACCGCCTACTCACGGCGTTTGAAAACCTGCTGCTGCGTGCAAAACTCTCGGAATATCACACCGGCTACCGCGCATTCAGCCGCGAAGTTCTGCTTGCTCTACCGCTGCTCGAGAATTCGGACGGTTTTGTCTTCGACAACGAAGTCCTGGCACAGGTCCTGTTTTTTGGCTTTCGCATCGGAGAAATCTCCTGCCCGGCACGGTACTTCGAGGAAGCCTCCTCGATTAATTTCCAGCACAGCGTTCGCTACGGCTTCGGCGTTCTGGCCACGTCGTTGAAATTCTTCCTGCAGAAGCTCGGCATGATGCACTTCCGCATCTTCAAAGAAACCGGCCGCAAGCTCGATCTGAACTACTACTCTCTCGGCGTTCGCGAAGCCGCCGCCACACGTGTATAGAATTCCGCCCGCCAAAGCATACCCTTCTACGTTCACACGCCAACACAGGGAATTCACGTGAAGCGAAAGAAATTAGCGCTTCTGCTGCTCCTCACCTTCGGCGCTCTGTTTGTTCACGGCTACCATCCGGCGGCGGAAGATGCTGAAATCTACATCCCGAACATCGTCAAGATTCTTCATTCCTCCTACTATCCATTCGGCCAGGAATTCTTCGAGGCCAACGCGCGGCTGACGTTTTTTCCGCACCTCATCGCCGGGCTCGTTCGTGTGACTCACGTGCGTCTCGATTGGGTGCTCTTCTGCGGATACATCGCATCGGTTTTCCTGTTACTGCTGGCCTGTTTCCGCCTGGCGAGCAAATGCTTTTCTACGCCTGCGGGCCGATGGGGCGCTGTAACGATGGTTGCTTGCCTTCTCACTCTGCCCGTCGCAGGTACATCCCTATACATCTTTGATCAGTATCTGAATCCGCGCTCGATCTCGGCATTTGCGGTTGTATTGGCGATCGACGCCGCCGTGGAAAACAAGCGTTGGCGCACAATGCTCTGGCTGCTCTTCACCGCGGTAATTCACCCCTTCATGACCGTCTTTGCCGTGGGTTTTATTGTCTTATGGCTGATTCAGAATCGTAGGCCGCCGCGCATTCCTGCGATGGGCGCGGCCTGCCTTCTTTCCGTCGCCGGATTTGCCTTGAAGGCCCCTTCCGCCATCTATTGGCGATGCTTGCAAGATCATCGCTATTACTTTCTGCTCCGCTGGACGTGGTATGAATGGCTGGGAATTCTCGCTCCATTTGCGATCCTATGGTGGTGCAAGAAAGTCGCAGAGCGGCGCGGACATTCCATCCTTGCGCGCCTCGCATGGACGGTTTCTCTGTTTGAATTGATCTGCTTTGTGGGCGGCCTGATCGTGACGATTCCCCATCCACTCGAGATACTTGCGCCGTATCAGCCGATGCGAAGCTTGCAACTGGTCTACTTGCTTATGTTCCTGATCATCGGAGGATTGCTGGGCGAGTATGTTTTGAAAACCCACGTGCTTCGATGGGCAGTGTTGTTCCTTCCCATCGCAGCAGGGCTGTGCATCGCGCAAGTCCAACTTTTTCCGGCCACGCGCCACGTGGAATGGCCCGGCGCGGCGCCCATCAATCCCTGGCTTCAGGCGTTCGTCTGGATTCGTGGAAACACGCCCACCGATGCGATTTTCGCGCTTGACCCGAATTACATGGCTCTGCCGGCGGAAAACTACCAAGGATTTCGCGCCACCGCGGAGCGTAGCCGCCTGGCCGACGCGAAGAAGGATTGGAGCGACGCCGTCCTTTACCCGTGGCTCCCACTTGCCGACGACGCCTTTGCGCAAACGGAAGCCGCCGCTGGCTGGAAAAACTTCGGCCCCGCTGATTTTGCGCGCTTGAAAAAAACCTATGACGTAAGCTGGGTCGTGCTTCAGCAACCCGGCGCGAGCGGTCTAAACTGCCCCTACGAAAACGCAGTGGTAAGGGTCTGCCGCATCCAATAATCGTCGAAAATAGAGTTTTCCCTTCCGGCGGGCCTTGTTTTATACTCCGCCGCAGCGAGCGACAGAAATCCTCAAAACATCATCAAACTTTTTTGTGCGGTTCGGGTTAGCGGGTTATGAAAGGCGGCGAACCTTGCGATGACGACTGTCTCTGCGGCGACTGAACGCGTCCGGCTATTTCCGTGCGATCGCTGGACCGCGCAGCTCCCGGCGCTCGCGCAGCGTTACCAGCATGCCCAACCGTTTCCGCACATCCATCTGGCTGATTTTCTTGACGCTGACACGGCGCGCTCCGCCGCGGCCGAATTCCCCGAATCCTCCAGCGATACGTGGATCCAATACAAGCACTTCAATGAAAACAAAGCAGGACTGGCCAAGCGCGAGTTATTCCCGGACGCCCTTGGCAGGATCGTCGATGAGCTGAACGGACCAGAATTCCTCGATTGGCTTTCGAAGCTCACGGGCATCCCAAACCTTCTCGCTGATCCCAGTCTGGAAGGCGGAGGATTGCACCAGTCCGCGCGCGGCGGCTTCCTAAACCTTCATGCCGATTTCACCATGCACCATCACCATAAGAATTGGAGGCGCAGAATCAACCTGATCGTCTATCTGAATCCGCGATGGGAACTCGACTGGGGCGGAGCGATTGAGCTCTGGGATAAACAGATGAGCCAGTGCTGCGCGAGCGTCCCGCCGCTGCTGAATCACGCGCTGATTTTCAGTACCACGGAACACTCCTACCACGGCTTCCCCGAAAAACTTCGCTGCCCGGATGGTGTTTCGCGCAAGAGCCTGGCCCTCTATTACTACACGGTCGAGCTCGACTCGACCGTCGCGGGCCGCTCCACGAATTATCAAGCTCGTCCCACGGATGGCAAGGCCAAGTCGGCGCTGATTTGGTTGGATAAGAAAGCGGTCCACTTGTATTCGCGGGCAAAAGAGAAATTCGGAATCAGCGACGACGCCGCCAGCAAAGTGCTCGGCTTCTTTTCCCGAAAAAAATAAAGGGCAGGCGATCCGTCGTTACGAATTTTCGGCGGACAATTGATCTAAGTATCGCCGCACCGCATCCTCCCACGCAGGCAGCAGCTCGAGCCCCTCGCGCTTCAGCCGCGCATTTTCGAGCTGAGAATTCCGCGGACGCGGCGCTGGCCGCTTTGTTTCCTCGCTCGAAATGGGAATCACTGGAACGTTGTCGAACGCCGCTTGCCGCAGAATTTCACGAGTGAAGTCAATGCGTGACGTGAATCCCCGATTGGTCAGGTGGTACAGCCCGTACGGCCCGCGCCGCAGAATTTGTCCGATCCCCGCAGCGGCGTCAAACGTGTAGGTCGGCGCCAGTCGCTGATCCTTCACGATTCTGAGCGGTTGCCCTTTCTTCCCCAGCTCGGCAACCAACGAAACAAAATTGTTCCGGTAAGGCCCGAAAACGCCGCACACTCGCACGATCCAGGAGCGATCCAATCGCTTCTGCACTTCCCTTTCGCCCTCCAGCTTGCTGCGCCCGTAGACGCTAAGCGGCCGCGGCTCGTCCTCCTCGACGTACGGTTCAGCCTTCTCGCCGTCGAAGACGTAGTCCGTGCTGATGTGCATCAGTGGAATATCCAAATCCCTGCAGATGCCTGCCAGATTGCGCGGCCCTTCCGCATTGACGCGGAACGCCAACTCTTCTTGCGTTTCGCACGCGTCCACATCCGTAAACGCGGCGGCATTCACCACCGCATCGGGCTGCGCGGCTTCCACAATTTTGCGCATGGCGTTTTCATCGGCGATGTCGGCTTCGGCATGGCTGGCTGCAATGATCTGGTGGCGCGGCGAAAGCACTTCGGCAATCGCGCGCGCGAGCATTCCTTGTTTGCCGGTAAGAAAGATCTTCAAGGGGAGCTTCAGAGCTGCGCCAGAGTCGCGCGGCGCTTCACGTAGAATTTTTCGTAGTAGGCCTGATATTCGCCGCTGGTCGCTTCGCGCACCCAATCGGCATTTGCGCGATACCAGTCAACCGTGTGCTGCAATCCCGCATCGAGGTCCACTTGCGGCTGCCAGCCGAGTTCGCGGCGAATCTTCGAATCGTCGAGCGCGTAACGCCGATCGTGGCCGGGCCGGTCCTGTACGAATTCAATCAGCCCGTCGGGCGCGGAGAGCAACTTCAGCAGGCTGCGAACAATGCCGATATTGGGAACCGGTCGCCCCGAGCCGATATTGTAGATTTCTCCGATACGGCCTTTCTGGAGCACTGCGTCGAGTGCACGGCAGTGGTCTTCCACGAAAATCCAGTCCCGCTCGTTCAATCCGTCACCGTAGACCGGCAGCTTTTTGCCCGCGAGGGCGTTGGAGATCATCAGCGGAATCAGCTTTTCGGGGAATTGGTACGGGCCATAGTTGTTGGTGCAGCGCGTGATGATCGCCGGGAATTTGTGAGTATGCATGTAACTGCGCACCATCAGGTCGGACGCGGCTTTGCTCGCGGCATAAGGGCTGTTCGGCGCCAGCTCGGATTTTTCCGATGCCGTTTCCTTCGGGGCCATGCTTCCGTAGACTTCGTCGGTGCTGATGTGCAAGAAGCGCGGCACTTTGCGCTTCCGCGCCGCCTCCAGCATCACCCACGTGCCTTCCACATTCGTGCGAATGAACTCGCGCGCTCCGACAATACTGCGGTCAACGTGGCTCTCCGCGGCGAAGTGCGCTACCGCGTCGAACCCATCGGCCAGGACGCCATCGGCAGCTTCCGCGTCGCAAATATCGGCGCGCACGAAGCGGTAATTTGGCTGTGAGTCGATCTCCGCCAGATTGCGCAGATTTCCCGCGTAGGTGAGCTTGTCAAAATTTACGATTTCCGCGTCCGGGTACTTGCTCAGAAAATAGCGGATGAAATTCGAGCCGATGAAGCCTGCTCCGCCGGTGACGAGAATTTTCATCGGCGTCGTCCCATGGGGTTAGCCGAACCGGATGTCCCAGTTATAAGGAATGCTGGGATCGTTGTACGGGACGCGAAATTCGTCCGGCTTGCCGTGATGGTACGCCTCGGTGGGACAGTTAATCACAATCGCTTCCGTCTCGCTGATGCATTTGAACCCGTGATACACGAAATTAGGAATCTGCACCAGGATGGTGTGATGCTCGCCTTGAAAAAACTCATTCACCTCGCCGTGCGTCGGCGACTTCTCGCGCGCGTCGTACAGCACCAGCTTGATCATTCCCCGCACCGTGCAAAAACTGTCGATTTGGAGCTTGTGGTAGTGCCAGCCCTTCACCACGCCTGGGTAGGCGGTGGTCATGTAAAGCTGGCCGAACTTGATAAACTCCTTGTCATCGTGGCGCAGGATTTCCATGAGCCTGCCGCGCTCGTCGGGAATCATTTTGAGTTGCTTGACGCGCACGCCTTCAATCATGATTTCCCGCTCGCTTCCCGCGATCGGACGGCGGTCTTAACTGCATCGAGTTTGTTCGCGCCACCCTTCGCCACGAGGTTATTGGCCAGCAGCAGCGACTCGAAAGTTCCCGCGTCGGTCCACCAGCCCTCCATCACGCTATGGCGCAACTGCCCTTCCGCAAGATACTGGTTGTTCAGGTCGGTGATTTCCAGTTCGCCGCGGCCCGAAGGCTTCAGTACGCGAATTTTTTGAAACACGGTCGCATCGTAGAGATAGAAACCGGTCACGGCGTAATTCGATTGCGGGTGTTCCGGCTTCTCTTCAATGCGCACGATGCGCCCGGATTCAAATACCGGAACGCCAAAACGCTCCGGATGCGGCACTTCCTTCAAGAAAATATGCGCTCCCGTTCCGGTGCGTCGAAATTCCTCACAGCCGGCGATGATGTTCCGCTCGATGATATTGTCGCCCAGCACCACGCAAATGGGATGCTCATCGGCAAAGTGTTCGGCCAGCCGCAGCGCATCGGCGATGCCGCCCTCGCCTTCCTGATACGCGTAAGAAAGGTGGCGCAAACCAAAGTCCTTGCCGTTGCCCAGCAACCGCAGAAAATCGCCGGCGCTGTGCCCGCCGGTGACCAGCAGAATGTCCGTGATTCCCGCATCGACGAGAGTCTGAATGGGATAAAACACCATAGGCCGGTCGTAGATCGGTAAGAGGTGCTTGTTGGTCACGCGCGTCAGAGGAAAGAGCCGTGAACCGGTTCCTCCCGCAAGCACCACGCCTTTCATTGTCGTCACCGCCAACGCTCCCTTTAAGATCGACCTTCAGTGCAACGACTTCTCCAGTTGACTGAGGGCGCGCTTAGCATCTGAATTGTCGGGATCGAGGCCCAGTGCCTCACGATACTGCTCGGCCGCCGCCATTTTGTTTCCTTGCTTTTCGTAAAGTTGGCCGAGCCAATACCTGGCGATAGAGTGCGAAGGCCAATCGCTTCGGTCCGGCGCGCTGGCAACATACGACTTCAAATTCTCTTCGGCCAGCGGGAAGTCGGTTCCCGTGAGAACGTAAGCCACGCCGCGAAAAAAGGGCAACCGCGGATCTTTCGGACTCACCTGCGCCGCCTGCTCCACCAGCGCGGTCACTTCGGGGCCCTTCTCTTGCTGGCTGAAATAGAGGGCGCCCTCCAGGTACGGTTCAATCGACTGCGGCTTCAAGGACAACGCAGCATTGAATTCGGCAACCGCCAAATCGGGTTTGCCGAGTCCCAATTCGTAACGCGCCTTTGCCAGGTGCCCTTCCACCGGATCGATTTGTTCAATCGCGTTCACCTGCGCGAGTGCGTCATCCTTGCTTCCGCCCACAATCCAAGGCGCATCGATCAGATACTCTTCCAGGTCGCGGCGGGCATCAATGTTCGACGGGCCGACATCCACGGCAGTCTGGAATTCCTTTTTCACACGTCTGGCCAGGAGGAAGCTTTTTTTCTGGTCGGCCACTGCACCGTATGCACGCCCAAGCCAGTCGTGATAAAGAGATGAGTTGGGCTCGAGCTGCGTGGCTTTTTCCAGTTCGGATACCGCGTCCGAATAATCGCGCATCTCGTAATAGCAACGTCCCATCCAAAAATGATCCGCGGCGTTAGCCGGACTCTGCGAAACCAGGGCGCGAAGAGTGTTCATGGCACCACTATAATTTCCCGCGTCAAATTGCTGTTGCACTCCCGTCAAATCATCCGCCCCGGCTTTTTGCGCTCCCAGCAAGAGCAAAAGAATCGCCGCCAGAAAAACAAGCCGGTTCATTATTGATTTGCTCCCACGGGATGTACGGTCATGCCGTCGCGCAAGGTAATCTCTCCGGAGAGCGCTACTTGCTCCCCTTCTTTCAAGCCCGACACAACCTCAAATACGGTGGGATCTGCGATTCCCAGCTGTACCACGCGGCGGCGCAGCGTGTCCTCATTCACCACAAAGACAAAACGCTGCGAGCCATCGGATTGAACTGCGCCCCGCGGAACAACTAGGGCATTTTGCCGCGCGCTCCATTCGATTCTTACATCAACGCTCAAATTCGGAATGAGCTCGAGATTGCTGTTCTGCACCGAACAAAGCACTTCGCCCACGCTGCGCACCCCTTGCGTGGTTACTTGCTTCGGAACCGTCTCAGTTCGGCCATTCCAGACGCGTCCCGGCAGGCCGTCCCAGGTAACCTGCACCGGCTGGTTTGGCGCAAGCACACCCAAATCCGGCTCGTCCACGAAAGCTCGCACCCTCACATTGTGCAAATCCGCTGCCGCCGCCACGGTTTGCCCCACCGTCACGTACTGGCCCAAATGAACGGGAAGCGAATAGAGTGTGCCATTGACGGGCGATCTCACTGTGGCTGTCACGACTTGGTTTTCAAACGTCGCGATTTGCGAACGCGCCTGCTGCTCGGCCAGCTCCGCACTCTCTACATTAGCCTGCGCTTGCGTCGCGAGCGCGGCTTTTTGCTGTTCGAGTGTCTGGACAGTAGCCTGGGCTTCGGCAATCTTGAATTGATTCTGCTCGAGTTCTTGTTGGGTGGCGGCTTTCTCGGCGACCAATTTCTTCAGCACCTCCTGATTCTTTTCGAGGTCTGCCAAATTGATCTTTTCCTTTTGCAGATCGCCGTCTGTCTGCGCCACTTGGGCGGGAGGGCCTCCGGCGCGGGCGTCGCGAAGTTGCTCCTGAGCCGTCAGCAAATCGGAGCGCGCCTTGTCCAGCTGCTGTTGCGGAGCAAAGGAATCCAAGACGAGAATCACTTGGCCTTTGCGCACCGCCTGGTTTTCGGTAGCCTCGATGCGGTCCACTTTCGTGGCGTACTGGGCCACCGCGACGAAAGGCTGAACCGGCTCGACTTTGCCGTTGCTGGCGATGGAGGCGGAAAGGTTTTCGTGCTTTACTTCGGCAACCTGCACTTCGGGAGCCTGGTCACGATTGGCGAGAACCAATACCACGGCAACCAGGACCGCAGCCCCGGCTACCCACGCAATCCATCGTTTTTTTGGCGGCACAGAGGCTGCTCGCTCCGGCGGCAAAAGAAAACTCCCCTCAGGATTCGTCGAATTGTAACAGAGGCTCTCGCCGATTGCCTACGCCACTGCCGTCATTCTCATGATAAAGCGCCACCTGCCGAAGATGCTACACTCACAGGGCTGGGATGCCAGTCGCGTTCGTGATCAGCGAAGAGTGGATGCTCCGCGCAGGAGTCCGCGCGGAACTGCGTGAGCGCGGCATCAAAGCGCTCGGAATGGAGAGCGCGGCGGATGTCGGACAGGCGATTGCTGCGGGCGAAATGCCAACCGTTGTGGTTATCGATGGCAACGCGAAAGCGGCATCGGATCCGGCGGTACAGGAGCTTGTTGGGCGTGTTCCAGCCATTGTGATCGCGCCGCGAACCACGAGCGTTGCGCTCGGCTCAGCCGCGAAGGTGCTGTTTCGTCCTGTTCAGGTCAGCGAGATTGTTGACGCCGTGGTCGAACTGATGAAAGCTCGCAGCGCGTGAAAGTGGTGCGTTTGGTTGCGATTAGAAATAAGTCCGACCTTCTATTTTCAATAACTTAGCTCAAGTTCTAATAATCGGAAGTTGCGATTAGAAAGTGCGCAGATCGCAGCGGAAGGGACGGCTGGTTTCAGGGCGACCAGGGCGTTCCTAGGGAGAAGGTCCTTCCTTGATGTAACATTCGGCCACGCAATCCGTATGGATAGGGCGAATCGCAGCGCGCGCGGGCTTGGGTCCCGGGAGAACGATGCCAACATGCCGCGCGAGAAGAGGCTACGGTGATTGAAGCGCGGGAATTGAGCAAAGTATTTAGCGATAAGAAACGCGGCGACGTACGCGCAGTGGACCGCGTCAGCTTCAAGTGTGTTCCCGGTGAAATTTACGGCTTGCTGGGCGCGAACGGAGCGGGCAAGACCACCACGCTGCGTATGCTGGCCACGATTCTGGCGCCGACTTCCGGGACAGCGACGGTGGCGGGATACGACGTGGTGCGCGAACCGGCAAAGGTGCGCGCGAATATCGGTTTTCTTTCCACGGCGACGGCGCTTTACGACCGGCTGACCGCGTTCGAAACGGTGGAATACTTCGGGCAGTTATTCGGACTCGACGAGGCCACGATCAAACAGCGCGCCGACGAACTGTTCAAAGCCCTAGATATGGAGGAGTTCCGTGATCGGCGCTGCGCGAAGCTTTCGACCGGCATGAAGCAAAAAGTTTCCATCGCTCGCACGCTCATTCACAATCCGTCGGTGATGATTTTCGACGAACCCACCAGCGGGCTTGACGTGATGACGTCGCGCTCGATTATCGACTTCATCCGGCAATGCCGCGACCGCGGCAAGACCGTCATTTTTTCGACGCACGTGATGAGTGAAGTGGAAAAGCTCTGCGACCGAATCGGAATTATTCACGGCGGCCAGTTGCGCACGGAAGGAACGCTGGAAGAGATGCGCGGACGATATGGAAAAGAAAGCCTCGAGGAAGTTTTCGTCGAGGTTTCAGGAGACGGACGATGAGCCTGCGCAATTCGTGGATCGTGTACCGCAAGGAACTGCGCGACATGCTGCGCGACAAGCGCACCATCCGCTCGATGATCATCATTCCGATGATCGCGTTCCCCCTGCTTTTCTGGGGTATCGGGCACATTATGAACAGCGTGATGGGCGAAGCTGCGAACGAAACCGCGCCCATCATGGTGCAAGGGGGGAACGACTCGCCGAAAGTCATGGGGGCCCTCAGCAAAGTCTCAGGAATCCGGGTTCTTCCCTACCAGAACGACGCGAAACAAGAAGTCTCCGACAAGACAATTCGTGCCCTCGTTCAAATACCGGACGGCTTCGACGCCGCGACCACTGGCTCGACCCCGAAGGAAGTCTCCATCGGCTATTACGAAAACGACGTTAAGTCGGAAATGGCCAGGGACAAATTGCAGAAATTCTTCGATGATTATCGCGACAACGTCGCTCGCGCGGCACTTGCCGCCCGCGGCCTGCCTCCGGGAATTCTTGAGCCATTCAAAGTCCATGCCGATAACATTGCCCCTCCCGCCAAAGTCAGCGCGGCAGTCTTCGGCGGCTGGATCCCTTATCTCATCATCATTTTCTCTTTCACGGGCGCGATGTATCCCGCGATGGATTTAACCGCCGGCGAAAAAGAGCGCGGCACGATGGAAACTATTCTTTCCAGCCCGGTGTCTCGAACCGATCTGGTGCTCGGAAAATTCCTGATGGTGCTCACCGCCTCGGTAGTTACAGCCGTGCTCTCGCTCGCATCCGTGCTATTCGCCGTGCGCAATATGGTCAGCGGAGCGCAGCAGCATTCGATGAATCTCTCCATCAGCGCCAGCTCCATTCTCGCGGTCGCCGTGATGCTCCTACCTTTGACGGTGCTTTTTGCGTCGATGCTCTTGGCGGTTGCGCTGCTCGCAAAAAGCTATCGTGAGGCACAAACTTACGTCTCGCCTCTGGTCTTCGTTGCCGTGGCTCCGGCCGTCATTGGCGCGCTGCCAGGCGTCGAGCTCAACTGGAAAACGGCGCTGGTTCCTATTCTCAACACCAGCCTGGTCAGCAAGGAAGTCATCGGTGGAACGTATCACTGGGCTACCATGCTGATGGTGTTTGGCATGACCTCAGTTTACGCGGCGATCAGCCTCGGCGCGGCCATTTACATGTTCAACCGCGAAGACGTGCTGTTCCGCACGTGACCTCGCGCTTTAAAATCCGACGATATTTCGCGACTTTCTAATGCGGTATCGTTTGCGCGCGACCTGGAGTATCCTCGGCTGAGTTTTCCGGGAGAATTCCTATTGCCTTACGCGACGCTGCCGTTGCAGGCCCTGTGCCTTCCGCGACGACAATTTCCAACGGACGCCGCTGGTCCATCGTCGGGCTTCTCTTCGCAGCTTCGCTTATCAATTACGTCGATCGCGGGACTATTTCGGCGGCGCTGCCGCTGATCGCGCACGATCTGCACTTCGGCCCGGAGACCAAAGGTGTGCTTCTCGCGGCTTTCTTCTCCTCCTACGCGCTGATGCAAATTCCCATCGGCTGGGCCGTGGATCACTTCAATCTTCGGTGGTTCTACGCGATCATGTTTCTCATCTGGTGCGGCTCGCAGGGATTGACGGGCCTTGCAGCCGGTTTGGGTATGCTGATTGTTTTCCGAATGCTTCTTGGAATCGGCGAATCCATTTATTTTCCGGGAGGCATCAAGATCGTCGGCGTGCTCTTTGCGCCAAAGGATCGCGGCCTCCCGACAGGTGTCTTCAATGCCGGCATCAAAGCTGGGCTGGCCATCGGCACGCCACTCACGGCGCTATTGATTCTGCAATTTGGTTGGCGCCGCATGTTCCTGGTCGTCGGCCTCACTGCTTTGCTCTGGCTTGTGCCATGGCTCGCGGTCTTTCCTAAGCAATTTCCGAGCGGCCATACGGGCGCAGCTGCCAGAAATCGCACTCTTGCTCATGCACGGCGCCGGTTTCCGGCCGTCGGCTGGAATCTGATTGGGATCTGCTTGAGTTGGTTCTGCTGGGATTACTACTTCTATTTATTCCTCACGTGGCTGCCCGACTACCTCGTCACCGTGCGGCATTTCCACTTGCTCGCCGCTGGACTCTACGCCGCGCTGCCTTATCTTGTTTTTATGGTAGGCGACCCGCTGGGCGGTTGGATTGCGGATCGTTTGATGCGCCGCAATTGGAGTGAAACCAGCGCGCGCAAGGCGGTAATTACGGCCGCGTTCCTTTGCGGGCTTCTGCTCATTCCGGCAACGCGGATCCACAGCCCCACGAGCGCGATCTGGCTCATCGCCGGCGCAGGGCTGGTCGGCTTGGGCTCCGCCAACATCGCCGTTTTCCCGCAAGCATGCGCGCCCGAGGGCGAAGTGGGCATGTGGACAGGGGTCATGAATTTCGTCGGCAACCTCTCCGGGGTCCTCGCGCCGGTCATTACGGGAATCTTGATCGCCCGCACGGGCTCGTATTCATCCGGATTTGCGATTGGGCCGCTGCTGCTCATCGCCGGGATTTTTCTCTGTTGGTTCATGGTGGGCAAACTGAAGCCAAGAGAACAGCAGGCGCCGTAACGTACGAATGCGGCCCTTGCGCGGACGTAGCGCAATCCAATTTTGCGGCAACTGCGTACTCTGCTGGGGTTTGGCAAGGTCCCTGCTTAAGAAGGACTCCATGCTAAAATCGCCGCGAGATGGCTGACGCACCGCTCATCGATGTACGCGAACTCTCCAAGGACTTCCGCACATTCAAACGACGCGAAGGGGTCTGGGGCTCGATCCAGAACCTCTTTGTGCGCGACTACACGACGGTGAAAGCCGTGGACCGCGTGAGTTTCGCTATCGCGCGCGGAGAAATGGTCGGATATATCGGCCCCAACGGCGCGGGAAAATCCACGAGCATCAAGATGCTGACGGGAATTCTGATGCCCAGCTCCGGCGAGGCGCGCGTCAACGGATTCTTGCCGTACCGGCAGCGGCGGCAATACGTGAAAAGCATCGGCGTGGTGTTCGGGCAGCGCACGCAGCTCTGGTGGGACATTGCGGTGGTGGAATCGTTCAAGCTGCTACGGCGAATCTACGAAGTATCGGAGAAGGATTTCCGCGAGCGGATGGAAAAATTCAACGAGATTCTGGGGATTCAGGATTATCTGTTCACACCGGTGCGCAAGCTTTCGCTGGGCGAGAGGATGCGCTGCGATTTGGCGGCGGCGCTGCTGCACAATCCACCGCTGCTTTTCCTGGACGAGCCGACGATCGGGCTGGACGTGGTCGCCAAGGACCAAATTCGCAAATTCCTGCGGGCCATCAACCGCGAATTTCAAACAACGGTGCTGCTGACGACGCACGATTTGGACGACATTGAAGAACTGTGCCGGCGGATCATGATTATCGACCATGGCCGCCTCCTTTACGACGGACCGCTCGGCCTGTTGAAGCAGAAATTGCTGCGGACGAAGCAAATCAAATTCGCTGTGAAGGATTCGGCAGAGGCGGTGACCGTGCAGTCTCTTGCGCGCGACGGGCTGGAGCTGGAACAGGTTGACCAGCTGACTTACCGCATTCGATTCGACCGCACCAAGGTTGCCACCGCAGAGCTGATACGCCAGATTCTGAACACGGTGGAAGTGCGCGATCTGCTAATCGAAGACGAGCCCATCGAGGAAGTCGTGAAGCGCATTTACGCGGGCGAAGCGCTGCAAGAAGTGGCACTGTAGTTGATTAGCAGGGCGACTTAGATGAAACAGAAGCCAGAAAAAACCGGATGCCATATGACGCCGGAAGAATTTCGGCAGCACGGCAAAGCCGTGGTCGATTGGATCGCGGATTACTACGAAAAAGTGGAATCGTTTCCGGTGATGTCGCAGGTCAAGCCGGGCGCAATACGCGCGTCGCTGCCGAAAAGCGCGCCGCTGCAGGGTGAGCCCTTTGAAGCCATGATGCGCGACGTCGAAACACTGATTTTGCCGGGAATCACGCACTGGCAGTCGCCGAATTTTTTCGGGTTCTTCCCGTCGAATACTTCTTTCCCGTCGATTATGGGAGAAATGCTCTCGGCGGGGCTTGGCGTGCAGGGAATGCTTTGGGCCACCAGCCCCGCGTGCACCGAGCTCGAAACCCACGTACTCGACTGGCTGGTGGACATGCTCGAGTTGCCGCGGAAGTTCCTTTCCACGAGCACGGGCGGCGGCGTGATTCAGGATACCGCGTCGAACTCTTCGCTGTGCGCGCTGCTGGCGGCGCGCGAACGCGCAACGCAGTACGCGTCAAACGAGCGGGGCTGCGACGGAAAACTTATCGCGTACACGTCGGCGCAAGCGCATTCATCGATTGAGAAAGGGGCGAAGATCGCGGGCATCGGACGCGAGAACCTGCGGCTCATTGATGTTGACGACAAGTTTGCGATGAAACCGGAGGCGCTCGCGGCACAAATCCAGCGTGACATTGCCGTCGGGCGTACGCCGTTTTTTGTTTGCGCCACCGTGGGAACCACTTCATCGAACGCCATGGATCCGGTGCGCGCCATCGCAAAAGTCTGCGCGGAGCACAAAATCTGGCTGCACGCGGACGCGGCGATGTCCGGCACGGCGGCGCTGTGTCCGGAGTTTCGCTGGATTCAGGACGGCCTGGAGCTGGCGGACAGCTATTGCTTTAATCCGCACAAATGGATGTTCACGAATTTCGATTGCGATTGCTTCTATGTGGCGGACCGCAATGGGCTGATCCGCACGATGAGCGTGCTGCCCGAATATCTGCGTAACCAGGCCACGGAATCGGGCGCGGTGATCGATTATCGCGACTGGCACGTACAGCTCGGGCGGCGATTTCGCGCGCTCAAACTGTGGTTCGTGATCCGCCATTACGGAGTCGAAGGCTTACAACATCACATTCGGCGGCACGTAGAGCTTGCGCAGGAATTTGCCGCCTGGGTGCGGGCGGATAAGGATTTCGAGCTGGCCGCGCCGACACCGCTGAATCTGATTTGTTTCCGGCACTGCGGCGGCGACCAAATCAACCAGCGCATTCTGGATCGCGTGAATCAAAGCGGCAAGATGTACCTGACGCACACGCGCTTGCACGACAAGCTCGTGCTGCGAATGAGTATCGGCCAGACGAATACGGAATTGCGGCACGTGGAGCGGGCGTGGAAGTGCATTCGAGAAGCGGCCGCCGCAAGCGTCTGACTTATGGCAAACGAAAAATAAAACATGGCATCGCGAATCCAATCCGCGCTGGTGCCGTACGCGGAATTCACGCGCATCGGATTCGTCAATATTCTTGCGTTCCGGTTGCGCTATTTCGCCGGCATTATCACCTATCTCCTCAACGTCACCGTCTACTACTTCATCTGGAGCGCGGTATTTCGCAATGCGTCCGGGCCGATCGCCGGATTAAGCCTGCCGCAAATGATTACCTACGTGAGCGTGGGATGGATGATTCGGTCGTTTTACTGGAACACCATCGACCAGGAAATGGCCTACGAAGTGATCGAAGGCAAGATCGCCATGGATTTGATCAAGCCCGTCTCGGT
>JBAPRL010000102.1:0-21158 GCA_049281095.1 Candidatus Acidiferrales bacterium
GTGAAAGCTCGTAAATGGATTGCGCGTTGTCCGTCACCGGGCCGTAGGAATCTACGGCAATGGTCACGGGCCCCATCCCCAAAAATCCAAAGGCCACCAGACCGAACGCAAACACTGGCGCCGCGATCATCATGTTGCCCAGCCCGAGCAAGCTGATCAAGTAGCCGATGGCCATAAGCGCGGTCATGGTCAAGCCCAAGTAGTACGCGGAGAAATTGCCGGCGACGAAGCCGGACAATATCCCCAACGAAGCGCCGCCCTCCTGCGCCGAACGGACCACTTCGCGAACGTGCCGCGATTCGGTGGAGGTGAAAACCTTAACAAGTTCGGGGATAATCGCGCCAGCGAGCGTGCCGCAGGAAACGATGATCGAGAGTTTCCACCATTGCGTCGGGTCGCCGCCGATGTCCGGAATGATCAAGTAGGAAATCAGGAAGGTAAGCGCGATGGAAATCAGCGATGTGATCCACACCAGCGACGTGAGCGGCGACTCGAAGTTCATCTCGTTCGCTGTGGCGAAGCGCGCCTTGGCGATCGCATCGTTCACGAAATATGCTGCCGCACTCGCGACCAGCATCGCGATGCGGGTCACGAAAATCCAGACCAGCATTTGCACTTGCACGGTGGGATCTTTCACGCCGAGCAAAATGAAGGTGATCAGCGCGACGCCGGTCACTCCGTATGTTTCGAATCCGTCGGCGCTCGGCCCAACCGAGTCGCCTGCGTTGTCGCCAGTGCAGTCGGCAATCACGCCGGGGTTGCGTGCATCGTCTTCCTTGATTTTGAAGACGATCTTCATCAGGTCCGCGCCGATGTCCGCAATCTTCGTGAAAATGCCGCCCGCGATGCGCAGCGCGGCCGCGCCCAGGGACTCGCCGATCGCGAAGCCGATGAAGCACTGCCCCGCATAGGAGCCGGGAATAAAGAGCAAAATGATGAGCATCATCAGCAGCTCGACGCTGACCAGCATCATCCCGATGCTCATGCCGGCGCGCAGCGGAATGCGATAAATCGGGAACGGTTTTCCCGGAAGTCCAGCGAACGCCGTGCGCGAATTCGCGAAGGTATTCACGCGAATGCCGAACCACGCCACACCGTAACTGCCGCAAATCCCGATGACGCTGAAACCCAAAATGATGATGACGCGGATTGCCTCGTAGTGCAGCAGCAGGCCGAAATATAAAATGATGACCACCGCGATGAACGATTCCAGCAGCAGTAGGAATTTTCCCTGCGTGATCAGGTACGTCTTGCAGGTCTCATAAATCAATTCCGACATTTCGCGCATGGAGCGGTGCACCGGAAGATTTTTCAGCCGCACATAGATCGTCATGCCGAAAAACAGGCCGAAGACGCAAAACAGAATTCCCCAAAGCAGCAGCGCGTGCCCGTTCACGCCTAGGAACGAAACCTGCGACAGATCCGGAACTTTCAGGTTCGCTTCCCCGCCGGCCGCCTCCGGTGCGGTTTGTGCGTGCGCAGCGGCGCTCAGCATCATCGTTGCGGCGCCCATCGCGCCCATTTTCATCCGCGCGGCGCGTGCCGCACCGGCAAATCGGCCTCGTAGCGAAAAAATGCCTGCGAGCCAGTTACCCATCAGCGATCCTCCTGTTTGCACACTTCCGGCAGTCCCTAAGAGACTTCCCACTAAGATTTTCACTTCGGATGATTAAGACTCCTCACGGCGAGCCGCGCAGGCTCAAATGCAGATGCATTCGGAAACAAGCGTTTGTAGCAGGATTCCGCGCGTTCGTCAAGAACCGCGCTCAATCGGCAAAGGACACCCCAATCGCGCGTGAAGCCCTACTTCTTTTCGCGAATCAAGATGGTCGCGCGCGTAGTGGCCCAGTCCATCCGCATCGAGCAGGCGTCGCCAGCGTGATCGAACGAAATGGTGAAATCCTCGAGTGGCGCCTTCAGCTTAGAAACTTCCATGGGCGCGCGCGTGAAATCGAACTGCTCTCCGGGGTAGGGAATCCCCCACACTGGGCCGCCTTTGTCATTCTTGGTCTTTTTGCTGACGATCAAAGTCCATTTGCCCGGATCGGGAATCGCATCCAGCGTGTAGCTGCCTGCCGGAACGTCTTTGTCGCCCACGATAAGGTCGACGTCGGTGACAAACGTCGTCGCTTCGTTCGCGCCCGCGCGCCACACTTTGCCATACGGCACAAGGCCGCCATAAATTGTGCGCCCCTTCATGCGCGGACTTGAATAGTCGACCTTCAGGATCTTGCCATCGGGAAACGTGCACTGTGTGCTGGCCGGCGGACTCGGCCGCTGGCTCTTATCTTCCTGCTGTGCAATCCCCGGCACTGCCAGGACGGCCAGTCCAATCAAAAGTGCGGCATATGACGCGACGCTCTTCCTCATTTTCAATCTCCTCAGGCGCTGTTTCGAATGCCGCCAAATTGAACCCGCAGTATAGCCCAGTTCTTCCGGCCCACAATTCGAATTCAAGGAATTACCGGGATGTTTGTAGAGCTGTCCATTCGGTGCGCGGCATCTCTGCTACAATGCGCCGTTTGGTCACGGCAAAGGCAGACCGCCTGTGAAAGCGCCCAAAGTTCCCGCATGGCTTACGCACATTGTCAGCGTCATTGGCGGCGCTGGATTGTTCGTGGTGGCTTTTCTCGACTCGTCAGTCCTTTCTTTTCCCTTCATCACCGACTTGCTTTTCATTGAATTCGTAGTTCGGCATCCCGGTCGGATGCTCTATTACGCGGGCATGGCCGCGGCGGGCTCGCTCGCCGGATGCGTTTGGCTGTACCTGCTGGCAAAAAAAGGAGGCGCGGCGTACCGCAAAAGGTATGGCGCGAAAGCGCCGGGCCGCATTCAGGGCCTGGTGCATAAGCATGCGTTCCTGAGCGTCCTCGTTCCGTCGATTCTGCCTCCGCCGTTTCCATTCAAGGCATTTGTGATTGCCGAGGGCGTCGCTCAGGTTCCGCGGCGCACATTTCTCATCGGCGTGTTGGTTGGGCGCGGCCTGCGCTATGTCGTCGAAGGCCTTTTCGCGATCGAGTATGGCAATGCCGTGGAAAACTTCATGGTCCACAACAAAACCATATCCATTGCCGCGCCCCTGGCGCTGATTGGAGCGTTCTATGTGCTCACGCGATGGCTGCTCAAGCCAGCGCCAGGCGGCCAGAGGTCTTAGCGAATTCCCCCAGGCATATGCAAGGCCGGGCGTACAACGGCCATAATTAATTCCGGTCGCTACTTCGCCGCTGCCCCTGCGAATTCCATCTCTTCGCTGCGCACGTGCAATTGACTATCGAGTTCGATCACCGCGCGCAGGTTGCCAGGCGAGTCTGAATCCTGCGGGAAGCGCAGATCGCGCAAAGTAATCAGCGAGCCGGCGGGAATGGTTTGCAGTTCGGCCAGCGGGAAGCGGGCGTAGCGCAGGAACTGCTTGGCGAAGGGTGTGCGCTGCGCCACATCAAGCGCGAGAGAGTCCTCCGGCTTGTAACTCGTGAGGCTTGAATCCGCGTGGAATTCGTCTCCGGACCCCACCGGAACGCTGATCTGCTCGATGGTATTCGCTGTCGCCACCACGCCGCGCCAGAGAAATGGCGATGGGGAGTCCGGGAATGCGCCGGCCGCGATCGGCACTGCGCCGTGGTAGTCGTGCGCCATCAGAGTCTGCATCGCGCGCTGGTGCAGCAGCCCGCGTGCGCCGATGTACAGCGCCACCAGAGCCAACGCGGCCACCGCGCCCTTCGACACCGTTCTCTTTTTCTTGCGTTCACCAATCTCCTCGCTGACCAGGCGGAAAAGGGCTGGCAGCAGCAGCCCTACGATCAGCACGCCCAGAATCCACGGGTCAATTTGCGGCAGCAAGTCCAGGGAGAACTGGCGCGCGCGAAAAGGCCAAAACAATTGCACGCCGTCCGCGCCGAGGCAATCGACAAGCACATGCACGCTGGCTCCGATGGCGCAGAGCAGCAGGACGCGCGCAAATCGCAGCGGCTGGCGTTGCGGCCCATGGACGAAAATGCGGAACGCTAGCGCAATGGCAACCGCCAGCGCCGCGCTACCCAGAATCGAGTGCAGCACCGCATAGTGATAATGAAAATATGCGCCGGCGCCACCGAAGTAACTCAACAAATCCAAGTCCGCCGCTGTGCCGGAAACCACCAGGATAAGCATGGCGTATGGGCTGACCCGGCGAAGGCCAGCACGATCCAGCGTTGCCGAGACCAGCGAGTGCGTTACGGGATCCATCGCATCGTCTCTCTACCGAGCGTCTATCGCGAAATTTGCGGGAATCACCAGCGTCAACGCATCCGGCACAATCGAAAACTCCACGGGAAGCGCGCTGGCCGGTTCGCCATCCAGCTGGGAAAAAATTTCGGTGTTGCCTATCGGGCGACAGGTGAATCGCGAAGTCTTCCAAACGTGAATTCCGCTGACGCGATGCAGGCGCCCCAGCCAGATTGCCGGCAGGCACATCACCACACGAAAGCGGCTCCGGCCGCTGTAGGCCACAATCTCGAATTGGTCATCGAACAAGCTCGCGCCCGTGGTGATTCGGAACGGTCCGCCGTAATATTTTGTGCGGCCAACCACGATGAGACTGGCCGCCAATCGCTTTTCCGGCGAATCAACTTGAAACAAAGGAAAAGGGTAAGTGAAGAACTGGCGCAATCCTTCCAGCCAATACGCCAGTATTCCGATGCGCAGTTTGTGCGCGGTATCGATGGCGTGGACGATCGCTCCGTCAGGACCCGCTCCGCTGACGCACAGGAAATAACGGTGAATGGACGCCGAAGGCCCCTGTTTTTCCGGTGCGCGCCACACCGCTTCGCCCAGCGCGATTCGCGCGAGTTTTCCGGAGGCAATCAACCGCGCTGCGGCCGGTATGTTCCACGGAATGCCCAGTTCCTTCGCCAGAATATTTGCCGTTCCAGCAGGAAGAATTGCCAAAGGAGCTGCGCTTCCGGCGATCCCGTTCACTACCTCGTTGATGGTTCCGTCGCCGCCGCAAACAACGACCATCTCGCAGCCGTGCTGCACCGCGTCGCGCGCCAGCTCTGTGGCCGAGCCTGCGCAGGTGGTGGGCAGCGGCTGAGCGTCAATTCCGGACGCCTTCAGGATTTGCGCCGCTTCCTCAATAGCGCGTAACCGTCGCGAGCGTCTGCGACCGCTGGTGGGATTGTAAATAATCACCGCGTTGTGAATCTCGCCTGGTACCGGCCGCAAGTCCTGGCTCGCACGAAGGGGTTTCAGAACGGGCGCATTGTATAATACTTCGCTCCGGCTTCGGCCGGCGGAGTGCGCACTGCAACTTTTTTATTGAGGTCTGCATGGCTGCCAGCGCTACGTTGACCAAAGAAGTGGAAAAGCTTCGCGAAGAAATTCGCAGGCATGAGCATCTTTATTACGTCCTCGACGCGCCGCAGATTTCCGACGCGGTGTTCGACAAGCTCATGCGCAAGCTCAAGGCCATCGAGGAGGAGCATCCGGAATTCATCACCGGCGATTCGCCGACGCAGCGCGTTGGCGGCAAGCCGCGCGGCGGGTTCCAAACTTATCGCCACGCGCGGCCGATGATGAGCCTCGATAACGCGCTCTCTTATGAGGAGCTGCGCGAATTCGACCGGCGCGCTCGCGAGCTCACCGGCCGTGAACAGATCGAATATGTCGCCGAACACAAATTCGATGGCTTGAGCTTGGCGCTGATTTACGAGAATGGCGTGCTCGCTCGCGGCGTGACGCGCGGCGACGGACAGACCGGCGAAGACGTCACCGCCAACGTGAAAACGATTCGCTCCATTCCGTTGCGCCTCGACCTCAGCGAGATGAAAAAGCTCGCCCTGCCCGCGGATATTGAAGTGCGCGGTGAAGCGATGATGACCCGCGCTGCGTTCGAAGAGCTGAATCGCCAGCAAGACGCCGCGGGAGGAAAACATTTCGCGAATCCGCGCAACGCCGCCGCCGGAGCCGTCCGCGTGCTCGACCCGTCCATCACCGCTTCGCGCAAGCTCGACTTTTTCGCATATTACCTGTTCTCCGGCGCGCGCGTCCCGCTCAAAAAGCATTCCCTATCGCTCGAAGCGCTGAAACGTTTGCGCTTCCGCGCGAGCGACGACTTCGAAGTCTGCGAAGGCATCGAGGAAGTCGAGAAATATTGCACGAAATGGGAAGCCAAGCGCGACAAGATGCCGTATGAAATCGACGGCGTGGTAGTGAAAGTCAATGACGTCGGCTTGCAATCGGAGCTGGGCTACACCTCGAAAGCGCCGCGCTGGGCGATCGCGTTCAAATGGGCCGCGCGGCAGGGAACCACACTGGTCAAAGCGATCGGATTTAACGTCGGCCGCACCGGCACGCTCACGCCCGTCGCCTTTTTTGAACCGGTGCCCATCGGCGGCGTGACCGTCAGCAAATCCACGCTGCACAACATGGACGAAGTCGAGCGCCTGAACATTCACGAAGGCGACACCGTTCTCGTCGAGCGCGCTGGCGACGTCATTCCGCATGTCCTCAAAGTCGTAAAACACGGCAAGGAAGAAAAGCCCGTCGTCGTGCCGGACAAATGCCCGGAATGCGGCACGCGCATTCACCGCGTGGAGGGCGAAGTCGCTTACCGCTGCGTCAACGCCATGTGCCCCGCGCGGCGCAGGGAATCGCTGATTCATTTTGCCGGGCGGCACGCGATGAATATCGATGGCCTCGGCGAAAAAATCGTCGACCAGCTTGTGGAGAAGGGAATCGTCAAGGATTTCGCGGATTTATATGCGCTCAAGCTCGACGATCTTGCCGCGCTCGAACGCATGGCCGAAAAATCGGCGCAGAATCTTCTCGACGAAATCGCCGCCAGCAAAAAGAACGAGCTTTCGCGTTTGATTTACGGCCTGGGCATCGGATTCGTCGGCGAACGCACCGCGCAATTGCTCGCCGAGCATTTTGGCTCGATGGAAAAAATTGCAGACGCCTCCGCCGAAGAGTTGATGGAAGTCCACGAAATTGGCCCGAAGGTCGCTGCTAGCGTCGCCGACTTTTTCTCCGAGAAAGCCAACCGCAAATTGATCGAGCGCCTGCGCGAAAAAGGCGTGCGCATGAAAGAGGAGCGCCGCGCGCTCACCGACAATCGCCTGGCGGGGAAGTCGTTCGTTTTCACCGGCACGCTGGAGCGCCACTCGCGCGAGGAGGCCGGCCAGCTCGTCGCTTCGCACGGCGGCAAGGTGATTTCTTCCGTCAGCAAAAAAACGGATTATGTGGTGGCCGGCGCGGATCCAGGCTCAAAGCTCGCCAAGGCGCAGTCGGTGGGTGTCACCATTCTCGACGAAGCCGCCTTCGAAAAACTCCTCGCCAAAAAATAAAAGCGGTCGCCAATAACTCGCGCCCGCCTTTTTCCTCTTCCTGTCTTTGGTTATTTCCCAAACACTAATACGTGGAACGTGCCCGGCACCATCTTCGGCCGCGTGTGCGGCGGCGCGTTGGCAGGGAGCGGCTGGAATTTCGCCGTCACCAGAAAAACTTCATGAGTGGTCGGATCGAGCGCCATGGTGCGCGCTCCGCGTTCCGTTTGCACATTTTCGACCACACTGAATTGCGTCGGCGAATCTTCATGGATCACGGTCAGCGTTCCGTCGCCATTCGAGGCGAACGCGTATCCGGTGCCCGGATCGAATCGCGTCGCGTCCACGCCCTGGCCAATCGCCGGACTCGCGATCACCTTGCCGGTATCGGCATTGACGATAGCCATCATCTTGTCGTGGCAGCCGGAAAAGAGAATCCGGTTCGCGGTGTCCATCGCCAACCCGCTCGGCGATTGTCCCGGGGCGAGCGGCCAGCGATTGGTAATTTTCATCGTATTCGAGTCGATTTCGACGATTTCGCTGGTGCTTTCGATGTTGACGTAAACATGTCCCTGTCCGTCCGCAACCGGGAATTCCGGCTGCCCGCCGAGGTCGATTTTGCCCACAGCCTTTCCCGTCGCCGCGTCAACGACGGTCGAAGTCTTCGAGTCACCGTTCATGGTGAACACGCGCTTCGACGCCGGATCATAGACCTCGCCGTCGGCGTCCTCGTCCGCTGGAGCGGACCCAGTCACCTGCAAAGTCTTCAGGTCAAAGATCCACACCTTTGCCGCGCGGCCGTCGGTGACGAATCCGCGGTTGAATTCTGGGGCAAGCACGATGCCGTGAATGCCCTGCATACCGCCAATGTCCGCGACCA
The DNA here is from genome assembly GCA_049281095.1 of Candidatus Acidiferrales bacterium. GTDB lineage: Bacteria > Acidobacteriota > Terriglobia > Acidiferrales > UBA7541 > DAHUXN01. The sequence goes on from JBAPRL010000102.1 coordinate 8,182, forward strand.
ATTTTCCGGTGTCCACGTTCACCACCGCGACGTGGTCTCCGCGCGAAATGAAAAGCTGCCGCGTCGACGGGTCGAACTTCAGGTAGTCCCAGCCCGTGTCGCCCGCCACCGGAATCGTGTTCAGCAGGTGGTAGCCCGACGCCCCGGCCGCTTGCGCGGTTGCCGCCGCGACATGGCCTTTGGCCGGCGTACGCGTCGACGCGACGATCGCCGCCGCGATAAAAAATGCCACACTGTACAGAGTTATGGTTCTGGCCAGCTTGAGCAGTCTCGAATGGCTGTTCATCGCACTCTCCTCTTTCGTCAGGGGGCGAAGGAAATCTCGCAAGGACGCAAAGCTAGCTCACGTTCCGCCGCATGCTCGCATCCGCCACGGGCGTCTCCGCTGGTACCAGTGACGGCTCGCGGGCGGATCAGGTTTCAAAGCGATGTCAACGCAACCGTTATTTATAGTTATAGTCTCTGCCAAACACCAAGACGTGAACGGTTTCGGGAATTATCTGTGGCTGCGTGTGAGGCGGCGCATTCGGAGGAGGTGGCTGATATTGCGCGGTCACCAGGAAAACTTCATGCATCGTGGGATCGAGCGCCACGGTGCGCGCCCCGCGTTCCGTTTCCACGTTTTCGACCACGTTGAATCGGTCGTCTCCAGCCTCGATCACGATGGTCAGCGTGCCATCATCGTTGGCGCTGAATGCATACTGCGTCGCGGGATCAAAGCGACCGCTGCCCGCGCGTGAACCGGCTGGCGGTGCTGCCAGTATTTTCCCGGTATCCGCATTCAAAATTCCCATTCTGTCGTTCCGGCAGCCCGCAAAGAGCAGCCTCCGCTGGGGATCTATCGAGAGGCCGCTGGGCCCTTCGCACGGTGACATCGGCCAGCGATTTAGAATCGCCAGCGTCTTCGAGTCGATTTGTAATTCCTCGCTGGTGCTTTCCAGGTTGACGTAGATATGCCCCTGGCCATCCGCCACCGCTCCGGCCGGCTGACCGTCCAGCGCAATATCTCCGATGGGGTTGCCCGTGACCGCGTCGATGGCCGTAGCCGTGCTCGAGCTGTGGTTCATCGTGAACACTCGCTTCGTCGCAGGATCGTAAACAATCGCATACGGCTCGTCCGCTGTGGGCGCGACGCCGATCACTTTCAACGTGCTCAAGTTGAAAATGGTCACGTCATTCGTTTGTCCGTCGGTGATGAACCCGCGGCCCAAGGCGGGCGCCAGCGCAATGGAATGGACGCCCAGCGTGTTCGGAATGTCGCCGACGATTTTCCCCGTGTCCGGATTCACCACAACCACGTGCACGCCATGTGCGACGAAAAGCCGCCGCCGCGCGGCATCGAATTCGAGCCCGTCCCACGAATTGTTCCCGGGAATGGGAATCTTCCGAACCAAGTGGTAGCCTGATGGACCCCAATGCCCAAACTGTGGCGTTTTCGGCGGTGCAGGCGCGGCAGGTTTCTTACTTTGACCAAACGTGGCAAACGCTAGGACGATAACCGCAAGCGGGATTGCTGCACGGCGCATGAGTTTCCCTCGATCCTCTTGAGCGATATCTGGTGAAGTAGCATGCCGAGCCCCCATCGTCGAGACGGTCGTGACAGCGGCGAATAGCAGCCATGAAATTTTGATGCTTTACCATCCGTGCGCGTTTCGCTTCGTTCGATGCGTCTCGATGCCAGAGCGAACGCACCAATACCCCGCTGCGCCTGAGAGCCCTTCTTGGACGCGGACTAGGTAGAAATCGGCGGACAGGGTTTCTTGGGGCAGTTGTAGAAGGCAACTGTCCTGTTTGCCAAGTGGCAGGCCTTATCCCCGCAATCGCTGACCCATCCGATTTCGACCGGGCCTTTCCCTTTACTGAGGAGAACCGTGAGATGGCACTTGAGAAGATGCTCCAACTGCTCCCGAGTCGGTTCCGAACGGCCATCTGCTCTTTCCTGTGCTTGTCCACTGTGCATATTTCCTCCAAGTAACGTGAGCCTACTTCTCTCCTGCAACTGCGCTTGGCCGGTTTAAGACGGTATGCTTTATCTTGCCCAGTTCCTGTCTTTCCGCTCGTGCTTTTCTGACGTCCGCCAAGTCCGCATCTGCGTTTGACCACAACTGCAGGAACTGGTCGTAGTAATTGCGCGATTGCTCGACGTCGCCCGCTTGCGCCAGTGCTCTCGCGAGCGCCAAGTGGGCCAGTACCCAGTCGCTCGGTGAATCGTCGTTCAAAATCTCGCCTTCGAAGCCGAGATACTGCTTATACGCCTGCGCCGCTCCGCTCCAGTCGTGCTTTGCCGCCAGTGCATCGCCCAGGCCAAGATAGGCCTCATAGCGCGGGAAAAACACAGCAGCCCGGCGTTGGCTCTCGACCGCGGCGTCGGCATGCCCTTCGCCCAAACTCAGCGCGCCGTCCAGATTGTAATAGCAGCTTTGCACAAATTGGCTTTCAACTTGTCCGCGCACTTCGGCAAGGGTGGCAAGGAGCTGTCGCGCTGTTGGAATGTCGTTCGATTCAATCGAAATCATGCCTGCCCGGCGCAATTCTTCCGACTCGCGGCTCGCCTGCGCTTCTCGCGCCATTTGCTCTTTCACCTCACGCGCATCGGCCGTATTGCCGCGGTCTAGCGAGATTTCCGCCAGGAGGTAGCGCTGCACTGGCATCCATGTTTGATTGTTCATTTTTTGGTCCAGCATCAAGCCTTTGCGCAGTTCGTCGGCCGCATCGCGCAGGTGGCCTTCGTACATCGACACTCGCGCCAGATAAAGTGATGCAAGGCTTTCCCGGCCCGGGCCGCCTTCCGTTCGCAGCAGTCGAAATTCGCGCTCCGCACTCTTGGTGTCGCCCTTTCCCAGATACGCGAGGCCTGTGCCCCATCGCAGCAAGGGGCTTTCCGCGCCACTCGCTTTCGCCTTTTGATAAGCGCGGAGCGCCTCGTCGAACCGGTTCAGTCTGTCTAGGTCGAGAATCAGGCGCAAATGGTCCACGGCGCTGTGCGGCGCCAGCTCCAGCGCGTGCATCTCCGCGGGCACCGCTTCTTCCACGCGCCCGGTCCAAATCGACGTTTCTCCCAGCCCTCGGAATCCTTCCAAGTCATCCGGGTAAACCTCCGTCAGCAGCCGGAATTCATCCGCGGCCTTTTCATAGGAGTCCTGAAATTCGTAATTTTCCGCGAGAATCAGGTGGCGTTCCCGCTCCGTGACGTGATCGAGTCCGCTCATCGCTGCTGCCAGGTGCTCTTTCGCAGCTTCCGCGTTTCCTTGAGAGCCGTAGGCCCGCGACAAATACAAGTGAGCCATTGCGAAATTCGGATCCAGGGCGACGGCGCTTTGCGCCAAAGGCAGAAATTCGTCCATGTTACCTGCTTCGAAAAGGTCCAGCGCCTCGGAATATCGTTGCAGCGCCGGCAGCGAGGAAGTGGTCACCTGTTGCAGCGGCTGGCTGCTTTGGGAGATCTGCGCCAAGGATTCGCCCAGGCCTTTGCGCAGCTTTTTGGTCAACGTATCTACCGCCGGATAGAGATCCGCCGCTGAATTCATCGACGCGCTTTCCACCAGCACGGTGGAATCCTTCGCCGGATCGACCAGTTCCTCCGTGATTTCGTACTTCGGACCCGTTCCGACAATCATGCCCGCCAGCACCGCGCGGCAATTGTCGCGCAAACATAATTCCCGCCCGAACGAACGATCCACGCGCGCCGCGTTGTTCCTTCCCATCATTTGCGCTGCTTCATGCACCTGTGAGCGCGGAATCACGCGAAAATACCGCGACTGTTCCAGCGACTCGCGCACCGCTTCCGTGACCGTCTGATCGAACACCGGCTGCCCGGTGCGATTTTCGAAATCCGTAATGAGAATGGGTGCGTGCTCGCCGAGCACCGGCCTTTGATAATGTTTATAAGCGAAGAATCCGCCCGCTCCCAGCGCGACGCACGCCGCCGCAATCCACAATTTCCATCCGAGGAATGACTTGTTCTTCGCCGCAGGAAGCGCGCGCACGGTCAGGGTTTTTCGATCTCGCTCGCGCAGCGCTTCCTGCAAATCCGCAAGGATTTCCCCCGCGCTGCCATAGCGCTCCGCGGGCCGCTTGGCCAGCATCCGCGCGATAATGGCGTCGAGTTTTTGCGGAACTTCGGCGTTCGACTTGTTGATCGGCGCTGGCGTGTGGTTCAGGATGCGATGGCACGTTTCAAGAAATGTCGGCCCGCGAAACGGATGCCGCCCGGTCAGCGCTTCATAGAACACGATTCCCATGGAGAAAATATCCGCGCGATCGTCCGACGGTTTCTGTTCAATGATCTCCGGCGCCATGTAAATCACCGTTCCCATCAGGCCGTCTTGCGTGAGCGAGTCAATGGTCGTTCCTTCAGCGTCGCCGGGCAACCGGCGCGCCACGCCGAAATCCAGAATCTTCACCTGCTCAGTGCGCGTCAGTAGAATGTTTTCCGGCTTGATGTCCCGATGCTGAATCCCGCCGCGGTGCGCGGCATCGAGCCCCGCGACGCACTGCACCGCTATGGCCAGGAACTCTCCCACGGAGAGCGATCGGCGCATGCGGTCGCGCAAGCTCTGCCCTTCGACGTACTCCATCACCAGAAAAATTTCGTGTTGCTCCTCGAAGGCGTCGTGAATCGCGGCAATGTGCGGATCGTTCAGCCGGGACGCGCACAGCGCTTCTTTCCACAGGCGCTCGCGGGACTTCTCATTGGTCCACAGGTCGCCCGCCACGCGTTTCAGCGCTACCGTGCGATGGAGTTTCGTATCGCGCGCGCGATACACCTCTCCCATGCCGCCAGCTCCCAGACGCGCATCGATCGCAAATCGGCCCACGACCTTTCCCGTGAGGTCTCGCGCCGTCACTGGCTTCGATGGAGTGGATTGCTTGCTCACGCCGCTTCTGCCTATGGAGGAATACACCTCGCCGCCGATAGCCTCTTCACGGCGAACGAGCTTTCGCATCCTGGGCCCGGGGCTATTGTCGCAAATGGTACGCCCCGCCCGCCCGCCGCGCAACCACGAAAGCCTCCCGCTCGGCGCGAGCGCCCGATTCCGGGCCCGTCGAGCGCGAGCCCACGAAACTGCAATGGATACCCGTTGATACCCAATCACGTCCGCCCTTATAATGAGTCCAGCGGGCGGGGCGGGTGATCGCTGGTGCGTTCATCTCACGATGATCGCGCTGGAGGAAAGTCCGGACTCCGCCGTTTCGGAACGGTTAGGGCAACGCGCCTGGTAACGCCAGGGAGCGGAATTCGCGAGGATTCTGCTACGGACAGTGCCACAGAAACCAAACCGCCGGTGAGGATTGCACTCGGCGGCCGGCAAGAGGCAAAACCTCTGGCTGGCCTGTTCAGGTGCCGCACAGGCAAGGGTGAAACGGTGGGGTAAGAGCCCACCGCTCCGGTGGCGACATCGGAGGCACGGCAAACCCCGCGTGGAGCAAGGCCAAATAGGAGGGTAGGGCTGGCCCGGCCCGTCGCAATGGAACCCTCGGGTAGGCCGCATCGAGCCTTTCGAGTGATCGAAGGCCCAGAGGAATGATCGCCACGCTGTGTTTTGCGTCGGGAGCAATCCTAGCGCGATCCGCAGCGTACAAAATCCGGCTTATGGCCTCGCCCGCTTTAAATTGTTTAGTTTCAGTTTATTCTTCCTCGCACCAGGTCCCCGTGCCTGCCGTACCTGCTCCAAATCCGCCCCATCGTACAGTAGTCCTCGAAGCATCCGATGAACTATGCTTGCGGTAATGGCCGCGACCGCAAATCCGTTGGCCGAGAGCTTTTTCTGCGACCGTTGCGGTGAGGAGTTCGAGCCCAAGCACCGCGTCTGCGCAAGCTGCGGAACAGTGCCCACGCGCCACTGGTTCCAGCTCATAAGCTTGGTCACTCTGCTTGCCGCGGTGGCGTGCAACTCGGCGGTGGGATGGTTCGTACTGCCCCGGCTGGCATATGCGCGAAGAGCCGGGCACTTGTTCCGCGCGTGGCTGTGGCTGGATCGCAAAGCCGCGGTTTACGGATGGATACCCATCATCGGCGCCTTGCTCGCATGGGACTACTTCGTTTGGCGTCGAGCGAAGCTGAGGGGAACGCGGCCAAAAATCAAGCGCTGGCTCACGAAAAAGCTGCTGATGTTTGTGGTCGCTGCCGCCCTGACGCCGATGATTCCCTGGTGGGTGCCCGCCAACCAGGTGCCCTATCAATTCCTATCCCTCATCGGCAGGTATAACGGCCTGCCCCCTATGCTGGCGTGGGCCACGGTCGGCCTTGTGCTGGCTCTGCTTTGCCTGCACCGGCAGACCCGCGATTCGCTGTTGGGTCGCGGGCATGCGCTGAGCCTGTTCAGTTTGGGCGTTCTCCTGTCCCTGCTCACTCTCACTCTGATCGGCTGGTCGCTGACCTAATTCCAATCCTGCCTATACATAACTACTACGGCATCGGGCCAATCGGCTCCCCACTGTCGGGATCGAGAATCAGAATCCTGCCAAGCGCGCGGGCGCTCATGCCGTCGGTCTGAAAATTAAACATATCCAGTATCGAACCGGCAACCGCATCAAACGACTGGTTGCCTATCCGGCCCAATTGCCAATTGTCCTCGATGAAGCGCGTGATCGACGTCTGGTCCGCGAGCGAGTGCCCCACGAAGTTTTCCCTGGCAAATGGCGAGATCACCAGGAACGGAAGCCGCGGCCCGTATCCGCATCGATCCTCATATGCTCCCGCGGCCGCCGAGCCGCAAAGCCCCGTTGCGCCGAGCAGCGCGTCATTCGCCGGATCGTTCGATTGATTGACGATCGGCGGCATCACGTGGTCATACCAGCCGTCCGAGTCGTCCCAGGTGATGATGATCGCCATGTCCTTCCACTCCGGCGACTGCTGTAGTTGGTTAATCGTATCCACCAGAAACTGTTGCTCGGCCAAAGGGCTCGACGTCGAAGGATGCCCGGTCTGGTCGGCGGGCGCCTTCAGGAAACTCACCGCGGGCATATTGCCGGCCTTCACGGCGTTCCAGAAATCCGTGATGGCGTATTGGTGGTTGGCCTGATCCGTGTTCCGATGGCGCTCACCGACGACGGCGGCGTGTGGTGCGGATTCGCCGTCGACGCGTAATACTGAAAGGGCGTGTAGTGCGCGTCATACTCGCTGTTGCACACCGCCTTGCCGCCGCTAAAGCTCGTCGGCGTCCAATCTCCGTAGAACCAGCCCCACGTAATTCCCTTGGCGTTCAGCAGGTCGCCAATGCTCAGCCCGGACATTTGAATCGTTGTCGTGCTCGTATCGCAGTCATCTTGCACAGGATCGATGTTCGCGATCACCGAGCCGTTGAAGACGTCTTTCGGCACCGAGGCCGGAACGGCGCCATTGGTCTGTCCCGATACCAGGTTCAAATGGCCCATCACCGTGGTTCCGAATTCCGTCGCGAAGAAGTTGTCGCTCATCGCGAAATATTGCGCGTAGTTCCACAGCGCGGTGACCGTGTTTCCGTCGTAGTAGCCCATCGACAGGTTTGGCGTGCAACCGGTACCGGTGCCGCTCAAGATCTCCGAGAACTCGTTCAGCAAACCGCCGTCGTACGCCTCCTGCTCGTCTTTGTAGTGGTTGTCGTTGTCGCAAGTGACCGCCTCTGAGCGGTCCAGCCGAAATGGTGCTGCCGAATCCGGATTGTCCTGCAAGAGCGTTCGCGTCAGCCCATTCACCGTGGGCGTGTTCGGGCGCCCAACAAATGGCGGTTCTCCCGGCGGATTCAGAGCGCTCGGATAAGTGCCAAAGTAATGATCGAAGGAAATATTCTCGTCGAAAATAACCACCAGATGTTTGATCGGCGTTGTCGTCTGCAACTGCCCGGTCGAAAAATTATTGGGTTTGCCCGGCTGTGCCACAATCAGGGCTGGATTCAAAAGCAAACCGATCATGATGGCAGCCACAAAGGCGAACATTCTTCGCATCGAAAGCCTCCATTCTCTTCCTGTCGTTGACACCACGCGCCGGTTCAAAATCCAAACCCTGGCGAAGCAGAATGTAATGGCGTTTCATTTCGCCTGCATGAAACGTCTGTGAATTCGCTGCAACGCGCAATGCTCCAAGCACTCGGCGTCATCGGTGGTCATCTTTTCTCGCGCCCGCCCCTCTTACAGCGCGTTCATTTCGCTGTAACAATCGTGGATAAGAATTGCCGCGCAACAAAAGTTCTGCATGGACGAGATCCACAGGCCGTCTCGCAAACATTCAACTGGTTTGCTGGCCAATTTATGTCGGTTCGGGGCACAAAAGACTTGCTGAGAACTGCGATTTTTGCGCTCGTGCTGTTCGCGCTGGGTCCTCGGAGCTCGTTTGCCCAACAGCTCCGCTTACGTGGCAAACTGTCGGCCTGCCAACGCCCCGCTCCCGGAAGTATCGTCACCGAACCAGAAGAAATTCGCAGCCACCGCGGCGTCTTGAAGACCGAGCTCACATATGTGAACTTCATCGCCGCTGACGGCCAGGAACAATACTGCTACCTCTCGAAAAATGGCGGCGAGGCTCCCACGCTTCGCGTCAAGCCCGGCGACCTGCTCATTTTGCGCCTGCGCAATGAGCTGACAACGCCTCCGCAAACAGCCGGGAATTCGGGCGTGCAAACTCCCGTCAGCACGGCCATAAACGCGCCCACAAATTCCATGCCCATGCCGGTCCAATCCCCGTGCGACGGTGTGACCATGACCGCCCTTTCCACCAACCTCCACTTTCACGGTCTGACCGTCCCTCCTACTTGCCACGAAGACGATGTTCTCCGCACCATGGTCCAGCCCGGCTCGCGGCCCTTTGAATATCGCTTTCGTATTCCCGCGGACGAGCCGCCTGGCCTCTACTGGTATCACCCCCACGTCCACGGTTACACCAACGTGCAGGTCCTCGGCGGCGCTTCCGGCGCTTTGATCGTCGACGGAATCGAGCGCGCCAACCGCTTGCTTGCAGGCCTGCCCGAGCGCCTGTTTGTTATTCGTGACCAGAATCTGCTCAATCCCGACGCCGAGCCGGTTGCATCCGGCAATGTCCCTCCTCCCATCGTGCTGCGCGATCCCGAGGGCGACATTCTGAATACCGGCACCGGCGGCGGCAAACCGGCCAAGGACCTCTCCATCAATTTCGTCCCGGTGCCATTTCCGGAATATCCGCCAGCCCAGATTCTCGTTAGGCCAATGGAAAAGCAGTTCTGGCGCGTCCTTAACGGCTCGGCCATCACCTACCTCGATCTCCAGGTGCTCGCTGATAACGTTCCGCAACCCCTCGGCGTCGTCTCGCTCGACGGCATTCCCATCAACGAGAACGGCATGGCAGGGAATCGCGTGATCTGGGAAAGCCATATTCTCCTGCCGCCCGCCGGCCGCGTCGAATTCATTTTCAAAGGCCTGCCCAAAGGCGCTCACGCCAGCTTTGTCACGCGTACTGTAGATACTGGACCTGCTGGCGAGAATGATCCTACGCGGCCGCTGGCAACCATCGCCGTTTCTGAAGCAGCGCCCGAATCGGCTTCCAGATTACCCGCGTCGCCTTCACCTCTTCCGCGCCCCACCTCCGCTTGGCTCGGCGACGTCAAACCGGTCCGCACGAGGACGCTGTACTTTTCCGAAATCCCGCAAGATCCCAAAAATCCCAACAGCCCCACGGTCTTCATGCTCACCGTCGAAGGGCAGCCGCCTGTGCCCTTCGATCCGCGTTCGACGAAGCCCAATATCGTCGTCCAACAGGGTGACGTCGAGGACTGGATCATCGAAAACCGCACGCAGGAGCTGCACGCGTTTCACATCCACCAAATTCATTTTCTGCTGACGGAATGGAATGGTGTTCCCGTCGACGAGCCATTTCTGCGAGACACCGTCAACGTCGCCTACTGGGACGGCAAAAGCCCTGAATTCCCGAGCGTTAAGCTGCGCATGGATTTCCGCGACCCGAATAGCGTCGGCACTTTCGTCTACCATTGCCATTTGTTGGAACACGAAGACGGCGGAATGATGGGAACGATTCTCGTAAAGGCCAAAGCCAGCCAGCGCAGTCCATCCAAAGGCGTTAGCCATTCGGGCCGGCTCCAAAACGGCACACTCCAAGGTTCAGCGAAATTTTAACTAGCCTCTCACGAAACGTTAACAGCTCTCGCGTATCTACGGGGCGGAAGGGGTTGGCTCAGGAGCTTCGATACCCGCCGCGAGATCAGCGGCCTCTTCCTGTAAAGGAGCCGATGCTTCCAGCCCCTCATAAATTCGTCACAGGAGGATTCATGATTCGAGTGCACCGTCGCCGCTTGTTTACTTTTCTCGCGGTCGCCGCATTGCTGGTCATCGGACCTGCCAGTCTCTGTTCCGGGCAGGAAAAGAACGGAGCCGATGCCGTCCAGACCGCGTCGCCTATCAAGCACATCGTCGTGCTTTTTCAAGAGAACATCTCATTCGACCACTATTTCGGCACCTATCCTTACGCCACGAACCCGAGCGGCGAGCCAAAGTTCCAAGCCGCGGACGATACGCCGCGCGTCAACAATCTCCGCAGCGGCGGATTGCTCGATGACAATCCAAATTCGGCGCAGCCGTTCCGCTTGGACCGCTCCGAAGCGTGGACCTGCGACCAAAATCATGACTACACGCCCGAGCAGCTCGCCTTCGATCATGGCCTGATGGACAAGTTCCCCCAAAACACCGGCACCGGCGGTACCAGCAGCGGCGTCGAATGCGATTACGGACACGGTGCCGGACTCGTCATGGGCTACTACGACGGCAATACCGTCACCGCTTGGTGGAACTACGCGCAGCACTATGCCCTCAGCGATAATTTCTACGGCACCATGTTCGGCCCGTCCACCGTGGGCGCTCTCAACTTGGTCGCCGGTACGACCTCGAATGCAACGCTCGTCAATGGGAGCGCCAGCGGCGTCATCGCAAATGGCGCGAGCACGGGCGCAGTGATTGGCGACCCCGATCCGGCCTTTGACGATTGTTCCGCCCCATCAAAAACGCACACGAGCGTCACCGGAACGAACATTGGCAATCTTCTGAATGACCAACACCTTACCTGGGGTTGGTTCCAGGGGGGCTTTGCACCCACTTCGGTGACCGCAGGGGTCGCCTCCTGTGGAGCAACCTCCACGGGCTTGCCCCCGGTCCCGGAGACCGATTATGTCCCGCACCACAATCCCTTCGAGTATTTTGCGGATACCGCCAATCAGCACCACTTGCCGCCAACCGATGATTCAAAGATCGGCGAGACCGACCAGGCGAACCATCAGTACGATCTGAGCCTGTTCTTCACCGCCCTCAACGAAGGTCGGCTCCCGTCCGTCAGTTTTCTGAAAGCCAAGGCGGTCCAGAACGGTCACCCTGGCAATTCGGATCCTTTGGACGAACAGATTTGGTTAGTTACAGCGATCAATGCCATCGCCAACAGCCAGTACTGGAAGGACACCGCCATCATCATCACTTACGATGATTCCGATGGCTGGTACGACCACCAGATGGACACTGTGGTGAACCAATCCGATGCGAACGACGACGAACTCGCTGCTCCCGGCTCCTGCGGCGTGACTCCGGCAGGCGGCAACCCGGGTCGCTGCGGCTACGGTCCTCGTCTGCCGCTCATCGTGATTTCGCCTTATTCGAAACAGAACTACATCGATAGCCGGATGACCGATCAGTCTTCGATCATCCGCTTCATCGAAGACAATTGGGGCCTCGGCAGGGTCGGCGGAGACTCCAACGACGTCAAGGCCGGTTCGCTCTTTGGCTTCTTTGATTTCAAAGGCGCGAATCGTGCACCGAGGTTAATTCTCGATCCCAGTACGGGACGCGTGCTGCAGCAAATGCCCTGATTTTCACCGATCAATCTTCAGTCAAGCTGTCCACCTCTGGCTCGTCCCGATTCGCCCCCTGGGACGAGCCAGTCTTTTTTACGGCTGCGGCTCCAAAATCAATTTCTGCACCCGCCAGTTCAATAATTCGGCCACGTACAATTCATTCTCCGACGGGCACGCGATTTCGTGTATCCAGCCAAACTGCTTCAGCTGCTTGCCCGATTCGCCTAGCATTCCCAGCACCTTCCCGTTCAAGCTGAGCTTGTAAATTCGGCCCGGATACGCGTCGGAGCTGTACAGTACCTGATGTGGTCCAGGTGTAATGCAAATCGCCCACGGCGCGCCCGGCGCCATGGTGCCCTTGAGCGCGGCGGGGTTCGCCGGCATGTTGCCGATTGCCGGCCGCGCATCCGGCGGTGCCGGCACATCAATCGTAATCTCGCGCAGAAATTTCCCCTCGCCATCGAACACCTGTATGCGCCGGTTCCCGCGGTCCGCCACGTAAACGTTCCCCTGCGCGTCCACCGCGATGCTATGCGGCGTATTGAACTGGCCCGGCTTGTCGCCCGGCTCGCCCCACGACGTCACCCAGTTTCCATCCTTATCCACTTTCGCCACGCGCGAATTGATGTACCCGTCGCTGATGTACGCATTTCCCTCCGCGTCCCACGCCACGTCCGTCACTTGCCGGAACATCCCGTCCACTGGCGGCAGCGGCAGCTTCGGATGTCCGAGCGGCCCCGTGTGCTCGTCCGCCGCCTCCTGCTTGCGGCCGAACACCATCGCCACGCGGCCTTCCGGATCAAACTCGATCACCATGTCCGATCCTTTGTCCGTCACCCATATGTTGTCCTGGGCGTCGACTTTCACCGTATGCGCGAACGACCATGCGTACAAGTTGTGCCCAATCTCGCGGATATAATTTCCGCGCGCGTCGAATTCCAACAGTTGCGCTGCCGCCGCTCCGTACGCAGGTCCTGTGGTATTGCCCCGCGAGAACACAAACACGTGCCCCTTCGAGTTCACCGCCACGCCGGACACTTCTCCTAAATACAGATTCGGCGGCATCTTCAAAAAGTTGGGAACCGACCGGTAGGGAATCTCCGGCACCGCCGCATCTTGCGCATAAACAATCGTCGTCGCCAAAACCGCCACCACGAACAACACGCATCGTTTCAT